>NZ_FO082820.1:2400000-3002500 GCF_000967425.1 Pseudorhizobium banfieldiae
GGGCTCCACCGATGTCGGACTCTGGGTGACGAAGCAGATGCGCCTGCTCGACCCGGTCGTCTTCATCAATCACCTGACGGAACTGCAGTCGATCAGCGCGGACGAGAAGGGCATTACCATCGGCGCCGGCGTCACCTATACGCAGGCCTTCGAGGTATTGTCGGAAGAAATCCCTCAGATGGCACGGCTGATCGACCGGATCGGCGGCGGCCAGGTGCGCAACATGGGCACGATCGGCGGCAATATCGCCAACGGCTCGCCGATCGGCGACACGCCGCCTCCCCTGATTGCGCTCGGCGCTGAACTCACCCTGCGCTCCCACAGCGGCAAGCGGACCATGCCGCTGGAGGATTACTTCCTCGCCTACGGCAGGCAGGATCGCATGGCCGGCGAGTTCGTCGAGAAGGTCTTCGTGCCGCGCCCGCGGGAAGACGCCTACTTCGCCGTCTACAAGATCTCCAAGCGGCGCGACGAGGACATTTCCGCCCTGTGCGGCGCCTTCCATGTCGAGCTCGATATGGAAGGTCGCGTGGCAAGCGCCCGCATCGCCTTCGGCGGCATGGCGGCGACGCCGAAGCGGGCGCGCCATGTGGAAGAAGCGCTGACGGGGCAGGACTGGAACTGGGCGACCGTTTCCGCCGTCCGCGAACTCTTCGACCAGGACTACCAGCCGCTCACCGACTGGCGGGCGACGGCCCAGTACCGGTCGCTGACGGCCAAGAACCTGCTGACCCGCTTCTTCCTGGAAACCGCCGGCGCGCCGACGGAGCTTCAGCGGCACGAACTGGAGGAGGCGTAAGATGGACAAGACGACCTTCGAAACGAAGAACACCATCAACGGCCCCATGCACGCGTCGCTCCGGCATGACTCAGCGCATAAGCATGTGACCGGAACCGCCGAATATATCGACGATATTCGCGAGCCTGCAGATACGCTGCACGCAGCACTCGGCATGGCGGACCGGGCCCATGCGGAGATCCTGTCGGTCAACCTCGATGCGGTGAAGGCGGCACCGGGCGTCCTCTGGGTGATGACGGCCGACGACATTCCGGGCTTCAACGACGTCGGCTCCACCGGCCAGCACGACGAGCCGCTGCTGGCAACGAACAAGGTGGAGTTCCACGGCCAGCCGATCTTCGCGGTGATCGCTGAGACGCGCGACCAGGCCCGCCGGGCCGCACGGCTGGCGAAGATCGAATATCGCGACCTGCCGCACTGGACCGATATCGAAGGCGCGGTCACCAACGGCGCACCTCTGGTCGTCAAGCCGATGACGCTGCAGCGCGGCGCACCGGAGGTGGAGATCGGCAAGGCGTCGCGCCGCCTGCAGGGCCGCATAGAGATCGGCGGCCAGGAGCACTTCTACCTGGAAGGCCAGATCGCCATGGCCATTCCCGGCGAGGACGATGACGTGACCGTCTGGTCCTCCACCCAGCATCCGAGCGAGGTGCAGCACATGGTGGCGCATGTGCTGGGCATCCCCAACCATGCCGTGACGATCAACACGCGGCGCATGGGCGGCGGCTTCGGTGGCAAGGAAACACAGGGTAACCACTTCGCATGCCTTGCAGCCGTGGCCGCCAAGAAGCTTGGCCGCGCGGTAAAATTTCGCCCTGACCGCGACGAGGACATGGCCGTCACCGGCAAGCGCCACGATTTCCGCGTCGACTACGACGTCGCCTTCGACGACGAGGGCCGCATCCATGCGGTCAATGCCACCTATGCCGCCCGCTGCGGCTGGTGCGCCGACCTCTCCGGCCCGGTCACCGACCGCGCGCTCTTCCATGCCGATTCAAGCTACTTCTATCCGCATGTGCACCTCACCTCGCAGCCGCTGAAAACCCATACCGTCTCGAATACCGCCTTCCGCGGCTTCGGCGGGCCGCAGGGCATGCTCGGCGCCGAGCGCATCATCGAGGAGATCGCCTATGCGCTGGGCAAGGACCCGCTGGAGATCCGCAAGCTGAACTTCTACGGCCAGCCCGGCTCCGGCCGCACCACGACGCCCTACCACCAGGAAGTCGAGGACAATGTCATCGCCCGCGTGGTGGAGGAACTGGAACGCTCTTCAGACTATCAGGCACGACGCAAGGCGATCATCGCGTTCAACGAGAACAGTCCCGTCATCCGCAAGGGCATCGCGCTGACCCCGGTGAAGTTCGGCATCTCCTTCACCATGACCGCTTACAACCAGGCCGGCGCACTGGTGCACATCTACCAGGACGGTTCGATCCACCTGAACCACGGCGGCACCGAGATGGGCCAGGGCCTCTACGTCAAGGTGGCGCAGGTGGTGGCCGATGCCTTCAACGTCGACATCGAGCGGGTGAAGATCACCGCCACGACAACCGCCAAGGTGCCGAACACCTCGGCAACGGCGGCCTCCTCCGGCTCCGACCTCAACGGCATGGCCGCCTATGATGCCGCCCGCCAGATCAGGGAACGGCTGATCGACTTCGCCATGCGGCAATGGGATGTGCCGCGCGAGGAGGTGGAATTCCTGCCAAACCGGGTCCGCGTGGGGACGGAAGTGGTGCCATTCGACACGCTGGTACGCGCTGCCTATTACGACCGGGTGCAACTCTCCGCCGCCGGCTTCTACAAGACGCCGAAGATCCACTGGGACCGCGAGGCGGGCCGCGGCCGGCCCTTCTACTACTACGCCTATGGCGCAGCCTGCTCGGAAGTCTCGATCGACACCCTGACCGGCGAATACATGGTGGACCGCACCGATATCCTCCACGACGTCGGCAGGTCGCTCAATCCGGCGATCGACATCGGCCAGATCGAGGGCGGCTTCGTGCAGGGCATGGGCTGGCTGACGACGGAGGAATTGTGGTGGGACGACAAGGGGCGGCTCCGGACCCATGCACCCTCCACCTACAAGATCCCGCTTGCCTCCGACCGGCCGAAGGTCTTCAACGTGAAGCTCGCGGAATGGTCCGAGAATGCCGAGCCGACCATCGGCCGCTCAAAGGCCGTCGGCGAACCGCCCTTCATGCTGGCGATCTCGGTGCTGGAGGCAATCTCCATGGCTGTCGCGAGCATCGCTGATTATCGGGAATGCCCTCGCCTCGACCCGCCGGCGACGCCGGAACGGGTGCTGATGGCGGTGGAACGGCTGAAGGCGCTTTGATGTCGGAGTTGCACATTCGCCCGGAGCGGCCGGGCGACGAGGAGGCCATCCATGACCTGACGGCGCGGGCCTTCGAGACCATGCCATACAGCAGCGGCACCGAACCGGCCATCATCCGGGCGCTGCGCGGCTCCGGCAATCTTGCCTTGTCGCTGGTCGCCGAACAGGACGGCCGGGTCGTCGGCCACGTCGCCTTCTCTCCAGTCAGGGTCGGCGACGTCTCCAGCGGCTGGTTCGGGCTCGGCCCCATCTCCGTACTGCCGGAACTGCAAAAGCGTGGCATCGGCAAGCTGCTGATCCGTGAAGGTCTCGACCGCCTGAAGGAACGAAATGCCAAAGGTTGCGCCCTGATCGGCGATCCGGACGTCTATCGCAGTTGCGGCTTCACGAGCGACGGCGCCCTCGTCTACGAGGGTGTCGACGGGAAATATGTCCAGTGGATCGCATTCTCCGACGAAGAGCCCAGCGGCCATCTGGCCTTTTCGCCCGCATTCGACGTCAAAACGCCGTAGAGCTTTTCGTTACCCTGCCGCCTGACCGTGCTGCGGCTCCACCGGCATCCGGAACGTGAACCTCGTCTCCGTTTCGTCGGAATGCACGTCCAGTTGCCCGCCATGCGCCTCGGCGATCTGCGAGGCGATGTAGAGACCAAGGCCGAGGCCCTGCAGGCTTGAACTGCCCTCCCCGCGCTTGAAGGGCTGGAACAGCTTCTGCAGCGATTCCTTGGGGATGGGAGTACCCGAATTGGCAACCGACAGGCGCAACTCGCCATCGACGATCGCGGCATCAACGCGGATCGGGTGACCCGGGGAGCCATGGGTCACGGCATTGCCGAGGAGGTTGGACAACATCTGTGCGATCCGCTGGTGGTCGACCGGAACCACCCCGGACAGCTGAAAGTTCGCCTCGATCCTGCGCTCGGGATGCCCCGAGAGTATTTCCGAGACGACCTGCTCCAGCGTTGGCTGTAGTGACGTCTCCTGGTCTCTCTGCAGCGCGATACCGCCCCCGAGACGCCCGCGTGCGAAATCCATCACGTTGTCGATCAGGGCCGACATGCGCAGCACGCTGCCGCGCATCATGCTTAGCACCCGCGTGGACTTCTCGCTCTGCGGCTCCCGCGAGAGGATGCTGATTCCCCCGGTGATCGACGCCACGGGGTTGCGCAGGTCATGGCCAAGCACGGCGATGAACTGCTCACGCAATTCCGAGGCGGTCTTTGCATCGATCAGGCTGGCGCGGGTTGAACTCAGTTTCTCGGCCGCGTCGAACTGAAAGCCGATGAGGTCGGTGAACAGCTTGAACATGGTCACCGTCTGCGGGTCGCTGAGTTTCGCCGGCTTGGCGTCGATCGCACACAACGTGCCGAAGAAACGGCCGTCGGGCAGGATGACCGGGACGGAAATGTAGCTTTGCAGGCCATAGAGCCGAGGGGTGTGGTGCTGACAATAGACGGGGTCTTCCGCCACATTGTCGATGGCGATCACCTCGCGAAGCTGGCGCACCTCATGGCAGAGCGTCGTCTCCACATCCAGTTCGCCGCCGGCGGGAAGGCCGAAGCCGATATTGTCCAGCACCTGACAGGCTACCCAGCGCTCCTCGGTCACGCGCGCGACGGCGGCAAACCCCATTCCCGTGGTCCGGCAAACCATTTCCAGGATGGCAGGGATCGCCGCGATACCCTGCATCGTGTCAATGTCATTCTGGATGTCGTGTGCCATAAGAAGCGGATTTTTTTATCTCGCGGAGAGCCCATACGCCTTCCGGCGCAACCGTTACCACGGAGGAAACCTAGAGCACCCGATGAGAAATCCAAGCCCGCCGCCTTCAGCGGACAAGAGCCCGCATCAGATAGATCAGCGCCCCGAGGATCAGCAAGGGCAGGACGAGGAGTTTCACCAGATAGGCCGCGGCGATGCCGATCGAGGCGGTGAAGAGGTCTGCTGATAGCGCGAGACCCTCGTTGATGATCCGGGCGTTGGCGGTAACGCCGCCCGTTACCGACTGGGCAAGCCCCGAGGCGGCGTCGAGCGTACCGGAAAGGGCCGAGCGCGAGGCATCGACGGCGGAGCCGAGGCGGCCGAGAAGTCCTTCGTCCTCGACAGGTGGAGGAGCGGCACCGTCTGCCGGCAATCCCTCGCGCAACGCCTCCACCTGGCCCTGCACGGCCGCGGTCTCGTATTGTGCGTCCATGCGCTGGAAGATCTCCGTCGCATCCTTCCAGGCTCCCTCGGTGATGGCATTGCCGGCATGGAAGGCGAGAGAATAGGAGGCCGGCAGAAGCACGGCGCCGAGGAGACCGATGGCCGCAGCGGAACGCGAGAAGCGGTCCAGCGCCGGCGGCACAGAACGCGCCTTGAAGAGCAGGATGGCAATGGCACCGGCTCCGAGCGCCAGCACCGCCGAGGCAACCTTGGCTACCGGGACGAGCACCATCGACAGGATACCGGACGCGATGGCGAGGTAGAAGAGGAGATCGGCCATGCGATCGATCGTGTTGGTTACGGGCTGCAGGAGCTGTCCGGGGCTTGCGGTGACGGAGGCCACGCCGACCCCGCCCGTGACGTCCGCATCCTTGGCGACGCTCATCAGCGAGTTGGCGACACGCAGCGTGCCATAGAGCGCGCCGCTGCCGAGCGTTACCTCGCGGCTGAAGCTGGCCGCAGTCTCGGCCAGGGGATTGAAGAAGAACATGGCCGCTGCAAGGAGAGCGACAAGCAGCCAGGCAAGGGATTGCGCGCGTCTGGTCATGAAACGTCCCGTCCGGTTGGTCGTGCCAAGCCTAGCACAGCATTGATGTGACGGGACAAGAACGGTTCAGTGATCGGCAGACATTGCCACGGTGTCCTGCGGGTCGCGAATGCGAACGATCCTGTTCCGCCCGCCCCTCTTGGCATCGTAGAGAGCAATATCGGCGCGGGCGACGGCCGCATCCAGACCGCCCTTGCCGATCCGGTCGGTGACGATGCCGGCGCTGACGGTCAGGCTGCCGGAGCCGCCCCGCCGCCAGCCGAAGACGGCGTCGGCAAAGGCCGCACGCACCCGCTCGACCACGGCAACGGCGGATTGCGACGAGGTATTGGGGAGGAAGAGGATGAATTCCTCTCCACCCCAGCGCGCTGCGAGATCGCCGCTGCGGATGGTTTGCCGGAGTATGTCGGCGAAGCGAATGATCGCCTCGTCACCGGCGTCATGGCCGTAGCGGTCGTTGAGCGCCTTGAACTCGTCGAGGTCGAGCAGGGCCACCGACGACATCGCCGGCTCGCCATGGGCCATCCGGGCGGCGAAGCTCTCATGGAAGGCCCGCCGGTTGAGGAGGCCCGTGAGCGGGTCCGTCTGCGCCAGTCGCAGCAGCTCCCGCTGATAGGAGATGCGCTCGGAGATATCGCGGATCACGGCGATCATCATGTGCTCAGACGTCGTCGATGTCTTGAGGATCGTGATCCCCAGATGGACCTCGGAACCGTCGGCGCGCAGCCCGACGATCTCGGCAGTCCTGGCACCCATGTATCGCGCTTCACCGGCGCCCGCGAAGAAGTTCGAGACAAGCTTGGCGTGGAAGGCGCGCAGATGTTCCGGAAGCAGAACATCCAGCGGCTTGCCAAGAAGCTCTCCGTACTCCCAGCCAAAGATACGTTCCGCAGAAGGATTGCAGAGGCGTATGATGCCGCCGGCGTCTATGCCGATCACGCCATCATCGATCTCTGACACGATCTTGCGATAGATATCCTGAGGCGCAGTGTCACGGGAGACGTCCGGAAAATGCTTGCTTGTCATGGGTATTGCCCGCGGCCATCTGTTCCGCAGGCTCCAGAGAGAGTGTTTCTTGCATCCCCAGAAATAAGGGAGAGATGCTTACAAGTTTTTAACAGCAATCATGAACTGAGATCGATTGGGGTGCGGAAATGCGGGTGCGGTGGAGCGCCGCCAATGCTAGGTTGATCCACCATGACAACCCGTTCCCTCCCGGCCTTCCTGGCGGCACATCCCCGGACAATTCTCGTCGAAATCACCGAGGCAAAGGGTTCGACGCCACGGGAAGAAGGCGCGACCATGCTCGTCGCAGACCGAGCCTGCTGGGGCACGATCGGCGGCGGACAGCTGGAGTTCATGGCAATCGACAATGCCCGTGCGATCCTGCACGGCCGAGGCGATGCGCAGATGAGCGTTCCGCTGGGGCCCGAGATCGGCCAGTGCTGCGGCGGAAGAACACTGCTTTCCTTCCGCCTGGTGACGCCGGATATCGAGGCGGAGCTCACGAAGCGCCGGGCGGAGGAGGAAGAGGGCTACCCGACGGTCTTTCTGTTCGGCGCGGGGCACGTCGGCCTGGCGCTGGCCCGTGCCCTTGCTCCGTTGCCGCTCTCGGTCACCGTGGTGGAAACGAGGGCAGACGCCCTGCGGGATGTTTCGCCGGAGGTCACGGCGCGCCACGCCGCAATGCCGGAGGCGCTGGTCGCCGACATTCCACCAGGCGGCGCCGCGGTTATCCTCACCCACGACCATGCGCTGGATTTCCTGATCGCCCGCGAGGCGCTCGCCCGTACCGATCTCGCCTATGTCGGGATGATCGGATCGGCGACGAAGCGTGCCACATTTGCCAGCTGGGCCCGGCGCGAAGGCATGGCAGCGGAGATGGCGGAACGCCTGGTGCTGCCGATCGGCGGAAGCGCCGTCAAGGACAAGCGCCCGGAAGTGATCGCTGCCATGGTTGCTGCCGAGCTGCTGACGGTGCTGTCGATGGCAACCGCTCAGAGGCCGCGTGGCGGATAGCTGAGCATCGCGTCCCGCCAGGCAGAACTGCCGCAGACGTGCCGATGCGCCGCCTTCCCATCCCGCAGCCCGATGTCGCGCAGAACATCTTCCGGCAGGTCGCCGACATCAATCTGGCTGATGCCGCGACGTCTGAGGAAAAAGCGGTTCCAGATCTTCGACAGGAGACGCCCGCGATCTGGCAGGCAAGGTTGAGCACGCCGTGAATTCAGGGCGAAGGACATCGAAACACCCACTTCCATTGGTTCGTCTGGTGGGTTTAGAATGAGCCTCCTTGCACCCATGATCCAATCGAACAATCGTCTGGATGGATCAAGAGAACTTATTCATGAAGCTATCACGACAATTTCCGCTCAATGCCCTGCGCGTCTTCGAGGCAACCGCGCGACTCAAAAGCTTCACCCGGGCGGGCGAGGAACTTGGGATGACGCAAACGGCCGTCAGCTACCAGATCAAGTTGCTGGAAGACACGCTGGGCGAACCTCTCTTCCTGCGGCGCCCGCGACAGGTCGCGCTGACCGAAGTGGGTGAGCGACTTGCCCCGAAAGTTGGTGAAGCCTTCGACATGCTGGCAGAAGCGCTGGGCGGCATCCGCGATCAATCGGAAGCCACGCTGACGATCCACACGACCGCGACCTTCGCCTCCCACTGGCTCGCCCACCACCTTGGCACATTCCAGGTCGAAAACCCGGGGATCGCGGTTCGGCTGGAAACGTCACAGTCCGTTATCGACTTTTCACGCACGGAGGGAGACGTGGCGATCCGCTCCGGCAAGGGAGTCTGGCCGGGGCTGAAGTCACACTTCCTGATGAAAAGCCACTTCACGCCGATGCTGAGCCCGACGCTGGCTGCAACCATCGGCGGCGTACATGAACCCGCGGACCTGTTGAAGCTGCCGATCATCGACCCGCAGGACGAGTGGTGGCCGCTGTGGTTTTCCCGTGCTGGGCTGCAGGACGTTGACTTCTCAAGATTTCCAGCGACGCAGTACGGTGCACAGTACTTCCATGCAGCCGCAGCGATTGCGGGACAGGGTGTGGCGATCCTGAGGCCGGAATTCTATGCCGACGACGTCGCCCTCGGACGGCTTTATCAACCGTTCGACCTGCTCGCCAGCGATGGCTCCGACTACTGGCTCGTCTACCCGGAGTCGCGCCGCAATTCTCGCAAGATCCGCGTCTTCCGCGACTTCATGCGCAAGATGATGCCGGATTTCCAGGCCTGAGGCGCTGCCTCAGAACGCCATGTCGGGCGCATAGAAGCAACGCAAGGTATCCTCCGTCGGGTAGAGGCAGATGTGGTAGTCCTCGTCCTGGGAGCGACGGGCTTGGTCCTGTCGTAGGCTGAAATTATGCGGACGGGTCACCAGCCTGTGGTCGCCCGGACCGAGCGAGATCTGATAGCCGCCATTGATGATCCGGACGTTCTTCGTCGAGATCATCTGGCAGTCGCCGCTGTGGTTGTCGCCGTTGCAGCAGAACTTGTCATAATCCCAGCCTGTATGGGCGTCGTGTGCGCCGGCCGGGGCGGACAACAGGAAGACCACAAGAAGGGTCAGTGGTAGGTTGCGCATCTGCTCATTCTCCGTTGACGAATGATCAACAGCCGGCGAGCCCCTACCTACCCTGCCACTGGCTGGCATGCACTGGTTTGCGACCGGGCGTCTGTCGCGCCGGGTCCGCACGCCGCAACTGAAGTGGAAATGTTCCAGCGCAGCGTGCTCGCGCTAACCGGAGGTCGCGGAGGAAGTTCCGGCCACGAGATTTTATCCCTCTGCCTCGCCCCTTCCCTCACCCGCCGTTTTTTCGCAATGTGGCGAGTCGGAGAACAGGGGTTCCAGAGGATTGCCGAATGTATGAATATGCCGTGGCCTGGGAATGGCTGTCGTTCGCCGCACGCTGGCTGCACGTAATCACCGCCATCGCCTGGATCGGCTCGTCCTTCTACTTTATCGCGCTCGATCTCGGGCTGGTGAAGCGGCCGCACCTTCCGGTCGGCGCCTATGGCGAGGAGTGGCAGGTGCATGGCGGCGGCTTCTATCACATCCAGAAATACCTGGTGGCGCCGGCGCAGATGCCGGAGCACCTGACGTGGTTCAAGTGGGAAAGCTACATGACATGGCTTTCCGGCTTCCTGATGCTGGCAATCGTCTACTATGCCGGGGCCGACCTCTTCCTGATCGACAGCCATGTGATCGAGCTTTCCCAGTGGCAGGCGATCGGCCTATCCGTCGCTTCGCTCGGCGTCGGCTGGATCATCTACGACCAGCTCTGCAAGTCGCCGATCGGCAAGAACACCTGGGGCCTGATGGCGGTCCTCTACGCGGTGCTGGTGGCCATGGCCTGGGGCTATACCCAGGTCTTCACCGGCCGCGCCGCCTTCCTCCATCTCGGCGCCTTCACTGCCACCATCATGTCGGCGAACGTCTTCTTCATCATCATCCCGAACCAGAAGATCGTTGTGGCCGACCTGATCGCCGGACGGACGCCGGACCCGAAATACGGCGTCATCGCCAAGCAGCGCTCGCTGCACAACAACTACCTGACGCTTCCCGTCATCTTCTTCATGCTGTCGAACCATTACCCGCTGGCGTTCGCGACGGAGTTCAACTGGATCATCGCGGCGCTGGTCTTCCTGATGGGAGTGACGATCCGTCACTGGTTCAACACGACCCATGCAAGGAAGGGCAGGCCGACCTGGACCTGGCTCGTGACGCTGCTCATCTTCATCGCCATCATGTGGCTTTCGACCGTGCCGAAGGTGCTGACCGGGGAGACCGAGAATGCAGCACTGTCCCCCTTGCAGCAGAAGTTCGCATCGAACGCCCATTTCGACGCCGCCCGGGACGTTGTGCTGTCCCGCTGTTCCATGTGCCACGCGGCTGAACCCGTCTGGGACGGCGTGAACTTCCCGCCGAAGGCCGTGAAGCTGGAGACCGACCGGGAGATTGCCGCACACGCCCGCGAGATATACATCCAGGCCGGCCGGAGCCACGCCATGCCGCCCGGCAACATTACAGAGATTTCGGCGGAGGAGCGCCAGTTGCTCGCCGCCTGGTATGAAAGCACAGTTTCGCAATGACGAAGACCCTGATCCGCGGCCGCCTGCTAACCTTCAAACGCGCGCCGATGAGCCTGACCGACACCGAGAGCTATGCCTATGAGCATGACGGCGGGCTGCTGATCGAGGACGGCATCTTCGCCGCCATCGGAGATTATGCGGACATCAAGGCGCAGGCGGCCCAGGACACCCATGAGATCGACCACCGGCCGCATCTCATCCTGCCCGGATTGATCGACACGCACCTGCACTTTCCGCAGATGCAGGTGATCGCCTCCTATGCCGGCAGCCTTCTGGAATGGCTCAACACCTATACCTTCCATGAGGAATGCCGCTTCGTCGAAAGCGACCATGCGGCCCGCATCGCCACCCGTTTCTACGACGAGATGATCCGCCACGGCACGACGACGGCCGCCGCCTATTGCTCGGTTCACAAGGCATCTGCCGACGCCTATTTCGCCGAGGCGATGAAGCGCGGCATGTGCATGGTCGGCGGCAAGGTGATGATGGACCGCAACGCCCCGCAGGGCCTGCTCGACACGCCACAGATGAGCTATGAGGAGACGCGTGCGGTGATCGAGCAATGGCATGGCAAGGGGCGCAACCACGTCGCCATCACACCGCGCTTCGCCATCACCTCCACGCCGGAGCAGATGCAGGCCGCCCAGGCGCTGGCACAGGAATTCCCGGATCTCCACATCCAGACGCATCTTTCGGAGAACCTCGACGAAATCCGATATACGTGCGAGCTTTATCCGGAGGCGAAGGACTATACCGACATCTATGCGCGCTACGGCCTGCTGGGCGCAAAGACGCTGCTCGGACACGCCATCCACCTCTCCGACCGCGAGGCAGACGTCTTGAGCGAGACGGGATCGGTCGCCGTCCACTGCCCGACATCCAACCTCTTCATCGGCTCCGGCCTCTTCCCGCTGAACGCCATCCGCCGGCGGAACAAGCCGGTGCGGGTGGCGGTAGCAACCGATATCGGCGGCGGCTCGAGCTATTCCATGCTGCGCACGATGGACGAGGCCTACAAGATCCAGCAGGTCCTTGGGCAGCGGCTGAACCCGCTGGACAGCTTCCACCTGATGACCCGCGGCAACGCCGAGGCGCTATCGCTCGTGGACCGGATCGGAACGCTGGAGGTCGGCACGGACGCCGACCTCGTGGTGCTCAACGCAGCCGCGACGCCGGCCATGGCGCTGAGGCTGGAGACGGTCACCACCCTGCCGGAGGAGCTTTTCCTGCTGCAGACCATGGGGGACGACCGGGCGGTGGCGGAGACCTATGTCGCGGGCAAGGCGATGAAGCAAGGCCTTGAACCCAATTTGGGAGCATGATAGTCTCCGATGCGAATAATCTCGCGCCGAGCATTGAGGCAATTCGCAGAAAGCCCAAAGGGCCAAAAAGGCGGACCGGCTTTGAAGGCGGCGCTGGATTCCTGGTTTCATGAAGCAAGCAAGGCGGAGTGGCGATCATCCGCCGACATCAAGAAGCGATACGTCCATGCAAGCATCATCAATGCGGAACGCGTCGTGTTCAACATCAAGGGAAATGACTATCGGCTGATCACCTCGGTGGATTTCGGACGAGCCACAGTATGGATCAAATGGATCGGAACACACGGTGATTATGACCGGATCGATGCCGCAACGGTGGAACATGACTGAGATTAGACCCATCCGCAGTGAAGGCGATTACCAGCAGGCAATGACGCTCCTCGAGACCCTGTGGGGGGCCGAAACCGGAACGCCGGAGGGCGACAGGCTCGACCTGCTAGTCACTCTGATCGATATCTACGAAAGCGCCCGCCACCCCATCGATCTGCCTGATCCTGTCGATGCTATCCTGTTCCGCATGGAACAGCAGGGACTTACCCGCAAGGATCTGGAGCCTGTCCTCGGCAGCCGCGGGAGGGTTGCGGAAATCCTCAACCGGAAACGTCCCCTTTCCCTTGAGATGATCCGCCGCCTCAACGCCGAGTTGGATATCCCAGCAGAAGTGCTGATCCAGCCCATCCGGCCAGCCAAGTCGGCTGCGTAACAGCAAGACTTAGTTGCCATGGTCGGGTGGAGGATGCGGCTTCTTCCGAAGACAACCGCCGCGGCTCCTCCGCTGAGACGAGCATATGTTCCGGCCTTATCTATCAGCTGTTGGTCGATTCGACCTTTGCATACATTGAACATCTTTCTCGTCTTTTTTGCTGACGCGCTCGAATGACTCATGCTAGCTGACGATACGTTCTGCCGGGGGAGTACCGATCATGTCCAAGCCGCTGACCATCGCCGACCTGAAGACGCGCGCCCGGCGCCGGGTGCCGAAGATGTTCTTCGACTATGCCGACAGCGGCTCCTGGACGGAGGGCACCTATCGCGCCAACGAGGAAGACTTCTCGAAGGTGAAGCTTCGCCAGCGGGTGCTGGTGGACATGACAAACAGGTCGCTGGCGACGACCATGGCGGGCCAGGATGCTTCCATGCCGGTGGCACTCGCGCCGACCGGGCTGTGCGGCATGCAGCATGCCGACGGCGAGATGCTGGCAGCCAAGGCGGCGGAAGAATTCGGCGTGCCGTTCACGCTCTCGACGATGTCGATCTGCTCGATCGAGGACGTCGCCTCCGTCACCTCAAAGCCCTTCTGGTTCCAGCTTTACGTGATGAAGGACCGCGACTTCATCAACAACCTGATCGACCGCGCCAAGGCAGCAAACTGCTCGGCGCTGATGCTGACGCTCGACCTGCAGATTCTCGGCCAGCGCCACAAGGACCTGCGCAACGGTCTCTCCGCACCGCCGAAGTGGACCGTCCATCATGGCATCCAGCTGGCCACCAAGCCCTTCTGGTGCATGGACATGCTGCGCACCAAGCGCCGCGGCTTCGGCAACATCGTTGGTCACGCCAAGAACGTCTCCGACCTCTCCTCGCTCTCCTCCTGGACGGCGGAACAGTTCGACCCGCAGCTGTCCTGGAAGGATGTCGCCTGGATCAAGGAGCGTTGGGGCGGCAAGCTGATCCTCAAGGGCATCCTCGACGAGGAAGATGCGCGGGCGGCGGCCGAGAGCGGCGCGGACGCGATCGTCGTTTCCAATCACGGTGGCCGGCAGTTGGACGGTGCGCTGTCATCGATCAGCATGCTGCCGCGCATCGTAGACGCTGTCGGCGACAAGATCGAGGTGCATCTCGATGGCGGCATCCGTTCCGGCCAGGACGTGCTGAAGGCGGTGGCGCTTGGCGCCCGCGGCACCTATATCGGCCGCCCCTATCTCTATGGGCTCGGAGCCATGGGCAAGGCCGGCGTGACGACGGCGCTGGAGATCATCAGAAAGGAGATGGACGTGACCATGGCGCTCTGCGGCAAGCGGGACATCCAGACGGTGGACCGCAGCGTGATCGCCGAGACGCGGTTCTGACGGCGCCAGAGCCGCATCATGAGCGAGGACTGCTTCAGCGGCCCTCTTCCAGCTTCTGCTCTACCTTGTTTCGGCTGTTGCCGACCTCATGCACGGCGTCCTTGACGTCGGCTTTCGACACGCCTTCCTTGTCGGCTTCATAGCGCAGTTCATGATCCTGGCCGGCGGCGACGCGGGCCCTGTCCTGTGCGCGACCACGGTTTGTCTGGCTCATCTCGCATTCCTCCTGAGACTGCATCGCCTCCAGAATCCATGAGGAATCGAAAGGTTCCTGAAGCAGGGGATCAGCAAGGGAAAGACCAGGCCGGCAGGGGTCGGTGGAGGTTGCCCGGAAGGTCTCAGTGCGGACGATCGACAAGCTCGGTCCGAGCGGAACTTCCCGAGGATTGACCGGATGAAGGCTTGGCTTGCTGCCAGGGCCACTTTCCTTCGATCTCCACCTCCAGCGAAAAACTCAGGAAGGTTCTGATCAGCACGATGCCTGCCAGCACGGCGAGGCTGTCGAGGGTCGGCTCGATGGCCACGGTGTTGATGATGTCCGCCGCCACCAGGAGCTCCAGGCCCAGCAGGATGGCTCTGCCAAGCGTGGCGCGCAGCTCATGATAGGCACCCTCGCGCGATCTCGCCCTAAGGAAGTTGAAGGCCGCGAAGAACATTCCGATGACGATCACCGCCACGCCTGCGACCTCGATGGCGCGGGTCGTAACATGCAGCAACTGACCAAATGCGGCATCCATGGAGAACCCCTTTCACGGCGGTTGAACAGCTACCGTACTGCGAAACTCCAGGACAGCCCCAACAGGCTTGGCTCCCGCTCCGCCTGAAGCACGCCCGCCGCGAAGCAGAGCACACGAATGTCGCTAGCACCAGCCACCGGGCGCACCGGGTTTCCGGGCCAGCCCCTCGCGCACCAGCACGTCGGAGAGCGACACACCATTGCGCATCACGGCGCGTACCTTGCGGCCCTTGCTATCGGCATCATCGGCTCCGGCAGCGACCAGTTCGAAGGGACCAGAGTCGAGAAAGGCCCGCACCCGCAGTTCCGCATCGCTTGCCTTGATCCGCTCCGCCTCGCAGCGGGGCTTGTCGATATCGGGCACCTCTATCCCCGCAAGGCGGATCTTCTCGCCATGGAACATGAAGCTGTCGCCAGCGATGACGCAGTCATCCTGCTTGGCGGTGCCGCAAAGGTAGAACTTGGTCTGGTGGCGGCCGAGAGTGACGGAAGGCCCATCGCGCTTGAGGGCAGCGGGTACCGGACGCTGCGGGGCCGGACGGCCGATCGGCGCCGGTGGGGTGATGGCTGCCGTCTGCAGCGCATCCTGGCGCTGGGGCGCACCCTGCCGCTTCTCTTCCTTCGAGGCGAGGCCGCGCGGTGGAACGGGTGCAGCCGGCCGAACAGTAGCGGGGTCCTTCGACGCCGGCTTCTGCTGCGCCTTCGAGGGCGATGGTCGGGCTGCAACCTTCTGCTCCACGCCGCCCGTCAGATTGCCTGCAAAGCGCCTCAGATCAGCAGAGTTGTCGTAAGCGGCGATCCCTCCGACGAGCGCGATCAGCGCTCCACCCCAGAGCCATGTGGACCCGCCGCGGCCGCTTGCGGTACGCTTCTTCCTGCCGCCGCTTCTGCGCTGCGGCTTCCGTCTGGAACTGGCCATCAGAACCTCTCATCGATTCCGGCGCAGTATCCTCGCCTATGGTTTCCGAAACGTTTCGATCGCCATCCGAAGATCGATCAGCTGCCGCGGTAAGTGGAATAACCGAAGGGGGAAAGCAGCAGCGGCACATGGTAGTGCGCCGTAGTATCGGCGATGCCGAAGCGGATCGGGATGACGTCGAGGAAAGCAGGCTCCGGTAGGGAGTGGCCGGTCATGCGCAGGTAATCGCCGGCATGGAACACCAACTCGTATTCACCCGCCTTGAACGTATCGTCGGCGAGGATAGGGCCGTCATCCACGCGGCCGTCGGAATTGGTGCTGACGCTCTTCACCTTCTCGCGGACATCCCCCGAGACACGATAGAGATCGATCTTCAGCCCCTTGGCTGGCACGCCGCGGGCGGTGTCGAGGACATGGGTGGTAAGGCCGGTCATGGGATTGGCTCCGAGATCAAGTAAGGCGTGTCGTAGAACAATTCTTCGAGATTGTTTTCCGGCCGGTCGCGGTCGACGACCAGGAAGTCGCTGGGCGATCCGATCACCATCAGGGGATGATGCCAGACATTGCGGCGGTAGTTGACCCCTTGGTCGCCGCGGGCGAGGAATATCTTCGGTTCGCCAGGACGGCTCCCGACATCCTCCGCCACCGCCACGAGAAAGGGCCGTCCCGACAGCGGGTGAAAGCTCTGGCTGCCGAACGGATGCCGCTCCATCATGTCGATTGCATAGGGGAACTGCCGCGGCTGGCCGCGAAACAGACTGATGATGGCGCCCGCGCCATCCGTCTCGACTGTGCCGAGGCGGTGAAAGCGCTCCGTGGTGCCGTTGTTGATGAGGCGGACCGTGGCGGGGTCGGCCTCAATGACATCACCGAAAGGGGCGAAGGCGGCTTTGGTAAGGAGTTGGATCTGGAGATGCTGTGGCATGGTCATTCGCCTTGCGGGCGCCAGTGGCGAAGGGCGTCAAGTTGGATAACCAGGTCCGGCAATGCCTTCTGTACTGTCTCAAAGACAACCGGCAGATCAAGCTCGTAGTAGTCATGCACGACGACATTGCGCATGCCCTTGATCTTGTTCCAAGGGATCTCGGGATGCTCAACTGGGAAATCAGGGTAGTGCTGCATGATCCGCGCGGCCGCATCACCGATCAAAACGAGTGTCATTCCGACAGCCATCTGGGTCCGCTCGTCTGCAGCGAAAGCGTCATACCCCATGCCGGAGAGAAAGTCGCTTGCCTTGAGCGCCGCCTCATTCATCTGCGCGATGTAGCCCGCCAAGCGATCAGCAGTCATATGGCTTTTGCTTCCGCCATGATCCGATCGCGCATCCTGTCGCGCAAAGCGCCGGGAGTGGCTACGTCCACCTTCGTTCCACCAAAAAGCTGCTCGAGTTCATGCTGCAGGCCGCCAAGATCGAGCAATGTCATACCCGGCAGTGCGTCGACGAGAATATCGAGATCGCTGCCATCCTTGTCCTCCCCCCGCGCCACGGAACCGAAGACGCGCGGGTTCGCCGCGTTAAAGCGCTTCGTCGCTTCGCGGATCGCCTCGCGATTCTTCTCCAGGACTTCGGACGGTCTCATTCTGAACCCCTCGTTGCCGGATTATAGGCGACGGGCTTCGAGGTGGGAAGGAGCTATCCGTCTGGGGCTATTCCCCCTGCGGACGCCAATGGCGAAGAGACTCGAGCTGCTCGATAAACTCAGGCATCACCTGATTGGCGGTCTGCCAGATGGTATCCACATCGAGCTGGAAATATTGGTGCGCGATACGGTTCCGCATGTTGCGGATGTCAATCCAAGCGATTTGGGGATGCTCCGCAATGAATTGCGGATACCGCTCCAAAACCTTTATGGCACATTCGCCGATGGCCATGATGTTGGCAATCACGGCATCCTGCGTTCGTTGATCCGCCAAAAACGCTTCTCGCTGCATCTCCCGTGTATAGGAGATGACCTTTTCTGCAGCTGAGAGCATTCGCCCGATATAAACGTGAAGTCGTTCATCGCTCATATGGCGACCGCTTCGCTCACGATGCGTGCTCGTTCCGCTGGCGGAAAATCGCCTGGGACCTTCACATCGACCCGGATGCCGAGCGCCTCGGAGAGATCACCTTCCAAACCGCCCAGAGTAAGTAAACTGGTGTCTTGCGACGGATCCACGAGGATATCGAGATCGCTGCCCGGCACGTCTTCCCCGCGCAGGACCGAACCGAATACGCGCGGGTTCGACAGACTGCGTCGCGCTACGATCCGACGGATCGCCTCGCGGTTCTTCTCCAGGACTTCGGACGGTCTCATGGCATCACCTCGATATGCCTCCTCAATATAGGCAGGGAAGCGAGTTGAGGAAAGCTGCTCAACCTTCCGGCAAGAGTGCCGCAAGCCGAAGGCTGGCGATGCGTTCCACCTGGGCGCACGCAGTCTCGAACTCTTCCTCGAGGCTGTTGCCGATGCGGCGCTCGAAGGCGCCGAGGATGTCGTCCTTGTCGAGCCCCTTCACGGCGATGATGAAGGGGAAGCCGAACTTCTCCGTATAGGCGGTGTTGAGTTCGGTGAAGCGCGCATGCTCCTGCGGGCTCAGGCGATCAAGGCCGGCGCCCGCCTGTTCCTGACGGCTGTCTTCGGTGAGTTCACCGGCAATGGCGAGCTTCCCCGCGAGATCCGGATGCGCCCGCAGGACAGCGAGCCGCTCTTCCTGCGAAGCCTCGCGGAAGACCGACACCATTGCCTGATGCACACCCCTTGCCGTCAGCGGTACGAAGATCAGCCCGCGGTCATAGGCGCGCTCCGCGATGAAGGGCGAATGCTCGAACACGCCGCCGAAGCGGGCGATGAAATCCTCGCGGGCGGTCATGAGGCATCTCCTGGCTTGTGATGTTCGTGCCAGTGGCGGGCGATCTCGATCCGCTGCGGAATCCAGACCTTGTCGTGGTAGAGCACGTATTCGATGAAGCGGCGAAGGGCCGCGGCG
The DNA here is from genome assembly GCF_000967425.1 of Pseudorhizobium banfieldiae. NCBI lineage: Bacteria > Pseudomonadati > Pseudomonadota > Alphaproteobacteria > Hyphomicrobiales > Rhizobiaceae > Pseudorhizobium > Pseudorhizobium banfieldiae. Next base: position 2,419,005 of record NZ_FO082820.1, read on the forward strand.
CGACCGGGGCGACCGACGAGGCGGCAGTGGAGGCCCACCGACATCATCTTCGGCGCACCCTCCTGGCCTTCCCTGTAGAGCACGTCGAAGGCATCCTTGAGGTAGGTGTAGAACTGATCGCCGGAGTTGAAGCCCTGGGGCGTTGCGAAGCGCATGTCGTTGGTTTCCAGCGTATAGGGGATGATCAGGAATGGCTTCCATTCGACCCCCGGCACCCAGTAGGGCAGATCATCGGCATAGGAGTCGGAGGAGTAGAGGAAACCGCCCTCCTCCATGACGAGCCTAAGCGTGTTGTCAGACGGTTTGCCTTGGTACATGCCGAGAGGGCGCTCGCCCGTCAGCTCCGTGTGGAGGCGGACCGCCTCGCGTATATGCTCGCGCTCCCTGTCCTCCGGAAAGTCCTTGTATTCGAGCCAGCGGTAGCCGTGGCTGGCGATTTCCCAGCCGGCTTCCTTCATCGCCGCGACCGCTTCCGGGTTGCGCGCCATGGCAAGCGTGACACCGTAGACCGTCGTCTGCACCTTGAGCTCGGTGAACATGCGCCACAGCCGCCAGAAGCCGGCGCGGGAACCGTATTCGTAGATCGATTCCATGTTGAGGTTGCGCTGGTTTGGCCAGGGTTGCGCACCGACTATTTCGGACAGCAGATTTTCCGAGGCGGGATCCCCGTCGAGAATGCAGCTTTCGCCGCCCTCCTCGTAGTTGATCACGAACTGGACGGCGACATGGGCGCCGCCCGGCCATTTCGGATCGGGAGGGTTGCGGCCATAACCGACGAGATTGCGAGGGTAGTCCTTCGACGACATCAAATCACCTTGCGAAAAAGAAGTCTGACGGTAGCCAGCCCTCCACCCTCTGTCGAGATGGCAGATTCCTGAGCCTCAGGATGGGTCCCGCGCCAGCCGCAGATGATCCGCAAACACGAAGGACGGCGGCAACGGTACCGGGTTGCCAGCCACGCCCGCGAGTGCGGCATCGGCCAACCGGTGGGCGAGCCCGAAGCTCACCTTGAAGCCGCCCGTCAGCGCAACGAGGGAGGCATGGTCCGGATGGGGGCCGACCATGGGCTCGCGGCCGATCGCCTTCGGGCGAAGCCCCGCCCAACGCTCGAGCACCGTGGCTTCCTGCAGGCCGGGTACCAGTTGGCGCGCGCGATCCAGCAGGTCGTCGAGCTTGCCGTCGGTGGTGACGGCATCGGCAAACTCCTCTTCGCTCGTACTGCCGATCGCAACCGTTCCGTCGTCATGCGGCACGACATAGAGGCCGTTGAGGAAGACCACCGGTTGGGTCGGATCGATATCGGCCCGCAGGAGTGCCGCCTGCCCCTTTACCGGACGCCCGAGCGGACGGTTCGCGGCCGGTTCGATTGCCTGCAGGAGCGGAAACGACTGGGGACCCGTCGCGACGATGCAGTGGCCGAAAGCGATACTTGTCCCGCCGGAAAGATGCACCAGCCGCGCCTTCGGATCGATCCGCTCAGCAGCGGCATTCTCTGCGACCTGTACGTGATCCGACAGCTCCAGTCGGGCCTGCAGCGCGGCTGTCAGGAGGCGTGGCGAAATGCGGCCGGACAGGGTCTCGTGCACGAGGCCGGCCTCGCAGGCCGCCGCGTCAGGCCACCCGGCATCGAGCGCGTTGTCCAGGACCTGCCAGCGAAAGCTCCGCCCAGAGGTGGTCCAGTTCTCCCGCGCCTCCTCGGCATTGCGGACGGCGATGTCCCGCAGGTGGGGCTTCGGCAGCGGGATCAGGCGGCCGGAGCGGCGATAGCCGGTCGAAAGACCCGTCTCCGATTCCAGCCGCGCGACCTCTTCCTCCAGCGAGACGAGCGCTTCGAGCTGGAACTGCTTCTTGTCGTTCCAGCGATCCGGCGTATGCGGCATCAGCGCACCGAGGAGCCCGCCGCTCGCCCCGCCCCCAGTTCGACCTGCATCAAGGAGAAGCGTAGGGATGCCGAGCCGATCCGCTTTCACAGCTGCCCACAGTCCCATGACTCCTCCTCCGAGGATGACGAGGTCGGCAGAAGCGGGAAGCGATTGACCGGCCCCACCGGCGGGACTATCGGCATTGGCCATGAGCGACGACATTTCCGAAAATGGTGACAAGGGCCTTCAGTGGCACGAGGGCGATATGCCCTTTTCCACCCAGTTTGGCGACCACTTTTATTGCCGCAGCGACGGTCGGCTCGAATGCGGCCACGTCTTTCTCGCCGGCAACGGATTGCCGGATCGATGGCAGGCCGGCGGCGATTTCCGAATCGGCGAACTCGGCTTCGGCACGGGGCTGAACTTCTGCGAGACGTGGCGGCAGTGGAAGCTTCAGCGATGCCCGGGCTCCACCCTCCACTTCGTTTCGTTCGAACTCTACCCGATGCAGGCACAGGAGTTGGACCGGGCACTGTCGCACTGGCCGGAGATCAATGCCGAGCGGCAGGCGCTGACGGCGGCATGGCCCGCGGCGCCGCAGGGACGGTTGGAGATCGCCGCCGATGCCCAGACGCGCCTGACGGTCGTCGTGGATCCCGCGCTGGAGGGCGTCATGGCTGCGCCAGCGCAGTTCGACTCCTGGTTCCTCGACGGCTTCGCGCCGTCGCGCAATCCTGACATGTGGTCGCCGGAACTGATGCAGGCGGTCTACGACCGCACCGTCGAAGGCGGAAGCTTCGCCACCTATGCCGCGGCAGGCTTCGTCCGCCGCAACCTGCAGGCAGCGGGCTTCACGGTTGAGCGACGGTCGGGCTTTGCAGGGAAGCGCGAAATGCTGTGCGGACGGAAGTAGGAAGGCGCAGTTCTACTCGCCGGGATGAATGCCCTGACGATTGCCGGGAGCGGTGAAGTAATAAACGCCGACACCGACTGCCAGGGCAATCAGCGGCATGCCAAAGAAAGCGTAGGCAGTGAACCAGCTCACATGAGCCTCCCGAGAACTTTTCGCCCAAGCAAATGTAGTGCAATTCCGGAGGAAAGCCAAACGCCGCTGGCCGCAACCAGCAGCAACGGGCTAACCCCGATCCCCATGCTGAGCTGAAACAGCACCGCGATTGAGGGCGCGACCACACCGGTTATGATCACGCCGGATGCCATGGCATTCAACCAGTTCGCGGTAAGCTTCGTACGCTCGTTGTGGATCATCCGGTGCCGCCACCCGTCATCCGGAAGAAGCCGAGGTGGATGTCTCCCCCAGCCAGGCCTTGATCTTCTGCTCCAGCAGTTCCGGGCTGATCGGCTTCGACATGTAGTCATCCATGCCGGCAGCAAGGCAGAGTTCCTTGTCGCTTTCAAGCGCGTGGGCCGTCACGCCGATGATCGGCACGTGGCCACCAGCCTGCTTCTCCAGCTCGCGGATCTTCTGCGTCGCCTGGTGACCGTTCATGACCGGCATGGAAACGTCCATGAGGATGAGTGCCGGATCCTTTTCCTGCCACGCCTCGACGGCCTTGGCGCCGTTCTCGACAATCTCGAACCGCCAGCCGGTTCCCTGCAGGATCTGCGTGAAGACGATCTGGTTGACCTCGTTGTCTTCGGCCACGAGCACGTCGAGCGCGGGCAGCGAGCGGACGACGGGCGTGGACGCCGCGCCTTCGACAGGCAGGACCAGCTGCGGTGCGGCAACTGCCTGCGCGGCAGCCGTAACGGGCGCGGTGCGGCGCTTCATCCGTACGGAGCGCACGACGTCGATGATGGTAGCCCGCAGGAGGTTGGCACGCGCCGGCTTCATGAGGTGCGCCTGGATGTTCAGTTCCGCGAAGAGGTTTTCGTCGCCGGCCATGTCCATGGAGGTGAGGAAGATGATCCCCAGGTCGTCCAACCTGCGGTCGGCGCGGATATGGCGGGCGGCATCCAGGCCGTTCATCTCCGGCATGTGGTAGTCGAGCACGACGGCATCGATCACGAGCCCGAGGCGTGACGCCTCGTTCATGAAGGCAAGTCCCTCGGCACCGCCATCGGCGGCCACGGTATCAAAGCCCCACATGGTCAGCTGTTCCGTCAGGATGCGACGGTTGACGGCGTTGTCGTCGATCACCAGCACCCGTGCGCCGGCGGTGTTGATCGGCAGAACCGTGTTGGTACCGCGCTCGCTGACGACGGGGAACGGCAGGTGTACCGTGAAGACCGATCCCCTGCCGACCTCGCTCGTCACCTCGATATGGCCGCCGAAGAGTTCGACAAGGCCGGCGGTAATGGCAAGGCCGAGCCCCGTTCCCTCGTGCCGGCGGGTCGAGGAGGTATCGACCTGCGAGAACTTCTCGAAGACCGACTTCAGCTTCTCGTCGGGAATGCCGAGCCCGGTATCCTCGATCCGCACGGTCAGCATCATGTCGGTATCGCTGACGGCTTCCGAGTGGAGGTCGATGAAGACGTGCCCCTTCTCGGTGAACTTTACCGCATTGCCGACGAGGTTGGTGATGATCTGGCGGAAGCGACCGGCATCGCCGAGCACCGTCTCCTTCACGGAGGCATCGCCACGGACGATGAGCTCGATGTCCTTTTCCGCGGCGGAAGACGACAGGAGCGTCGCCACATCCTCGATCGCCTCGACCGGATCGAAGGGCGCCTTGCGGAGCTTCATCTGGCCGGCGTCGATCTTGGAGAAGTCGAGGATGTCGTTGATGATCGTCAAGAGCGCATTGCCGGACTTGACGATGATGTCGATGAAGGTCTTCTGGCGTGTGTCGAGGTCGGATTTCGCCAGCAGTTCGGCCATGCCGAGCACGCCGTTCATCGGCGTGCGGATCTCGTGGCTCATATTGGCAAGGAATTCCGATTTGGCGCGATCGGCGGCTTCGGCGCGTTCGACCAGGCGGGTCAGTTCTGCCTCGCGTTCCTTCACGTCGGTGACATCGGTGAAGACGGCCAGCCAATGGTCGTCGCCACTGAGATTGGCCTCGACATTGATCCACTTGCGGCCCTCGATCCGGAAGGTTGCCTCCACGGAATTGCCCTGGCTGACATTCTCCTCCCAGAGCCGCAGGATCTCCATCGCCTCGTCGGTAGGACCCAGATCGCCGCGCTTGACGCAATAGCGGAAGACATCGCGCCAGAGCGACCCCGGCGCGCCAAGGCTTTCCGGGATTTCCAGCATCGCCGGCAGTGACTTGTTGGAGAACATGATCACGCCGTCATGCAGGATGAGCAGGCCCTGCGACATCGCCCCCGTGGCCTCGCGCATGAGCGCGCCCTGCCGGTCGAGCGCCTGCTGAGCCGCGCGCACCTCCTCGTCGCGTTTGCGGATGGCGGTGATGTCCGTATAGCTGAGCAGCAGCTTGTCGCCGGACAGTTTCGTGCCGGAAATCAGGATTATGCGGCCCTGGGCGCTACGGACCTCGATCGGCGGCCGCTCGCCATCCTTCGTCAGGTTGGCGATGCGCTGCTCGTAGATTTCCTCGAAGCTCTTGTCGGTATCCCCGTAGATGCCGTGGTCGTAATTGACCTTCAGGAAATCCCGGTAGGAACGGCCCACGAGATCGAACTGCTCGCCGGCATCCCAGAAGCCGTAGAAGGCGGGATTGGCGGATTCGAAGACGAAGTCCTTGTCGAGGATGCCGATGCCGACGGGAATGCCGTGCAGGATCGTCTGCATGTCCTCCCGAAGCTTCTCGGCGTGCTCCTTGGCTTCCTTGTAGGGCGTTATGTCTGTAATCGAACCGACCAGGTGCGGATGGCCGTCGGCATCCACGACCCGCATCTGCCGCGTGATGACCGGAATGACGCGCCCGTCGGGAAAGGCCTTGTCTTCCGCCTTCTCGGCGACCTCGCCATCGGCCAGAATCCTGTCGTTCTCGCTCTGGCTGCGTTCGGCTTTCCAGGGGAACATTTCCGCGTCGGTCTTGCCGAGAATGTTCTCACGCTTGTCGCCGAACATCCGCTCATAGGCCGCGTTGACGAATTCGAGCCGCTGCTCGCTGTCGCGCATGAAGACCGCTACGGGCAGGTCTTCGAGAACGGCCCGCAGGATTTCCGTTTCGCCAATGTTCTTGCGCAGGAGGTGCTCCTGCTCCTTGAAATCGCTGACATCCGACCGGAGTGTGATGACGAGGCCGTTGTCGAGGCGCTTGTTGACGCTCTTCAGCCAGCGGCCGTCGGCAAGCTGTTCGATGCTTTCCGAATAGGGAGAACGGAATGTCGCAACCCTGTCGCGCACCCATGCGGTCCGCTCCGGGGGCTCGCGTCCGGCAAGGCGGGGGCTGTTGCGAACGCTCTTGTCGTAGACCTGCTCGCAGATCTGCGTGAACGTCACGCCGATCTGGAGACGCACGTCGAACGAATCGAAGAAGTCGATCAGCTGGGCGTTGTAGTAGACCAGAGTGTCCGTCTCGTCGTAGATGCCGATCCCCACATCGAGAAGGTCCAGCGCATCCTCCAGCTGCAGGTCCTGCTCATCCCCGCCTTGGCTCATCGTCTTTCCTCCCCCAGATTTCGGTTCAGGCATCGGCACCCTGCCCGGCTCCCCCGCCGGCAGGAAGGTCCCGAAGAGATAGGTCCGGTCGTCTTCCGTCACGAAACGCTCGATCATGATCTCGTGGCGCAGCGCTCCTGACGCATCGAAACAGTGAACGATCTCTTCGGTGCCGAAGATGAGCGCCCGGCACTCCCGCTCCTTGCGATCCGGCTGAGAGAGACCCGCCATGTCATCATGGGTGGACTGTCCGACGAAATCATCGGGAATCATCGCGGACAGCGCCGCATAGGCGCTGTTGACGGCAACATAATTGAGCGTGCTGTCCTTGATGAACGCCGGTTCGCGCAGATCCTCGATCCGCGCGCAGGCCGTCATCAGGAGTTTGCCATGCATCTCCACCGTCTTCCGCTCCAACCGCATCCGGCCGGCGCCGCAGCGATCTCTCTATCCTCCGATTCGGCAATCTCATCACGGTTAGGGTTAACAACCTCTTCCCGCGCCGGCTGGCGGGGCAATTTTCGTTGCTTTTTGTCAACTCCAGCGCCTTCACGACCGCCACCGATGCCCGAGGGCCAATTCGGAGCGAACGGTAGATGTTCCTGAACCAGCCGTTCAGCCTGCGTTCATTAGAATTCCATCAAACTGCCACCATCATAGTTGAGGCTCCTGACGTGCCCGGAAAGGGAGAGGAACGAGAAATGTCGATACTGAAGAAAAGTGCTTCTGCGGGTCTGGTCGCGCTGACATTGGCCGGCGCAATGATTTCGACCGCGCCTGCGGCCCAGGCCGGCGGGCGCCACAATGACGACGTCTGGGTTGGTGTCGCGGCAGGCCTGGCCGGCGGGATCATCGGCGGCGCCATCGCATCCCAGCCGCGCCGCGTCTACGTCGAGCCGGAATACGAATACGCGCCCCCTCCGCGGCCCGTCTACCGCCGCACCTATTATCGCGCGGCACCACGCTGCCACTACGAATGGGTGGAGAATGAATGGGGCGAAGCCTATCGCGCCCGCGTCTGCTACTGATCCATTCATCAGCAGTTCGAAAGGCCCGCGTCCGGTACTCCGGTGCGGGCCCTTCTTTTTGCGGTTGCGAAATCGCAGCTTGACTTTCGACCACTCATCCACCAAATGAGGCTCAGCTTTCACCTTCCGGCCGCCGCGTGAGCTGGCCCTGCGACACAGGTTCGCGAAGAAGGAACAAGGCGCACAGACAGATCGCCCTCGCTCCCGAGGGTTTACGCGCTGGGAAGCAATTTCCAACACACAAGTTCCCACTTCACGCGGGGTTCTTGACGCCAAGGGCAAACCGGACGGCATGGTGCCGTAGCCGGTCGTGCGCTTTTGGCGCCCCGAAAAGGTATTCGACTTGACGAATTTCCATGAGCTTGGCCTCGCCAAGCAGCTCGTAGCCAACCTTTCCACCCTGGGCTACGACACTCCGACGCCGATCCAGGCTGAGGCTATCCCGCATCTTCTCCAGGGCCGCGACCTCATTGGTCTCGCCCAGACCGGCACCGGCAAGACGGCCGCCTTCGGCCTGCCGCTCATCGAGATGCTGTCGAAGGACCCCAAGCGTCCCGACAACCGCACGACGCGTACTCTGATCCTCGCACCGACTCGCGAACTGGTGAACCAGATCGCCGTCAACCTGAAGGCTTATGTCCGTGGCATGCCGCTGAAGGTCAATTCGGTGGTCGGCGGCGCATCCATCAACAAGCAGCAGCAGATGCTGGAAAAGGGCACCGACATCCTCGTCGCAACGCCCGGGCGCCTGCTGGACCTCATTGCCCGCAAGGCGATCGGCCTGACCACCGTCCGCTATCTCGTCCTCGACGAGGCCGACCAGATGCTCGACCTCGGCTTCATCCACGACCTTCGCAAGATCTCCAAGATGGTGCCGAAGAAGCGCCAGACCCTGCTTTTCTCGGCGACCATGCCGAAGGCGATTGCCGAACTGGCTGGCGACTACCTGACGGATCCGATCCAGGTGTCGGTGACGCCTCCGGGCAAGGCTGCCGACAAGGTCGAGCAGTACGTGCACTTCGTCGGCGGCAAGAACGACAAGACCGAGCTCCTGAAGAAGACGCTGACCGCCAATGCCGGTGGCCGGGCGATCGTCTTCATGCGCACCAAGCATACAGCCGAGAAGCTGATGAAGCATCTCGACCAGGTGGGCTATTCGGTTGCCTCCATCCACGGCAACAAGAGCCAGGGCCAGCGCGAGCGGGCACTGAAGGGTTTCCGTGACGGGGAGATCCAGACGCTGATCGCGACCGACGTCGCTGCCCGCGGCATCGACATCCCCGATGTCACCCACGTCTTCAACTACGACCTGCCGGAAGTCCCGGATGCCTATATCCACCGGATTGGTCGTACAGCACGCGCCGGTCGCGACGGCATCGCGATCGCCTTCTGCACGTCAGAAGAAACCGGGCTGCTGCGCGACATCGAGAAGCTGATGGGGATCGAGATCGCCACGGCCTCCGGCGAGCGCCCGGAGGGGCTCAATCGCCCGGCACGCGGCAACAACAACAGCCGCGGCGGTAATCGCGGTCGCGGCAACGGCCAGCCGGCCGGTGGTGAAGGACGCCCGCAGCAGCGCAAGCGTCCGGCCCGCAAGCCGTTCTTCCAGTCGGAAGGCGGCGAAGGGCGCGGTGATGGCCAGGAGCGGGGCGCCCAGCCTCAGGCCAACCGCCCGGCCCGCAAGGACCACCGCAAGGGCAACGCTTCGGCAGCTCACGGTGCCCACGAGAGCGGCAACCAGCGCAGCCGCAACGGCCATGGCCGCCCGGCCCAGAAGGCCAGCGGCAACCCCGGTCCGGTTCGCTTCGGCGGCGGCAACGAAGGCCGCAGCCGCCGTCCGGCCTGAGTGGTCCGCTCGGCCAGATGATACGAAAGAGGCCGCCATCGCGGCCTCTTTCTGTTTCGCTACTTGACCGCTGCATTGCCTCCATCGGCAAACAGTGCCGTGCCGGCAACAAAGCTCGCCATCGGTCCGGCAAGGAAGAGCGCCGCCCGCGCGATCTCCTCCGGCTGGGCGATTCGCTTCAGCGCGTGCAGGCCGGCCGCCCATTCCTTCTGTGCCGCATCGCCAGCGGCTGGCGTATCCACGCCTCCCGGCAGGAGCGCATTGGCGCGAATGCCGCGGGAGCCGTAATCGGCCGTGATCGCCTTCACCAATCCCATCAGGCCGGCCTTGGCCGACGCATAGGCCCCCATGTTGGGAATGCCCACGCTTGTTCCGACGAAGGTGGAGGTGAAGATAATCGACCCGCCCCCCCGTTCGAGCATGGCGGGTATCTGCCGTCTTGCGCCGAGGAAGGCGCCGGTGAGGTTGACGGCGAGAGCCTCTCCCCATTCCTCCGGCATCACGTCGGCAAGCGGCTTATACGGTCCGACCGAGCCGGCGTTGTTGAACGCGATGTCGAGGCCGCCGAACATGTCACGCGCCGCCTCGATCATTCTTCGATGCGTCTCGTCCTCGCCCACGTCGCCAGCAACGGCATGGGCACGCCCGCCGGCAGCCGTGATCTCCTCGACCACCGCCTGGAGGTTCTCCTGCCGGCGGGCGTTGAGGACGAGCGCCGCGCCCTCGGCCGCGAACAGCCTTGCGGCGGCAAGCCCTATTCCGCTGGACGCGCCGGTGATGATGGCAACCTTGTTCTCAAGCATCTGGGTCTCCTTCACTGCTGAGACCCATTGCCTAGCCAGTGCCGGCTTTTGCCGACACCCGTTCCCTGACCCGAGAACAGTGCCGCTATGTCTTGCGGTTCACCATGTAGACGCCGGCGACGACGATGACCGTGCCGACGATCATCGGCAGCGTCATCGGCTCGCCGAACAGGAAGAAGGCCTCGATCGCCACCACCGGCGGCATCAGGTAGATGAGCGAAGCGGCACGCGATACCTGGCCGCGACGGATCAGGTAGAGCAGCAGACCAACGGCGCCCATGGAAATGCCGAAGACCGACCAGGCCATGGCGAAGATCGCCTCCCCCGTCCAGTCGAAGCGCAGGTCCTCGAACGCAAGGGCCAGTGGCAGCGTCACCAGAAAGGCGCCGACGAACTGCAAGACGGCGATCGTCAGGAGGTCCCCCTCCTGCAGGTGGCGCTTCTGGTAGAGCGTGCCATAGGTGACCGAAAACATCGCGAGAAGGTTGACCATCACGGGGAAGCCCAGTCCTGCCAGTCCCTTCTCGAACGTGTCGAGAAGTTGCGGCGAGATGGCTATCAGGATGCCGACGAAGCCGACGACGATGCCGATCTTCTGGCGGGGGCGAAGCCGTTCGCTGATCAGCAGCGGCGCCATGGCAGCCGTCAGCAGCGGCTGCAGCCCGGCGATGATCCCGGAGAGCCCCGCCGGCACCCCCTGCCCGATCGCCCACCAGACGCCGGCCAGATAGAGGCCATGCAGGAACACGCCGGAGAGCATCGCATAGCCAGCCACCCTGCGGCTTGAAGGCCAGGTCGCGCCGACGGCGAGGCAGAGGCCGGTAAACGCGATCGCCGCCAGCGCATGGCGGGCCGCCATGAAGGTCAGCGGATCGGCATGCGCGACCGCGAACTTGGCGACCAGCCAGCCGGTGGACCAGAGAAGGACGAAGAGGGCCGGAGCCAGGCGGTCGAGCATGAAGGAGTTCCGGCAGACGGCAAGGAGGGAACGGCCTTCCTAGTCGCCGACCGGCGGCACGTCAAAGCAGAAATGCTGACAGTGAGGATCAGCCCGGTTGAGCAGGAAGAACCGGAGGGCGCGGAGCAGCACCGGAGGTACCGGCCCTCAGGCGACCTTTGCCTGCAGCGAGAGCACGCGGCGGAAGCTGACGTCGAGCGTGTTGTAGGCGGCCTGCATCATGTCGAGATCCTGCAGATGGCTGACGGCGGCAATCGCCTTCATCAGTTCGCCCACACAATCGGCCACATCGCCGGGATCGGTCTCAAAGGCTTCGCGAACGAGCTCGTGGCCGACGCTCGGCGAGCCACCGATGCTGCGATAGAGGAGAAGCGACGCCTTCAGCATCTGGAAGCGAAAATCGGCGGCCTTGTTGTCGAGCGAGGGATGCTGAAGCTGCAGAAGTTGGACAGCCCGATTCTGTATTTCACTCATAATGCCCCCGTACTCAAAGACAGACCCAGACGCGCGAACAGTAGAAGCGAACCAGTATACAGGCCGTTAAAGAAACACGTTCGGGAGTTGCCATCCGCCGTGACGAGCGCCCGCCCGCAAGCCCGGCGCCAACTCCGTGTGATCCTGTCTCCCCGAAATGGGGAAACGGCATGCTGGTCGGGCAATCGCTGTTCCAGTCGGTACTGACCCGGCTGGACGAGGAAGGCAAACAGGATGAGGACGGGACGGACCAGCCCACCTTTCGGCAGGCTGGGCTGAAGACGGCTTTCGTCGCCGCCACGACGGAGGCGGATACCGATTCGGAGGCGACGGGCCACGCCGCCCGCGACGCCTATCTCGACCTGCTGGAGGACATCCCGGAACCCGAAACGGAGCCGATGGGTGAACAGGTGACGGAGCAGCCGCCCGAAGAACCGACACCACCGCACCTGCTCCGCCTTGCCGAAGCAGAGATTGCCGAGGAACTGGCCGTCAGCCAAACCGACACGGCCGAGACGCTGGCGGAAAAGCGGAGACGGTTTGCCAAGGACAATCATCCGGACCGGGTGCCGGAGGCGCTGCGGGACAATGCGACGCTGAGGATGAAGACCGCGAACCTCTTGATCGATCGCGCCATCAAGGACCTCTACTGGCGCTCCTCCTGAGCAGACTTCTGGGCCGCATCTGCTGATGGCCTGCGGTTGAATTCGTAGAAGAGCTTGTAGGCGGAATAGATCCCGAGCCCGCCGACGATCATTCCCCAGACCGGCGCCCCGCTCCAGAATTCCAGGCCGGCCCAGCCGACACAGACGCCGACGATCAGCAGCCGGGCCCAGAGGGGCTTGTAGAAGGGATGGTCGAGGTCGATCATGTCGTCATTCTCCGGCCGCCTGGATTGGTGCGCGCATGGAGAGGATATCCTGATCTATGCGCTGAAACGCAAGCCCCAGATGCCCCTCGAAGACCAGTGCCGGCTCATCGGGCACGACGTCGAGCTGCGGCATGCCGGACAGGCGCACCACATGCGTCTGCGCCAGCCCTTCCTCGACGCCCGCCCGCATCAGGTCGTAATAGCGCATTCCCGGGCCGGTGATACGGACCGGCATGTGGCCGTGCAGGCTGAGGAGGCGCGACAGGCCGTTCCCGAGCGCAATACCTGCTTGCCGGAAAGCGAAACCGGCCATGCGATGCCCCTGTCGGGCCTGCTGGGCAATCTTGTCCACCTCCGGCAGCGGAACGAACTTCGCCGGCACGGTGTCCACCGGCACCTCGAACGCCGTCCGCAGCACGGCATAGAACCCCGCATAGGCCTCGATACAGCCGCGCGCCCCGCAGCGACAGAGCGCACCGCCCGGAATATGCAGCATATGACCGAAATTCGGCGCCGAGATTTCGGTCTCCCCGTCGCGGGTGATGCGTGCGATGCCGAGGCCGATACTGTGGCCGAGCGAAAGCGCCGCCAGCGACGCAGGCGCCTCGCCCTCCCGGGCAAGACGCTGCTGCAGCGCCTTTGCAACCAGCAGGGTTTCGTTGTTGAGGATAACCTTGCCGCCCCACCCGGCGCCAAGAGCCAGCCGGAAATCGACGGCATCGGCACCGAGCACGGGCGACCAGACGAGCACCGGCGCGTCGGCGCTGACGAGACCCTTGCTGCTGATCGACACGAGGAGCACCTGCTCGCGGCCGATAGACGAACGCTCCACCGCACGCTCCAGCCCGGCCGTGATGGCCGCAATGAATTCAGGGGCCGCCCCGCGCCTTGCCTCGGCAAACCGATCAAGCAGGGTGCCGGCATAGTCGACGAGCGAATACTGGATCGAATCGGAGGAGACGATGACGGTGATGACGTAGCCGCAACCGCGCCTCTGGCTGAAGAGCACCCGCGGGCGCCCGCGCCCCGTCGCCGCCTGCTGCTCGCTCTTCTCGATGATCGCGCTGCGCTCGAGTTCGGCCGTGATAGCGGAGACGGTGGCCGAGGAAAGGCGGGTCGCTTCGGCAAGCTGCGTGTGGGAGAGCCTGCCGCTGCGCCGCAGAGCGGAAAGGACCAGCGCACTGTTCTGGTGCCGGACCAGTTCGGTACTCGACTTGCCCAGCATCTACGCCTGCGTCTCCTTCGGGTTCATCCTCCGATAGTCGAAGAGGCGACTTCACTCAATCCACCTCATTGACTCCCCGGAAAATCTCTGACAGTTAATTTCTCGACTGTCGAGAAAAAAGCGATCCTGCTTTGACTGGCAGCTAATCTGGCGGGGGGAGAGCACGGAAGGCTTTGGCCATCCGCCGTCATTCGGGAGGACATCATGAAGTCAATCGTCAAGCTGATGGCTGGTGCAGCCATCGTCGTCACCATGCAGACCGCCGCTCTGGCGCAGGAACTCGTCGTCGGCGTTTCCTGGTCGAACTTCCAGGAAGAACGCTGGAAGACCGATGAAGCCGCGATCAAGGCCGCCCTCGATGCAGCCGGCGCGAAGTACATCTCCGCCGACGCCCAGTCGTCCGCCGCAAAGCAGCTCACCGACGTCGAGTCGCTGATCTCGCAGGGCGCGAACGCACTGATCGTCCTGGCGCAGGACAGCGACGCGATCGGCCCGGCCATCGAGAAGGCGACTGCGGAAGGTATTCCGGTCGTCGGTTATGACCGCCTGATCGAGAACCCGGAAGCCTTCTACATCACCTTCGACAACAAGGAAGTCGGCCGCATGCAGGCCCAGGAGGTCTTCAAGGTGGCACCCGAAGGCAACTACGTCTTCATCAAGGGCTCCTCCTCCGATCCGAATGCGGACTTCCTGTTCTCCGGCCAGATGGAAGTGCTGAAGGAAGCAATCGACTCCGGCAAGATCAAGAATGTCGGCGAAGCCTATACGGATGGCTGGAAGCCGGAGAACGCCCAGAAGAACATGGAGCAGTTCCTGACGGCCAACAACAACGACGTCGACGCGGTCGTTGCCTCCAACGACGGAACGGCAGGCGGTGCGATTGCCGCTCTCGACGCACAGGGCATGGCAGGCTCCGTTCCGGTGTCCGGCCAGGATGCCGACAAGGCGGCTCTGAACCGCGTCGCCAAGGGCACGCAGACCGTCTCGGTCTGGAAGGACAGCCGTGAACTCGGCAAGAATGCAGCCGAGATCGCGCTCGCCCTTGCCGGCGGCAAGACCATGGACGAGATCGAAGGTGTCGAAACCTTCACCGGCGGACCGAAGGGCGCCGAGATGAAGTCCGTCTTCCTCGACCCGCTGCCGATCACCAAGGACAACCTGAACGTGGTCATCGACGCGGGCTGGATCAGCAAGGAAGAGGCCTGCCAGGGTGTCAAGGCCGGCTCGGTCGCCGCCTGCGACTAAACCGGTTGGCAGTTCGGGTCCCGACGCTGTTCTGCAGCGTCGGGACCCTTTCATGGGCGGCGTCGCAGGTCCTGCGGCCGCTTGCCTGAGACGGCGCGCCCCTTGCTCCACCATGCAGGTCGAGTGCGGGCTGCGCCCCCGAGAGATGGGACGGCGGGAATGGCCGACACAATGCAAACGACGACAACCAGCGGTCCGCGCCAGGCGGATGCGAACCCGGTAACGCGCTTCTTCCGCGCCACAGAGATCGACACGCGCCTGCTCGGCATGATCGGCGCCCTGCTGATCATCTGGATCGGCTTCCACGTCATGACCGACGGACTTTTCCTGACGCCACGCAACCTGTGGAACCTGACGGTCCAGACCTCCTCCGTCGCCGTCATGGCGACCGGCATGGTGCTGGTGATCGTCACGCGCAATATCGACCTTTCGGTCGGCTCGATTCTTGGCTTTACCGGCATGATCATGGGCGTCATGCAGGCGCAGATTCTGCCGGACATGCTGGGCTTCGGTCATCCTGCCATCTGGGCGCTGGCGCTCCTCTCAGGGCTTTTGGTCGGCGCGATGGTCGGCACGCTTCATGGACTGATCATCGCATTCCTCGGAGTTCCCTCCTTCATCGTCACACTCGGCGGGCTTCTTGTCTGGCGCGGGGCGACATGGTTCGTGACGAGCGGCCAGACGGTCGCGCCGATGGACCCGACCTTCCGCCTGATGGGTGGCGGCACGACCGGCTCGATCGGCGCCACCTGGAGCTGGATCGTGGGAATCCTCGCCTGTCTGGCGATTGCCGCCGCGATCATCAATGCACGTCGCCAGCGCAAGCGCTTCGCCTTTCCCCGCAAGCCAATCTGGGCCGAGTACGTCATCGGCGCCATCGGCTGCCTGATCGTCCTCGGCGCAGTCATGGTCGCCAACAGCTACTACTGGCCCGTCGCCATTGCCCGCCGCTATGCTGATGCCAGCGGCATCGACTGGCCCGAGGGCGGCCTCCTGATCTCGCACGGGATTGCAATTCCCGTGTTGATCGCGATCGGCGTCGGCATCGTCATGACCTTCATCGCCACCCGCCTGCGGTTCGGCCGCTACGTCTTTGCCATCGGCGGCAATCCGGAGGCGGCGGAGCTGGCCGGCATCAAGACCCGCTGGGTGACCGTCCGCATCTTCGCGCTGATGGGCGTGCTCTGCGCCATCGCTGCCGCCATCTCCACGGCCCGCCTGAACGCTGCGACGAATGCGCAAGGCGAACTCGACGAACTCTACACGATCGCGGCCGCCGTGATCGGCGGAACCTCGCTCTCGGGCGGCATGGGCACGATCGCCGGCGCCATGCTCGGTGCGCTGGTGATGCAGTCCCTTCAGTCCGGCATGGTGTTGCTCGGCATCGACACGCCGCTGCAGCGCATCGTCGTCGGTGCGGTTCTGGTGCTCGCCGTCTGGCTCGACACCGTCTACCGCGCCCGCGCCAAGTAACAGGAGTTTTCATCGTGACGGACCAACACACTCCGCTCGTGGAAATGCGGAATATTTCCATCTCCTTCGGCGGGATCCATGCCGTGGAGAATGCCAGCATCGACCTTTATCCGGGCGAGGTCGTCGCCCTGCTCGGCCACAACGGCGCCGGAAAGTCGACCCTGATCAAGATCCTGTCGGGCGCCTATCGCCGCGATACCGGCGAAATCCTCATCAACGGCGAGCCCGCCGACATCAAGAACCCGCGCGACGCCAAGAAGTTCGGCATCGAGACGATCTACCAGACGCTCGCCGTCGCCGATAACGTCGATGCCGCCGCCAACCTCTACCTCGGCCGCGAACTGCAGACGGCCTGGGGCACGCTGGACGACGTCGCCATGGAAGCCAACGCGCGCGAGGTAATGGGCCGCCTCAACCCCAACTTCAAGCGATTCAAGGAGCCGGTGAAGGCGCTCTCGGGCGGCCAGCGGCAGTCGGTGGCGATCGCACGTGCGATCCTCTTCGACGCCCGCATCCTGATCATGGACGAGCCGACGGCAGCGCTTGGGCCGCACGAGACGGCGCAGGTGGGCGACCTCATCAAGCAGCTGAAGAAGGAAGGCATCGGCATCTTCCTGATCAGCCACGACATTCACGACGTCTTCGACCTCGCCGACCGCGTCTTCGTCATGAAGAACGGACAGGTGGTGGGCCATGCCCGCACCGAGGACGTGACCAAGGACGAGGTGCTCGGCATGATCATCCTCGGCAAGTGCCCGCCCGGCGCCACGCCCGGGCCGGGTGCAATGATGATGGCATGAATGGGGGGCTCTTCGGAGCCCCTTCCCTTTCTGCCCGATCGTGTCACCACTCGATCGCGCTGCCGTCATAGGCGAAGAACCGCCCGCTCTGGGCCGGCTGCAAACCGTCCAGCACGTCGAGCAGCATCCGCGCCGAATGATCGGGGGACAGGCGCTCGCGCCCCGCGCCGTAAGGCTCCGACAACGGCGTCGTCACCGTACCGGGATGAAGCGCCGCAATCACCGCCTGCGGATGCGTCCGCGCCGCCTCGATGGCGGTGGTCCGGACGATCTGGTTGAGCGCCGCCTTCGAGGCCCTGTAGGAGATCCAGCCGCCGAGCCGGTTGTCGCCGATCGAGCCGACCCGGGCAGACAGGGTCGCGAAGACCGCCCGGCGATCGCGGCGCAGGAGCGGCAGGAAGTGCTTGAAGATGAGCGCCGGCCCGATCGCGTTGACGGCAAACTGTTTCGCCATCGCCTGCGGATCGAGCACGCGGATGGTCTTTTCGGGCCCGATGCCGTCGATCGTCAGCGCGCCCGTCGCATCCAACACGAGATCGAACGGCGCGCCGTCACGCAGCCTTTCAGCGGCAGCGGCAATGGTGCCCTCCTCCGTCAGGTCGAGACCGTCGTCGCGGCGCGACAACGTCTCGACGCCGCCGCAGCCGGGCTCGTCCCGCAGCAGCTCCGCCGCGGCCGCACCAATCCCGCCGCTCGCGCCGACGACCAAGGCACGGTATCCCGATGGCAGAGACTTCATCCTTCCCCTTGGCATTGCCCGCTCGCCTTGACCGCAGACGCGGCTGCGGCCGCCTGACCGGCCTTATCATGACCCTGTACGAGGCGCTCCGGCCACCGGTTCAGGCGCGCGATCTATTTTCCGCGCCAACCAATCATGGGCATTGATGCCGGCCGCATCCTGGGTTAAGTACCAGCCATCGGAGCGGCGAGCGAGACTCGCCGGCGGTTAGCACCCGTAGCTCAGCTGGATAGAGTGTTGGATTCCGATTCCAAAGGTCACAGGTTCGAATCCTGTCGGGTGCGCCATTTACGTTCTGTCCGACCCGGAGACATAGGTAACGGTTTGTCCCTAATACATGGGTGACAACCTCGTGCCGAACGGGTTGTCGATGGTTTGCAATGTTCTCTGCTCCAGGTCGATATATCCGAGATCATAGTGCATGAAGCTGACGAGCCAAATGCCGTCGTCGACTTCCTTGAGCCCGAGCCTCTGTCCGGCCAGCACCGTCGAGATATTGATCTTCTTGCGATGGACGCAAAGCCGCCCGCAGTTGGTGACGATGGCGTCGCGATCGTGGAAGGGATAGTCGATGTCCGGCAGGCCCTGATAGAGTCTGGGCGACGTGGTGTAGAGCTCTGCCGGTACCTTCATAGACAGCGCCTCATGCGGCCGTTCTTCATTGAATTCGCTTACGAAAGCGTCGAAACGCATCTGCTGCTGCAGGATATTGCGGCCCGGCGGCCTCGTCGCTTCCTTCTTGAGCGTCAGGTGCATGCGCTCGTGGCGGCCGTTCTCCTGCGGGTGACCGGGACGGATGCGCTCGAGGGCGATGCCGAGCCTGAGCCACCAGACCGAGAGCTTTGACAGATTGTAGAGCCCGTTGGGACTGGCGAAGGGCAGGCCGTTGTCGGAGCGGATCGCGGCCGGTAGGCCCCGCTCGGCAAAAACCCGCCGAAAGGCCTCGAAGACACCCTGTTCGCGCGTCGATTCGAAGGCCTCGCAACACAGAAGATAGCGCGAGAGCTGGTCGGTGATCGTCAGGGGGTAACAGTATTGCCGTTGCCCAGCTTGAACTCGCCCTTGAAGTCGGCGCACCAGAGATCGTTGGGACCAGGTGCCGCCGATAGCTGCGTGCCGACGGCCTTGTTCGCCCGGTTCCTCTTGCGGGCCTGGCTCACAAGGCCGTGACGATCGAGTACGGCGTGTACGGTGCTCTTTGCCGAAATGCGCACATCGCCGGCCAGCCGTTTGACGAGCAGTTCCCTGATCTTCCTGGCACCCCAGTAAGGCTTCTCTTGTCTGAGGCGAACAATCATCGCCTCAACCGGATCCGGCAACTGGTTGGCATAGCGCACCGGCCGTCGGGATCGATCGGTCAGCGCTTCTAGGCCATCATCCTTGTAGCGGTTGAAGATCTTGTAGCCGGTCTTGCGCGAGATGCCGAACGCTCGGCACACCTCGCTCATGCCTTCGCCCTCAAGCAGCCGGGCGACAAATCGTAGACGTTCCTCCATGACCGAAGTCTCTCTCCACGGCATCAACACCTCCCGACAAAGTCGAAAAGTGTTACCCATGTCTCCGGTACGAAATGTCACCTATCTCTCAGGTCGGACATTATTCTCACAGTGAGCAGATCCCCTCCGCTATGGCAGCGGGGCGGTCAGGTATCGTTGTAGCGTTTCGCCTATGGCGGCGACCAGCGTGTCGCGGGCGATGTCGTCGTCGGATAGATTGATCACGTAGCGGGCATAGGCCAGTCCGAGGATCTGCGTGGCGACGAGGTAGGCGCGCTCGGCCAGACGTTCGGATCCGGCGACCCGGCTGATCATTGGAGCGACCTGCCTGCCAAGGATTTCGCGGATGCGGACGGCCGCCTCGGGATTGGTGGCGGCGGTGCGGATCAGCGTGCGCAGAAGGTCGTCATGCTCCGCCCCTTCCCAGCGCCGGAAGAAATGGGCGGCCAATGCGGGGCCGATCCGGCCGCTTTCCAGCCCGCTCAGGTCAGGCAGTGCCAGGTCCACCGAAACTGCCTCGGCGAAAAGCTGCTCCTTGCCCCCGAAATAGCGGTTGATCAGCGCGGGATTGACTTCGGCCTGCGCGGCGATGTCACGCACGGTCGTACGCTCGTACCCCCGCTCCGAGAATATGCGACGCGCCGCCTGCACAAGTCTCTCCCGCGTCGCCTCTGCATTCCGCATCCTGCACCTCTTGTAAACAGCCGTTGACTTACCTGAACCCGCAGGTTAGTAAACACGTGTTTACAATATTCGGGAGGATGGCTCAATGAGCACGATGTCCACGCAGGTCCTGATCGTCGGTGCCGGGCCGGCGGGGCTGGCCACGGCAGTCGGGCTCGCGCAGAAGGGAGTGGATTTCCGTATCGTCGATGCATTGCCGGACGCACAGAACACTTCTCGTGCTGCGGTGGTCCATGCCGCGACACTGGAAAAGCTCGAAATTCTCGGCGTGGCCGGGGATCTTCTGGCTCGGGGTATCAAGGTGCCGAATTTCAGGATCAGGGACCGGGACGACGTACTCCTTCATATCGACTTCACGGTATTGCCGGGAAAATACCGCCACGCGCTGATGATCCCCCAGGACGAGACCGAAGCCACCCTGACAGGCCGGCTGCGGGCACTTGGCCACGAGGTGATGCGACCTGTCGAATTACGTCGTTTCGACAGGGCGGGTGACGGCTTCAGGATCGCACTCGACATGGCTGGCGATGAGGTCAGCCTCGACTGCCGCTATCTTGTCGGAGCCGACGGGATGAGAAGCGCCGTTCGCGACGCGGGCGAGATCGGCTTTCCGGGCAAGACCTACGGCTCCTTCATGCTCGCCGACGTGCGGATGCAATGGCCGATCGCCAGTGACGAGGTGACGCTCTATTTCTCCGAAGCAGGCACGCTCGTGGTCGCGCCCATGTCGGAGCGGCGCTATCGCGTTGTGGCACAGCACCCGGATGCGCCGGCAGAACCTGATCTTGCCGATGTCCAGGCAATCCTCGACGCAAGAGGTCCCCGTTCGGGAGCACGCGTGGAGGAGGTGCTGTGGGGCTCGGGTTTTCACGTCCACCACAAGCTCTCCGAGACATTTCATGACAGGCGGCTGCTACTGGTCGGCGATGCCGCGCATGTGCACAGCCCCGCCGGTGGCCAGGGCATGAACCTTGGATTGCGGGACGCAGTTGCCCTTGCCGAAGCGCTCTCAGTCGCGATCGACACCCAAAACGACGAGCCGCTGCAACGCTATGATGGCTCCCGGCGCGGTGCGGCGCGCGAAGTCCTCGGCCGGACCGACCGGCTGACGCAGCTGGCGACCCTGAAAAGCCCGGTGCTGCGCTGGACGAGGAACCGGCTCCTCCGCATGGTTGGCGCAAGCGACGCCGCGCGCCGTCGGTTCGCCGCCATGCTGGCCGGGTTTTCCTGAGCCGCTCCGCCACCTCCACCTTGCCGCCTGTCATCGGCCCCGCTATGCGGGAACGGAATGGGTGGGCGTGAAGCTGATGGACGACCTGATCTTGCGGTTCGGTGTGGCGCTGGCGATCGGCATGCTGGTCGGGCTCGAGCGCGGCTGGCGCGAGCGGGACGAACCTGCCGGCAGCCGCACCGCCGGCATCCGCACCTATGCGATCTCCGGGCTTCTTGGCGGCATCTTCGCGGCGCTCTCGCAAAGCATGCAGACGGCGGCGGTGTTCGCCGTCGGCTTCCTCGGCTTCTCGCTGCTCTTCGCCTGGTTCCAGGCCCGCGAAGCGATCGCCGAGAAGAGCTTCAGCGTCACCAGGGTGATCGTCGGCCTCTGCGTCTTCGCGCTGGGCGGTCTCGCCGTCAGCGGCGACTATCGAGCCGCGGCCGCCGGGGGCGCTGCCCTCGCCGCCGTGCTTGCCAGCCGTGAAGTCCTGCATGCGCTGCTGAAGCGTCTGACCTGGATCGAACTGCGCTCCGCTCTTCTGCTTGCGGTGATGACGACGATCATCCTGCCGCTCCTGCCCAATCGCGCCATCGATCCCTGGGGCGGCTTCAATCCGTGGGAGATCTGGTTCTTCACCGTCCTCACCGCCAGCCTCTCCTATCTCGGCTACATCGCAGTGCGATTGCTCGGTCCGGCCCGCGGGCTGGTAGTGAGCGGGCTGGCCGGCGCGTTGATCTCCTCGACGGCGGTCACGGTCGCTTTCGCGCGGACGGCAAGTAGCGGCGGTAACGCACGGGCCTTGTCGGGGGCGGCGGCGCTTGCTGCCATGGTGTCGGTGCTGCGGGTCAGCGTCGTCATGCTGATCCTCGCCCCGCATGCGCTGGAGGTCGCCGGGCCGCCCGCTCTCGCCGCCGCCGCGGCCTTCGCTGCCATCGCCTTCCTGCTACTTTCGTCCGTTCCGAAGACGAATGCCGATCCCGAACGGCAGGCCCGGAATCCATTCGAGCTTACCGCCCTCCTTGTCTTCGCGGCGGCCTTCGCGACGGTCTCCACGGCAAGCGCCGCCCTCACCGCCCGCTTCGGCTCGGCGAGCATCCTCGCAAGTTCCGCGGTATCGGGCGCCTTCGACGTGGATGTCGCCGTGCTGAGCGCGCTTCGCCTCGCTGGCACAGAGGTTTCGCTTTCGCTGATCGGCCAAGCCGTCTTGGTCGCCCTGACGGCGAACGCCTGCGGGCGGCTGCTGCTGGCTGCCGTGGCGGGCCCCGCGCGCTACTGGCTGCCGCTTGCCGCCGCGACGGCGGTCGCCGCAAGCGCGGGCGCCCTCGTCTTCATCGGCCTCAACGGCATCTGAGGCTCAGACTGCCTGCGGTCGCCTGGCACGACCGGCCTGTCCGGCGAGATAGCTGCCCACCGCCTCTTCCGGCATCGGCCGCGAAAAGAGATAGCCCTGGTAGCCGCTGACACCCGCGGCCGCCAGGATCTGCATCTGCGTCACCGTTTCCACGCCTTCGACGATGCATTCAAGGTCGAGGCTATGGCAGAGTGAGGCCATGGTTGCGACGATATCGCGCGCGACGCGCTCGCGTTCGATGTCGAGCGTGAAGGAACGATCGAGCTTGATCCGGTCGATTGGCAGCCGACGCACATAGCTCAGGCTGGAATAGCCGGTGCCGAAGTCGTCGAGTGCGACGCAGACGCCCTTTTCGCGCGCAGCCTGCAACGCAAGGGTGGCGCGCGAAAAGTCCTGCATGATTGCGGACTCGGTGACCTCGAGGATCAGCCTCCCGTGGTCGATCCCGGCCTTGTCGATCTCCTCGAGCAGCGCTGTCATCGTCTTCGGGCTGCAGACGTCACGGGCGGAGAGGTTGAAGGAGAGCTTGACATCATCAGGCCAGGCGCGAGCCGCCTGCAGCGCCTTGCGGAACAGGGGCATCGTGATCTTGCCGATCGTCCCTGCCTGCTCCGCCGCGCGGATGAAGACATCCGGCGAGACCCGACCGAGCACCGCATCATCCCAGCGCGCCAGCGCCTCGAAGCCGATCGCACGCCCGTCGCGGTTGACGATCGGCTGGTACTCGAGGTGAAAGACGTCCTCGCTCTCCACCGCCCGTAACCGATGGGCAACGGCCGCGGCCTGGCGGTTTTCCTCGGCGTGCAGGTCGGAGAAGATCGTGACCGCACCGCGGTCGTTCTGCTTCAGATAGTAAAGCGCAAGGTCCGCCTTCTCGTAGAGCTCGCCGGCGGTGCCGCCCGCTTCGGGGAAGCGGGAAAGCCCGCAGGTGGCAGAGACGGTGACGCTCCCCTCCTCGAATACGAAGGCCGGTACGAGCGCGTCCAGCGCCTCCCGGCAGGTCTTCTGCAAGTCCTCGTCGGAGCCAGGGGTCAGAAGGATCAATGCAAACTCGTCACCACCGAGCCTCGCCAGCAGCGCGTTCTCCGGAAGGCTCGACGACAGCCGGCAGGCGACCTCCTGAAGCAGGCGATCACCGACACTGTGGCCGAAGATGTCGTTAACGGGCTTGAAGCCGTCGAAGTCGAGAATCCCGACCGCAAAGGGTTCGTTGCCGGAAGTCGATGCTGCGATCTGCTGCTCGAGTCGCTCAAAGAAACAGCGCCGGTTGGCCAGTCCCGTCAGCGCATCCTCGTTCGCCATCTGGCAGATGGTCCCGTTGAGCGACTGCAACTGCCGATGCTGTGCGGCAAGTTCGATCTCCTTCTCGACCCGCTGGCGAAAATCGGAGTGGGACCGCTGCATCACCACCATCATGCCGCCCATCACCAGCAGCATGTTGAGCGCGATCGCCCGGAAGACCTCATGCTCCTGAAGCCCGAGGAAGACGATCGTCGGAATCACGACGAGCACGAATATCGCCGGCGCCACCTGCTTCAACGGCCTCAGACAGGTGATCACGGTGACGATTGTGATCCCGGTGAAGAAGGTGTTCTGGCTCTTGGCATAGGCATCACCATAACCGAAGAGCAGCAGTGACCAGACGGAAATGGCGGCGCCGAGCGTGCAGGCAAGCCAGACGACGGTTCGCAACGACCGCTCGATCACCTCGTCGGTGGGGATCCGCTTGCGCGCCCGCATCATCTTGATGGCACGCAGAACGCAGATCACGACGAAGGCGGCGGGAAGCCAGATCGTCAACACTGCCGGGGCCCTATCGACATGCGTGAGCGCGAGCATCACCATGTTGATGACGACGATGCCGTACATCAGGGGAACCTGGCGGGAAAGCTCCGCATACTGAGCGCGCCGGAATTCCAGACTGTCGGAACTCGTATCGAAGAAGGCAATGAACGTACGCACGAACTGCATCAGCTGCTCCCGAGCCTATCCGCTGGGGATCCCAAGGCCCGACAAGGATGAAAGAGAGGGAGGAACACTCTCGATGCCACCCGGGCCAAGCGTCATCTGCCGCCGGCCTTCATGGCACCTTGCAGCCCTGAAGGGGAGAACATCAGACAAACGTTAAAAAAGCAGTTTGCGATATGCCGCAAAAGTCGACGAATTCATCCGAAAATAGTCGCTTGAGGCTCGTTGATGCAGAAAAGCGGTCGATGGGCGCTAGTTTGCAAGCATCCTGTGCATGGTGCTGACGATCCGGGCGGGGTCATAGGGTTTGCTGAAAAAACAGCTCTCGGCGGGAATCTCCTCGAGGGTGACCTTCCGGTATCCGGACGTGACGATGATCTTCAAGGGCGGCCAGCGGTCGCGGATATAGGCGGCCAACTTGATCCCATCCATGCCGCCGGGCATGTCGACATCGGTGAAGACGAGGCGGATGCCCGTGTTCTGTGTCAGGATCTCGATTGCCTCGGTGGCACTGCCGGCTTCATGGACATGGAAGCCCGCATCGTTGAGCGTATCGACGATATCGAAACGTAGAATGGGTTCATCTTCAACGACGAGCACGGGTATGCGTGAAGGCATTTTTTAGCGGTCCCCTCAGATCTGACCGAGGCCATCATTGCGCCTCCGTCCTGCCCTGAAACCGCCGGTTCAGTCTTACGTTCCTCCTCCAGCGGAAAAATCACCACCTCTCTCGCCCGGAACCAAGCGTGGCGGGATGCGGTTGATGGGAACCGGAAGGAGACCGTGATGAACAAGGACAGACAGGCGCAGGACGCCATCGAACAGCGTGAGCCGGCGACCAACGACAAGACCGACAAGAACCCCGAAGGGCCGCACGCCCGCAAGGGTCTGACCGACAAGGAGAAGACGCCCGGCACAGGCTCGCTGCCCGACGATGCCGCCAAGGAGGCCGATGTCGGACCCGACTGACTGCGACGTCCCGGCGCTTGCCTCACCCCGACCTGACGGCTAGAGGAAGGCGAACGGACAGGAACCGGGATGTCGGGCGAGACAGTTACCCTCTACGAGGCAATCGGCGGCGAACCGACCGTCAGGGCGCTGACGCGGCGCTTCTACCATTTGATGGATACGCTGCCGGAGGCGGCCCGCTGCCGCGCCGTGCATCCCCCGAGCCTGGAGGGCAGCGAAGCCAAGCTTTACGATTACCTGACAGGCTATCTGGGGGGCCCGCCTGTGTATGTGCAAAAGCACGGGCATCCGCGGCTGCGCTCCCGGCATTTCGCAGCGCCCATCGGTCCCGGGGAAACGGCGGAATGGCTCCTCTGCTTCCGCCGTGCTCTGGACGAAACGGTCGACAACCCCAAGCTCCGCGACATCATCTGGCCGCCGATCGAGCGCCTTGCATACCATATGCAGAACAAGGAATAGCCTGTTGGAAAGACTCGACAATCTGCGGCCGTTGATTCTGTTTCTGAGCGGCATCTTCGGGGCAGCCGGCGTGGCACTTGCGGCTGCGGCGAGCCATGGGGGTGACACGCGGCTGCTTGGAACGGCGTCGATGATGTGTCTCGTGCACGCCCCTGCCCTCGTCGCGCTATATGCGGTTGGTCGGCGGGTCAGAACTGCCACGCTCGCAGCCTTGGTGATCGGCCTCGGTACGCTCGTCTTTGCCGGTGACCTGCTCGCGCGGCATTTCCTCAGCAGCGGACTTTTTCCCATGGCCGCACCGACCGGCGGCACGGCCATGATCCTTGGCTGGCTGATCGTCGCCGCCGGAGCCTTCCTTCGTTCTGAAGGATAGCTCGCAGCCACCTATCGGCGGAAGGCGAGAATGCGGGCGGGGGCGTCCGATGCAACCTCACGTTCGACATCGCGGCGTTGGCGGTCCCGCAAGGTGACGACATTCGTCATGTCGGACGTCGGCTCATTCTGCGTCAACAGCGCATAAAGCTCGGGCACCAGACCGTCACCGGTCTGTTCGGCGAGCTTGTGGAGCCCGATGAACAGGCTTGCGTCAGGACGTTCTTCTCTCATCATTGCGTTCCTTCATGGTCTGCAGCGCGCGCTCCAGGCTCGACTTCGAGCCATTGCGCAGCGGGACGAAGGTTTTTCCGAACTTCTTGCATCCGGTCTTCACCCTCAGACACGCATCGTGGCTGATACAGTCGATCGGGCAGAAGACGCAGTCGACGGAGGGCAGCACCGTATCGATGCGCGAGACCGCTTCCCTCAGGCCCCCGTCATGATGAATGAGTTCCGCGCCGTGCTTGCTGGCGATCTGGCGAAGGTGGGCGACCTGGCAGTCACGCCCGCCGACATAGAGGAAGCTGCGGATATCCAGAGCGGATTGCTCCTGCGCGGCCTGGACGCTGGCGCCATCGCTATTGCCGCTGTTGCCCTTGCGCTTCTGCTTCTTCGCCATGGTTCAAATCCCTCTCGATTCCGTGGCCTCAGCCCCTTCGACGGCGGGACCATATTTAACTTGATTATCTCGGGCAAGATTAAAGTTGATGACGCTTGTCAAGTTCTAGAGCCGCTCGCTCTCGCCGATTTATTTACCGTTTGATAAAAATTCGGCCTGTGATAGCCTGCTTCCAATAGTTGTCCATAAAGCCATAAAAGAGGGAACTCAGATGGAACGACTGGGAAGCGGGATACAGGCTGGCCGCCTGTCGCCCGACGAATACGCATCCAATTTTTCCGACCTCCACCCGCGCCTCGACAAGCATGAGGCGCTGGTCGCAGCCGACCGCTGCTACTTCTGCTACGACGCGCCCTGCATGACGGCCTGTCCCACCGCCATCGATATCCCGCTGTTCATCCGGCAGATATCGACCGGCAATCCCCTCGGTTCCGCCAAGACCATCTTCGACCAGAACATCCTCGGTGGCATGTGCGCCCGCGTCTGTCCCACCGAAACGCTGTGCGAACAGGCCTGCGTGCGCAATACCGCAGAGGATCGGCCTGTCGAGATCGGCAAGCTGCAGCGCTACGCGACCGACATCGCGATGGAGATGAACCGCCAGTTCTACCACCGCGCCGCCTCGAGCGGGCGACGGGTGGCGGTGGTTGGTGCCGGCCCTGCAGGCCTTTCCTGCGCGCATCGGCTGTCCATGCATGGCCACGACGTCGTCATCTTCGACGCCCGCGAGAAGGCCGGCGGCCTCAACGAATACGGCATCGCCACCTACAAGGCGACGGAGAACTTCGCGCAGCGCGAGCTGGAGTACATCACCGCGATCGGCGGCATCGAGATCCGAACGGGGCAGATGCTCGGGCGTGACTTCACCCTGGGGGAACTGACGAGCAATTTCGACGCCGTCTTCCTCGGCATGGGCCTTGCCGGCGTCAACGGCCTCGGCATCGAGGGCGAGGATCTCTCGGGCGTGGAGGATGCTGTCGACTTCATCGCTGCACTCCGCCAAGCCACCGACAAGGCGGAAGTTCCGATCGGCCGCCGCGTCGTCGTCCTTGGCGGCGGCATGACGGCGATCGATGCCGCAATCCAGGCAAAGCTGCTCGGCGCCGAGGAAGTGACGATCTGCTACCGCCGCGGCAAGGAGAACATGAACGCCTCCGGCTACGAGCAGGATCTCGCCACCGCCAACGGCGTCATCATCCGTCACTGGCTGGCACCGAAGCGCATCATCGGCAAGGACGGCCAGGTCGCCGGTATCGAGGTGGAATACACGGCGATCCGCGACGGCAAGCTCGTCGGCACCGGGGAAACCGGCGTCATCGCGGCCGACCAGGTGATGAAGGCAATCGGCCAGAGCTTCGTGGGAGGCACACTGGGTTCGCTCAGGATCGAGCGCGGCAAGATCGCCGTCGATCTGGAAGGCCGCACCTCGATCGATGGCGTCTGGGCCGGCGGCGACTGCACCGGTCACGGCGAAGACCTCACGGTGTCCGCAACCGCGCAGGGGCGCGATGCGGCAGAGAGCATCAACCGAGCCTTCGCTGCCGCCGCCCGTCCGGCTGTAGCGGTCGCCTGAGGGGAGGAAGAACCATGGCTGATATCCGCAACAACTTCGTCGGCATCAAGTCGCCCAACCCCTTCTGGCTGGCATCGGCCCCGCCGACCGACAAGGCCTACAACGTCGAGCGCGCCTTCAAGGCCGGCTGGGGTGGCGTCGTCTGGAAGACGCTGGGCGCCGAAGGCCCGCCGGTCGTCAACGTAAACGGCCCCCGCTACGGCGCTATCTGGGGTGCCGACCGGCGCCTTCTTGGTCTCAACAACATCGAACTGATCACCGACCGCGACCTCTACGTGAACCTGCGCGAGATGAAGGAGGTCAAGAAGAACTGGCCGGATCGGGCGATCGTCGCCTCCATCATGGTGCCCTGCGAGGAGGAGGCCTGGAAGGCGATCCTGCCGCTCGTCGAGGAAACCGAAGTCGACGGCATCGAGCTCAACTTCGGCTGTCCGCACGGAATGTCGGAACGCGGCATGGGTTCCGCAGTCGGGCAGGTGCCGGAGTATATCGAAATGGTGGTGCGCTGGTGCAAGCAGTACACGCGCATGCCGGTGATCACCAAGCTGACGCCGAACATTACCGACATCCGCTACCCTGCCCGCGCAGCAAAGGCGGGCGGCACGGATGCCGTGTCGCTGATCAACACCATCTCCTCGATCGTGTCGGTCGACCTCGACAGCTTCGCCCCGGTTCCGACGATCGACGGGCGAGGCAGCCACGGCGGCTATTGCGGCCCGGCCGTAAAGCCGATCGCGCTCAACATGGTGGCCGAGATCGCCCGAGACCCGGAGACCTACGGCCTGCCGATCTCCGGCATAGGCGGGGTGACCACCTGGCGCGACGCGGCGGAATTCCTGGCGCTCGGGGCGGGCAATGTGCAGGTCTGCACGGCAGCAATGACCTATGGCTTCAAGATCGTGCAGGAGATGATCACCGGTCTATCCGACTGGATGGATGCCAAGGGCCACCGGACCCTCGACGACATCTGCGGCCGGGCCGTCAGCAACGTCACCGACTGGCGCTACCTCAACCTCAACTACGTGGCAAAGGCCCATATCGACCAGGAGCTCTGCATCAAGTGCGGCCGTTGCCACATTGCCTGCGAGGACACGTCCCACCAGGCAATCACCTCTCAGGTGGATGGCATCCGCCATTTCGAGGTGATGGAGGACGAGTGCGTCGGCTGCAATCTCTGCGTCAACGTCTGTCCGGTCGAGAACTGCATCACGATGGAGCCGCTGGCGGCGGGCGAACTGGACCAGCGCACCGGCAAGGTGGTCGAACCCACCTACGCCAACTGGACGATGCATCCGAACAACCCGATGGCCGCCCCGGTGGCCGCTGAATAGAACCTCCCGCGACGGGAGAGGTTCGCGGCTTGCCGCCGCGGCCTCTCCTGCTCGTCGCGCCTCGAATGGGGCAGCAGCAGACGGCCATGCCGCTCAAGGTTGTTGCAGTGCGAAACATGTCCTCCAGGTTTTAACCAAGGCTTAGCGCAAACCTGACATCCGTTGGCTGAATTCTGCGGCAGGCTCCCATCCGGCCGGCAGGCTTCGCGCGTCAACGCCTGTGCAACCGACCTTTCCCAGCGCACGGAGCAGCGGGCCGCGGCGCTGGGGAGACGGCGGCGGCGCTCGACGAAATCACTGCGACCGTCCGCGCCGCCTCCTCGCGGGCAAACGAGGCCCGGGACATGGTCTACGAGACGCGCCAGAGTGCGGCCAAATCCGGCGAGATCGTTCGCAGCGCCGTCGATGCTATGGGACGCATCGAGGATTCGTCCAACAGGATCAGCCAGATCATCACCGTGATCGACGAGATCGCCTTCCAGACGAACCTCCTGGCTCTCAACGCCGGCGTCGAGGCCGCCCGTGCGGGTGAAGCCGGTCGAGGCTTTGCCGTCGTCGCCCAGGAGGTCCGCGAACAGGCAACCGCCCTTGCGGAGATCAATTCCTCTGTCAACCACATGGACCAGATGACGCAGAAGAACGCAGCCATGGTGGAAGAGACGACGGCTGCCAGCGCGACACTGGCGCAGGAGAGCGCGCAACTGCAGTCGATGCTGGCGAACTTCAGGCTCGAAGGCCAGCACCAGTCGGCCACGGCAGGCCGCCGGATGCGCAACGCAGCCTGATTCCGCTGACGATCAGGAAATTACGGCCCGGAGCACCGCTTCGCGCTGTTTGCGTTTGCACCCCCGGGTAAGTGGCTTCCGAACAGACGGGAACAAACCTCCCCTGCTCCACATTGCCACGAGGTCTGCCCCAAGGAGAGCCATCGTGATCAGCGACCTCTGGTACAAGAACGCCGTCATCTACTGCCTGTCGGTCGAAACCTTCATGGATTCCAACGGCGACGGCGTCGGGGATTTCGAGGGGCTGTCGCGCCGGCTCGACTACCTCGCGGGGCTTGGCGTCAATGCGATCTGGCTGATGCCGTTCCAGGTCTCTCCCGGGAAGGATGACGGCTACGATGTTGCCGATTACTACAACATCGACCCGCGCTACGGCACGCTGGGTGATTTCGTCGACTTCACCCATGGCTGCAAGCAGCGCGGCATCCGGGTACTGATCGATCTCGTCGTCAACCACACCTCCGACCAGCATCCCTGGTTCCAGTCGGCCCGCCGCGATCCGAACTCGCCCTATCGCGACTGGTACCTGTGGTCGAAGAAGAAGCCGGCAAATGCCGACGAGGGAATGATCTTTCCAGGCGTCCAGGAAAGCACATGGACCTATGACGAGAAAGCGGGCGCATACTACTTCCACCGGTTCTACGAGTTCCAGCCGGACCTCAATACCGCCAATCCGCACGTCCAGGCGGAGATCCTCAAGATCATGGGCTTCTGGATCCAGCTTGGCGTGAGCGGCTTCCGTATGGATGCCGTCCCCTTCGTTATCGCCGAGAAGGGTGCGGACATCAAGAAGCCAAAGGAGCAGTTCGAAATGCTGCGTACCTTCCGCGAATTTCTGCAGTGGCGGAAGGGGGATTCGATCATCCTCGGGGAAGCGAACATACTGCCGAAGGAAAACATCAGGTACTTCGGCGACGATGGCGACCGCATCCAGATGATGTTCAATTTTCCCGTCAACCAGTCGCTGTTCTATGCGCTGGCGAGCGGCGACACGGAACCGATGGTCGCCGCACTGGAGCAGACGCGCGAGAAGCCGCACACTGCGCAGTTCGGCATGTTCCTGCGCAACCACGACGAACTCGATCTCGGGCGTCTGAGCGAGGATCAGCGGCAGGCGGTCTTTGCGGCCTTCGGGCCCGAGAAGCACATGCAACTCTACGACCGCGGCATCCGCCGGCGGCTCGCGCCGATGCTGGGCGGCGACCAGCGCCGTCTGGAACTCGCCTACAGCCTGATGTTCTCGCTGCCGGGAACGCCCGTCATCCGCTATGGCGACGAGATCGGCATGGGCGATGACCTGGACCTGCCGGAGCGCAACTGCGCCCGGACGCCGATGCAATGGTCTGACGAACCGCAGGGTGGCTTCACCAAAAGCGACAAGCCGGTGCTGCCGGTGATCTCCAAGGGACCTTTCGGCTTCGAGCACATCAACGTCGCGGAGCAGCGGCGCGATCCGGAATCCCTGCTCAACTGGATGGAGCGGCTGATCCGCATGCGCAAGGAGGTACCGGAGATCGGCTGGGGCGACTATACCGTGCTGGATACCGGAAAACCGGGTGTGCTCGCTATCCGTTACGACTGGCGAAACAATTCGGTCCTGATCGTCCACAACCTGAAGCCGGAGCCGGTCGAAATCCATCTCGACGTCGGCTGCGGCGAGCACGGCAACTTGCTCATCGACATCGCCGATAGCGAAAGCAGCGAGGCGGACGGCAAGGGACGCCACCGCCTGCTGCTGGAGGCCCATGCCTATCGCTGGTTCCGGGTCGGCGGCCTGGACTATCTGCTGCGCCGAACGGAACTTTGAACACCGTCCTATTCAAGCCTTCTTCGGGCGAAGCCCTTCGAAGAACAGTTGCTCAAGGAACCGCGCCGCGTCCTCGAAACGCCCCTCGCCCGCGCGATTTTCGCCCAGGACGGCGCGTACCTGAACATCGAAATCAGCATAATGCTGCGTCGTCGCCCATATCGCGAAGATCAGGTGATAAGGATCGCAGCGCGCAATCTTGCCGTTCTTGATCCAGCTTCGGATCACCTCCGCCTTCTCGTCGACCAGTGCCTTGAGCGGCCCGGTGAGATCGTCTTCGATATGGGGAGCCCCCTGCAGCATCTCGTTTGCAAAGAGCCGGCTCTCGCGCGGGAAATCCCGCGACATTTCGAGCTTGCGGCGAATGTAGGACCGGATCTCCGCCTCCGGATCTCCTTCCGCGTCCAGCGCCTTCAGCGGTTCCAGCCAGGTGAAGAGCATGCTCTCCAGGAGAGTCCTATAGATCGCCTCTTTCGTGCGGAAGTAATAGAGGAGGTTCGGCTTCGACATTCCAGCCGCCTCGGCGATCTGGTCTATGGTAGCACCGCGGAAGCCATTGGAGGAGAACACCTCCAGAGCCGCATCGAGGATTCGCTCCTCCTTTTCCTCCTGGATCCGCGTCCGCCGCTGCGTCTTCGCCGCCCTCGGTACTGCCATGCGCTCGCTGCCCCCAGTCCCGCCACGATCCCCCGCCACGATCCCCACGTCCCGACGCGCCCATCACCTTTTCATCCATCGGTGAGATTTGCGATTTTTCGTCTTGAGTGGCGGCGCGGAAATTGTATGTTTTTACCAACCGGTCAAATTATCAGCGACAAGTCCAACAAAGGCAATGCTGAGTTTCACTGTCGACGGGGCAGGAAATAAAGAACCGGCGGGAACAGACAAGACCGCCGAGGGCGGTCCAGAACAGGTGAGGATGTAGCTGATGGTGGCAGCACCCGGCGAGAACCTGCGCATCAATGGCGACAGGTTGTGGGATTCGCTCATGGAAATGGCGGAGATCGGCCCCGGCATTGCCGGCGGCAACAATCGCCAGACGTTGACGGACGCCGATGCCGAGGGCCGCAAGCTGTTCCAGGCATGGTGCGACGACGCCGGATTGACCATGGGTGTCGACCAGATGGGCACCATGTTCATGACCCGCGCCGGCACCGATCCCGACGCCCTGCCGGTCTATATCGGCTCGCACCTCGATACGCAGCCGACCGGCGGCAAGTATGACGGCGTCCTCGGCGTGCTCTCCGGCCTTGAGGTCGTTCGCACGCTCAACGACCTCGGCATCAGGACCAGGCATCCGATCGTCGTCACCAACTGGACGAACGAGGAAGGCGCACGCTTCGCGCCTGCCATGCTCGCCTCCGGCGTCTTTGCCGGCATCCACGACCTTGACTATGCCTATGCGCGCAAGGATCCGGACGGCAAGACGTTCGGCGACGAGCTGAAGCGCATTGGCTGGGTCGGCGAGGAAGAGGTCGGTGCGCGCAGGATGCACGCCTATTTCGAGTATCATATCGAGCAGGGTCCGATCCTCGAGGCTGAGAAGAAGCAGATCGGCGTCGTCACCCACTGCCAGGGACTCTGGTGGCTCGAGTTCACGCTGACTGGCAAGGAAGCCCACACCGGCTCCACGCCGATGAACATGCGCGTCAACGCAGGCCTCGCCATGAGCCGTATCCTGGAGATGGTGCAGGACGTGGCAATGGCCGAGCAGCCAGGCGCCGTGGGCGGTGTCGGGCAGATGTTCTTCTCGCCGAACTCGCGAAATGTCCTGCCGGGCAAGGTCGTCTTCACGGTCGACATCCGCACCCCGAGCCAAGAGAAGCTCGACCGGATGCGCGCGAAGATCGAGAAGCAGGCGGCCGAGATCTGCGACAAGCTCGGCGTCGGCTGTTCCGTCGAGGCCGTCGGACATTTTGATCCGATAACCTTCGATCCGGTTCTCGTTGGTCGCGTCCGGGAAGCGGCGGAGAAGCTCGGCTACAGCCATATGAACATCATTTCCGGCGCCGGCCACGATGCCTGCTGGGCCGCCAAGGTGGCACCTGCCACAATGATCATGTGCCCCTGCGTCGACGGCCTGTCGCACAACGAGGCGGAGGAGATATCGAAGGAATGGGCAAGTGCCGGCGCGGACGTGCTGTTCCATGCGGTGCTGGAAACCGCGGAGATTGTCGAGTGAACGGCGCTTCTCTATATTCCCATCGTGGAAGGATGACGCGATGTCTGACAAGGTTACCAACGAGCTTATCTTCGAGACGCTCAAGCGCATCCAGGAGACGCTCGCGCTGCACACGCAGTACCATCTCGAGACCAAGGAGCGACTTGGATTTCTCGAGCAACAATATGCTAGCATCTCTCGCCGCGTCGACCGCATTGACGAACGGCTGGAACGGGTGGAAAAGCGCCTCGACCTCGTCGAGGTCTGAGCGAGAAGACAACCACACCAGACGACGAAGACGACGATAGCATAGGGCCTCCGGCCCGATGCGGCCGGTGGTCCCCCAAGAAAAAACCAGAGGGAACGGGACCATGAGCACAGTGATCAAGGGCGGAACCATCGTCACCGCCGACCTGACCTACAAGGCCGATGTCAAGATCGACGGGGGCAAGATCGTCGAGATTGGCCCCAGCCTGTTCGGCGACGAGGTTCTCGACGCGACCGGCTGCTATGTCATGCCGGGCGGTATCGATCCCCATGTCCACCTCGAAATGCCCTTCATGGGCACGTATTCCTCCGACGACTTCGAAAGCGGCACGCGCGCGGCCCTAGCCGGCGGCACGACCATGGTGGTCGACTTCTGCCTGCCTGACCCGGGCCAATCCCTGCTTGATGCGCTGAAGCGCTGGGACAACAAGTCGACCCGCGCCAATTGCGACTATTCCTTCCACATGTCCGTTACCTGGTGGGGCGAGCAGGTCTTCAACGAGATGAAGGCGGTCGTTCTGAACCACGGCATCAACACCTTCAAGCACTTCATGGCCTACAAGGGCGCGCTGATGGTGAACGACGACGAGATGTTCGCCTCCTTCCAGCGTTGTGCCGAGCTCGGCGCCCTGCCCCTCGTCCACGCCGAAAACGGCGACGTCGTCGCCGCCATGCAGCAGAAGCTGATGGATGAAGGCAATGACGGCCCGGAGGCGCATGCCTATTCCCGTCCGGCGTCGGTCGAGGGCGAGGCAACCAACCGTGCCATCATCATTGCCGACATGGCTGGCGTGCCGCTCTATGTCGTCCATACCTCCTGCGAACAGTCGCACGAGGCGATCCGTCGGGCCCGGCAGAACGGCATGCGCGTCTACGGCGAGCCCCTGATCCAGCACCTGACGCTCGACGAGAGCGAATATTTCGATAAGGACTGGGACCATGCGGCCCGCCGGGTCATGAGCCCGCCCTTCCGCAACAAGCAGCACCAGGACAGTCTCTGGGCAGGCCTTGCGTCGGGCTCGCTGCAGGTCGTGGCGACCGATCATTGCGCCTTCACCACAGACCAGAAGCGCACCGGCGTCGGCGACTTCCGCAAGATCCCGAACGGCACCGGCGGCCTGGAGGATCGCATGCCGATGCTCTGGACCTATGGCGTTGCGACTGGCCGCATCACCATGAATGAATTCGTCGCTGTGACCTCGACCAATATCGCAAAGATCCTCAACGTTTACCCCCGCAAGGGCGCGATCCTCGTCGGTGCCGATGCGGACATCGTGGTCTGGGACCCGAAGCGCTCGAAGACGATTTCGGCGAAGTCCCAGCAGTCGGCGATCGACTACAACGTCTTCGAAGGAAAGCAGGTGACCGGCCTGCCGCGCTACACCCTGACCCGCGGCGTCGTCGCGATCGAGGAAAGCACGGTCAAGACGCAGGAAGGCCACGGCAAATTCGTCAAGCGCGAACCCTTCCAGGCGGTCAACAAGGCGCTCTCGACCTGGAAGGAACTGACGTCGCCGCGCAAGGTGGAGCGCGCGGGCATTCCGGCGAGCGGGGTTTGAGATGGTGCGGATGCGTCTCGGTGTTGCTCCGATCTCCCCCCTTGAGGGGGAGATGTCACGAAGTGACAGAGGGGGGTATGCTGGAGGCCTGATCTATGCCTCATTTTGAGGTCGCTCCGACCAATCGAAAAAACGCCAAGCGCATGCGGCGTGCTCTGACCGATGCGGAGTTGAGGCTATGGAATGAGCTGCGGGCTCATCGGCTCATGGGGCTGAGCTTTCGACGCCAGATGCCAATCGCGGGGTACATCGTGGACTTTGCGTGCCCAGCATACAAACTCGTCGTCGAAGTCGATGGCTCCCAACACGGTGAGGCTGACGCCATCACCTATGATCAGGCAAGGACGGGGCGACTGGAGGCTCTCGGCTGGAAAGTCATGCGAGTCTGGAATGACGAGGTGTTGAAACAGCCGCAGAATGTTTGCGCTGCTATCATAAGCACCATCGGGATGGAGCACTTCATTGACCGCTGAAGACACACTACCCCCCTCTGCCCTGACGGGCATCTCCCCCTCAAGGGGGGAGATCGGTTGCGCTTCAAATCTCCACCAACCCATCCAGTTCCGGCAGGAGCACAACGCTCTCCTGCTCGTTGGGATCTGTCCGGGCGATGATCGCCGTGCAGGGGGTGTTGGAGAGATTGGCCGGCAGATGCGGCACGCCGGCAGGGATGTAGAAGAGTTCTCCGGCATGGACGACGACGTGGTGCTCCAGCCGGTCGCCGTACCAGGTGTGGGCCGAGCCGGAGAGCATGTAGATTGCCGTCTCGTGGCTCTGGTGCAGATGCGCCTTGGCGCGCCCGCCCGGCGGAATGGTCAGGAGGTGCATGTAGATGCCTGCCGATCCGACTGTCTCCGCCGCAATGCCTTCGAAGTAGCTGAGCCCCTGCTTGCCGTCATAGGTGGAGCCCGGCTTCACGATCCGGCAGGTGGGCTTCGATGACGCGTCCATGGACTTCCTCCCTTGACCGGCAGCCGGCATCGCCAGGCGCCCTCTCGCCTGCAATCATAACACGCACTCGCGTTTTCGCATCCACAGAACTCATGACTGGCCGCATCCCATGAATGCTTCTCCCGCCTCCGTCGTATCGGCCAGGAAACTCGGCCTCACCTTCCAGACCAGTGACGGGCCGGTGCACGCGCTGTCCGACGTCGACCTGGAGGTGGAAAAGGGAGATTTCGTCTCCTTCATCGGCCCCTCCGGCTGTGGCAAGACCACCTTTCTACGTGTCATCGCCGACCTTGAGAAGAATACGGCGGGAGAGATCACCATCAACGGCATGACGCCGGAGGAGGCCCGCAAGTCGCGTTGCTACGGCTATGTTTTTCAGGCCCCAGCGCTCTATCCCTGGCGGACGATCGAGAAGAACGTCGCCCTGCCGCTCGAGATCATGGGTCATGGAAAGACGGAGCAGCAGGAGCGCGTCCGCCGCACGCTCGACCTCGTCAACCTCTCCGGTTTCGGGAAGAAATACCCGTGGCAACTGTCGGGTGGCATGCAGCAGCGCGCCTCCATCGCCCGCGCGCTCGCCTTCGACGCCGACCTGCTGCTGATGGACGAACCTTTCGGGGCTCTCGACGAGATCGTCCGCGACCACTTGAACGAACAGCTCCTCAAGCTCTGGGCGGCAACGGAGAAGACCATCTGCTTCGTCACCCACTCGATCCCGGAGGCGGTCTACCTCTCCACCAAGATCGTCGTCATGTCGCCGCGGCCCGGCCGGGTGACCGACGTGATCCATTCAACTCTACCGCGTGAACGGCCCCTGGAAATCCGCGAGAGGCCGGAATTCCTGGAGATCGCCCACCGCGTGCGGGAGGGACTGAGGGCGGGGCACAGCTATGAGGAGTGAGACATTCGCCTCCCGCATCGGCCCCGTTCTGACCATCGTCGCGACCATCATCGTGATCTGGTACGCAGCTGCGGTCTGGATGAACGCGCCTTTCCAGCGCGATCTGGACCGGCGGGGAGACGTCACCTCCACGACCATGGAGTTCATCGGCAAGACGCTGTCGCAGCCGAAGCCGATCGTGCCTGCACCGCACCAGGTGGCGCAGAATGTCTTCGAGAATACCTTCCTGCGCAAGGTGACCAGCAATCGCAGCCTCGTCTATCATTCCTGGGTCACGCTTTCCTCGACGCTCGCGGGGTTCGCCTTCGGAACGCTGCTCGGCGTCCTGATCGCGGTCGGCATCGTGCATGTGAAGGCGCTCGACCGTAGCCTGATGCCGTGGATCATCGCTTCGCAGACAGTGCCGATCCTCGCGATAGCCCCGATGGTGGTCGTCGTGCTGGCGGCAATCAACGTCACCGGTCTTATACCGAAGGCGCTGATCTCCACCTACCTCTCCTTCTTCCCGGTGGCTGTCGGCATGGTGAAGGGCCTGCGCTCACCGGACATCATCCAGCTCGAACTGATGCGCACCTACAATGCCAGCCGGTGGCAAACCTTCTGGAAACTTAGGGTGCCTGCTTCCATGCCCTTCCTCTTCACCTCGATGAAGGTCGCGGTTGCCGCAAGCCTCGTCGGCGCCATCGTCGCCGAGCTTCCGACGGGTGCTGCCGCCGGCATCGGATCCAAACTGCTTGCCGGCTCCTACTACAGCCAGACGATCGACATGTGGGCCGCCTTGATCGCGGGCTCCCTGCTGGCGGCGATGCTCGTCACCCTCGTGGGGATCGGCGCCCGGCTGATCGACCGGCGGATGGGAGTGCGATCGGCATGACCCTCTTTCTCCGCTCCTGGCAGGGCAGCATTGCCCTTCTTCTCTGTCTTCTCGCGGTAGCGCGATTGCCCTTGCTCGCGACGGGCGCATCGACACCATTCGCTGCCGGAGGGACGATCGCCATCCTGCTGTTGACCGCGGTCGGCGCCCTCGCCTCCTTCATGCGTAACAGCCGGGCTGCAAGGGCATTGATCCTGTTCGTCACGGCACACACCGCTGCCTGGCTGCTGATCGGCGGCATTTCCGGCAACGAGGGCGATGCCCGCCTGTCCTATTTCCTGCTGATCGCGGCAAGCTGGCTCCTCGGCTGGCGGTGCATTTCTGAACTGGCGGAAATCCGGCCGGCCAGCCGGCAGACCATGATGGCACTGCGGCTGCTGATCCCGGCGATCTTCGGCGCCTGGGTCCTCATCCTGTGGGAATCCATCACCCGCGGGGCCGGCGTTCCCTTCATCCTGCTACCTCCACCGTCGGCGATCTGGGACCGGATCGTCAGCTCCGTGCCGATCCTCGCGGCAGATGTGCGACAAACCATCTTCAAGGCCGTGCTGTTCGGCTACGTGGTCGGATGCGCCGCCGGCTTCGCGGTCGCAATCCTCGCCGACCGGATCTCCTTCCTGCGGCGTGGCCTGCTGCCGATCGGCAACCTCATGTCGGCGCTTCCCATTATCGGCGTGGCACCGATCATGGTCATGTGGTTCGGTTTCGATTGGCAGTCGAAGGCTGCCGTCGTCATCGTGATGACCTTCTTCCCCATGCTGGTGAATACCGTCGCCGGGTTATCGGCTTCCGGGTCCATGGAGCGCGACCTCATGCGCTCCTATGCCTCCGGATATTGGCAGACGCTGGTCAAGCTGCGCCTGCCCGCCGCCATGCCCTTCATCTTCAACGCGCTCAAGATCAACTCCACCCTGGCGCTGATCGGCGCGATCGTGGCGGAGTTCTTCGGCACGCCGATCGTCGGCATGGGCTTCCGCATCTCGACCGAGATCGGCCGCATGAACGTCGACATGGTCTGGGCGGAAATCGCCGTTGCGGCGGTCATCGGATCGGTCTTTTATGGTGTCGTTGCGCTCGCCGAGCGGGCAACGACATTCTGGCATCCGTCTAACCGTGGTGGCTAGACGCATCCGCCTTCCGCAACGACGGAGGGCGGCAAAACCTCAGAGGGAAAGGATAAGAACAATGAGAAATATCCTTGTTGCATTGATGGCGAGTGCCATGTCGCTCACGGCGGTTCAGGCGGCCTCGGCCGCCGACATCACCCTGCAGCTGAAGTGGGTGGCCCAGTCGCAATTTGCCGGCTACTACGTCGGCGAAGACAAGGGCTTCTATGATGAGGAAGGCCTGGACGTCGAGATCAAGGCCGGTGGCCCCGACATCGCACCGGAACAGGTGATCGCCGGCGGCGGTGCCGACGTCATCGTCGCCTGGATGGGCGGCGCGCTGGTCGCCCGCGAAAAAGGCGTGCCGCTCGTCAACATCGCCCAGCCCTACCAGAAGTCCGGCCTGCAACTGATTTGCCCGAAGGACGGACCGATCCAGACCGAGGCTGACTTCAAGGGACATACGCTGGGTGTCTGGTTCTTCGGCAACGAGTATCCGTTCTTTGCCTGGATGAACAAGCTCGGCCTCTCCACCGAAGGTGGTCCGGACGGGGTGACGGTCCTGAAGCAGAGCTTCGACGTGCAGCCGCTCGTCCAGAAGCAGGCGGACTGCATCTCCGTCATGACCTATAACGAGTACTGGCAGGCGATCGATGCCGGCTTCAAGCCGGAGGACCTTGTCGTCTTCAACTACACGGAGATGGGCAACGACCTGCTGGAGGATGGCCTATACGTTCTGGAGGACAAGCTTGCCGATCCGGAATTCAAGGAAAACATGGTGAAGTTCGTCCGCGCCTCCATGAAGGGCTGGAAATACGCCATGGAAAACCCGGATGAAGCTGCGGAGATCGTCATGGACAACGGCGGCCAGGACGAAAACCACCAGAAGCGCATGATGGGCGAGGTCGCCAAGCTGATCGGTGACGGCACCGGCAAACTCGATCCGGCCGTCTACGAGCGTACTGCCAAGGCGCTTCTCGACCAGAAGATCATCACCAAGGAGCCGGAAGGCGCTTACACCGCCGAGATCACCGACGCGGCCATGCAATAACGGCTAAGGTATACTTGATGGCAGACAAGCAACGCGCGGCCTCCGCCGCGCGTTGTTACGTAATACATAACAAAATGTAATGAGAACAATAACCGAACAGGCTTGATTTGCGGGCTGGAGGATCATAGAAACGTCAGCCGATGAAACTTCCGGGCCGCTCTTGCAAGCCTTTCTGCCCGGCACCAATTGTAAATCGATTTGGACCGTCGAGGGCCAGATAGATTCTTCCCGCATGATGGCGGGGCCGATTGAACCCATTGCCTAACTGGATCCCGTACGCATGCTTCGCACGTCTCTTCGCCTGGCCTGTATCATACCGGCTGCCCTGTTCTCGCTTGCTGCACTCCCCGGTGCGGCACAGGAGAACGCCCAGCCGGCAGCCACACCCGAGGCTACCCTGCCGTCGATCATCGTCACCGAGGCTCTGGAGCGACAACTGACCGATCGCGTTATGGCTACGGGAACGATCCGGGCCGTGCAGGAGGTCTACGTCCAGCCGCTCGTGGATGGCCTGTCCATCCGCACGCTAGAAGCCGATGTGGGCGATGAGGTCGAGGCAGAACAGGTTCTCGCGACCCTGAATGAAGACACGCTGATCCTGCAGAAGAGCCAGTTGGAAGCGAACAAGGCAAAGGCCGAGGCCGGGCTTGCGCAATACCGCGCCCAGGTCGTCGAAGCACAGGCCAACCTGGACGATGCCGTCCGCCAGCGTGACCGCGCAACGAGGCTGGGGAAGACCGGCACCAGTTCGGTCGCCGAAGTCGAACGCGCGACGGCGGCCGCCGAAGTGGCCGAAGCGCGCCTCCAGGCAGCCCAGCAGGCCATCTCGGTGGGCGAGGCGGACATCAAGGTTGTCGAGAGCCAGATCGCCGACATCGACCTGAAGCTCGCCCGGACCGCGGTGAAGACCCCTGTTGCCGGCATTGTCTCGGCGCGCAATGCGAAGGTTGGCGCGATTGCCAGCGGCGCAGGTGAACCCCTCTTTACCGTTATCCGCGACGGTGCGCTTGAGTTGGTAGCAGAACTGACCGAGACGGACATCCACAGGATCAAGCCCGGCCAGAGGGCAGTGATCACCATCGCCGGAGGCAGCAGCGAGATCGAGGGAGAAGTCCGCCTCGTGTCACCGACTGTCGATCCGGTCAGCCGCCTCGGCAACGTGCGGATAGACATCGACGAGAAGAGCGGCGCGCGCGCCGGGATGTATGGCAACGCCGAAATCATCATCGATGAGAAGACCGCCCTCGCCTTGCCTCTTTCCGCGGTGACAACAGCACGTGACGGCTCATACGCCCGCAAGGTGGAAGACGGGGTCGTGAAGCAGGTCGAGGTTGCCATCGGCATTCAGGATGGCGGCTTCGTCGAGGTGACAAGCGGGCTGGCAGCTGGCGACATGGTCGTCGAGAAGGCCGGTGCCTTCGTGCGGGATGGTGACCGGATCAAGCCGGTGCCCGCCGCGTCGACCGTGTCGAACTGATC
Organism: Pseudorhizobium banfieldiae; assembly: GCF_000967425.1. Taxonomy (NCBI): domain Bacteria; kingdom Pseudomonadati; phylum Pseudomonadota; class Alphaproteobacteria; order Hyphomicrobiales; family Rhizobiaceae; genus Pseudorhizobium; species Pseudorhizobium banfieldiae. The sequence continues at coordinate 2,461,839 of NZ_FO082820.1, forward strand.
GAGGACGAAAGATGAACTTCTCAGCCTGGTCGATCCGCAATCCGATCGCGCCGCTGCTCGGCTTTGCGCTGCTGCTCTTCATGGGGCTGCAGTCCTTCTACTCGCTGCCGATCACGCGCTTCCCGAACATCGACGTTCCTGTCGTCTCCGTCACCGTCGCACAGAGCGGCGCGTCCCCGGCCGAACTCGAGATGCAGGTGACGAAAGAAGTCGAGGACGCCGTCGCCTCCATCAGCGGAGTGGACGAGATACAGTCCACAGTGACCGACGGCCAGTCCCAGACCGTCGTGCTCTTCCGCATCGAGAAGCCGACGGACGAAGCCGTCCAGGACACGAAGGATGCGATTGACCGCATTCGCAGCGATCTTCCGGCGAGCGCCGAGGAACCGGTGGTCTCGAAGATCGACGTCGAAGGCCAGGCAATCCAGACCTTCTCCGTCACCTCCCCGAACATGACGCTCGAGGAGCTGTCCTGGTTCGTCGATGATACGATCAAGCGTGAACTGCAGGGACAGCCCGGGATCGGCCGTATCGACCGTTATGGCGGCGCCGACCGCGAAGTCCGCGTCGCGCTCAACCCCGCGAAACTGGATTCCTACGGCATCACCGCCGTCGACGTGAACAGCCAGCTTCGCGGCACCAACGTCGATCTTGGGTCCGGCCGCGGCCAGGTGGCTGGCAACGAACAGACGATCCGTACGCTCGGCGACGCCCGCACCGTTACGCAGCTCGCAGATACCACGATCGCGCTTTCCGGCGGCCGCTTCGTGAAGCTGTCTGAACTTGGCACCATCACCGACACCTATGAGGAGCCGAAGTCCTTCTCACGCTTCAACGGCTCCCCGTCGGTGACGTTTGCCGTCTTCCGCGCCAAGGGTGCAAGCGAGGTCTCGGTTGCGGAGACGGTGGCGGAAAGTCTTGAAACGGTTCGCGCCGCCCATCCCGGCGTCACGATCGAAATGGTCGACGATTCCGTCTACTTCACCTACGGCAACTACGAGGCCGCGCTTCATACACTGATGGAGGGCGCGCTTCTCGCCGTCATCGTCGTGATGCTCTTCCTCCGCAACTGGCGGGCGACGATCATTGCAGCCGTCGCCCTACCGCTTTCCGCCATCCCGACCTTCTGGGTGATGGACCTGCTCGGCTTCTCGCTGAACCTTGTCAGCTTCCTTGCGCTGACGCTCGCGACGGGGATCCTCGTCGACGATGCGATCGTCGAGATCGAGAACATTGCCCGTCACATCAAGATGGGCAAGACGCCCTATCGCGCCGCGCTGGAGGCCGCCGACGAGATCGGTCTTGCGGTGATCGCGACGAGCTTTACCATTATTGCCGTCTTCGTGCCCGTGTCCTTCATGCCGGGCATTCCGGGCCAGTACTTCATCCAGTTCGGCTTGACGGTCGCCTTCTCCGTCTTCTTCTCGCTAATGGTGGCGCGTCTGATCACACCGCTGATGGCCGCCTACTGGATGCGCGCCGAAGACGCGATGGAGGACCACCAGGACAATGACGGTCGGTTGATGAAGGCCTATACGCGCCTCGTCACCGGCACGACGCGCAAGTGGTATATGCGCTACGCGACGCTGCTTGGCGCCATTGCCTTCCTGATTGGATCGATTGCGTTGCTGAGCCAGGTGCCGGGCAGCTTCATGCCGCCGGAGGACTCATCGCGCATCGTGCTCTCAGTCGAACTGCCGCCGAACGCGACCCTGGACGAGACCGCCGCGACCACCGACGTCATCTACGATGCCGTCCGCGACATCGACGGCGTCGAGAGTGTTTTCATCCTCGGCGGCGCGTCACCCAAGGGTGATCTGGAACTGCGCCGCGCCACCGTTCGCGTGATCTTGCAGAACATCGACCACTCGCTTCTGAAGACCCTGGTCAACAAGGGCCTTGGCGGCATTCCGCTGCTGGGCGACCTGGTTCCCAAGATCCCGGACAACGGCCGCACCCGGCCGCAGTGGGAGGTCGAACGGGAACTGTTCGAGAAAGTGCGGACCATTCCGGACGTCCGCATCTCCAAGCTCAATGACCGCGCGGAGCGGGAACTCAGCTTCAACTTCCTCTCGTCCAGCGAGCAGGACCTGAACGAAGCCGTGAGCCTGCTGGAATCGCGACTGCGTGCCTCGCCAATCCTCGCCAATGTCAGCTCGGAAGGTGCCCTGCCGCGGCCGGAACTGCAGATCCGCCCGCGCAAGGATGAAACGGCCCGGCTCGGCATCACGCCGCAGCAGATCGCCGAAACGGTTCGCGTCGCAACCATCGGCGACATCGACGCGCAGCTTGCGAAGATGTCGATCGACGACCGGCAGATCCCGATCCGCGTCCAGGCATCGCTCGACCTGCGGCGGGACCTCGCGTCTATCCGCGCGCTGAAGATCAAGACCGCGACCGGCGAGACGGTACCGCTCTACAGCGTGGCTGACATCGACTATGCGGAAGGCCCGAGCTCGATCAAGCGCAACGACCGAAGCCGCGTCGTGGCAATCGGCTCCGACGTTCCCTTCGGCACCGCGCTCGATACCGCAACGGAGGAGTTCAAGCGCATTGTCGATGCGACGGAGCTTCCGGCGACGGTGCGGCTGGCGGAGAGCGGCGATGCCAAGGTGCAGGCCGAGATGGTCCAGAGCTTCGGCAATGCCATGCTGCTCGGCCTTATGATGGTGCTCGTCGTGCTGATCCTTTTGTTCAAGGACGTCATACAGCCGTTCACCATCCTCTTCTCGCTGCCGCTCGCCATCGGCGGCGTGGCGGTGGCTTTGATCATCACGCAGAATTCGCTCTCCATGCCGGTTCTGATCGGCATCCTGATGCTGATGGGGATCGTCACGAAGAACGCCATCCTGCTGGTCGACTTCGCGATCGAGATGCGCCGACACGGGATGGAGCGTGTCCATGCCATGGTGGAAGCCGGCCGCAAGCGTGCCCGGCCGATCATCATGACCTCCATCGCCATGTCGGCCGGCATGCTGCCGTCCGCGCTCGGTGTCGGCGAAGGTGGCTCCTTCCGTTCCCCGATGGCGATTGCCGTAATCGGCGGCATCATCGTCTCGACCGTCTTGTCACTGGTCGTGGTACCTGCCTTCTTCCTGATCATGGACGACATGTCGCGACTGCTCGGCCGCATCTTCGGCGGCATGTTCGGCAAGAAGGAGGAGGAAGCCGTGGGCCTCTCGACCGAGGAGCTCAGCCGCCGTGCGCACGAGGCCGCCTCTTCGATTGCGACGCTCGAGGAACGCCTCGCTTCCATCGAGAAGCAGAAGGGCGCCAATGACGACAAGGCGTCCGGTACCTCACCCGGGTCGAACGTCATGCGAATGACGCCCTGGGCCGCAGAATAGCCTAAAGAGCGATACCAGCGGAAAAGGCCGGGTGAGAACCCGGCCCTTTCCGTTCATGGGAACCGCTTTCCTGTTTGATCGATGTCAAAGGCTTTCTTGTCGCAGATGCTAGATTTGGTTTCAGGATTCCACGAGCAACCGCCTATCGCGATGGAAAAACCGACGGTCACCATGAACAAGAGCCTGAGAGTGAATAGCCGCGACAAAGCCGTTCTGGTGCGGGCGCCGTTCATGGCCGGCCTGAGTGGGGAAGCGCTGGTGAAGATGCTGAATGCGGCGTCCATTTCCAGCGCCCCCGCCCGCCATATCGTCTTCCGCGAAGGCATGACCGCCGACCATTTCTACTGCGTGCTTTCGGGCTACGTCCGCCTCTACCGCCTGAACCGGGAAGGCCGCGAAGCGGATATCCGCATCTGCGGTCCGGGCGACACCTTCGCGGAATGCCTGATCTACGGCGACGACATCTACCGCTTCAATGCACAGACGGCCGAAAACGCCACACTTGCCCGGTTCGATATCCGCACCGCGCGCCATTTGGCCGAGCAGGAGCCCGATATCGCCAGGGCTCTCATGTCCTGTCTGTCACACCATCTGCTGACGACCATGGACTGCGTTGCGAACGACCGTCTTCACACCGCACCGCAACGCGTGGCGGAATATCTGCTGAAGGCCTGTCCCGTAGATGGCGGTCCGGCATCCGTCCGCCTGCCGTTCCAGAAGAGCCTTCTCGCCGGCATGCTGGGCCTGGCGCCGGAGGCCCTGTCACGCGCCTTCTCATCCCTGCGCCGCGCCGGCGTCACCGTCCGCGGCCGAATCATTCAGATCAGCGACGTGAAGTCGTTGCGGGACGTCTGAAGGACGGGCCACGCCCCCTCAGAGGCCACCGTTCTCCTTCAGGAACCTTACGACGTGATCGACGCCGTCGCCGCGCTTCAGGTCCGTGAAGAGATGCGGCTTTGCCTCCCGCATCCTGTGGGCGTCGCGGTCCATCACGTCGAGATCGACGCCGACATAGGGTGCCAGGTCCTTCTTGTTGATCACCAGCAGGTCTGAGCGCGTGATCCCCGGCCCGCCCTTGCGGGGGATCTCCTCGCCCTGGCAGGTGGAGATCACGTAGATGGTAAGGTCCGCGAGATCCGGTGAGAAGGTGGCAGCCAGATTGTCTCCGCCGGACTCGATGAAGACGACATCCAGGTCGGGGAAGCGCTCGTTGAGGCCTGCGATCGCCTGCAGGTTGATCGTCGCATCCTCGCGGATGGCGGTGTGCGGGCAGCCTCCGGTCTCCACCCCGACAATACGGTCGGAAGACAGCGCCTGCATCCGCACCAGCGCCTCGGCGTCTTCCCGCGTGTAGATGTCGTTGGTCACCACAGCGACGGAATAGTCCTCGCGCATCGCCTTGCAGAGCTTTTCCGTCAGCGCGGTTTTGCCGGAGCCGACAGGGCCGCCAATGCCGACACGCAACGGACCGTTTGCAGATTTCATCGTCTTGTCCTTTCCTCAACAGGCCTTCGTCAGGATCGAAAGAGCCTGGAATGCTGGGTCTCGTGCTTGAGCGAAGCGATCTCCGCCTGGATGGCTGCGTTGCCGAGCGCATCCAGTGTGCTGGCGGAGGCGCGACGGCAGACATCCAGGATGCGCGGCTCCCGTTCAGCCAGTATCGCCAGCCCTTGGGCCTGTCCGCAGGCACCCAAGCGGATACCGGCCGAAACGGCCTGCGAAATTGCTGCATGCAGGAAAGCCGCCAGCGCGTCCTCAAGCGGCACGGCATGGGCAGCGGCAATCGCACCCACCGCCACCGGAAACGGCACGTCTTGCGGTAGCCGTCCGAGAACCTCATGGGGCCAAGCGGTTGCAGCGGCAGCAAAAGCCTTTCCCAGCGACAGCGTTTCAAAGTGTCGCTCACCTGAACCGGCAAGCGCCAGCCCCAGTTCGGATAGCTCCCGTATCGCTTCTGTGTCAGCATGGCTCCGCCAAGCCTCGGCGAACAGGGTCGCGTCATTCCAGAGGCTGCCGTGGCCGAGGATTGTGTCGAGCCAGGACACCAGGTCATCGGCATCCTTCACCAGCCCGTCATGCACGGCCCGCTCGAGCCCGCCCGACCATGCAAAGCTGCCGATCGGGAAGGCCGGCGACATCCACGCCATCAGTCGAAGCAGTGCCTGCGTCTGCAGCCCCTCACCCATCTTGCTCAGTCGTGCGCATGAGGATGATCGTGTCCGTGGGCGTGCCCGCCATGGGCGTGATAGGCGCCGCGAACCGGATGGAAGGGTTCCTCGACCTCCGTTACTGTGGCACCGAGGCCCTCCAGCATCTTGCGGATGACATGGTCGCGCAGGATGAGGATGCGCCCCTCCTCGATCTGCGCCGATAGATGCCGGTTGCCAAGGTGCCAGGCGAGCTCCGTCAGATGAAGGCGGTCCCGCGCGGTGATCTCGAAGAGCTTCTCCGGCGCGGCGGCGATCGCGACATTGCTGCCGTCCTCGAGGATCAGCCGGTCGCCCTCGGCAAGCAGCACCGGCTCCTTGAGGTCGAGCATTACCATCTCGCCGTTTGAAAGGTGGAGCACCTTGCGGCGAAGATGCCGCAAGTCATGCGGCAAGGCGATGATGTCGACCGGAGGATCGGTGATGACACCGGCATGGTGGTAGGCGGTGATGCGTTGCATGCGTTCATCCTTGAGCGAGGATCATGTCCCCAGCGGCTTGCGGAAGTAAATGACGCGTTCTGTCTCGACAAAGCCCCACTGTCGATGGGCCAGATGGGAGGAGGTGTTGTGCATTTCGGCGTCCGAACAAAGCTCGACAAAACCTCTGTTTCGAAGATCAGACTCGATCTGGGCCAGCAGCTGGCCAGCAACGCCCGTTCGCCTGCTGCGCTCTTCAACGAATATGCCTTCGAGAAACGGTACGGGCGTAGAGGTACAGCCATTGGCATAGGCACGGATCGAGACCTCCGCGAAGGCTACGAGCTCGCCTTCGGGATCAAACGCGCCGTAGCCGTAGCCGACAGCGCCCTGCCCGCCCAGCATCTCCTCTATCTCGACCAGATGCGCGTCAGCCGGTTGATCCGGCCACAGGGCTTGCCGCAGCCTTGACCACGGCTCCCCGTCGAGGGACGTCAGCGGTCTGACGGATACAGGTTTCAAGGTCATCCTCAGAACAGGAAATAGCGCTGCGCCATCGGCAGGACGGTCGCCGGCTCGCAGGTCAGGAGCTCGCCATCGGCGCGTACTTCGTAGGTCTCCGGATCGACGTCGATATGGGGCGTCAGAGAATTGTGGATCATCGAAGCTTTGGAGATGCCGCCACGTACGTTCTTCACCGCGACCATCTTCTTTGCCACACCGAGGCGTTGCGCGAGCCCGGCATCGAGCGAAGCCTGCGAGACGAAGGTGACGGAGGAATTGGTCCTGAGCTTTCCGTAGGCGGCAAACATCCGCCGGTAGTGCATCGGCTGCGGCGTCGGAATGGAAGCGTTCGGGTCACCCATGGGTGCAGCAGCGATCGAGCCACCAAGCAACACCATTTCCGGCTTTACGCCGAAAAAGGCGGGGCTCCACAGTACCAGGTCCGCCCGCTTGCCGACTTCCACAGAGCCGATCTCGTGGGAGACGCCATGGGCGATTGCAGGATTGATCGTGTACTTGGCGATATAGCGGCGGACGCGGAAGTTGTCGTTCTCACCCTTTTCCTCGGCAAGCCGCCCGCGCTGGCGCTTCATCTTGTCGGCGGTCTGCCAGGTGCGAATCGCCACCTCGCCGACACGGCCCATGGCCTGGCTATCGGAAGAGATGATTGAGAAGGCACCGATATCGTGAAGGATGTCCTCGGCCGCGATGGTCTCCTTGCGGATGCGGCTCTCGGCAAAGGCGATGTCCTCCGGGATCGACGGCGACAGGTGATGGCAGACCATCAGCATGTCGAGGTGTTCGGCAAGTGTATTAACCGTGTAAGGCCGCGTCGGGTTGGTCGACGACGGAATTACATTCGGCTGACCGCAGACCTTGATGATGTCCGGCGCGTGGCCACCGCCCGCCCCTTCCGTATGGAAGGCGTGGATGGTGCGTCCCTTTATTGCCGCCACCGTGTTCTCGACGAAGCCGGACTCGTTCAGCGTGTCCGTGTGGATCATCACCTGCACGTCGTATTCGTCGGCGACCGTCAGGCAGTTGTCGATCGCCGCCGGTGTCGTGCCCCAGTCCTCGTGCAGCTTCAGCGACGAGGCGCCAGACAGGATCATCTCCTCCAGCGGCGCCGGCAGCGATGCATTGCCCTTGCCGGCGAGCGCTAGGTTCATCGGGAAGGCATCGAAGCTCTCGATCATCCGCTCGATGTGCCAGGCGCCGGTGCAGGTCGTCGCGAGCGTGCCATGGGCGGGACCCGTGCCGCCGCCCAGCATGCAGGTAAAGCCGCTCATCAGCGCTTCCTCGATCTGCTGCGGGCAGATGTAGTGGATATGCGCGTCCATGCCGCCGGCGGTCAGGATCTTGCCTTCACCAGCGATGGCCTCGGTCGAGGGACCGACAATGATGGTCACGCCCGGCTGGGTATCCGGATTGCCGGCCTTGCCGATTGCGTGGATGCGGCCGTCCTTGAGGCCGACATCGGCCTTGTAGATGCCTGTGTGGTCGACGATGAGGGCATTGGTAATGACGGTGTCGACAGCGCCTTCGGCGCGGGTCGCCTGGCTTTGGCCCATGCCGTCGCGGATCACCTTGCCTCCGCCGAACTTCACCTCCTCGCCATAGGTGGTGAAGTCCTTTTCCACCTCGATGAAGAGTTCGGTGTCGGCGAGCCGCACCTTGTCGCCGACGGTTGGGCCGAACATGGAGGCGTAAGCGGCGCGGGAGATCTTGTGGGGCATGAAGAGACCTTTTGAGAGGACGTGTTGAACCGGCCGGATTGCGCGTCAGTTGCCGCCCATGAGATCCGTCTGTTCCTTCAATTGCTGGGTTCGCTGCCGCGTCAGTTCCGCCTGGCAGCCATAGATGAGCATGGGTTCCACGGTGCCGCCTCGCGCCTGGTAGCCGTAGAAGGCACACTGCGCATCGCGGAAGGCGAGCCAAGCCCGCTGCGACGCCAGGAGAGCGTCTGCGGCACTGCCGAGGCCATCCATGGCATCCCCATCCCAGTCCTTCATGGCCTGACGAGTGACCTTGTACTGCGCGTTCAGCTGTTCATCGGCCTCGGCGAAATCCTGCTCGGCGCAATAGGTCATCTCCATCTGCGTCACCGGGTTTTCGCAATCGACCTCCGGATCGTCCTGCGCGGTAGCTGGGAATGCTGCCATCAGCATCGCCGACAAAATCACCAGCTCCTTCATAGCTCCCCCATGACCTTCTGCTGGAAACCGAAAACCTTGCGCGATCCCGACAGCGGGATCAGCGTCACCTGCCTGGTCTGGCCCGGCTCGAACCGGACCGCCGTGCCGGCCGGGATATCGAGCCGCATGCCGCGGGTCATCTCGCGCGCAAAGGACAGAGCCTCATTGGTTTCAAAGAAATGGTAGTGGCTGCCGACCTGAATCGGGCGGTCACCGGTGTTCGAGACGTCGATCGTGATCGTTGGCGCACCGGAATTCAGCTCGATTTCACCAGCAGCAGCAATGACTTCGCCCGGGATCATGAATCAGCCTCGCACCTATTTAACGTATCGGTTCATGTACGGTGACGAGCTTCGTACCGTCAGGGAACGTCGCCTCCACCTGAACGTCGTGGATCATCTCCGCGACACCTTCCATCACCTGGCTGCGGGTGATGACATGGGCCCCCGCCTCCATCAGATCCGCCACGGAGCGGCCGTCGCGTGCCCCTTCTACGACAAAATCCGTGATCAGCGCGATCGCCTCGGGATGGTTGAGCTTGACGCCACGCTCCAGCCGCCGCCGCGCCACCATCGCGGCCATGGATATCAGCAGCTTGTCTTTTTCCCTGGGGGTGAGGTTCATCTTGGTCCTGCGCTCGCCGTCAAATGTTCCAGACCTTCGGCACCGGCGCGCCGTTCCGCAATACGGCAATTGCCGGTACCAGCACTTTTCTGAGTTCGAAGCCGCTCGGAGCGATCATCCGGACGATGAGCTTCCCTTGCCAACAGCTGGCACCGCCATTTCCGTTGCCGAGCACCTCCCGCACCTTGGCCAGCATAGCCTCTGCCAGGGGTCCGGCATAGAGGATCGTGGCAAAGGCAGTCTCGCCACCGAGGGTCGCATTCCCGGAGCCGAGCAGGTCGATCTCACCGTCGAGCCGCATCTCTTCCGCGTGCAGCAGGCGACCGCCCTTCCGGACGCGCCAGCGATCCCGGAAGAGACCGTGACGGAGCCGCTCGCCCATCGCCTGCCGTCCCATGAGGACTGCTTCGACGGCGAGGAACTCTGCCGTCTCGTGGAGATCGACGTCAAGCCGCCGGCTGAGGGAGGATTGGTCGAATAAAATGGTTTCCTGCGGCAGCCAGTGAAGGCTCGCATTGGCGCCGGCGGCGAGCCGGGTGGTCACGGAGGCAGTGCCAGCAGAGGCCTTGTAGACCTTCTCGTTCGCCTGTGTCGTGACTGTCAATCGGGTGGAATCAGAGGCGGCGACGGACCATTCGATCACGTCGCCGCCCGTCAGTCCCCCTGACGTATTGATGAGGATCGCCTCCATATCGGGCGAGAATGTTTCGGGAAGGCGAATTTTTGCGCAGCCTTCCTGGTAGAACTCGGCAAGCCGTGTCCGCCCGTCGAGAGGCTTGGTTACAAGGCGCCCCTTACCCCTTGCGCGCTGCGGCGCATATTGCTCGGCTGGCTGCTGCAATTCGTCTCCTGAAGATCACCGTTCACGGCACAATCGGAAGCAACAGTCGTGCCAGTCGTCACGATGGCCGGCGCTGCCTCCGCGACGACATTGCGCTTGTCGGCCTCAAAGAAAAACTCCCACATCCGCGGAGCCGGATCAACAGATGGATCGAAGGCAGGCGCCTTGACCGCCGACGCGACCTGCACGACGCCGGACGGTGAAGACGAGGACGAGGCCGAAGCCATCATGCCTTCGGCAGCCGCAGTCTTCGGCCAGGCATGCGTACCATTGGCGTAGACATAGGCAGCAATGCGCGCGCCGGCCTTGCAGGTATCGTAGAGGCGCTGCGTCACGTCGCCGACCGTATGGGTCACGGCGTCGCCCGTGCAGCCATCCATCTGGCCCCAGCGCTGCAGGGCAGTGAGGAAACCATATTGCCAATAGGGCTTTCCCCCGCCCGCATAGGGATTGGCATCGTCCTTCTCGCCGGCGAAGGCAATGATCGACATCGGCCGGGACGGTGCGCAGGTTGCGCGATCGGGCTTCCATTGACCGTCCACGTTCACCGGCGCCCCTGCCCTCAAGGAATGGACGAAACCGGCAGCCGCGAAATCGCTGCGGCCACTGCAGATGTATTGCGAGAGCATGCGTCCGCCGCCCGAATAGCCGGAAGCATAGATGCGGCTGCGGTCGACGCAAGCCGCCTGTTCAACAGCCTTGACCGCGGCGCCAATGAAGGCGACTTCGTCAAGTCCACCCTCCTGCGTCGTCACCAGCGGCACGTTCCAGGCGTGGGTTCCATCAAAGGCCCCCGCAAGGCTGCCCTGCAGGGCCACGACGATGAAACCCTCCTTTTCGGCCACCTGGTCCCACGAACTGCGCTTCAACTGCCCGACGGGGTTGCTGTGACTGCCGTGGAAGTCGAAGACCACCGGAACCTTTTCGGTCCCGGCATAGGATGACGGTACGAAAATGACACCGGTACGTTCAGCGTCCGTCGACTGGACCTTGAACTCATGCCGGCCCGGCTGGATCGGCCGCCCGCATCCGTCAGCAAGCGCGGCGTTTGCGCCCAAGAAAAACGCACCTGCGGCGATCAACCTGGCAAGAGCGGCGGAACCGGAAAAACCATCAATGCGTGCAAATGCCATCAAGCGCCTCGCTAGCGGGGTGCAGGGTCTTCAACTCTCTGCGGCCTGTTGGAAAACTGCGGAAGTGATAGCATTTATTAGCGACTGTTTAAACGATTAAAACGCATGGAAGCCATGCGATTATTGACCCGTTAACAGTAATAGCCCGCCATTCTTTCGCCTCAACTTGGGCACGGGAAAGACTGGAGTCCAAATTGTCCGAAAAGTATCGATGACCGGCGGAACTAAATGTCTGCCAGTGCTACAACTCCAGCCGGCAAGCACATGAAACAGAAAGGCCCGGCTTGCGCCGGGCCTCCCAAAACTCGCGAACTGCGTACAGCGATCAGTCTTCCTTCTGGAAGTAGCTGTAGTTGCCGTCGGGACCCTTCTTCCACTCGTACATGACGTAGCCGGGAAGCTTCGGGTCGCCCTTCTCGTCGAAGCCCATATCGCCCAGAGCGGTCGCGAAGGTGTTGGCCTTCATTGCCTCGGCAACGGCTTCCGGATCGTTGGAACCGGCCTTCTTCGCAGCTTCGGCGAGCACCTGCATCGCTGCGTAGGAGTACAGCGTATAGGCTTCCGGCTCAAAGCCCGAGGCACGGAACTTTTCGACAAGCTCCTTGTTCTGCGGGGCCAGGCGCGGGTCGGGGCCGAAGGTGTTCAGCGTGCCCTCAACGGCGTCGCCGGCGATCGAAGCCAGCTCGTTGGAGACGATGCCGTCCCCCGAAACGAGCGTGGCGTCGAGGCCTTGGTCGGCAGCCTGGCGGATGATCAGACCAGCTTCGGTGTGGAGGCCACCCCAGTAGATGATCGACACGCCGGCTTCCTTCATCTTGGCGATGAGTGCGGAGAAGTCCTTGTCGCCAGTGTTGACGCCTTCACGAACGACTTCGGTGACACCCGCCGCATTCATCGCCTTCTTGGTCTCCTCGGCAAGGCCCTGACCATAAGGCGTCTTGTCGTCGATGATGGCGATCTTGGCGTCCTTGAAGTTCTCGGCGAGATAGGCGCCGGCGATCGAGCCCTGCTGGTCGTCACGGCCGCAGGTGCGGAAGGTGTTCCACAGGCCGCGCTCGGTGAATTCCGGGTTGGTGGAGGCTGGCGTGATCTGCAGGATGCCGTTCTCGGCATAAACCTCGGAAGCAGGAATGGAAACGCCGGAGTTGAAGTGACCGACCACGAACTTCACGCCATCGGCAACGAACTTGTTGGCAACCGAAATGCCCTGCTTCGGGTCGGAGACGTCGTCGCCCAGAACAATCTTGACCTGCTCACCATTGATGCCGCCGGCAGCATTGATCTCTGCAGCCGCCTGCTCGGCACCCTTCTGGAGCTGCGCACCGAAGGCAGCGTTCGGACCGGTGAACGGACCACCGACGCCGATCAGCACGTCAGCCCATGCGCTGCCGCCGAAGGCGACCACAGCTGTCAGTGCGACGGCCGAAAGAAGAGACTTCTTCATCATGTTACTCCCAGTTTTTATAAGCGGGTTGGGTTGAGAAAGCCTGCACGATACCCACCATCATCGCGCCGGAAACTGTTCCACTCTAAGGTCTTGTCACGGTTGAACCTTTAGCCAATCTGAGGCCAGTTTTCCGTGACTGTCAATCTTTCTTCTTCCATGAGAAAGCTGAGGTTCGTTCGTAGAGCCAGTAGTAGTTGTTCACCATCTGGCCGGTGCGGCACGTCCGGTATCCGATCGTCGAGAAGACCAGCAGCAACACCACGTCAATGACGTAGAAGAAGGGGCTGATGAACGGTCCCTCGAACAGGGCGTAGTGAAGGAAACGCATCACCATCGCAAGCAGCAAGGTGTAGACGATGACGGTCGGATAATTATTCCACCCTTCGGCCACAGCCTTTCCGGTCCGCCAGGCTGTCCAGAAGCCGATCAGCATGACCAGCGTGCGCAGGACGTAGCGAACACCGGTATCCGTTTCGAAGAATAAACCTTGCATTTCAATCTCTCCCAGTCGCGCCGATCAATGCCGGCCACCCTCGAGGTAGGCAGCGCGCACTTCAGGATTCGTCAGCAGTTCCTTGCCGGTTCCAGACATGGTCACCTTGCCGTTGACCATGACATAGGCGCGGTCCGACAGCTTCAGCGCGGCAAAGGCGTTCTGCTCCACGAGGAAGACCGTCAGTCCCTCTTCCTGGTTCAGCTTCTTAATGGCTTCGAAAATGCCCTTGATGATCAGAGGCGCTAGCCCGAGCGACGGCTCGTCGAGCAGGAGAAGCTTCGGCCGCGCCATCAGCGCGCGCCCGATCGACAGCATCTGCTGCTCGCCGCCGGAAAGCGTGCCGCCACGCTGGCTCTGCCGCTCCTTCAGGCGCGGGAAGAGCGTGAAGATCTTCTCGACGTCCTCGTTGAAATATTTGAGGTTGTCGAGGCCCGCACCCATCTGCAAGTTTTCGTAGACCGTCATGCGCGGGAAGATGCGCCGGCCCTCGGGCGATTGCGCTATGCGGCGCCGCGCAATCAGATGCGTCGGTTGGTGCGTGATATCCTCACCATCAAATATGATCGAGCCGTGGCGGGCCTGCGGGCTGCCGCAGATCGTCATCATCAACGTCGACTTGCCGGCGCCATTGGCGCCGATCAGGCTCACGATCTCGCCACGGTTGACATGCACGTCGACGCCGTCGAGCGCCCGGATATTGCCATAGAACGTCTGTACGCCTTGGACTTTCAGAAGGGGCTCACCGGACATCAGATCCTCCCCTCGTCGAGCTGGTCCTCGATTTCTTCAACTTCGTCATCCTCGACGCCGAGATAGGCCGCTATGACCTTCGGGTCGTTCTTCACGTGATCCGGCGTGCCATCGGAGATCTTCTGGCCGTATTCCAGCACCACGACATGGTCCGAGATCTCCATCACCACCGACATGTCGTGCTCGATCAGCAGGATCGAGACGCCCTCGTCGCGGATGGAGTGCAACAACGCGTTCAAAGCCGCCGACTCGCGCGGATTGAGACCCGCGGCCGGCTCGTCCAGGCAAAGAAGCTCCGGTCCGGTGCACATGGCGCGGGCAATCTCCAGCCGACGCTGCGCGCCATATGGAAGATCACCGGCAGGATCATCAGCTCGCTCGGTGAGATTCGCCTTGTCGAGCCAATATCTTGCCTTGTCGATCGCGGCTGCCGATGCCTTGGTATAGGCGGGCAAGCCGAGAAGACCGAGGACCGTGTAGCCGGAGGCCTTCATCAGCGCGTTGTGTTGGGCCACAAGAAGGTTTTCCAGAACCGTCAGTCCAGAGAACAGGCGGATGTTTTGGAAGGTGCGGGATACCTTCGCGATCTTTGTGATCTCGAAGTCCCGAAGGCGCTCGAGAAGGTAGGTGTGGCCGTCCTTCTGCTGCAGGGTGATCATCCCCATGGTGGGCTTGTAGAAGCCGGTGATGCAGTTGAAGACGGTTGTCTTTCCCGCCCCGTTTGGGCCGATCAGCGCCGTAATCTCGCCCCTACGGGCCTCGAACGAGAAGTCATTGATGGCCATCAGGCCGCCGAACTTCATCGACAGGTGGTCGACCTTGAGGATCGTGTCCTTGTTCATGCTGTTCGTTCCGAGGGTCATCAGCCGTGGCCCTCCTTGGTAAAGCTGCCTGAGACCGCCTTGCGCTCCTTGAGGAAGGCCGTCGGCTGACGCGAACCGACCAGACCGCGCGGCTTGAAGACCATGACGGTGATCATCGCCAGTCCGAACAGCAGCATGCGGTAGAGTTCCGGCGTGAAGTCCGGGCCGAAGACGTGCTTCAGGAACTCCATCTCGCGCAACAGTTCCGTACCGCCAACCATGACGACCGCTGCAATGGCGATGCCTGTCAGCGAACCCATGCCGCCGAGGACGACGATCGCGAGGATCACGGCCGACTCCAGGAAGACGAAGCTCTCGGGGGAGACGAAGCCCTGGCGGGTTGCGAAGAAGGCGCCGGCGAAACCACCGAACATGGCACCGATGGCAAATGCCGTGAGCTTCGTGGTCACCGTATTGATGCCGAGCGAACGGCAGGCGATCTCGTCCTCACGCAAGGCTTCCCACGCGCGGCCAATCGGCATGCGGCGCAGCTTGATACTCACATAGGCTGTCAGCATGCAGAGCGCGAGGATCAGGTAGAAAAGGAAGATCTTGTAGTAGGCGGACGACATGGAGAGGCCCCACGCCTTGGTGAAATTGTTCGCCGCCCCGACGTCGAAGGACCAGATGCCGAAGAAGGATGCCTTCGGGATACCGGAGATACCAAAGGTGCCCCTGGTCACGTCCGTCCAGTTGATCAGCACGAGGCGGATGATTTCGCCGAAGGCGAGCGTCACGATGGCAAGGTAGTCGCCCCGCAAACGCAGCACCGGAAAGCCTAGGATGATGCCCCAGAAGGCGGCGAGGATGCCCGACAAAGGCAGCAGCAGCCAGAAGGAAAGTCCGAAGTGTTCCGAAAGCAGCGCATAGGAGTAGGCGCCGACGGCATAAAAGGCGACATACCCCAGGTCGAGCAGGCCCGCCAGACCGACGACGATGTTTAGTCCCCAAGCAAGCATGACGTAGATGAGGATCTGGATGCCGAAGTTGTCGACATACTTGAGCGACCCCTGCGTCCCCGCCAGCATCACCGATACGATCGGATAGACAAGCAGTGCCACCAGCGCGATCTTGAGGAAGTGCTTGTGGAAGAAGCCCTGCTCGTCCGACACCTCCGGGACCCCAGCCTTGGCTTTGGCAAGCTTTCGCTTGTCAAGGTGCGGCTTCACAAAGGCCACGACGATGAACCGGCTGACTGCGGCAACGATCACGAAGATTGCCAGCAATCCCCACCGGGTACGCCAGACCAACTGGTTGTTGATGTTCTGGTAGGTCTCGATACCGACATAGAGAAGGAAGAGGCCGAAGGCCATGGCGCCCGCGAAGAGCGCTTCCTTCAGCGCCTTGCTCATGAGCCCCGCGTTTTCGGAAGTGGAAGCCTGCGACATGTCAAACCTTCTCCACTTCCGGACGACCGAGAATGCCGGTCGGCTTGAAGATCAGCACGAAGGCAAGGAGCGCGAATGTTGCGACGTCCTTGTACGCGATCGTGAAATAGGCAGACCAGAGCGATTCAATGAGACCGATCAGCAGGCCCCCGAGCACGGCGCCCGGAAGGGATCCGATCCCGCCGAGAACGGCAGCCGTGAAGGCCTTGACCCCCGGGATGAAGCCGTCGTTGAACGTCGCGACGCCGTAATACATCAGGTACATCGTGCCGGCGACGGCAGCGAGTGCGGCGCCCATCACGAAGGTGATCGAGATCGTGCGATCCACGTCCACGCCGAGAAGCGCAGCCATTTTGCGATCCTGCTCCGTGGCGCGCTGGGCACGCCCGAGCGGCGTCTTGTTGACGATGTACCAGAAGATCGTCAGCAGAACCGCCGTGACGGCGATGATGATGATCTGCTTTAGCGAGATGGTGATGGCACCGAAGTGGTAGACATCGGTCACGAGCGACGGGATCGGCTTGTTGCGCGGTCCCTGTGTCACCTGGATGAAGTTGGACAGCACGATCGACATGCCGATTGCGGTGATCAGCGGCGCCAGGCGGAACGAGCCGCGAAGGGGTCTGTATGCCACGCGCTCGATCGTCCAGTTCCACAGGCTGGTCATCAGCATGGCAACCACCAGCATCACCAGCAGCGCCAGCGCGACAGGCACGCCAGCGATGAATGAGGTGAGGATGAGGAAGACGATCAGTGCGGCGAAGGCGCCGAGCATGAAAATGTCACCATGGGCAAAGTTGATCATGCCGATGATGCCGTAAACCATCGTATAGCCGATTGCGATCAGGCCATAGATGGATCCAAGCGTCAGCCCGTTCGCGAGCTGCTGGATAAAGTACTCCATCAATTTTCCCCTGGATGCGGTTCCCGAAGGCCGCATCTTCTCTATTCCCGCCCCGGCGAGTCTCCCGGGCTCCGGCGCGCATCCAATACCGGTTTCAGGTCAAATGTGAAGACAAAAAGCCGAGAACGAGGCGAAAACGCGTCTTTCTCAACAGCCTGCCTATTGAAAAGGCGCAGTTTTCGGTTCTGAGGCAGCCATCCGCCCAAAATTGCTGCGCCTCACGTCCAAGGCGGTTTCCTTCCGGCGCGCGCACCTGGAAAGCTCGCTTGAGCGGGTGCGAATTTGCGCGGGCAGCATCAGAAAAACAACCGGTTGCCTGGTGCGCCATCCCCGCAGTCTCCACCCCGCCTATTCTGAAGCTCCATTAGCGGAGCAAAGACAATGGCCGACAGGACCACCAAGCTGGAAATGCCTTTCATCCTTCCCTCTCAGGCACAGAAGCATGTCACCCACAATGAGGCACTGCTTGTTCTGGATACGATGGTGCAACTGACCATCACCGACGATCGTGCCGATCCCCCGCCCAACCCACCGGAGGGCACCTGCTTCTTGGTCGCACAAGCAGCTTCGGGCGATTGGTCTGGCAAGGAGGAACAGATCGCGTCATGGCAGGATGGTGGGTGGAGCTTTCACCAGCCTCTTCCCGGCTGGCGCGCATGGTTTGCAACCACCGGCGCGCTCAAGGTCTTCTGGGAGAACGAGTGGCGTTCTGTCCTGCCTCTTTCGCCGAGGTTCGACGGGATCGGGATCAATGCCGACAGTGACGCCACCAATCGGCTGGTTGTCACCTCCCCCGCCTCGCTCTTCGACCACACCGGAAGCGGCCACCAGTTGAAGATCAACAAGGCTGCCGCCGGCGATACCGGATCGCTGCTCTTCCAGACAGCGTATACGGGCTATGCCGAACTCGGCCTTGCCGGAGACAATGCCTTCTCGATCAAGGTCAGCGACGGAAACATGTGGAAGACCGCGCTCGCCATCGACGCCGGTGGTCGCCACACCCGGCCAAACCAGCCGGCGATGAGGGCCTACCGGACAGGCGCCAGCATGGAACCGGCGGACGGGCAGCAAACGGGCTTCACGCATTTTGGCGTCAATCGCGGCGGCCTCGAGCTATCGGGCTCGCCCCCCGGCGGCGGCAGCGCAATCCTTGTCCCGGCGAGCGGAACCTACCTGGCGAGCCTGCAAGTCAGGACTGCCTCCTCCTCCGGCCATGTGACCGCCGTCGCCGCAAACGGTAGTCCGAGCGCCCTCCAAGTCGCGAGCGCCACCGGGTCATCGGGAACCCTTTCCGCCAGCATGGTCATGGAACTGGAAGCCGGGGACCTTCTATCCCTTCATCATAGCGGCACCGCTACGGTCATGCTGGGGGACGACAGCACGCACCTGTCGCTGGCGATGTTGTAGGTGCTGCGAACAGCAGCATTCGTCGAGCGATCAGGTCGGCGGAGAAGCCGCGCCGACAAGTTTCAACGGCGCGAAGCCCAGGCCGCCAGACCGATTTCAACTGCTGGCAGCTTCTGGAACAATTGCTTCGCCACATTTAGGTAAATGTTAAAACTGCGGGTCTAGGCTCCCCTCCGTGGTCTTGTGTTTGTGTAGAGAGTCCCATGACCGAATTGATACGACCCCGAGTTAAATATGTCATCGGCCCCGATGGCAGTCCGCTGACGATTGCCGACCTGCCGCCGGCCAATACCCGCCGCTGGGTCATCCGCCGCAAGGCGGAGGTGGTTGCCGCGGTACGGGGCGGTCTGCTCAGCCTCGAAGAGGCGTGCGAGCGCTATACCTTGACCGTCGAAGAGTTCCTCTCCTGGCAGTCCTCCATCAACGATCACGGGCTTGCCGGTCTGCGGACGACACGGATACAGCAGTACCGGCACTAGGCCCGGTACGGAACGACTTGCAACTTAGGCGCCGAACGGGAGACCACACCGCGGCGCCTTTTCGCATTGCCGACCTTGTCCGATGCCTGCCATGGGGTCTTGGAGCCGTCGCCAGCCTTCCCTTCGGGGCCGGCCTCCCTATGTGCGCCCGATATGCGGTCTGTTAGCCAGCGTATAGGGGAAATCAGTGGACATCGAACATGAGCCGGCGAAATCCGGCGGCCGTTACGTGGCACGGATCGACGGCCACGAGGCAGAGCTCACCTACTCGCGCGCGTCAGCCTCGCTTGTCATCGTTGATCACACCGGCGTTCCGGACGCCTTGCGCGGCCGGGGCGTAGGGCAGGCGCTGGCATTGCATGCCGTAGAAGAGGCGCGCCGCGGTGGCTGGAAGATCCTGCCGCTCTGCCCGTTCATGCGTGACCAGGCTCTACGGCATTCGGATTGGAAGGACACGATAAGCACGTAGCGACCGTCGGCAGAATGCCGGCGGACGTTCTCGAAAGGCCAGGAGTGAGATGCGCCAGAACCGCTCGTTCAGGCGCGGGCGCGCATTGCACCGTCTCGCTCTTCCAGGGCTGCCGCCTTGGCGAATTCGGCCTGGGCCTCCTCCAGCGCCAGTTCCGCAGCCTCTTGCTGTACCTTCAGCTCGCGGATCGAGACCTGCAGGTTGTCTGCCCTCTGGCGAGCCGCCTTCGCAAAGGTCGGATAAGCAAAATGGGCCGGATCAGAGATACCGGACTTCTTCTCCTCCAGACCGATCTGGTGTTCGAGTTCCTTCGCCATCCGCTCGAACTCAGACATCATCATCTGTAGCTGCTGCAACTGGCGGCGTTTCTCATTGACCTGAAATTCCTTCAGGCGAACTAGGCTGTCACGCGACTTCATACGCAATACTCCGTGGGTAGCGGCACCCCGCCTGTAACCGGATCGATACACTGCCGGTCAAAAATATCCGGTTGTGTTAATCCGAACTCCTTCCGCGTTAACCTTTCGTTTACGGGCATCATTAACAATACGCGTGATCATTTAAGGGTCGGTAAATGCCGAGGCCGAAATTGGGCGCGACAATGGAGAGTCGCATGAATCACTTAGCGGGTTTTCCTCACGCGATGGTTCAAGTCAGGCGATGACCAATCCTCATGGTAAATCAGTTGGCTGAGCTTTATGCTTAATAAGTTCGATATCTCTTGCCAGAGTGAATCAGAATTTGTTAACCATTTGGTGGCAGCTTCCAAATCAGGCGCGGCTGGATCCGTATCGCTCAGGTGGAACGGACTGCCTGAGCGGCGGTAAAGGGGAAAAACATGCGGGTTCTACTCATCGAAGATGACAGCGCGACAGCGCAGAGCATCGAACTGATGCTGAAATCGGAAAGCTTCAACGTCTACACGACCGATCTGGGCGAAGAAGGCGTCGATCTCGGCAAGCTGTACGACTACGACATCATCCTCCTCGACCTGAACCTGCCCGACATGTCGGGTTACGAGGTTCTCCGCACGCTGCGGCTTTCCAAGGTCAAGACACCGATTCTCATCCTCTCCGGCATGGCCGGCATCGAGGACAAGGTGCGCGGCCTCGGCTTCGGTGCCGACGACTACATGACCAAGCCTTTCCACAAGGACGAACTGGTTGCCCGCATCCATGCCATCGTCCGTCGTTCGAAGGGCCACGCGCAGTCGATCATCATCACCGGCGAGCTCATCGTGAACCTCGACGCCAAGACGGTGGAAGTCGGCGGTCAGCGCGTTCACCTGACCGGCAAGGAATACCAGATGCTGGAGCTGCTCTCGCTCCGCAAGGGCACGACGCTCACGAAGGAAATGTTCCTGAACCACCTCTATGGCGGCATGGACGAGCCGGAGCTGAAGATCATCGATGTCTTCATCTGCAAGCTGCGCAAGAAGCTCGCCAATGCGGCCGGCGGCGCCAATTACATCGAAACGGTCTGGGGCCGCGGCTATGTGCTGCGCGAGCCGGAAGGCAACGAATACGCCGACATCGCCTGAACAGGCACCCCCGCCCAATCGCCTTGACGACGCCCGCGCTTGCCGCGGGCGTTTTTGTATGTGGCAACAGGTTGCGGTCACGCTCCATGCAGCGCTCGTACAGTCGCAGCCGTGTAGCCGTCGATATACGCTTGTCCGGAGGGGATATCAGGCGGCGACCGCCAGGCCACCGAAGACCGAGGTGAGGATCTTACGGTCGAAGGGCTTGAGCAGGAAGTCGTTCGCGCCGGCCCGCTTGCCGAGCATCATCTTCTTCAGGTCCGCCTCGATGACGCAGTAGAAAATGCGGACATCCTTGCCGTTCGGCAGGCCCCTGACCGCCTGGATCACGTCCAGGGCGCCTTCCAGTGCGGCATCCACGATGAGGAAGGCTGGCAATTCGGCCTGGCAGCGACTGATCGCGTCGCGGGCGCTCTCGGCCTCGACGACCACGAACCCGAGCTCGGACAGGATACGCTTTCCGACCTTGCGGACGACATCCGAAGCATCGGCAATCATCAGGCGCTGCATTGACCACTCCCATCAATGGCCCTGCCTTTGGACAGGGACAAGCTCCAGCATAGGCCTATGCCGCTAAGGAATGGTTACCGGACGTCTTAAAGTCGATCAGGTCGGGCGGGCTTCGGCGATGAAGACGATCTTGTCCTCGGACACGACATGCCGGAGATCCATGCCGCATTCCTCCGCCAGAAGGACGGTATAATAGGGCTGGATGGTGTGAGCGTCGACCGGCTCTTCCAGCGTGCCTTCGGCGATCTCTACAAACTTTGCTGGCACGCGCATCATCCGCCCCTTGATGGTGATGATGAACCGCGCGTCGTATTCCGGATTCTCCAGCGTGACGTCAATTGAGCCACCGCGCGGGATGCCGCCATAGGCCACCAGGAAGAGGTTGAGCAGGAGCTTGACCCGGTTCTTGGCCACGATGGCGCGCGGTCCGTTCCACGTCACCTCCGTCTTCTTCTCTGCCGATGCGAAATCCTTCGCCGCCTTCTCCGCCTCGCCGGTATCGATCGACGCACCGACGGAACCGGATGCGCCGAAGGCAAGCCGTGCGAACTTGAGGCGAACGGCGGCATTGAGTGCCGAGGTGCGGATCAGGTCGAGCGCATCGCTGTCGGACGCGCCCTCGTCGAGAAGTTCAAGGCCGTTGTTGATCGCGCCGACCGGCGAGATGACGTCGTGGCAGACGCGACTGCACAGGAGCGCCGCAAGATCTGGCCCTTCGAGGGTGAGATTCGGGTTCTTGGGCATATCTTTCTCCTGATGCTGGTCACGCGACCGCTGATGCCTCAGCAAGGTTGCGCGAACATGGCGTGACCCCGGCCATAATGACAACATATTTGGTAAACCGATTGTTAAGACCCCTCGACACAATATGGGAAACCCGCACCCGTACCGACAAACAAGACGGACCGAACGATGCGCCTTTATGACAACTCCCCCCTCGCCCGCCTTGCTGCGACCATGCTCGCCCTGCTCGTGATGAGCGCGGCAACCGTGCGGCCAGCGCTGGCGCAGGACAGCAGCCAGTACTCGGTGCAGGAAGTGATCGACGCCGGCCACAGCTTCTTCGGCAATACCAGCGGCGGCCTGGCTAAGGTCGTGGAGAGAGCCTTCGAGCAGTATGGCCTTCCGAACGGTTATATCCTGGGCCAGGAGGGCTCGGGCGCCTTCATCGCCGGCCTGACCTATGGCGAGGGTGAACTCTACACGAAGAATGCAGGCCAGCACCCGGTCTTCTGGCAGGGCCCCTCACTGGGGATCGACTATGGCGGCCAGGGTTCACGCGCGATGATGCTGGTCTACGACCTGCCGGCGATCGAAGCCCTCTACGCCCGCTTCGGCGGCGTGTCCGGCTCCGCCTTCGTCGTCGCCGGTGTCGGCATGACCGTAATGCGCAACAATGATGTGGTCCTGGTGCCGATCCGCACGGGCGTCGGCGCCCGGCTCGGCATCAATGTCGGCTACCTCAAGCTGACGCGTTCGCCGACGTGGAACCCATTCTGATCCAGCCGATTATCCCTCCCGGCCACAGGGAGGGATTTCATGCATTCCGAACCATTCGATGATGCTGCACTCGCTTGCGGGCGAACAGGGGTTATGCTTAAAGGCTTGGCAATCCCTCAAACCATCCAGGCCGGCGGTACCGCATCGTGATCCAGTTCGCCCTTCTTTTCGGCTTGGGTTTCCTGACCGCCGCACTCCTTGCAATGCTGATTGCGCCTGCCATTCACGGCAGGATTGTCCGGTACACGGAGAACCGCCTCAAGGCGACCATGCCGATCAGCCCGCAGGAGGTGCGTGCCCAGCGGGATCTTGCACGCGCTGTGTATGCGGCCGAGAACGCCCGCACCAAGCAGGAGCTGGTGGACGAGCGAGACAAGTCGCTGAGCTTGAAGCTGCGCCACGAAAAACTGGCGGAAGAGGCGCGCCGACTCCAGTCCGAGAACCACGACCTGCAGATGCAGATCAACGACATGGACGTCGAGGCAGCGGACCTGCGTTCGCGCCTGCGCCAGGAAGACAGCTACATCCAGCAACTGAAAGCGGCTGTCGAGGCGGCCGAAGAGGCGGATGCGGCAAAGGGCATGGAAATCGAGACCCTCGAGCGGCAACTCGCGAAGATGACCACCGACCTGGACGGTCTGCGCATCGACATCTCGGCGCGCGATACCGAGATCGAGAACCTGAAGTTCCGCATCACGTCGCTTCGGGACGAGCGCGACGCGCTACGGGCCGACATCAAGCTGCAGACCTCGCGGGCCAAGGACGCAGAAACGCGGCTGTCTCAGGAAGAGCACCGCGCCATGCGCCTGGAGGACAAGCTTGCCCGCGAGATTGCCGCGCGCAGCGACAAGGAGAATGCACTCGAAAGACGCCTTCAGGAGATCGAGCGGCTGAAGGAGAAGCTCAGGAATTCCGGATCGGAAATGCGCGAAGTGTCCCGCGTTCCAAGAAAGTCCGGCAAGTCCAATGGCGTGTCATTGAAGGACGTCTCGACTCCCAGAAACGAAGCTGCCGAACTGCCTGAAGCGAATGGTAACGCAGACGCTACGATTTCCGATGTGATCGCGGCCTCGCCCGAACTTTCCGCCATGGCAGACGAGGTCCATAACCGCTCCAGGGCGCTTTCTGACCGGCTGCTGAAGGCGAAGTCGGATATTCATGATGAAGCCCTGCGCGACGAGCTTGCGTCGATCGCCGCGACCATGGTTGCGCTGACGGCGAAGGCGGAAGGGCCGGATTCGCCGATCTTTCCAATTCTTGCCAACAAGGCGTCTACGTCATCGTCCGACCGCGAAAGCCTGGCCGGGCGCGCGGCAGCGGCGATCGGTGCGCCCCAGGAGGCCGCAAGCTGACCTAGATGCGGCCCTGCCCGGCGGCGATCTGGTAGAGAGCCACGGCAGTTGCGGTTGCCGCATTGAGGCTGTCCAAGCCCGGCGCCTGGGCGATCCTCGCCGTATCGAATCTCTCCAAAACATCTTGGGGAAGGCCCGCCCCTTCCGTCCCAGTCGCAAGTGCGACACGGGGAGCCGTAGGAATATCGCGGACGTCGGTTGATCCGGAAGGCGACAGCGCCCACACATGAAAACCGGCCTCCACGAGCGCCGAGAGATTGTCCGTTATCGCGCCACCTCTCGCATAAGGCACCTTGAGCACCGTCCCGACGGACACCCGCAAGGCCTTCCGGTAGAGCGGGTCGCAGCAGGTCTCGTCCAACAGGACGGCATCGGCTCCGAAGGCCGCAGCATTGCGGAAGATTGCACCAATATTGTCGTGGTTCGAGATCCCGCAGGCGGCAACCACGAGCGAGCGCTCCGGCAGCGTCTCCAGCAGTTGTGCAGGCTCTGAGCAACTGAGGCGCCGGCCGAGGGCGAGCACGCCCCGATGCAGGTGGAAACCCGCGATCGCATCGAGAACCTCGGCCGACGCGACATAGACAGGCACATCAGTGGGGAAGGCCGACAGTTCCTCGGAAAGTCCAGCGACCCTGTTCTCGAGAAGCAGGATCTTCTCCGCAGCGAAAGCATCTTTCCGCGAATGCGCGGCCGCAAGCATCCTCAGCACCACCGTGCCTTCGGCGATGAACCGGTGCTCACGGCCGGTCAGGTCGCGCTCACGGATGTTCCGGAACTCGGCGATGCGCACATCGTCCGGATCGCAGATGCGGATCAGGTCAGCGGCCACGGCTCAGGGTGCAGTCCCGACCGCAACGTCGGCGACCATCCGGCCGAGCGAAAGGTCATAGACCAGTGCCTTCTGCGCTCCCGCAACGCGCCCGTAGAACAGAAGCTGCGAACCGGAGATCGAGACCGACTGGATCTCGAACCCTGCAGGAAGATCGACGGAAGAGGTGAGCGGCTGGTCCGACGGCACTGCAAAGCCCGACGAGGCAACAGAGGCCTCCTCCGGCCCCTGAGAGACCTTGTAGACAACCGCTGCGAGGACCGCCATAAAGCAGACGAACAGAATGCCGCCCGAGACGAGTTGCAGAAGCACCATCTTCCGGCGGATCCTTTCCATTGCCGGATCAAGTGGTTCTTCCTGTTCCTCGGGATCAGGATGGGCCATTGCTGAACGTCCTCGCTGCTTTCGGATTACCGTGAATGAATGACCCCTTTAAACAAGCCGATGCGCCAAGGAAAGTGCTGGTTGCCGATGAAGACGCGCAAGGCCGGCTGGACGCCTGGCTGACGACGGCGCTGGAGGGAGAGTTTTCGCGCAGCCGTATCAAGGCCCTGATCGAGCAGGGAGCCGTCTCGCTGAAGGGGACAGTCTGCACCGAGCCGAAGCGGAAGATTGCGCCGGGCGACGCCGTGGAGATTGTCCTGCCGGAACCGGAGGATGCCGAACCGAGAGGCGAGGACATCCCTCTCGACGTGCTCTACGAGGACGCGGATGTCATCGTCATCCTGAAGCCTCCCGGACTCGTCGTCCATCCCGGCGCCGGCAACTGGACCGGCACCTTGGTCAATGCGCTGATCCACCACTGCGGGGAGAGCCTGTCGGGAATAGGCGGCGTCCGGCGACCGGGCATCGTCCACAGGCTGGACAAGGATACCAGCGGCGTACTGGTTGCTGCCAAGAACGACATTGCCCACCGGCACCTGGCCGCGCAGTTCGCTGATCACGGACGGACAGGGCCGCTGGAAAGGGCCTATCAGGCGGTCGTCTGGGGCCGGCCGAAGCAGTTGAAGGGAACAATCGATGCACCGCTCGGCCGTGGTGGCGGTGATCGTACGAAGCGGGCGGTGAAGCGCGAGGATAGCGACGACGCGCGCGAAGCAATCACCCATTACGAAGTGGTTGAGCGCTTTCACGAGAAACCGGATGCAACCGCCCTCGCCTCGCTTGTGGAATGCCGGCTGGAAACGGGGCGTACGCATCAGATCCGGGTTCATATGGCCCATATCGGCTGCCCGCTCATCGGAGATTCGGACTACAGCGGCGGCTTTCGGACGAAGGTGAACGTCCTGCCGGAGCCGGCCAAAACGATCGCCGGCCGCTTCAATCGGCAAGCCCTTCACGCGTTCCTCCTTGCCTTTGAGCACCCCCGTTCCGGGGAGGTCATGGAGTTCGAGGCTCCGATGCCGGAAGACATGCGGGAACTGGTCGACGCACTGCGAAGTTAGGGCCCATATCGAAGGCGCAGCTTCATTACAGAAATGTAATGGAATAACGTTCATGTGATGCCGGCCCGCCGCTTGCATCAATGTTCTGCCGTACTTATCTGTCACTTGGGTCGGTGCGGGGTCGGAAATGATCCGTACCGTTTGGCTCGCCTCAGCGCCTGTCGCTCGTGAAGAGGGAGCCAGGAGAAATCTTTCGGAAGGGGGTGCTTTATGGCCCGCAATA
Organism: Pseudorhizobium banfieldiae; assembly: GCF_000967425.1. Lineage (NCBI taxonomy): Bacteria > Pseudomonadati > Pseudomonadota > Alphaproteobacteria > Hyphomicrobiales > Rhizobiaceae > Pseudorhizobium > Pseudorhizobium banfieldiae. The sequence continues at coordinate 2,488,711 of NZ_FO082820.1, forward strand.
CACTGCCGTCGATTACGGCCGGCGAAGCCGGTCTCAATCGCTATCTTGATGAAATCCGCAAATTTCCGATGCTTGAGCCGCAGCAGGAGTACATGCTCGCCAAGCGTTACGCCGAACATGGGGATCGCGACGCCGCACATCAACTGGTTACCAGCCACCTCCGCCTCGTGGCGAAGATCGCCATGGGCTACCGCGGCTATGGCCTCCCCATCGGCGAGGTCGTCTCCGAAGGCAATGTCGGCCTGATGCAGGCCGTCAAGAAGTTCGATCCGGAACGCGGCTTCCGTCTCGCCACCTATGCAATGTGGTGGATCAAGGCCTCGATCCAGGAATACATCCTGCGCTCATGGTCGCTCGTTAAGATGGGCACCACCGCCAACCAGAAGCGCCTGTTCTTCAACTTGCGCAGGCTGAAGGGCCGACTGCAGGCGATCGAGGAAGGCGACCTGAAGCCGGAGCAGGTAGCCGAGATCGCCACCAAGCTGAATGTCTCCGAGGAGGAAGTGGTTTCAATGAACCGCCGGCTCTCCGGTGATGCCTCCCTGAATGCGCCGATCCGCGCGACGGAAGGCGAATCCGGACAGTGGCAGGATTGGCTCGTGGATGACCAGGACAGCCAGGAAGAAGTGCTGATCGAACAGGACGAACTGGATACGCGCCGGCGCATGCTCGCCAAGGCGATGGGCGTCCTGAACGAGCGCGAGCGCCGCATTTTCCAGGCCAGGCGTCTGGCCGATGATCCGATCACGCTGGAAGAGCTCTCGTCCGAATTCGACATCAGCCGCGAGCGCGTCCGCCAGATCGAGGTTCGTGCCTTCGAGAAGGTTCAGGAAGCAGTTCTGAAGGAAGCACTGGCCCAGGCCAATGCACTGCGCGTCGTCGACGCCTGATCGCGATACGATTTCGTGACATCCAATGAAAAAGGCCGGCGGATCGCTCCGCCGGCCTTTCTTGTCACTGCCCCGCTGGAGCCGGGGCGGGGGCCGGTGTCGTGCTTCCGCTGAGCGCACTCCACTCGCGGATCGCGTCATTAAAGGCCTGGGTTCCCGCTTCCCCCTTCTGCATGGTGAGGAGGGCCCGTCGTCCGTTGCGGTAGGCAAGCGGAATATCGATCCAGTTCCGCGTCCGCAGAAGTTCGATATTGGTCGCTCGGGCATCGGGGAAATCGTTCAACGCGATCATATGGAAATCGTCGGTGATCTTCGCCGGCACGGCGATCAGCGCGTCGCCGCGATCCTGCTCCGTCTGCTTCATCGCAATCCGCTGGACGCTGTCGATCGCTCCGCCTTCGAAACCGGGCGGAACCGCGAAGACGATCTCCACCAGATGGCTGGCGGGGAGCGATGGATCGGTATTGCGCTTGAACGTCAGGAGCGCGGTCAAACCACGGCCAGGCACGTTGATGCGGCCCTGCACGACAGGTTCCTGTCTGCCATTCTGGCCGGCCTCCTGCTGGAGGGTCCATGACACGGCACCCTCGATTGCCGTCGGCGCCGTCTGGCCAAGACGCTCCTCGTAGAGGAACATCTTCTCGCCGGCGAGAGCCGCGGCATCCGCCGGAGTGGCGGACGGTTCGGCCGGCGCCTCGGCAGCAGCACCCGCTTCCGCAGGCGTTGCAGGTGGAGCGTTCAGCTGCGCAACGGATTGTCCTTCCCCGGTGGCACCTGCCGCTGCGGGACCTTCGTCTACCTCTGTGCCGTCGGGCAGCAGCCGCTGCGTGAACTTCGCGTCCGCGGCAACACCGTCTTCCGGCGCCACAGGAGCGGTGTCGGTTTCGGCGGCTTCACCTTCAGGGGGAGCAGCCTCCTGTGCCGTTTCCGGTGGTTCTGCAGCCGGCTCCTCTGTCGTTGCCGTCGGGGCTACAGCGGGTGTCGATGTGTCGGACAGGCCCGCGACATCGGTGATCGCGTCTCTGTTGATCCAGAGCGCATAACCACCGGCGGCAACGATCAGCAGGCCGATCAATGCCAGGATCGGCCCGGTATAGCTGCGCTTCTTGGGCGCCACGCGGTAGGTGCGCGGCGGCGGCGGAACCATGTCCTCGTCGGCCTCGGCGCCGATAGCAGCCGCACCGGCCGCAGGAAGCGCGTCCTTGTTGTAGCCGATAAGCTCCTCGAGATCGCTCCAGGGATCGCTTTCGTCTTTCCGGGGCGGCTGGTCAGTGGCAACCGGCGAGGCATAAGCGGCCTCGTCTTCCGGCCGCCCCAGGTCCACATGTTCGGCCTGTCCAAGACCCGGGAAATCGGCAACCGACGGCATCCGGACGGAGTCGGCGGAGACATGCGTCTCCTCGCCAAAATGCGCCTCGACCGGCTCGATCGGGCGCTGGTGCTCCGGCGAAGCATCCGCAGGCTCAGCGCTGGTCTCGAATGAATCGCCCTGATCCCAGGCAGGCGTGGCATCCTTCCGAGGCTCCTCCGGCGGCCAGATCCACTCGTCCGCTGCAGCGGGTGCGGCTGGCTGAACCTCCTCGGGATGCCATCCTCGGTTCTCGTCGACGGAGGGTTCCGGGGAGACAGTCTCCAGCGGCTCGTGATCAGCCTGCGGCTCTTCGTGGGCCGGATACGCTTCCTCCTCTGCCGGCCAAGCGGCGGGCTGGATCTCCGTTTCCACATGAGGCGGCTCGCCGGCCTCCGCGGGTTCGCCCCCAAAGTCCGGATACGGGTCGTCCTGGGTACCAGCCTCGGTCTCCTGCGCCCACGGCTCCTCTGGGGCTTCGGCGAATCTATCGGATTCCTCCGACGGCGCCACGTAGTCCTGTTCGTGCGCAGCAAGAGGCTCTGCCGCATAGGTATCGGCGACAGGCTGGTCGTAGTCATGAACAGGCTGGCCGTGGTCGACCTGACTTTCCACCGCCTCGCCAAAAGGCTCTCCGGTGTATCCGGGCCGCGCCGCCGGAAGCTCGTCGTCCTGCCGCCCCTCCGTCGCGGATGCCACCGGCGGAGCTTCCGGTTCAGCCTCTGCAAACGGCGGCTCGGTCACCGGCTCCTGCTCATCGACGACATCAGGCGCCAGTGGAATCGGCGCGGCGGAAGGTTCGTCCGGCGGCAGTGCCTCGGCATGCTCCGCCTCGACGGATTCGATCGCCGCCTCGAGCTTGCCCATCTGCCTGAGGATCATGTCCTCGGACGGCGTGGGCTTCATGTTTTCGAGCTGCCGCCGAACCGCACCGCGCGCCTTGTCGTACACTTTTGCACGCATGTCCGGCGTATTGTTCGCCAGACCGTCCACAGCGCGGCGGATAACCGCTACAAAATCTGCCATCAGCACTTTCTCATGGTCACCGGTCGATTAACCGGCTGGTAACGATAACGTGGCCGGAACTTTAATCCTCAAACGGATCGGTCACAAGTATGGTGTCGTCGCGTTCCGGACTGGTGGAAAGTAGGGCGACAGGGGCGCCTATCAACTCTTCCACCTGGCGGACATACTTGATCGCCTGCGCCGGCAGGTCCGCCCATTTGCGGGCGCCGACCGTCGATTCCTTCCAGCCTTCCAGCGTGATGTAGATAGGCTGGACGCGAGCCTGCGCCGCCTGGCTCGCCGGAAGGTGGTCGATTTCCTGGCCGTCGAGCTTGTAGCCGACGCAGATCTTGAGTTCGTCGAGGCCGTCAAGGACATCGAGCTTGGTCAGGGCAATCCCCGTTATTCCATTGGTCGCCACCGACTGGCGCACCAGAGCCGCATCGAACCAGCCGCACCGGCGCTTGCGACCGGTGACCGTACCGAATTCATGGCCCTTTTCGCCCAGGAACTGACCGATCTCGTCGTGGAGTTCGGTCGGGAACGGTCCCTCGCCGACGCGCGTCGTATAGGCCTTGGTGATACCGAGGATATAACCGAGCGTGCCGGGGCCCATGCCCGAGCCGGCCGCCGCCTGTCCGGCGACGGTGTTCGACGAGGTCACGAAGGGATAGGTACCGTGGTCGATGTCGAGCAGCGAACCCTGCGCGCCCTCGAACAGGATGCGGGCGCCCTTGCGGCGCTCCTTGTCGAGAAGCAGCCAGACAGTTTCCCGGAACGGCAGAACGCGCTCGGCAACCGAAGTCAGTTCCTCCATGATCGTCTCGTGGGAAACCTCCGGCGCACCAAGACCGCGGCGGATGGCATTGTGATGGGTCAGGATGCGGTCGACCTTGCCGCCCAGCGTATCGAGGTCGGCGAGATCCATGACCCGGATCGCACGGCGGCCCACCTTGTCCTCATAAGCCGGACCGATGCCGCGGCGGGTCGTCCCGATCTTCGTGCCGCTGTTGGAGGCCGCATCCTCGCGCATGCCGTCCAGTTCCCGGTGGAGCGAGAGGATCAGGGTCGCATTGTCGGCGATGCGAAGGTTATCCGGGGTGATCGTCACGCCCTGCTTCGCCAGCTTGTCGATCTCGGCGATCAGCGCATGCGGGTCGACCACGACGCCATTGCCGATGACCGCCATCTTGCCGGGACGCACGACGCCCGAGGGCAGCAGGGACAGCTTGTAGCTGACGCCGTCGATCACGAGGGTATGACCGGCATTGTGCCCGCCCTGGAAACGGACGACGATGTCGGCACGCTCCGAGAGCCAGTCCACGATCTTGCCCTTGCCCTCGTCACCCCATTGGGAGCCGACTACCACGACGTTCGTCATCTTTCGCTTTCCTGTTTTCGCGCAAGCTCTTGCGCCAACTCAAACCGGCGCATCTATAAGGCCTAGTTTCGAGGATTGCGATCTGTTTGTGCCTCCAAAAGAGGTTTTTACGTGACAAAACCGCGGGCCGCGGTCTATCTGCGATCGGCCCACGCTGCATCCACCCTGCTCTCCGACGGAGATGATCTTGCACAGAACCGCATATCTTTGTCTCGTGATCGCAACGCTGTCATGGGGTGGCAATGCCGTGGCCGGCAAGCTTGCGCTCGGGCATATCAGCCCGATGATGCTGACCTTCTGGCGCTGGGCCATCGCAGTCGCGATCATCTTCGCGATCTCCCTGCCGCAGTTGAGGAAGGACTGGCCTGTCGTGCGCAAGCGGCTGCCGATCCTGATCTTCTACGGCGTCATCGGCTACACGACCTTCAACGCAGTGCTCTACACTGCCCTCAAATACACCACGGCCATCAATGTCGCGATCGAGCAGGCCGGCATTCCGATGCTGATCTTCCTCATCAACTTCGTGCTGTTCAGGACGCGGGTATCGCTCGCACAGGTATTCGGCTTCTCCCTGACGCTCGTCGGTGTCGCCCTGACGGCATCGCATGGCGACCTCGCGAGCCTCCTCGACCTCACGCTCAATTTCGGCGACGCGCTCATGCTGATCGCCGTCGTCGCCTATGCCGTCTACACCGTATCGTTGCGGTGGAAGCCGGTCATCGACTGGCGCACGCTGATGGCCATCCCGGCGCTCTTCGCGCTCCTGACCACGGTCCCGCTGGTCCTCTGGGAACATGCCGGCGATGCTGCGCTATGGCCCGATACACGCGGCTGGGTGATCGCCCTCTACACCGCGCTGTTCGCGTCGCTGCTCGCCCAGGTGCTCTACATCAAGGGTGTCGAAGGGATCGGCCCGAACCGCGCGAGCCTCTTCATCAATCTGATCCCCGTCTTCGGCACGCTGCTTTCTGTTGCGATCATCGGGGAGGAGCTGCAGTTCTTCCACATTGCCGCGCTCGTGCTGGCGCTGGGCGGCATCGCGATCGCCGAAAAGGGAAAGCCCGCCTCCCCCTGAAGGAAGGCGGGTGCGGAGAAGGACCGGCTCCGCAGAAGGTCAGATGTCGGCGTATGCCGGTCGCATCGCGCCCCGCGCCCAGGTGCTTGCCGAAGAACGGGAACCGGCCGTGACGCGCTTGCCGATCATCGTCAGGCGCTCACCGAGGATCACTTGCCCTCGGTCGGTCGAGACGACGAGGACCCGCTCCACACTGCCGGAGCTGGTCAGCGCGTAGGAAATCCGCATAGCACCGGCAGGCCAGCCGAGCGCAGCGAGACGTTCGCGCTTCAGATCCGCACAATCGTGGCAGCGCTCGCTGCCGATTGCGCTGGCGAGATCCGGCGCAAAGCCGTCGAGGTAGCTGTCGATGGCTCTGATGGACGTGTTGACGCTGCGGTTGATGCGCGCCAGTTCCACGGCGAGGGACTCGGTCAGGGCCGGTACTTCCGCTCCGACACTGGACCGGATCGGACCGTTCATCGCCAGGTCGTACTGGACGGCAGGCGACGAGGCAAAGGAGCGGGCAAAGCCGCCGGGGCCGCCAGCCTGCGCGGAGCCACCAGAGACGAGAGCTGCCATGAATGCCACAGCAAGGAGAGTTTTCATCGGCATGTTCGAAACCCTGTTTTGATGGACAGCGTTTTCCGCCGTCTCGCTTGATGTTCCGAAGTCATCTCGGATCTATGGGCTTCATGCCGCCTATGCCCTCACCATAGACGAACGCCTTTTCGGGGCGCTTAAGTCGAAAGATGCAATTTTATGGAAATCGGATTTTTTCCTGTCTTGGCACAGGTCGCGACGGGACGCCTTTCGTGCACGCGGCCGCGGCCCTGAAACCTTTCGTTAAATTTTACGCGTCATTAATCTTCCGAAACGAGAGGTTAAGCGATGCGTATTGCGTTCTCCATCGCGCTCCTGTTGCTGCTGTCTGCCTGCGCATCGGCACCGAGCCGGATCAACAATGCCTGTGCAGTGTTCGAGCAGAAGGACGGGCTATTCAACAACTGGTCGCGAGAGGCGAGGAACGTCGAGCGCGAGTTCGGCGTCCCGGTCCCGGTACTGATGGCGACGATCTACACGGAGTCAGGTTTCAAGGCGCATGCCCGCCCGCCCCGCACCAAGCTGCTCGGCTTCATCCCGTGGAAGAGGCAGTCGTCTGCCTATGGCTACGCGCAGGCGCTGGACGGCACATGGCTTGAATACCAGCGATCCACCGGACGCTGGTCGGCCCGCCGCAGCGATTTCGGCGACGCGATCCACTTCGTCGGCTGGTATCACAACCGCAGCAGCGTCAAGAACGGCATCCCCCGCAACGACACCTACAACCTCTACCTCGCCTATTATTCCGGCCATGCGGGCTATTCCCGTGGCAACTTCACACCGACGGCGAGGAAGGCGGCCCAGCGCTCCGCCGGCATGGCGCAGAAATACGAGGCCCAGTTGCGCTCCTGCGGCTACTGACGAAAAAGCCGCCGGACAAGCCGGCGGCCGCATAAGATCGTTTCGGCCCGATCAGTAGATATCGAAGGGGAAGTACTTGGCGACGATCTTGCCGTAGGTGCCGTTGGCGACGATCGCGTCGATCGCCGTGTTGAAGCGTTCCTTTAACTCTTCCTCGCCCTTGCGGATGCCGATGCCGGCCTCTGTCTCCGTGCCCGGCACGTCGCCCACCATGGCGCAGCAATCCTTGCCGTCGCCGTTCAGCCAGTCGACAACGACGAACTTGTCGGAGATCAGCGCGTCTATACGACCGTTCTGCAGATCGGCTGCCGCTTCTTCCTGCGTCGGATAGAGCTTCACCTCTATGCCGGCCTTCTCATAGACGTCGGTTGCATAGTTGGCCTGGGTCGTGGAGGCCTGGGCACCGACGACCTTGTCCTTCAGGTCCTCGACCGACACGCCCTTCACGTCGCCGTCCTTCGGCGCGATGACGGCAAGCGGCGTCGTGTAATACTTGTTGGTGAAGTCGATCTGCTGCTTGCGCTCCTCGGTGATGCTCATCGACGCGATGATGGCGTCGTACTTGTTGGCCATCAGTCCGGGAATGATGCCGTCCCAGTCCTGCGCCACGATGGCGCACTTCGCCTTCATCTCCTCGCAAAGGGCATTGGCGATATCGACATCGAAGCCCTTCAGCGACCCATCCGTATCCGTGAAGTTGAAGGGCGGGTATGCTCCCTCGGTCGCAATGCGAATTTCGGCGTCCTGCGCTGCGGCGAAGGACGTAAAGGCGGCGGTCATGGCGAAGACTGTCGATGTTAGCAGTGTTTTCTTCATGTGTTCCATCCTCTGTGACGGCACGGGGCCGTACGGCATCCTAGCGGCAGGAGACGCCGCTTGAGAAGCCGTTTTCGTGTCCATCGAGCGGTCATGGGACGTCCTCACCGACTGCGACACGCGCTGACAGTCGGCGCTCACCCGCCGTAGCCGACGATGCCCTTGATCTCGAGGAAGTCGTGGATGCCCCAGTCGGCGTACTCACGGCCGTTGCCGGACTGCTTGTAGCCGCCGAAGGGAGCTCGGGTATCCCAGTCCGGATAGTTGACGTAGACGGAACCTGCTCGCAACCGGGCCGCAACATTGCGGGCATGCTCCAGATCTCCGGATTGCACATAGGCTGCGAGACCGTAGAGGGTGTCGTTGGCGATGGCGATCGCCTGCTCCTCGTCATTGTAGGGTAGGATGGACAGGACAGGGCCGAAGATCTCTTCGCGGGCAATCGTCATGTCGTTGGAGACGTTGCCGAAGACGGTGGGCCGGACGTAATAGCCGCGATTGAGCCCCTCGGGCCGCCCGGGACCGCCTGTCACGAGCGTCGCCCCCTCCTTGATGCCCGCTTCGATCAAGCGCTGGATCTTGTCGTATTGCTGCTCGCTGACGACCGGCCCGAGATCGGTATCGGCCGCCTGCGGGTCGCCCACCTTCATTCGCTCCGCAGCACGCCGTGCGACCCCCATCGCCTCGCCATGCCGATCGCTTGGCACCAGCATGCGGGTCGGCGCGTCGCAGGACTGTCCGGAATTGCCGAAGCAGGAGACGACGCCTTCCGAAACCGCGTGTTCAAGATCGGCATCGGGGAGAATGATGTTGGCAGACTTACCGCCGAGCTCCTGCGCCACACGCTTGACGGTATCCGCTGCGGTCTTGGCAACAATGACACCTGCGCGCGTGGAGCCGGTGAACGAGACCATGTCCACATCAGGATGACCAGCCATCACCTGCCCGACGTCCGGTCCCGTGCCGTTGACGAGGTTGAAGACGCCCGCGGGTGTTCCGGCCGCCTCCATGATCTCGGCAAAGATGATGCCGCTGACGGGCGCGATCTCGGACGGCTTCAGCACCATGGTACAGCCGGCGGCGATCGCCGGGGCAACCTTGCAGACGATCTGGTTCAGCGGCCAGTTCCACGGGGTGATCAATGCGCAGACGCCGATCGGCTCGCGCACCACCATGGTCGTGCCGCGCCGTTCGGTGAAGACGAAGTCCTCCAGCGCCTCGATCGTCGCGATGAGGTGCGCCTTGCCGGCGGCCGTCTGACTGTCGCGCGCAAACGCGATCGGTGCGCCCATTTCACGGCTCACCGCCCGGGCAATCTCTTCGTAGCGAGCCTTGTATTCGGAAAGAATGCGGCGGAGCAGCGTCAGCCGTTCCTGCTTAGACCAGAGCGAGAATGCGGGAAAGGCCGATTTCGCGGCAGCCACAGCGCGGTCAACGTCCTCGGACGAGCCCAGCGCAATCTGCGTGAACGGTTCTTCCGTGGCAGGATTTATGACATCGAGGGCCACCGGAATGGCCGGCTCCACCCAGCGACCGTCGATGAAGAACTTGAGGTGATTGCTCATGGGCGAGGCTCCGCTGCGGAAGGCGGCTTCACTATCGGGCACACCCGATCCATCCGCAAGCGGAATGCCTCGCCTTTCTAGCTGCCGTAGCGGGCGAGAAAACGCTTGGCCGCATCGATCTCGACCGCACGGATCTCGTGCCCGCCCGGATGCCATTCGAGCTCCACCTCGTCGCCCGACCGCCGGAAATAATCGGCGAGCGACTGGGTCAGTTCTACGGAGGCGATCGGATCGCGCTCTCCCGCGGTAATGAGGACCCTTCCACCCACCTTCTCCGTCCTTTCTTTTGGCTCGAACGGGATGAGCGGATGCATGAGCACGGCGGCCTCGAAGAGGCCCGGCTTGTGGATCAGCATGCTCGCAAGGATATTGGCGCCGTTGGAAAAGCCGAGCCCGATGACCGGGCCTGCCTTGTAGAACTCCCGGTTCGCGGCGACGAATTCGCTCATGCGGTTCGTCGCCCGGGCCAGATCCTCGCAGTCATAGACACCTTCCGCCTTGCGACGGAAGAAGCGTGCCGCTCCGTGTTCCGAAATGTCGCCGCGTGGCGAGATGATGGTCGCCTCCGGCAAGAGGTGGCCACCGAAATCGAAAAACTGGTTCTCGTCGCCGCCGGTCCCGTGGAACACGAAGAAGATCGGCGCACCGGCTGCACCGGGCCGCGCCCGGTGCACGTAACTGTCATGGCTCATGATTGCCTCCTTGCGCGCCTAACATCCTAAGCGTCCAACGGTTCGAGATGTTCTTCGAGCATCGCGCGCAGATGCGCGTGCTGCGTGGGCAGTTTCAACGCTTCGCCGAGATGCGCGGTGTCTTCGTCGCGATCGAAGCCGGGTTCGTTGGTGGCGATCTCGAACAGCACGCCGCCGGGCGTGCGAAAGTAGATCGCCCAGAAATAGTCCCGGTCGATAACCGGCGTGACGTTGTAGCCGGTATCGATCAACGCCTTGCGGACCTCGAGCTGCTTCTCGCGGTTTTCGACGGCGAAGGCGATGTGGTGGACCGACCCCGCACCGAGCCGGGCGCCATTGATGTTCGGCATCGTCTCGATGTCGATGACGTCGGCACCGTTGCCACCCGGAATACGCAGGCGCTGGACACCGTCCTTCGCATCGACCTTATCATAACCCATGAACTTCAGGAGTTCCGCCGTCGCCCCCTCGTCCCGCAGCCGCAGCGAGGCCGAGTGGAAGCCGCGGATCGCGTGATCCTCGCCGACGCCATTACCGGTCCAGGCTTCCCGCGGATCATCCTTGACTTCAACGAGGGCAAACCCGTCACCATCAGGCCCCGCGAAGTGAAGCCGGTTTTCGCCAAAGGCGCTGTCCGTCTTCAGTCCCTCGACGCCCGCCTTCGTCAGCCGTTCTCTCCAGTATCCGAACGACCCTTCCGGAACAGAGAACAGCGTGGTCCCCACCTCCCCCGAACCGGGACGGCCGCGGGCGATATGCGGGAACGGGAAGTACGTCATCACCGAGCCGGGCGTACCGACCTCGTCCCCGTAATAGAGGTGGTAGACGTCCGGCGCGTCGAAGTTGACGGTCTTCTTCACCCGGCGCAGGCCGAGCGTATCGGTGAAGAACCTGTTGTTGGTGCGGGCGCTCGCCGCCATCGACGTGACGTGATGCAGCCCCTTGATCTGGTCGAGCATGTGAAAACCCTTTCTGGCTCCGTGAGCCTTTCTTGGGGCTATATTTGGCCATTGCGACCGCCTTCGCATAGAGAGCCGAAACGAACGCATTGTTCACATTTCATACGAAGACCCCGCTAAGGGCGTTCAAGAAATCATACCCGTTCCGGCAGTTTCCAGTCGATAGGCTGTCTGCCCTTGGAAACGAGGAAGGCGTTGGCCTGCGAAAAATGCCGGCTGCCGAAGAAGCCATTATGCGCCGACAAAGGCGATGGATGCGGCGCGCGCAGGACGAGATGCCGGTCGCGGTCGACAAAGGCCGCCTTCTTCTGGGCGTAGGAGCCCCAGAGCAGGAAGACGACGCCGTCGCATCTTTCGTTGACGGCGCGGATTACGGCATCGGTGAACCGTTCCCACCCCCTGCGCTGGTGCGACGCAGCCTGCGCCTCCTCCACCGTCAGCACGCTGTTCAGGAGGAGAACACCCTGCCTCGCCCAATGCTCCAGGAAGCCATGACTGGCGGGCGGGATGCCGAGATCGCTCTGCAGTTCCTTGTAGATGTTGACGAGCGACGGCGGGATCCGCACGCCGGGCTGCACGGAGAAGCAGAGGCCATGGGCCTGGCCAAGGCCATGGTACGGGTCCTGCCCGAGGATCACGACCTTGACCTGGTCGAGCGGGGTCAGGTCGAGGGCCCGGAAATACTCCCCTGCCTTGGGGAATATACGCTTTCCCGCTTCCTTCTCGCTCATGAGGAAGCGGCGCAGTTCGCTCATGTACGGATTGCCGAACTCGGGCGCCAGCGCCTGTCTCCAGCTCTCCTCCAGTCTCACCCCCTCCACCACGGCAGCCTCTACTGGAACCGGCCAGCGCGCTGCAGCACCTCGATCTTGTAGCCATCCGGATCGGTAGCGAAGAAGAAGCGCGCGAACGGCTTGCCGTCGCGCGGCATGTCGACGAGCTTGCCCACGGTGAAGCCAAGTTCACTGAAGCGCCTGTGTTCGGCCTCGACGTCCTCGACCGTCACCGCGAGATGGCCATAGCCGTCGCCCAGGTCGTAGGGTTTGTCGCGTCCGGCATTGACCGTGAGCTCCAGTTCGAAGCCGGTTTCCGGATTGGAGAGATAGTTAAGGCTAAAACCATCGAAAGGGACGCGCTCCGCAATCCGGAGGCCGAAGGCACGCTGGTAGAAATCGACCGATCGTTCCTCGTCCAGCACCCGGATCATCGAATGGATCATCTTTGCCACGTCACAACTCCTCTAGTGCATCGGATGGCTTTATCGGAAATCCTGCGCCCGTTGCCAATCGCGCTATCGCGCAATTCACATCGAGCTTGCGGCGTCGCGGCTGATTGAAATAGGCGGGCGGGATGATCATATGGCGCTGTGCCCCGCGTCGGCGCCGCATGGCATGGATGGAAACCGGCTGGTCCGGAAAGGGACTTCATGCGCATCGTCTATCTCAGCCTCGGCTGGCTTCTTCTTACGATCGGCATCCTCGGCGCCTTCATGCCGATCCTCCCGACCACGCCTTTCCTGATCATGGCGGTCGCCTGCTTCGCCCGATCCTCGCCGCGCCTGGAGGCATGGCTGCTCGATCACCCGAGGTTTGGCGGCCCCTTGCGGGATTGGCGAGAACGGGGAGCAATACCCCGACGAGCGAAGATTGCCGCCGTGGTGATGATGTCGATTAGCTACGCGTTCTTCTGGTTTGTCACCTCTCCACCGGGACTGCGCGCGGCCATCGTCGCGGCTGTCATGATCCTGCCGGCCATCTACGTCGTGACACGACCAGAGCCGCCATCCGCCTGAAGCCGCAGCAGGCTGTCAGGCGCCCGGCCTGTACCGCGCCTGCGGCAGCACGAAGGGGATGTGCTCTGCCGGAAGCCGTCCGACGGCACCGGCAATCCCGTAGACGCCGCCAATCGTGGCGTCTTTGACGGTCTCGAGGCACGCGCCCTGCGACACCACCCTCCCCTTGTCGAGTACCAGCAGGTGATCTGCGAATTCAGCCGCCAGGTTCAGGTCGTGAAGGATGGCGAGCACGATGCCGCCGGCCTCTGCAAAATCGCGGGCGACCTCCAGCACGGAGATCTGGTGGCCGAGATCGAGGCTTGCCGTCGGCTCGTCGAGGAAGAGCGCGCGCGGCTCCCCATCGATGACAGGTTCCGGAACCTGTGCCAGCGCTCTCGCAAACTGGACGCGCTGCTGTTCGCCCCCGGAGAGCGAGGGATAGGGCTGCGCCTCAAAGCCACGCAGGCCGACCCGCGACAGCGCCTGCCTCGCCTGCTCCGTCGGATGGCGGGAGCCCTGAGCGACCGCGCCCATGCGGACAATCTCCAGGGCTGTAAAGGGAAAGGAGAGCTGCACCGATTGCGGCAGGACGGCCCGCAGACGTGCAAGCTGGACCGGTTGGTAGCCGCCGATCTCCCGACCGTGATAGGCTATCTTGCCGACATCCGGCCGCATCTCGCCCGAAAGCGCCTTCAACAGGGTAGACTTGCCCGCGCCGTTCGGCCCGATGATGACAGTGAAGCGTCCAGGCTGCAGGTCTACAGCGACATCGTCCAGAAGCTTCCGGTCGCCTCTCGTGACACCGATGGACTGGGCGGAAATCATGGCATTTCTCCCATCCGGATGCCTCCCTTGCCGAGCAGCAGGAAGAGGAAAACGGGAGCACCAAACAGCGCCGTTATCACGCCGATCGGCAGTTCCGCGGGTGCGGCGACGGTGCGCGCAACGCTGTCGGCAATCAGCAACAATGCGCCGCCGCCGAGCGCCGATGCGGGCAGCAGGAAGCGGTGCGAGGGTCCGGTGACGAGCCGCAGGAGATGCGGCACAACGATGCCGACGAAACCGATCGAACCCGCGACGGCGACGGTCGAACCGCAGGCTGCTGCCACCGCGACGATGACGATCCGCTTCAGCCGCTGCACCGGCACGCCCATGTGGAAGGCGGCCGCGTCTCCGAGGACGATCGCATCCAGGCCGCGTGCCACGAAGGGGATCACCGCCATCACGATGGCGATGAACGGCAGGATGGAAAGTAGCCGTCCGAAGGTGGCGCCTCCAAGCGACCCCAGGCTCCAGAAGGTGATGTCGCGCAACTGCCGGTCATCGGCGAGAAAGATCAGGAGCCCCATCACCGCTGCCGCCAACGCGCCGATGGCAATGCCGGAAAGGATGAGTGCCGTGGTCGACGTGCGCCCGTCCCGCGTCGCGATGACATAGAGCACCCACGTGTTCAGGAGGCCGCCCAGGAAGGCCATCAGCGGCAGGAACTGATTGCCCAGCAAAATCGCGATCGGGGCAAGTAGCGTCGGACCGAGCACGATCGAGACGACGGCCGCAAGTGCTGCACCCGATGTGACACCGACGATGCCCGGATCGGCCAGTGGATTGCGAAACAGGCCCTGCATCATGGCACCGGAAACGGCGAGCCCTGCCCCGACCAGCAGGCCAAGCGCCGTCCGCGGCAGACGCACCGCCTCCAGCACCACGATGTCCTGGTCCGACAATTCTCCCTTGCCAAGCAGGTAGACAAAGAAATCGCCCAGGCCCACCCCGGTCGGCCCACTCGACAGAGAGATCAGTGACGCCACGGCGACAAGCACGACCAGCGCCGCCAGTGTCAGATAGCCATGCAACGTCCGGTCTCCCTCGACCCGCGAGGACTTCGTCGGCAATGCCATCGTGCTCATCAGTTCGTTCCGGCGGGATAGAGCTCCTTCATCACCGTTCTCGCGGCTTCCGACGTGCGGGGACCAAATCCCAGCAGCAGCAGGCCATCCAGCGACACGAGCGCCTTTGCCTGGGCCGCGGGGCTGGTCTGCAGCGCCGGAAGGGTAAAGACATCCTCCGGCTTCAGTTCATGGTTTCCACGAATCATGGTGAGGACCACGTCGGGCTTGGCAGCGATCACCGCCTCGTCCGACAAGGGCTTGTAGCCCGAAATGCCGGAAGCGGCATTGATGCCGCCCGCCATTTCAATGATGGCGGCTGCCTCCGTCCCGGCCCCGCCGGCCATGACCCGCCCGTTCGCGAGCGACAGCACGAAAAGAACCCGTTTGCGCGGCTCAGCGATTTTCGCGACATCCTCCGCAAGCGCCGCGAGTTGACTTTCGGTCTTCGCAGCGAGCGCTTCTGCTTCGCTGTCCAGGCCGACCGCCTTCCCGATGTCGCGGATCTTCTGGCCGATCGCTATGCCTTCCGGAGGCGTAGGCACCGTCACCATCGGAATCTTGCTGGCATTCAGGATTTCAATGACCGGTGGCGGTCCCGAGCCTTCTTCCGCCAGCACCAGGTCCGGCTGCTGCGCCAGAATTCCCTCAGCAGAAAGTGCACGCATGTAGCCGATATCCGGCTTGGACATTGCCTCGCTCGGATAGGTGCTGGTCGAATCCACGGCGATGACCCGATCCTGCGCGCCCAGCGCGTAGAGCACCTCGGTGATCGTCCCGCCGATGGATACGATGCGTTGCGCCGAAGGGTTGCCTTCGCTCGCCGCCAGGACCGGCAAAGCCGACATCAAAACCGTGGCCGCAGCCGCAAGAAAATTCGTCCTCAACATACCGACATATCCCGTCATGTGCCACTTTGCGCCCTGTTGTGGGGCCGGCGGCGCCCTCGCACCGATAACTTGAGTTGACTACGCAAGTTTTTTCAGCTTTTCAAGCGGCCCGCCGAGAGATATCTTGAGCGCAAAGTGAAACTTTAAAAGAGGGATCTTCGAGAATGTACATCGCGATGAACCGCTTCCGCGTCGTTCCAGGCTATGAAGAGGCTTTCGAGGCCATCTGGCGCGGCCGCGAAGGCCGCCTGGCCGAGATGCCGGGCTATATCGAATTCCACATGCTGAAGGGCCCGAAGGCGGAGGATCATACACTCTATGCATCCCACACCGTCTGGGAGAGCTTCGAACATTTCCAGGCCTGGACGAAGTCCGAGCAGTTCCGTGCAGCCCATGCCAAGGCCGGCGAGAATCGCGGCAAGGTGGAATACCTCTCCGGCCCCCACTTCGAAGGCTTCGAGGTCATCATCCACGAGGACCGCAGTGGCGCCCGCAAAGCCGATGCCGCGTGAGGGCGGCATGAGCGCACTCGCACAATCCTCTGACGATCGCCGCGAACGGGCGCTTGCAGCACTTGCGGAAAAGCCCGATGGCGTGGTGGAGGCTCTTGCCGCCAAGGCCGAGGTCACGCCCTCCGAGATTCTCGGCCTCCTGCCCGAAGGCGCGGCGGTCACCGTCGCCAAGGATGCATTCGCTGACATCTGGACCGACATGACCGGCTGGGGCAAGATTCTCCTGATCGTGCACACCGAGGATATCGTGCTGGAGGCGGAAGGCAGCCTGCCGCAGGGATCGGAGGGCCATGGCTGGTTCAACATCCACGGCGACAGCCCGATCGGCGGTCATATCCGTAAGGACAATTGCGCCGCGATCACCTTCGTCGACCGCCAGTTCCATGGACGCCGCTCCTGCTCCGTCTGGTTCATGAACGAGAAGGGCTCTGCCATGTTCAAGATCTTCGTCCGCCGCAACGAGCAGCGGGAATTGATCAGCGAGCAGTTGGCGCAGTTCGAGGCGCTGCGCGACCGATACGCCGGCGCCTGATTTTTCTTACCCGTGGAACATCCGGCACATGCCGGATGTTCGCGCGTCATGAGCGACAACGACTGGACCGGTGGATGTCTCTGCGGCAAGCGCCGCTATCGCTTCCGGCAAGCACCTTCCAACGCTGGCTACTGCCATTGCAGCATGTGCCGCCGGGCAACCGGCGGGCCTTTCGCCTTCCTGGTGAGGGTAGATGAGGCAGCGCTTGAATGGACCGCCCCCTCCAGCCGTCTATCGCTCCTCCCCGATTGCCGAGCGCAGCTTCTGTCCGGATTGCGGCAGCCCGCTTTTCCTCCGCTACGACGATGACAACAGGATCCGCCTTACGGGCGGCTCGCTCGATCATCCCGAACGCGTCAAGCCGCAGTACCACTACGGCGTCGAAAGCCGGCGTCCATGGATGGACTGCGGGCAAGGGCTTCCGGAGCAGGAAACGGAAGAGAGCTTCTGAGCCGCTTTAGATTGCGGGAACCCACTTCCAGAACACCCCCTCCTGCCTCTCGGGATAATACTTGAATTCGCATTCGAAGCGCCGGCCATACGCCTCCGCCGCCTTCAGCGCCTCCGCACTGACCGGATTCATGCCGGTTCCCGGCGCAAACCAGTCTTCCAGCAAATCATCCGGCACATACGTCCCTACCCGAAGCGGGAGGGCGGTCAATGTCCTGTCGAGTTCCTCGGGCGGCATGCGATCCTCCGGTGCTGATCTTGCTACTTCTGACGCGGCTGCTTCAGCTTCGCGCCGGGAACGACGAGCCTGCCTTCCCTCTTTGCCAGCATTGCCTCCACGAGGGTGCGCGCGGCATTGCGCACCTCCTCCTGCAGGGCCTCGTCCGCATCAAGCGCCTCGTGGCTGGTGGCATAGGGTTCCCAATAGCCAATATAGCGGTCAAGCTCCGCGAGGCTACCCGCCGGAAGGAGTTCCATTGACTGCATCCAGTCGCTCATGCTGCGCCGGACGTTTTCGGCGCCTTCGGCATCGCCATGTACGACCACCGAAAACAGCCGGTCTGCAAGGTGGCGGGGATAGTCCCAGCCCCGCATCTCCATCTGCTTGGCCTCCTTGGGGTGTTTGCCATGCGTACTCGTTGGATCGGGATTGCCGCCATCGGCACAGACCAGCCGGTCCATCATCAGCTTCAGCGGCGAGGTCGCTTGGTACCAGTGGACCGGCGTCACGATCATGATCCCATGCGCCTCCACCCACATCGGATATATATCGTTCATCCAGTCGTGGACCTGCCCGAGCGAGTAATTGGGATAGCAGGAGCACGGCCAGTGACAGAGCGCCGCAGCCGTAGAGAAACAGGCCTTGCACGGGTGGATCTGCCGGCCGTATTCCGATGTCAGCCGGCTGAGATCGAGTAGGTTGACCTCGACGCCCGGCTGCTGATGCAGCACGTCCCTTGCCACGTCTACCAAGCGGTAGCTCTTCGACATTTCGCCAGGACAGGTGTGCTCGCTTCGCGGTGATGAGTTGATCAGGAGAACACGCAGAGGGCTCTCTGCATCCTGATAACGTTGCTCGGCCAGCCTGATCGCTTCCTGCGCCGCCAGCCAGTCGACCGACAGATCGTAATCCGGATCGGCAAAGCCCGGACCGGCCTTGCGGGTTCTTGGGCTCTTGCGCGAATTGCAATAGCCGTCCCATGCGGCGTCGGCCACCTTCCGCAACTCGCTCGACAGCGGATCGAAAGCCGGGTCGCGGAACCGGGTGAGAAAGCGGCGGATGAATTCGTCCCGCTCCATACGGGGGCTTGGGGTGCCCGTGCGAGGCTCGAGGTCGTGGAGGGGCGTCGTCGGCGTTTCCGTCATGGAGGTCCCGCGGAAAGAGAGGCGTGCTGCAGGATTGCTGAACGCCCGCTCCACCCGCGGGTTCCGTATCGGATGGACGGGCTACTGCGAGGCGTGCTCTGGTTTTCCCTTCCGCTTGGTCGAAGCCATGTCGTGGAGTTCCTTCTCGCTCATCGACTTCTCCATGCTCTTCGATGCGCCCTTCAGTTCGCTCTTCTTGATGTCACCGCGCTTGGCGGCGAGCGCAGCACCCGCCGCCTTCTGCTGTGCCTGGGATTTTGCCGGCATGTCTGCCTCCTTCGGTTGCAACTGCAGGATTCAACCGGCGTCGGCGCGACTGGTTCCGCTTCCTGCAGGGAACCAAGCGGATTGGCTGCCGTTGGAAGGCGGCATAGCGATGAAAGGACCCCGGCCATGGACGCCAAGGACAAGATTGCCGACCAGAAGAATTCCTCCGCCCGCTTCGAACAGGAAGGCCGCGAGCGAGCGGAAGACGCCCTTCACGCCACGACCGACATGACCAGCCTCGACGCGGTCCGAGAGGCATCAAGGCTCGGGGGCGGTGATACCTATCTGGTCGAGAGCGATCTGGAGGAGCTCGAAGACCGTGAGGACATCGAGAACGACGACGGCAGCATCAGCGCGCTGGCTAATGCCGACAATCCGGAACGCTGAGCGGCTCTTCCAGCCAGGAACCCTCTGGAGAATGCAATGGACGCCGAAATCGCACCGCCTCCGGAGCGGGCCAAGCGAGACATGATCGACACGATGCCGCATATCGAGGCGAAGGCGGCACCGACGCTGGTCGATGCTGAGGCCGAGGCGTTCGTCAGCGAAGCCCTTGAGGAACTGACGCGGGCCGATATCCCCTTCCTGCTCGCCGGCACCTATGCCGTAAGCGCCTATACGGGGATTTCGCGACCGACGAAGGACCTCGACATCTTCTGCCGCGCCGGCGACTACGCCCGCATCCTCGCCCACTTCAAGGCGAAGGGCTACGACATCGAGGTTGAGGACGACCGCTGGCTGGGCAAGGTGATCAGGGGGAAGCACTTCTTCGACGTCATATTCGCGGGCTCCAACGGCACCATGCCGATCGGCGATGCCTGGTTCGACAATGCCCGCCAGATCGACATGAACGGCCGTCCGGTGAGGATCGTCGCCCCGACGGAACTCATCTGGTCGAAGTGTTTCGTGCAGCTTCGCCACCGGTACGATGGCGGTGACGTGGTGCATATCATCCTGCGCGCCCACGACCAGATCGACTGGCAACGGCTGCTGAACCATATGGAAGTCCACTGGGAGGTGCTCCTGATCCACCTCCTGAACTTCAGGTGGATCTATCCGACCGAGCGCGACAAGGTGCCTGACTGGCTGCTCGACGAACTACTCGATCGTCTGCAGGCGCAGCGCCAGTTGCCCCTGCCGCAGATGAAGGTCTGCCGCGGCCGCATGTTCAGTCGGGTGGATTTCGAAATCGACGTCAAGGAATGGGGGTTTGCCGACGTCGGCGGCGAAGGCGAATGGCGCGAAGGCGTAAACGAGGAACCGGCATAAGGAGGTCTGGGGTGGCAAAGACGACGATCGAGGACGCGGCGGCGAAGACGCCGCAGAGGGGCAACAGCAAGCAGAAGATCGCCGCGATGGGCGACCTGCACGTTAAGGAAAATGGCGGCACTTCCTACAAGGAATTGTTTACCGAGATCTCGCAGGCTGCCGACATCCTCGTCCTGACCGGCGACCTGACCGACCTTGGCAAGCCGAAGGAGGCCGAACTGCTGGCGGCGGACATGCGCTCCTGCTCCATCCCGATCGTCGCCGTACTCGGCAACCACGACTACGAATGCGGGCATGTCGAGGAGGTAAAATCGATCATCAAGGATGCCGGGGTACAGCTGCTCGAGGGACAGGCGGTGGAAATCAACGGTGTCGGCTTTGCCGGCGTGAAGGGTTTCGCCGGCGGCTTCGGCCGGTACATGCTGGGTTCCTTCGGCGAGCCGGCGATCAAGGCCATGGTGGCCGAAAGCGTCGAGGAGACCATGCGGCTGGAGAACGCACTGCGACAGGTCCGCTCCGAGCGCGCCATGGTGGTGCTGCACTACGCCCCCATCCCCGAGACGGTTGTCGGCGAGCCACAGGAAATCTATCCCTTCCTCGGATCTTCGCGCCTCGCGGAAACCATCGATCGCTTCCCGGTCTCCGCCGTCGTCCATGGCCATGCCCATCGCGGCACCTACGAAGGCAGGACGCCGGGCGGCGCACCCGTCTACAACGTCGCCTCCCACATCGAAAAGCCGACCGGTCGCCCCTATGCGCTGCTGGAACTCTAGGAACAAGCCGGCGTGCCGGCGGTTCGGATGGCAAGGAAGGAGACCGTCACCATGACAGACCCGAAGAACCACCCGGAGCAGGACCCCGCGGAAGGATCCCGCGAGACCATCGATCGCGAACTGGCGCGTCAGGACAGCAAGGACCGGAACGCAGAACAGGAGAAGACGAGCCGCGAGTCCGGCACGAGGGGCAGCCCGGCACCGGGACCTTGAACGCAGGCTCTAGATATGCAGGGCGTGCCCGAGCGCCTTTAGCGAGGCCTCCGCAAATGCCTCCGACTGGGTCGGATGGGCGTGGATCGTTCCGGCGATATCCTCCAGTCGCGCGCCCATCTCGAGCGCCAGCGCAAAGGCGGCGGAGAGTTCTGATACCCCGGCCCCGACAGCCTGGATGCCAAGGACCAGGTGGTTGTCGGCCCGCGCGACGACCCGCACGAAGCCGTCTTCCGATGCCAGCGTCATCGCTCGGCCATTCGCCGTGAACGGAAATTGGCCGACCTTCGTCTCGTGGCCCGCTCGCCGCGCTTCTTCCGAGGCAAGCCCCACCGAGACAATTTCGGGGTCCGTGAAGCACACCGCGGGGATCGCCACCCTCTCCCAGCTACGTCGTTTGCCGGCAACGATTTCCGCCACCATCTCGCCCTGCGCCATCGCCCGGTGCGCCAGCATGGGCTCGCCCGTGACGTCGCCGATCGCGTAGATCCCGCGCATGGAGGTCCGGCACTGGCCGTCGATCCGGATGAAGCGGCCCTCCATGTCGAGTTCAAGCTCCTCCCGACCCCAGCCTTCCGTGACCGGACGGCGTCCGACGGTAACGAGGATCTTGTCGGCAATAATGCGCCGCTCGCCACCACTGTGCTCCACCACGAGACCGTCGCCATCCGGGGAGAGCGCCTTGACCGACGTCGTCGTCAGCACCTCGATCCCGAGCGCCGCCATCCGCTTGGCAACCGGCTGTGTCAGCGCAGAGTCGTACAGTGGCAGTATGCGTTCCTGCGCCTCCACGATGGTGACCTTTGATCCCAGCTTGGCAAAGGCGGTGCCGAGCTCCAGACCGATATAGCCAGCACCGACGACGGCGAGGCTCTTCGGCACCTCCCTCAACGACAGCGCCTCGGTCGATGAGATCACATTGCCGCCGAAGGGCAGCGCCGGCAGTTCCACCGGCGACGATCCGGTGGCGATGACGACATTCTCGCAGCGGACGACCTGCAGGCCTGTCTCCGTTTCCACCTCTACCGTCTTGCCGTCGCGGAAGCGCGCCCGGCCGACAAGTGCCTTCACGCCCGCCTTCTTCAGGAGGTTGACGACCCCCATAGACAGGCGTCCGGTAATGCCGTCCTTCCAGGCAATCGTCTTGCCGAAATCGATGGCCGGATCGGCAGCGCCTATCCCCATCGGGTTTCGCCCCGCCGCCATGCCGACCGCGGCGGCGAACTCGTCTGCCGCATGGATGATGGCCTTGGAGGGAATGCAGCCGACATTGAGGCAGGTGCCGCCGGCTTTCGTCATCTCGACGATCATCGTGTCGATGCCGAGCTGTCCGGCCCGGATGGCGCAGACATAGCCGCCGGGACCGGCACCGATGACGAGAAGCTTGCAGGTGATGTCCTTCATCTCATCCCTCGACGAATATCATGGCCGGCGCCTCCAGCAGCGCCTTGAGGCGTTGCACGAAAGTGGCGGCGTCCCAGCCGTCGATCACGCGGTGGTCGAAGCTGGAGGACAGGTTCATCATCTTGCGCGGCACGAACTGGGTGCCGTCCCACTGCGGGCGCATTGCGATCTTGTTGACGCCGATGACCGCCACTTCCGGATGGTTGATCACCGGCGTGGAGACGATGCCGCCCATGGCACCCAGCGAGCTGATGGTGATGGTGGAACCGGTCAGTTCCTCCCGCTGCGCCGTGCCGTTACGGGCGGCCTCGCTTAGCCGCGCAACCTCGCGGGCGCAGCCGAAGAGGTCGCGCGCTTCCGCATGCTTGACCACGGGCACGACCAGTCCCGCCGGCGTCTGCGCCGCAATACCGATATGGACGCCGCCATGCTGGCGGATGATCCCCGCGTCGTCGTCATAGAGCGAATTGACCATGGGTTGCTCCGCCACCGCCCTGACGATCGCCCGCATCAGGAAAGGCAGGATCGTCAGCTTCGGGCGTCCAGGCTTCTGGTCGGCGTTGAGGCGGGCCCGCAGCTCTTCCAGCGCCGTCATGTCGACCTCCTCCACATAGGTAATGTGTGGGATGCGCGACTTCGACAGCGCCATGCGCTCGGCAATGCGGCGGCGCAACCCGACGACCTTGATCTCCGTGATGGCCTTGTTTGGCTGCAGACCGCCCCTGACCGGAGCGGCACTTCCCTGCTGGAGAAAGGCATCCAGATCGTCGTGGGTGATGCGCCCCGCGGGTCCGCTGCCGGATAGCTGCCGCAGGTCGATACCTGCCTCCTTCGCCTTGAGGCGCACGGCCGGCGAGGCGAGCGGCTTTTCGCCCTGCGCCCGCGGCGGACCGCTGCTGGGTGTCGATTGAGGCGTCGGAGATTTCTGTTCCGGCTGCCGCGCAGGCTCCGAGACATCTGCCGGCACAATCGAAGCAGGCTTCTCGTCGGCAACGGCGGGTTCTTCAGGAGGAGCCGCTTCCGCTGCCTCTTCGTCGCCGCCCTCGCCTGCGACCTTGATCTTGAGGATGACGGTGCCCGTAGCGATCACGTCCCCGACTTCACCGCCCCGCCAGACGACCTCGCCCTCCACGGGCGACGGAATCTCGACGGTCGCCTTGCCGGTCATCACTGCGGCGAGCACCATGTCCTCGCGGACCGGATCACCCACATTGACATGCCACTCCACCAGTTCGGCCTCGGCAACGCCTTCGCCGACATCCGGAAGCTTGATCGACTGAATTCCCATCCTACGCCTCCATCAGGTCGCGAAGCGCTTCGCCGAGCCGCGCCGGGCCCGGGAAGTAGTCCCATTCCTGAGCATGCGGATAAGGCGTATCCCAGCCGGCCACGCGCGCGATCGGCGCCTCGAGATGGTAGAAGCAGTGCTCCTGCACCAGGGCCACGAGTTCGGCGCCGTAGCCGGATGTCAGCGTCGCTTCGTGCACAACCATGCAGCGGCCGGTCTTCTTCACCGACTGCAGGATCGTCTCCAGGTCGAGCGGAACCAGCGTCCGCAGATCGATGATCTCGGCGTCGATGCCGGTCTCCTCCGCCGTCGCCTCGGCGACATGAACCATGGTGCCATAGGCGAGAATGGTGGCGGCCGAACCTTCGCGTCGCACCACCGCCTTGCCGAGCGGCACCGAGAAATAATCCTCCGGCACCTCACCGAGCCTGTGACCGGCCCAGGAGGTCACCGGCCGCTCGTGATGACCGTCGAAGGGTCCGTTGTAGAGACGCTTCGGCTCCAGGAAAATCACCGGGTCGGGGTTTTCGATCGCCGAGATCAGCAGGCCTTTCGCGTCATACGGATTGGACGGCACGACGACCTGCAGGCCGCAGACATGCGTGAACAGCGCCTCCGGGCTCTGGCTATGCGTCTGGCCGCCGAAGATGCCGCCGCCGGTCGGCATGCGCACCACCATCGGGCAGGTGAAGTCGCCGTTGGAGCGGTATCGCAGGCGCGCCGCTTCCTGGGTCAACTGGTCGTAGGCCGGGTACATGTAGTCGGCAAACTGGATCTCGATGCAGGGCTTCAGCCCATAGGCCGCCATGCCGATCGCCGTGCCAACAATGCCGGACTCCGAGATCGGCGCATCGAAGCAGCGGGTCTTGCCGTACTTCTGCTGGAGCCCCTGCGTGCAGCGGAAGACGCCGCCGAAATAGCCGACATCCTCGCCATAGACCACCACGTCCGCGTCGCGCCCCATCGCAACGTCCATGGCGCTGCGGATTGCCTCGATCATCGTCATGCGTGCCATGGCTCAGACCCCCGCCTTCTGGCGCTGACGCCTCAGATGAGCCGGCATCTCCGCATAGACGCCCTCGAACATGTCGCGCATCGACGGCCTACCGCCTGAATGCAGCGTCCCGTGCCGTTCCGCCTCCTTCTGGGCGGTGACGACGGTGTCGCGGATCTCCGCCTCCATTTGGGTGTGGCGTTCCTCGCTCCAGGCGCCGATGCGGATGAGGTGGTTCTTCAGCCGGATGACGGGATCGCCGAGGGGCCAGACTTCCGATTCCTCCTTCGGCCGATAGGCGGACGGATCATCGGAGGTCGAGTGGGCGCCGACGCGGTAGGTGACATACTCGACAAGGGTCGGGCCGATATTGCGTCTGGCCCGTTCCGCCGCCCATTTCGCCACCGCATGGACGGCGAGGTAGTCATTTCCGTCGACCCGGAGCGACGGCAGGCCGAAACCGAGGCCGCGGGCGGCGAAGGTTCCCGAGCCGCCGCGGGCGATCCCCTGGAAGGTCGAGATGGCCCACTGGTTGTTGACAACGTTGAGGATGACGGGCGCCCGGTAGGTCGATGCGAAGACAAGCGCCGCATGGAAATCCGATTCCGCGGTGGAACCGTCGCCGATCCAGGCCGCGGCGATTTTGGTGTCGTTCTTGATCGCGGAGGCCATGGCCCAGCCCACCGCCTGTACATATTGCGTGGCGAGGTTGCCGGAGATCGAGAAAAAGCCGTGCTCCTTGGAGGAATACATAACCGGCAACTGACGTCCCTTCAGCGGATCGGCATCGTTCGAGTAGATCTGGTTCATCATGTCGACCAGCGGATAGTCGCCGGCGATCAGGAGGCCCGCCTGCCTGTAGGTTGGGAAGTTCATGTCTCCGGGCTGCAGCGCGCGCCGGAAAGCGCAGGAGACCGCCTCCTCCCCGAGATGCTGCATATAAAAGGAGGTCTTGCCCTGACGCTGCGCCATCAGCATGCGCTGGTCGAAGGCGCGAAGCACCATCATGTGCTTCAGCCCGTCCATCAGTTCCTCGGTCGTCAGGGTTCCGGCCCAGGGGCCGACCGCCTCGCCCTCGCGGTTGAGGACTCGGATGATGGAAAAGGCAAGGTCGCGGATACTCTCAGGGTCGGCATCGACCTCAGGCCGCCGCACGGAGCCCGCCTTGGGAATGGTGACATGGGAAAAGTCAGGCTTGTTGCCCGGCCGCACTTCCGGTTCCGGCACATGCAGACTGAGCCTTGGGGCTTCGGTCATTCTCGCTTCTCCTCCCTGAGAACCGATTGTGAGGCTCGTTTCCTCCTCGAAACAAAACCTCCCGATAATCTAGGGCCGACAGGCTGGTTGAGCAATTTTATTGCGTGACGCTAAACTGCGAATTGTATTGCGGACCGGCAATTTTCTTGCGGCTTCCGCGACGCCTGCGACAGGAGCGGAACCCGGGGCCATTTCGCCCGTTTGGCGCACTCTCTCTCAAGGGGTAATACATGACTTCCGCCATCCAAGCAGCTGACGAGTTCCATGCCTTTCCCCGCACATGGGGTGCCGAGTACACCGCCGTCGGTGAAGTGCGTTTCCGTTTATGGGCCCCTGGCCAGGAGCAGATCGCGCTCCGCCTCAACGGCAGCGAGACGCCGATGACGCGGGATGCCGATGGCTGGTTCGAGCTTCTGGCCGTCGGTGTCTCCGCCGGAAGCGAGTATTCCTATGTGCTGGCGGATGGCACCGCCCTGCCGGATCCTGCCTCGCGCAGCCAGAAGGATGACGTCAACGGGCCTTCGCTGGTCATCGACCCGACCTCCTACGAGTGGCGGAACGCCGAGTGGCGCGGTCGCCCATGGGAGGAGGCCGTGATCTACGAAATGCATGTCGGCACCTTCACCGAGGAAGGGACATTCCGCGCCGCGATCGAGAAGCTGCCGCACCTCGTGGAACTCGGCATTACCGCAGTCGAGGTCATGCCCGTCGCCCATTTCGGCGGCAATCGCGGCTGGGGCTACGACGGCGTGCTGCTCTATGCCCCGCACAGTGCCTATGGCGCGCCGGAGGCCTTCAAGGCCTTCATCGATGCCGCTCACGGCCACGGCCTGATGGTGCTGCTGGATGTCGTCTACAACCACTTCGGCCCGGAAGGGAACTACCTGCCGCTCCTCGCACCCGAGTTCTTCCACCCCGACAAGCACACCCCCTGGGGTGCTGCGATCGCCTACGAACTGCAGCCGGTCCGGCGCTTCTTCGTCGAGAACGCGCTCTACTGGCTGCATGAGTTCCAGCTCGACGGGTTGCGGTTCGATGCCATCGACCAGATCGGGGACGAGGAGTCGGACCAGCACATACTCCTGGAGATGGCCGAACGGATTCGCCGCGAGTTCCCGGACCGCCACATCCACCTGACGACCGAGGACTCCCGCAACGTCACCTTCCTGCACGAGCGAGGCGAAGACGGCAGCGTGCCCCGCTTCACCGGCGAATGGAACGACGACTTCCACAACGCTATCCACGTCTACGCAACCGGCGAGACCGACGGTTACTACAAGGACTTCGCCGTGG
Source organism: Pseudorhizobium banfieldiae (assembly GCF_000967425.1). Classification (NCBI taxonomy): domain Bacteria; kingdom Pseudomonadati; phylum Pseudomonadota; class Alphaproteobacteria; order Hyphomicrobiales; family Rhizobiaceae; genus Pseudorhizobium; species Pseudorhizobium banfieldiae. The sequence continues at coordinate 2,516,052 of NZ_FO082820.1, forward strand.
AGACCGAGCGACTTGTTGCCCGCACGCTTGCGGAAGGCTTCGCCTATCAGGGCGAGGTCTCGCAGCATTCTGGCGAGGCGCGTGGCATCACGAGTACCGCCCAACCACCCGTCGCCTTCGTCGACTTCATCCAGAACCACGACCAGGTCGGCAACCGCGCCTTCGGCGAGCGGCTGCTCACCCTGGCCGGCCCGGAGAAGACGAAGGCCCTACTTTCGGCTCTCCTGCTGTCACCGCATATCCCGCTCCTCTTCATGGGCGAGGAATTCGGCGAAACCCGGCCCTTCCTGTTCTTCACCGACTTCCATGGCGATCTGGCCAAGGCAGTGCGCGAGGGACGGCGGAAGGAATTCGAGGGTCATGCCGGGCACGGCAAGGAGGATGAGGAGATTCCCGACCCCAATGCGGAAGCAACGTTCACGGACTGCAAGATCGACTGGCGCAAGCCGGCCTCGCCGGATGGGGTCGAATGGATGAACCTGACCCGCGACCTGCTGGCGCTCCGCCGCGAGGTGATCGTGCCTATGCTGGGATCAGCGCGGGCAGCAGGCGGTCGCGTTCTGAAGGCAGAGGATGGACTGGTCGCGGTCGCGTGGGACTTCCCCAAGGGAGAGATCGGCATGGCGATCAACCTCGGCGACAAGCCAAAGCCGCTGCCGGAGCTCCCGGGCGAACACGTCCATCGCCTGCCTGCGGATGCGGGCGCGGGCGGCGAGCTTGGTCCCGCCAGCATCGTGGTCACCATCAGGGCCGGAGAGCGAGGATGACGATCCCGACCTCCACCTACAGGCTTCAGTTCCGCAATGGCATGACCTTCGATCGCGCGGCTGGTCTGGTGCCTTACCTCCAGCGGCTCGGCATAAGCCATCTTTACGCCTCGCCGATCTTCTCCGCCACCAGCGGCTCCACCCATGGCTACGACGTGACCGATGCCAACGAATTTGACCCTGTGCTCGGGGGTCGCGACGGCTTCCTGAGGATGTCCGATGCCCTGCGGGAGCATGGCCTCGGGCTGATCCTCGACATCGTGCCGAACCACATGGCCGCCTCGCTCGAGAACCCATGGTGGCGCGACGTGGTGGAGCACGGGCAAGAGAGCCGCTACGCCCGCTATTTCGACATCGACTGGAGCCGCAGGCTGACCCTGCCCTTTCTCGGCGACACATTCGAGGAGGTGTTGGCGAAGGGCGACCTCTCGGTGAAGGCAGATCCGCAAACCGGCAAGCCGGCGATCGCCTATTACGAGAGCTTTTATCCCCTCACCCCCTCCTCCTATGAAGGACGGGAGCGAGAGGTCCTGGAAGCCACGAGGCCGGATCAGATCGCGGCACTTCACGACCACCAACCCTGGCGGCTGATGTCCTGGCGGGACGCTCCGCGCGACCTGAGCTATCGGCGCTTCTTCGAGATCACCGGTCTGGTCGGGCTGCGGGTGGAGGATCCCCATGTCTTCGAGGCAGCGCACCGGACGGTGCTCGATCTGGTTCGGGAGGGCCGCGTGGATGGCCTGCGAATCGACCATGTCGACGGCCTCGCCGATCCGAAGGGGTATCTCGACCGGCTGCGGGCAGCGGTCGGGCCGGACGTCTACATCGTCATCGAAAAGATCCTCGGGGAAGGCGAGCAGATTCCGCAGGACTGGCCGGTTTCCGGTACCACCGGCTACGAATTCATCACGGCGCTGGGCAACGTCCTCGTGGACGGCAGCACGCATGAAGCGCTGACGGCAGCCTACCGGAGCGTGGCCGGCGACGTTGCGACACCAGAAGATGCGTTGCGCGACGCCAAATTATCCATGGCCAACAACAACTTCGAAGGCGAAGTCGCAACGCTTCTGAAGCTTGCTCTGAAACTGCACGAAGCAGAGGACGCCACGGCCATTCCATCCGAGGCGATGCATGAGGCCCTTCGGGAACTGCTGGTCGCCTTTCCCGTCTACCGCACCTATGGGACGACGGACGGCATGCCCGCCGAAGGAAAGGCGCTTCTGGATCGCGTTGTCGGCGACGTCAGAGGCGGCAGCCACGCACCTGACGATCAGGCCCTCGCCTTCCTGCATCGCCTGCTTGCAGGAACCGAGGGCGACGACAGTGACGAGGCGCGCCTCTTCCGTACCCGCTTTCAGCAGCTTACCGGGCCGCTGATGGCAAAGTCGCTGGAGGATACGCTCTTCTTCCGCAATCACCGCCTTCTGGCGCTGAATGAAGTCGGCAGCGAAGCCGATCCGCACCCGGCATCCCTCGCCCGTTTTCACGTGGAGATGAAGACTAGGCTGCAGCATCAGCCGGATGCCCTGTCGGGCACGTCTACCCATGACACGAAGCGGGGCGAGGACGCCCGCGCCCGCCTCTATGCCATCAGCGAGGCTCCCGATCACTGGGCGGAGTCCGTGAACCGCTGGCGCGAGATGAATCGGGCTGCAATCAGGGCGCTGCCCGGTGGGCCGGCACCCGAGCCGGCAACCGAATGGATGTTCTACCAGGCGCTCGCTGGCGTCTGGCCGACCGATCTTGCGTCGGATGACACAGACGGGTTGAAGGCACTGGAGGAGCGCTTTCTGCAATATGTCGAGAAAGCCCTGCGAGAAGCCAAGCAACGAACGACGTGGGGCGATCCGGACGAGGCTTACGAGGGAGCGGTTCGCGCCTATGCAAGCCACCTGCTTTCGTCGAAAAATCGATCCTTCCTGGAAGACTACCGGGCAACGCTCGAACCTTTCGTCAGAGCTGGCCTCGTCAACGGCGTCACGCAGACGCTCATCAAGCTCGTGGCACCCGGAGTACCAGACATCTACCAGGGCAGCGAGCGGCTGGACCTGAGCCTGGTCGATCCCGACAACCGGCGGGAGCCGGACTTCGACACCCTCACGACCGGACTTGCGGAAGGCAGGCTTCCCACGGAAGAGGAGGATTGGCGATCAGGGCGGCTCAAGCAGCAGATCGTCCGCCGCGTCCTTCACCTGCGCCGCAACCACCCGCTCCTGTTCCGCACCGGCGACTACCTGCCGCTGGCGCCTGCGGGCAAGCGGGCAGAGCACCTTGTCTCCTTCGCCCGGCAAACCGAAGACAAGTCACTTATTCTGATCGCGCCCCGTCTTGTGCTGGGCGCATTCCGGGAAGGGGATCGACCACTGTCGGACCGGTGGCAGGAAACGCTGCTGCCACTGCCAGGCTCAGTCGGCGGTCGCGCCTATCGGGACGTCTTTACGGGTCGGCGGTTCGATCCTGCCGAAAGCCTGCCAATCGCCTGGGCATTCGTCGACCATCCGTTTGCGCTGCTTCTCTCGGCATGAGGCATAAACCCACGAAAAAGGGCGCCGATCGCGAGATCGGCGCCCTTTTTCGTGTTTCGGGTCTAATCCGCTCTCAGCCGAGGCCGATAAAGGACAGGATGGCGAGAACGATAACGACCGCTCCGACAAGCCAAACAATGCTGTTCATGTCTCTCTCCTTGTTGATCAGATCTCTGGGGAAGTGGGGGATCAGGCGAAGCCGACGAGGTTGAGAATGGCGATGACGATCACGACGGCGCCCACCAACCACACGATGCTGTACATAGCGTTCTCCTTTGTTTCTTGGGGAAGGGAACGGCGGCTCGTGGAAAAGGTTCCGTCTGTCCAATGACCCTGGAACATTTTGGCGACAGGCGATGTTGACTTTCGCCAGGGCAAGGAACCAGCGTCAACGAGGGGATCAGCACGTGCTTCAAGCAACGGATCAGAATACTCCGGCGGCCAGGCGTCACGTCGTGATCGTCGGTGGTGGCTTCGGCGGTCTGGCCTGCGCCCGCGAGCTCGGCAACTCCGACATCGAGGTCACCGTCATCGACCGGCGCAACCACAACCTGTTCCAGCCATTGCTCTATCAGGTGGCGACCGCCGCCCTGTCGCCCGCCGATATTTCCGAACCGATCCGCAGGACGCTGGGGCGCTACCGCAACATCCGGGTGCTGCTGGGAGAAGTCACCGGTCTGGACCTTCTGGCCAAGTGTATCCTGCTCGATGAGGGCGAGCCTGTCCACTATGACATCCTCGTCCTCGCCACCGGCTCAGAGTACAACTATTTCGGCCACGAGGACTGGCGTGCCTGGGCGCCCGGCCTGAAGACCATCCACGAGGCACGCCTGATCCGCCAGCGACTGCTTCTGGCCTTCGAGAAGGCGGAACTCTCGACCGATTCCGAGGAAAAACAGGCGCTACTGACCAGCGTCGTGATCGGCGGCGGACCCACCGGCGTAGAGATGGCGGGCGCCATCGCCGAACTCGGGCATTTCATGATTTCTCGCGATTTCCGCCGGCTGCAGCCGGAGCATTTCCGGGTCATCCTGGTCGAAGCCGGCCCCCGCATTCTCTCCGCCTTCCCCGAGGAACTGGCGGACTATGCGCGCAAGGAATTGGAGAAGGCGGGCGTCGAGGTACTCACGAACCTGCCGGTGGAGTCGATCAGCAAAGAGGTTGTCGTTGCAGGCGGCCGATCCATCAGGACCGGCAGCGTCATATGGGGTGCCGGCGTCAAGGCATCGCCTGCCGCCTTATGGCTCGGGATCGAAGGAAAGGCCGGGGGTCGGATTCCCGTCAACCCGGACCTGAGCGTCACAGGCCACCCCGACGTCTACTCTGTGGGCGACACCGCGCTCGGCCTCGCGGAAGACGGCAAGCCCCTCCCCGCACTGGCGCAGGTCGCCAAGCAGCAGGGCGAATACCTCGGGAAGGCGCTGCGTCTGCGCCTGACGCAGGGCCGGCAGCCCGAACCCTTCAGGTTCAACGAGCGGGGCAACACCGCCGTCATCGGCCGAAACGCCGCCATCTTCGACTTCGGGAAACGGCGCCTCAAGGGGCGGTTCGCCTGGTTCCTCTGGGCGATCGTGCACGTCTACCTGCTGGTCAACTTCGAAAAACGGCTGCTCGTCAGCATCCAGTGGATATGGCGCTACGCCACAAGGCAACGCGGTGCCCGCATCATCGACGAGAATGCCGCCGCGGCAGTTCCCGCATCGACGGAAAGGACAGAGACATGAACACCGCCAATCCTCAACTCGAGGGCCTCTATCTTGCCATTGGGGCCATCAACAGTCTCTTGGTCAGCAAGGGGATCGTCAGCCATGAGGAAGTTGAGCAGGCACTGCAGGCCGCTGAGCAGACCGTGCTCGACGACAGCAAGCCGCTAACTGTCTCGCAGTCGCATCAGAAGGCGGTGGCGTTCCCGATCCGGATCCTGCTTCTCGCCAACGAGGCCGCGCAACGGGGCGAGAGCTTCGACTTCGAGGACCTTGCACGCGAGGTCGGGCGCCGTACGTGAACGGAATCGGTAGGACGGCACGGCGCCTGCCGACGCCGCGCCTTGGCGTCAGATGATGGGCTTGCCGCCGGTCACGGCGATGGTCGCACCCGAGACGTAGCTCGACAGCGGCTCCGCAAGCATCACATAGGCCGTGGCGAGTTCCGCCGGCTGGCCCGGGCGCTGCATCGGCACCTGCTTGCCGAAGTTCTTCACCTTGTCCCCCGTCATCGTAGATGGAATGAGTGGCGTCCAGATCGGACCGGGCGCCACGGCATTGGCGCGGATCTCCTTCTCCGCCAGCAACTGCGCGAGGCCGGCCGTGAAGTTCTGGATCGCGCCCTTGGTGGTCGCATAGGCGAGCAGGCTCGGATTGGGACTGTCGGAATTGATCGATGCAGTATTGATGATCGCGCTGCCGGGCTTCATGTGGGGCACCGCGGCTTTGGTGAGGTAGAACATGGCGTGGATGTTGACGCGGAAGGTAAGATCCCACTCCTCGTCGCTGATGTCGCCGATATCGGCGAAGGTTGCCTGGTGGGCAGCATTGTTGACGAGGATGTCGACGCCACCGAGTTCTTTGACCGCCGTGTCTATGATCTTCCGGCAGTGCTCGGCCGACTGGATGTCGCCCGGTACGAGAACGGCCTTGCGGCCCGCCTCCTCGACCCATTTCTTCGTTTCCTGCGCGTCCTGATCCTCGTCGAGGTAGGAAATCAGCACATCCGCGCCTTCTCGAGCATAGGCGATCGCCACAGCCCGGCCGATGCCGCTGTCGGCGCCGGTGATGATCGCCTTCTTGCCGGCAAGTCGGCCTGATCCCTTGTAGGACTGCTCGCCGTGGTCAGGGATCGGCTGCATCCTGCTCGTGTAACCCGGCATCGACTGCTGCTGGTCGGGAAAGGGCGGTTTAGGATAGTGGCTCATGATGTCCTCTTTGCTGGGAGTTCAACGTCCGAACGGCAACGCTGGAGCTAAGTTCCCGGCGGTTCAAGAAGCAGCCAGCCAAGGGGCGAAACGAAAAATGCCGCCGCATCCATGAGATGCGGCGGCATGAAATATCGCTGGAGGGTGTCCGGGGTAGCGGCCGCAGAGCCGCAGGCACTGGTCAAGCGCCAGGGGTCACCTGACCGTCGCCACCGCGCAGCCGCCGCAAGTGATCGATGATGCGGAGCGAACCGGAAGCACGTGCCGCCGAAAAGTCGGAACTCTTCGAGAGTATGCGCAACATGTCTTCGGCCTCGTCGGCCGAGATCGTGCCGCGTGCCGCCAGCCCATCGATCAGCATGAGCATCGCTCCTTCGACGGCGAGAGCGCGGCGGTGGGTTTCGTCATCGGTGTTGTTCTCGACATTCAACATCATCAGGCTCCGTCCATATCTGTACCTGACGAATTGTTTCAGGCGGGAAAGGTTCCTTGATCTTCGTGGAGCCCGCGCCCGCGCCCGTCAGACAGGATGTCGCCCATGCTCCCGGTCGATCCGTCCCTGCTCCGCCTTGTAGAAATACTGGCTCGCCACCAGCCACCCCTTCAGCGGCCTCAGTGGCGGAATGCATGTCAGCAGCATGAATGGCAGCGAGGTCAGCAGGTGCACCCAGAAAGGCGGCTGGAAGGCCACCTCGATCCAGACCGCGAGCGCGACGCTCGGCACGCAGGCGAAGCACATGACGAAGAAGGCAGGGCCATCCGCAGGATCCGCGAAGGAATAGTCGAGGCCGCACACCTCGCATTTCTGCCGGAGCGTCAGAAAGCCGTTGAACAGGTGGCCTTGGCCACAGCGCGGGCAGCGTCCCCGAACACCGGTACTATAGGGAGACAATGGGGGCCACTGGGCATCAGATGACATGCTATTTCCTTTCCCGAACCGGTCCCTTAAACGCCCAACCCCGGCAGGCGGCAAGGGTTTCGTGCGGTGCGCGTCAAAGTGACCCGATGCGGGGAGGTGTCGAACGCCGGCCAATCAAAGATCGTCGAAGGGCCAGCCCCGGTAGATGCGCCGCCAGACGAGCTTGAGGCTGCGATCGGGCTGGATCACGTAGCGCTCCTCGACCCGCTGGCCGAGATTGTTCGTGAACTGATGGTTGACCGAGCTGCCGACCGGCGCCTTCGTCAACCGTGTGCGCGGCTGGCCGCCGTAGGTGATGCTGCCGGGAATCGGCTCCAGACCTGGCGCATCGCTGAGCGAGCCGGATGTGCACCCGGAGACGGTCAGCGCCAAGGCTGCGATGATCAGGAAATGTCTCATAGCCCACTCTCCCTGGTCGGCGTGCTTCACCGGAAAACGATGAGCGGCCGCACCGGTTCCTCCGGCGTCAGACGCCCCGCAGCCGATTGTGGATGGCCACCGCAGCGATCTCGCCCTGCGCCATGGCCACCCCCAGCTGATTGAGCCCTGTCACTACGTCACCTACCGCAAAGCAGCCGTCAACCGCCGTCTCCTGATGGGCGCCGGTACCGATCCGCCCGTCTTCCTCGAGGACGATCCCGAGGCCCGCAGCAAGGCGCGAGCGCGGACGCACCCCGAGAGCGGAATAAAGAACCACCTCTTCGAGCCGCCTACCGTCAGAGAATGTCAGCGACGTCTCACTCTCGCCTGCCCGCTCCACCGATGAAAGGGAAGCCGTGATCACGTCGATCCGCACCTCCGAAAGGGACGCTTCGGTGTCCCCGTCCCACTCCGGCCTTTCGCCCAGCGTGGCGATGCAGACGGCATCGCTGAACGTCTGCAGAAAACGGGCTTCGGCCACTGCCCGCAGGCTATTGCCGATCACGCAGACCGGCCGGCCGGCGATCTCGAACCCGTCGCAGATCGGGCATATCCGCAGATAACCGCCGGCGATCATGTCTTCCGCGTCCGCAAACGGCGGGAGGTTGTCCTTCAGCCCGGTGGCCAGGATGATGCTCTGCGCCACAAGGCCGGAACCGTTATCTAGGCGCGCTCGGAAGAAACCGTCCCTTGTCTTTTCGAGGCCTGAAGCCGCGGCTTCGACCACCGAGACCCGCAGCAGCGCCAATTGCTCGCGCATTCGCGCCAGAAGAGCCTCGCCCCTGATACCGCCGGGAAAACCTGGATGGTTATAGGAGCGCGGAATCAGCGAGGCACGGCTTGCTCCGCCATCGACGACGAGCGTCTTCCGGTTCATTCGGGCGAGGTAGATTGCAGCCGTCATACCGCCGGGCCCACCGCCGACAACCACGCAGTCGAACGGCGTCCCCGACATATCCTGCCGCGCAGAACCTGCGCCTGTCGTACCGCTTTCCATACTGTTCTCGTTACCGGGTCTTCAGGCGGCGACAACTCATCCGGAAGACGAGGGTTCCCAGAGCGGTCAGACGGGGCCCTTTCGCGACGTGGGCCTGCCGGTCAGCGAACCAGAAGCGTGGGCAGTCTGACACCCTTCATCATTGAACTGGTTACGCCGCCGAAGATTCGCTGCCGCCAGCGGGCATGGCCATAGGCACCGAGAACCAGCATATCCGCCGATACTTCGAGAGCACGCTGGTTCAACACGTCTTCGACGGGCCGCCCGCCGCTTGGTATCTGGTCCACGGTCACATTCACCCCGTGCCGCGCCAGGAACGTCGCAAGTTCGGCGCCGGGCTCGCCGTCATGATCCGCATAGGGGCTCTCCGGATCGACGACGGCCACATAAACCGCCTCGGCGGCCATCAGCGTGTCCATCGATTCCCGAACCGCCCGTATGGCCTCGATCTTGTTATTCCAGCCCAACATGATCCGTTTCGGACGCAGGCTGGCCTGACTGCCTTCGGGCAGGAGCAGCACCGGCGACATGGCGTCGAACAGCCCACCGTTGACGGCGATGCCGACCAAGGAAGCATCTGCCATGACCCGTGGACCTACCGTTATGAGGTCGGCATAGAAGGCGCGCCGGGTCAGTTCCTCGGTCAGGAACACCGGCTCGTCGTAGAAGCTGGCGAAGTCATAGGAGATTCCGCTGGCGGCGCAGGCAGCGTCATGCGCCTCGGCAGCCGCCTTGAAATCGTGCTGGTGATGGTGCCGGCGATCCAGCCAATCCGTGTCAACGGGGTAGTCACTCAGCGTCGGTGACAGCGCGACCTGCAACGCCAGGACCGAAAGATGCGCCTCACTTGCGGCGCAAAGTGATATCGCCTGCTGAAGGTCGGCGGCAGTCTCCTTGCCGCCGACTACGGCCAGAACGGTCTTGAACGGCATTACGATCTCCTCTCGTATCAGTCTCGAAGCCGTTCACCGGCATCGGCAGTCTGCGGGGAGCTACCCCAAGCATGCTGATCCTTTCACAGGGAGCGGAACCCTTGTTGACATATATCAACCTGGGCTTGGTTATCTCGAATAGGCTGGCGGACAACCCGCACGTCTCTCTGACAATGACCGGAAAAGCCGAGTGAGCAACCCGACCTCTGCCAAGATGGGATTGACAGCGCTCGAAGCTGAGGAACGGCTGGCCCGATTCGGCGCCAACCTCCTGCCCGAGCCGAAGATCCCTTCATTCCTGACGACTTTCCTGCTGCAGTTCCGCAGCCCGCTCATCTACATCCTGCTTGTCGCAGCGGCCCTTTCGGCAGCCTTGGGAGACCTTGAGGACAGCTTCTTCATCGGGATCGTGCTCATGTTGAACGGCATCGTCGGCGGCTTGCAGGAGCACTCCGCCGGACGGGCCGCCGCGGCTCTGCGGAAGCTCGAGGAGGCGAGTGCCACGGTGCTGCGCGATCAGGCCGTGGTGACCATCCCCGCCCGGCTCGTCGTACCGGGTGATATCGTGCTGCTGGAGGCGGGTGCGCGGGTGCCTGCCGACGTCAGCGTGTTCCAGGCCAACGACCTTCAATGCGACGAGTCCCTGCTGACCGGAGAATCCGCTCCCGTCAAGAAGATCATCCCGCCCGGCCAGGACGATGCCGTTCCCGCCTTTGCCGGCACCCTCGTCACGAGGGGACGCGGGCGGGGCGTGGTTGTCGCGACGGGCATGTCGAGCGAGATCGGCAGGATCGCGGCGGAGCTTGGAAACGAGCCTTCTGCCAAGCCGCCGCTGATGATCCGACTCGCGAGGTTCTCCAACCTCATTGCCTGGCTCGTCGGCTTTGCCATGCTCTTCCTGATCCTGGTGGGCCTGATCCGGGGGCTCGCTTGGGGGGACCTCTTCCTCATGGCGGTCGGCCTCGCCGTCAGCGCGATACCGGAAGGATTGCCGGTGGCCATTTCCGTCGCCCTGGCAATCAGCATGCGTCGCATGGCGAGACAGAACGTGATCGTGCGCCGCATGCCCGCCGTCGAAGCGCTCGGCTCCTGCACGATGATCGCCACCGACAAGACCGGCACACTCACCCTGAATGAACTCACGGTGACGGATATCGTGCTTCCGGGCGGCAGCCGTTTCGAGTGCGAGACGGGAAGCGAGATCGATGCCTGCCGAATCCTCGGCGTTGCAGGACACGACGTCTCGGCAAACGAACGTGTCTCCCGTCTGTTCAAGGCAGCATCAATGCCCAACGAGGGCGCGTTGATCCGGGATGAGAATGGCTGGGCGGGTGTCGGTGACACCGTCGACGTCGCCCTGCTGGCCGCCGCACGCAAGGCAGGCCTCGAGCATCAGGCACTGGCGGAGCACTATCCGCTTCTCACTCGCATCCCTTACGAGCCCGACCTGAAATACGCCGCCTCCTTCCACCAGCGCGGCGATGTCGTGCGCGTCTTCGCCAAAGGTTCCCCGGAGACGCTGATCGGCATGGCAGACCGGATGGACATGGGTACGGAATTTGTGCCGATCGACCGGAAAGCCCTTCTGCGACAGAAGGAGGAGATGGCGGCACGAGGTCTTCGCGTGCTGGCATTCGCCGACGGCGAGATTTCCTCGGGAGAGAGCAGCGACCTTGGGGCACACCATCTGGTCGATCTCGTCTTTCTCGGGATGGTCGGCATGCAGGATCCCGTTCGTCCCGAAGTGCCCCAGGCGGTTGCCGATTGCCGTTCGGCGGGCGTCGAGATTGCCATGGTTACGGGCGATGACCCGCAGACGGCCGCCACCATTGCACGGCACGCAGGACTCTCCTTCAAAGAGGACCAGGTGGTTACTGGCCACGACGTCGAACTGGCCGAGGAGACTGGAGAAGCAGGCCTCGATTCACTGACCGCGCACGCCCGCATCTATGCTCGCGTCGCGCCGGCACAGAAGCTTGCCATCGTTCGGTCGCTTGCCCGCAACGGGCACTTCGTCGCCGTCACGGGGGACGGCATCAATGATGCACCGGCGCTGAAGCATGCGCATGTCGGCGTAGCCATGGGCCGGAAGGGGACGGACGTCGCGAAGGAGAGCGCGGATATCGTCATCACCGACGACAATTTCTCCTCCATCGTCAGCGGCATCCGCGAGGGGCGTGTCGCCTACAGCAACATCCGCAAGGTCATCCTGATGCTGGTGACGACCGGGATCGCCGAGGTCCTGCTGTTCCTGCTGGCGATTCCGCTCGGGCTGCCGATGCCGCTCCTGCCCGTCCAGTTGCTCTGGCTGAACCTCGTAACCAACGGTATCCAGGATGTGGCCCTGGCCGGCGAGAAGCGGGAAGGAGACGAACTTCAGCGCCCTCCGCGACGCCCCCGGGAGCCGATCTTCGACGCCATCATGATCCGCCGCATTCTTGTCACCGTCGCAGTAATGGGCTTCGGTGGCTTTGGCCTGTTCTACTGGCTGCTCGCGCAAGGATACGAAGTTTCCCAGGCACGCAACCTGCTTCTCCTCCTCTTCGTGATGTTTGAGAACGTCCAGACATTCACCAGCCGGTCCGAGCGCCGTTCGGTCTTTTCGATCCCGTTTTTCGGCAACCCCCTCCTCTTGGGGACCGTCATCACCGCCCAAGGGCTCCATATCGCCGCAATGTACATACCCTGGCTGCGCGACACCCTCGACCTCGCCCCGATCAGCCTGGCGGAATGGGCCCTGATGCTGCTAGGTGCTGCATCGGTCATTGTGGTGACGGAACTGGACAAGTGGCGCCTGCGTCGCACCGAGGCACGGCAGGTCACGTGACATCGTGGAGCCGGTTGCCGAACGCTGACCGCCACGGATTTTCTAGCAGAGAGGCCAAGTTTGGTGGAATTTGCCTCCTGCATCATCGCTCGGTCTGCTAGTCGTCTGCTCCCGCAGTCGAGTACCCCCGCCCCCATGTCTCTCCTCCGACGCCTCAACCCTTCGATCGTGCCCGTCAGTTCGGCAGAACGCATGCGAGCGTCCGTCGGTGCGCTGGTCGGCATCATGCTGACGGGTCTCCTGTCGCGGATGGCGCTTGGCAATAGCGACGCGCTCCCCCTGCTCATCGCGCCGATGGGCGCCTCTGCCGTACTGCTGTTCGCGGCACCAAGCAGCCCGCTTGCCCAGCCATGGTCGATCCTTGGCGGCAATCTCGTCTCGGCCGTCATCGGCGTTACCTGCGCACTCGCCATTGCGGATCCGGTGATCGCCGCCGGAAGTGCGATCGCGCTCTCGATCGCGCTCATGCTGCTCCTCAACTGCCTGCACCCACCGAGCGGCGCCGTCGCGCTCACCGCCGTCGTCGGCGGCGCCTCGATCCATGAGTTGGGCTACTGGTTCGTCCTCTTGCCGGTCGGTTTGAACACGATCCTGCTGCTGGTCAGCGCCTTTGCCTTCAACAATGCGACCGGGCGACGCTATCCACATGTCGCGCCCCCAGCCGCGCAGAATTCCCATGAAACAGTTGATGCCACCCCCTCCCACCGCATCGGCGTCCTTCCCGACGATCTCCGCGCTGTGCTGGAGCAGTATGACGAGGTCGTCAACATCAGCCTCGAGGATCTGGACGCTCTCCTCCACCAGGCGCAGATCCGCGCCTACGAGCGTCGCTCCGGCGAGATCACCTGCGCCGAAATCATGTCCCGCGACGTCCTGACCGTCTCACCGGAAACCAGCCTGAAAGCCGCTTGGGAGGTGCTGGTCCGTGCAAGGATCAAGGCGCTACCCGTGGTCGCGCCGGACCGCCAGCTTGTGGGCATCGTGACACAGACGGATTTCATGCGCATGTCCGTGCTCAACCAGAAAGGCGGGCTGAAGCTCGCGACGCGCGCCGGGGGGCTTGTCCGCCGTCCAGGTATTCCGCGGACGGTCTCCGACATCATGACGCGGCGCGTCCAGTCTGCCCTCCCCGAAACCATGATCGCCAAGCTTGTGCCCCCGATGGCGGACATGGGCCTGCACCACATGCCGGTTGTCGACCACGACAATCATGTCGTCGGCATCATCACCCAGTCCGATCTCATCGCCGCACTCTTCCAGAATGGTCGAGCAGGAATGGCGACGTTTGCGTCCGGCTACGCTGAAGCCGGGTGACTGAGCGTAGTATTTTCGAACCTCTGAATTTAACCAAGGTACGAAAATACTTCTGGGGCGGCTTGAATGCAGCGCAACGTGAGTAGAGGATGCAATACGCACATAAACAACTACGTTGAATGCGTATCCATCCAGTGGGAGCGTCATGCAGGACCCAATAGCAGTGATGGCAAGAAGACTGGCAGGCGACGATACTGTGTGCAGTAAGGAGATCGCTGAGGCGCTCGACTATGTGGAGGAGCAGATTCGCTCTGCCCGGGATGGTCAGGGGCCACTGCCGATGGCTGCCTTCCGGACAAGATCGCTCCTTTCCGCCGCGCTGAGGCTGCGGCAGGAAGCCGGACACTCACTCTAGAGAAATGCGGTAGCGAGCGAGTTGGCCTTCCGGACGTCTAGCCGCGCCGCGTTTCAATGCACCCCGACATGTTCAAGTGTCCTGCGCGGCCCATGGAACCAAGCCCGCGCCAACCGGTTCAAGCCTCTTTAGAAGGAGGACGTTTTGAACTGGAGCGACATGTTCTTCCAGGAATGGGAGAATATATTCAGGACCATCGTGGTGGGGCTGTTGGCTTACGTCTCGGTCATCCTGTTCATACGGATCTCCGGCAAGCGGACGCTTGCCAAGCTCAATGCCTTCGACCTGGTCGTGACGGTTGCGCTCGGATCGACCTTGTCATCTGTCCTCCTGCAGAAGTCGATATCCCTGGCCCAGGGTGTCACCGCACTTGGGTTGCTCATCGCCCTTCAGTATCTGGTGACGTTCCTCTCCGTGCGCTCCACTCGGTTTGCCAAGCTGGTCAGGTCCCAGCCGAGCCTCCTCGCCCGCCACGGGACCTTCTATGGCGATGCGATGGTGAGGCAACGGCTGACCGAGGACGAGGTCTTGTCGGCCGTGCGTGCGCAGGGCCTGCAAGGGCTGGAGCACGTGGAAGCAGTGATCCTGGAAAGCGACGGCTCGCTCAGCATCATCCCGCGGCAGGACTGAGCAACCACGGTCTTAGCTTTAAGGGTCGCACATCTGCCGGACGCACCAGCGACTTGCTGTCGCAGACGATGCTGCGATCTGAGAGGGCGTGAAAATAGCTGCTAGAACAGTCGGATTGCGAAGCGAGGACCGGTTCTATGGCCAACGACTTCAATGCCGAACTGCATGCGCGTCCCTCCATCAAGTTTCTTGGGCCCGCGATTGTCGAGCACGTTGCACTCATGCCGGCCAAGTTCGTTGGGCAGCATAGTACGCAGGCGGTCGTCGGTGCGTCTGTTGCTGGTGACAGGCATGTTAGCAGCCAGATCGAATATCATACGGAATTCATAACCATCACGGTCGTGACGCAACTGGACACGCAGCCGGCGGAATGGCCTGAAAGCCAGCTTTCGGTCGCAGATTTCCAAAAACTGGCGGCGACACCCGATGCAGAGCTCATCTGCCGGACGTCCATCCTGGTCGCCGGTACGGCCCCGCGCGAGATCGCACCGGTCCTCTCGAAGCTTGGTTTCGGCGACACCGCCGTCTCCTCGGTCGGCCAAGGTTCTGCCCATGTCTGCTCCGACTTCCGTCTCCACGGCGACGGGTCGACCCGCGTCGTTCTCTTCAATCAGGACCTGAACGCCTCCCGTTTGGGGCGGATGGTGAGGAGGATCTACGAGATCGAGACCTACCGTGCCATGGCACTACTGGGCCTGCCTGAGGCGCGACGCCTCGCTCCGCTTCTGGGAGATTATGATGCGAAGCTGGTTGAACTGAGCAATCGCAATCTGGCGACGCCGAGGTCCGAGCACAAGAGATTGCTGGACGACATTACCGCGCTTTCAGCCGAGGTGATCTCGGCGACGGCAGAGACACGCAACCGGTTCGGCGCAACGGCCGCCTATGCGGCAATCGTCGATGAACGGATCGCGGAGCTTCGCGAAGAACGCGTCGAAGGCTTCCAGCGCTTCGGCGTCTTTGTTGACCGGCGGTTCAAGCCTGCCGTGCGAACCTGCGCCGCAACAGCCGTGCGCCTCGATCAGTTGTCACGCGCGACGATGCATCTCATCGACCTGCTGCAGACTCGCATACAGGTCGAGATCGAATACCAGAACTCTCTGCAGATAAAGGCGATGGCGGAGAGGACCGCCACCCAGATCAGGATTCAACGGGCTGTCGAGGGCTTCTCGATCATCGCCATCAGCTACTACCTCCTGAGCCTCATGAAGGTGGTGATCGAGAGCATGAAATATGCCGGCTACAGCGTAAGCCCACTCGTCATGCTGATATCCATACCTGTCGTCGTCGGCGCCGTGGCACTGACGATCCTGCGGGTAAGGCATGCGCTCACGTCCGGAAAATGACGCAGGGCGGAACGATCCTAATCAATGGAGGGCTCTGCGATTGCCTCGCAGAGCCCTCCTCGGTAACCGATCAGTTGCCAGCCTCGATCTCGGAAAAGATCTCTTCGGCAACCTTCTTCGCCTTCCCCGGATACTTCACCGCTTTGGCGGATTCCAGATTGGAAGGTTCACCCGCGACGATGGCACCGATCATACCCATGCCGACATGCGGCGTGCACTGGTACATGTAGACGCCCGGCGTTTCGATGGTAACGGTGATCTCCTCGTTGACCTTGCCCTTCCAGGGGGAGGCACCATCAGGTACGCCATTCTTCATGCTGGCGGAGTTGTGGCCTTTGTCGGTTGCGATGAACGTCACGGTATCACCAACCTCGACCCTCACAAGGCGCGGCTCGAAGACCATCGCCGACCCGTTGGAGCCCTTGTTCTTCATCTCCACCCTGTAGTCAGCGGCAAGCGCGGATCCAGCAAGCATGGATGAAACGAACGCTGCAAGAATCAGTGTCTTCACGAATACTCTCCTGTTTTCGGCAACATCATCTGCACAATGCGGAACCCGAGCCCGCAACGCGTGCCTTCTGCGTCGCCGTCCTTGTGAACTGAAGAAGATGCGACCCCGCCAAGGACTTGGCCCGTGCGTAAGCAACAGGCCATTGCCTTGGCGGCGAGTTACGCTTTAGCCGCTCAGTCGATACCGCCACCGGCTGGCTGGTCGTCTTCGCCGGCGTCCTCCGGAGTGACGTCGAGAATGGCAGCGTGCATGCTGATTTCTGCCTTGCCGGGACGGCAATTCTCCATGCACGGCTCTTTCTTCTCCGCATAGAATGGCTCTTCCCGGCGATCGTCGTCGATGAAATTGGGTTCATTAGGCAACTGGATCTCGGTGAAGTTCTCCTTGGACAGCTCGAATTCCTCGTCCGTCACGACATCGTTGAGGTAGAGCAGATAGGCGGTGAGCGCGTAGACGTCGTCGTCGGAAAGGGAGCGCGCATTGCCGAATGGCATGGCCCGACGCACATAGTCATAGACTGTGGACAGATAGGGCCAATAGGAGCCGATCGTCTTTTCCGGACGTTCCGCCTGAAGCGTTCCCTGGCCACCGGCGAGAACCGGCCACCGTCCGACCGCCTCGCCGAAATCGCCATGGCAGGAGGCACAGTTCTCATCATAGATTTCCATGCCATGGGCCACGGTTCCGCGACCCTCGGGCAGACCGAGGCCGTCCGGGCGCACGTCGATATCCCATGCAGCGATCTCCTCGGGCGTTGCCGCGCGGCCGAGCTTGAGGTGCTTCCCTGCACCGGGCTCTGCGCCCGCGGGCGCCTCCGCTTTGGCGGGAGCATCCTGCGGGGCCGTGGGGGGCGTCGCTTCCGCTACATCCTCTGCGGCTTTCGTCTCCGGCTCCGTTACCTTTTCTGTGGTCGGGGCGGTCGAAGCCTGCTTTTCCGAGAACGTCTCAAGATACGCAATGACATTGCTCAGATCATCTTCGGACTTGAGGCCGGCAAAGGCCATCTTCGTCCCCTTCACGACACCGCGCGGATTGGCGAGAAAGGCCGTCAGATTGTCCTCATCCCAGGCAAGCCCCCCTGCACCGGCTTCGGTCATCGCCTTCGAGTACTTGTAGTCTTCAAGCGCCCCGGCCTTGCGACCGACCACGCCATTGAGATGCGGGCCAACCCTGTTCTTTGCCCCCTCTCCCACCGCATGACAGGCGGCGCACTTGGCGAAGACCTTCTTGCCGGCTTCCGGATCGTCCGCCAATGCACTGGTCGCGCCTGCGAATGCGGCGAGGCCCAGAGCCGCGATCGTCTTAAGAGATCTCGACATTTTCGATGCCTCCGTCCTTGTTGACGTACCACGTCTGGATGCCGTTGTTGTGGTAGATGGAATTCGTTCCGCGCACCGATCGCAGCTCGTCCTTCGTCGGCTGAACAAATCCATCCTCGTCGATGGCACGCGACTGCAGAAACAGTTCAGAACCATCCCACTCGAATTCGTAGTAGAAGCGGTGAAGCGCCTTCGGCAGGCTAGGCCCGTCAATACGGGCGGTATGCCAGTTCCGGCCACCATCCGTCGTCACGTCGACACGCTTGATGCGGCCATTGCCGGACCAGGCGAGCCCGCTGATCACCAGTGGTCCCTTGCCGTGCGTGATGGGCGCCTGGGGGCTGGGGTTGGTGATGACGGACTTCACATCCATCACATAGGTGAAGCGGCGAGCCTTCCCGTTGGGGAGAAGGTCCGTGTACTTTGACGTCTCCTCACGCTGATGCCAAGGCTCGTCTCCGATCTCCAGTCGACGCAGCCACTTGACCCACATATTGCCTTCCCAGCCGGGAACGACTAGGCGGATCGGGTAGCCCTGCTCGGGACGCAAAGCCTCTCCGTTCATGCCGAAGGCGACCATGCAGTCGTCCATCGCCTTCTCCAGCGGGATGGAGCGCGTCATCGCGGAGGCGTCCGCACCCTCGGCGAGCAGCCACTTGCCCTCCGGCTTGACCCCGGCTTCCTCCAGGATGGTCCGCAGCGGCACGCCGCTATACATCACGCAATGGATCATGCCATGGGTGTACTGGCAGCCATTGAGCTGTGCGCCCCGCCATTCCATGCCGGAATTGGCGGCGCATTCGAGGAAATAGAGCTTGTTCTCGCGCGGAAAACGCTTGAGGTCCGCCATCGTGAAGACCAGCGGCTTCTCGACCATGCCATTGATCATGAGGCGGTGCTGGGCCGGATCGATCTCTGCAATCCCGCCATGGTGTCGCTCGAAGCAGAGCCCGCTCGGCGTGACAATGCCGTCCAGTTCATGCAGCGGCGTGAAGTTGATGGAGGAAACCGCGTCCGACGTCAGCCAGGGGACGTTCTTGCGAACGACATGCGCCTCGAACTGCGATGGCGAACCATAGGGACGGGCATCCACTCCCTCACCGAGGTAACGGTTCCAGTCCTGGATCTCGGTGATCAGTGGATCGCCGGCTGCGAAGGCGCCGCCTGCGCCCCCCGCGATCGCAGCGCCGCCTGCAAGCCCTGCTCGCAGGAAGGATCGGCGGGTGGGATTGGTGTCAGATTTCATCAGTTCCTCCCGAACAGATGACACAGATAAACATTCAATTTTTCCTATATATCAGGGCGCGCTACTCCTGCCAATGCGGCATGAGCCTAGATTTTGCGGCTTTCCACTTTGACCGATCGATTTTCCTCGACCGTCACGACCGGATTGCGGGCAAGAAACTCCTCGACCACGTCCCAGATTGCTGGCCCTTCAGTTGCCTCGTTGATGGACGCCCAGCCGGCCACGGTATATTCCTTCGACGCCTCGATCGGCTCGCCGGTCTTGAGCAGCGTCATTCCCGAAATGCGCGAACCCATCTCGCCTTCCGGATTGATCGCATAGCCCATGCCGCCGACACGGACCATGTCGCCACCCTGCTGATAGTAGGGATCCTTGTTGAACAGGTTGTCGGCCACGTCCTCCAGCACATCCTTCAGCGTCTGGCCGGTCATCGTGTTGCGGTAGGCGCTGGGATACGTCATCGAACATGCGTTGTGCACATCCTCCACCGTGATCTTCTGGCCGGGCAGCACGGACGTGCCCCACCGGAAGCCCGGCGAAAGCGAAATGTCCGCCTCCCGGACATCGAGCAGGGCCTGGCAGATGAGATCGTCAAAGGTGCCGTTGAAATTGCCGCGGCGGTAAAGCAGGCTCTCCGTGGTGGCCAGCTCGCGCGACAGCTCGGCCTCATACGGCGCCCGAATGTCAGCAATGAGCTTCGCCATATCGGCGTCCGGCTTGATGACGTCGGAGAAGACCGGGATCAGCTTGTGACGATATCCCTTGAGAGCACCATCCTGCACGTCGAGGTCCAGGCGCGTCACGAACTTGCCGTGCGATCCGGACGCGATCAGCAGCGTCTTGCCGACGATGACAGGCTCAGGGATTGCGTCATGGGTATGGCCCGTGAGGATGACATCGATCCCTTCGACACGCGCGGCAAGCGCGCGATCCACGTCGAAGCCGTTGTGGGAGAGCAGCACGACGATGTCGGCTCCCTCCTCGCGGGCCGCAGCCACGTTCTTCGCAACCTCTTCCTCGCGGATGCCGAACGACCAGTTGGGGAACATCCAGCGCGGGTTTGCGATCGGCGTATAGGGAAAGGCCTGACCGATGACGGCGATCTTGGCGCCGCCCTTCTCGAACATCTTGTAGGCGTCGAAGGCGGGCTCGTCCCATTCGGCATCGAAGATGTTGCTGCCGAGGAAGGGGAACGGCAAGCCGTCGATGATTTCCTGGACTCGCTCCGTGCCGTAGGTGAATTCCCAGTGCCCGGTCATGGCGTCCGGCGAAAGGCTGTTCATGGCATCGACCATGTCCTGCCCCTTGGTCTGGAGCGACGTGTAGCTGCCCTGCCAGGTGTCTCCGCCATCGAGGAGGAGCACGTCCTCGCCACGCTCGGCGCGCACCTGCTTCACGATGGTGGCGATCCGATCAAGACCACCCATCTTGCCGTAGCTTCTCGCGAGTGACACGAAGTCTTCCGACGTGAAGGCATAGGCTTCCGGGGTGCCCGGCTCGATGCCGTAGAGCTTCAGGAAGTCCGCTCCCGAAACATGCGGCGGCAAGCCGGCGACGCTACCGACGCCGAGATTGACCGAAGGCTCCCGGAAGTAGACCGGCATGAGCTGGGCGTGAATGTCCGTGAGGTGCAGGATGGTGACATTACCGAGGGGCTCAAAGGCCAGCAGGTCCTGCTCGGACAGGGACTGTTGCGCCGCGACGCGCGACCACCGGCCGGCGAGGCCGGACCCGAGGATCGCCGACAGGGCGGCTGCGCCCATGAGCATCTCTCGACGTGAAAACATTCATGCACTCCTTGGCGGGTGCAGCCCATGCTGCACCCTGACAAAATCATCTGCGTTTGTATCGCCGCCGACTACTGGCGAACGGCCGGCGTCTCGACGGAGAGGCCCGTCCCACGCCAGGTCACGTAGACCTCGAGCGCCATCAACTCATCGGAGAATGCCGCAGGCATCTCGGCACGAGTGTCGCGAATGCAGCCGCGGAAGCGGTTGTGGATCGAGACCATGCCGCCGGTATTGAAGCGATAGGTCGGGAAGCCGTTGTTCTGCCCCTGACTGAGATGGTCCGCCCGTATGTACTTGCCCATGCTCTGTTCGTGGCAGGAGGCACAGGAGAAGTCGAGCTGGCCGGTGCGCGTGTAGTAGAGCTCCTTGCCCTTGTCCCACCAGGATTGCATCTCCCCTTCCTTGAGGTCGATCGAGACTGGTGTGCCGAGAGACTGGTGCTTGATATAGGTGGTCAGCGCCACCTGCCCCTCGGCATCGAACTTGTAGGGCTCCGCACCCATCTGTTCGGTGCGACAGTGGTTTATCTGGAGCTCGAGGTTCTTCGGCTTGTTTGCGGCGGCGTCCCATTTGGGGAAATGCGCGCCAACATCCTTCATCGTTTCCGACGCGTCGTTGTGGCAAGAGGCGCAGGATTTCCCTGCGGTGCCCTCCACGGTATTCCAGATTTCCTCGCCCCGCTCGACCGACAACATGCCTGGATTGGCGAAGGAATCGGCTTCCGTCGCCCGCGTCTCAGCTTCCCGGAAAAGCCAGCCCGACAGCACTTCGTCGAAGGGATGCCCCTCGGGTGCCTTGGCCCGTGTGATGATCGGCGCGCCGTCGATCTCCAGGCTGTCGTCGACCGGGTCTGCATAAGCGACCATGGCCAAGCTCGAAATCGATGACATTCCGGCCAGCACCAGGACAGAAATTTTCCTCATCGTTACCCCTCCCAAGATAACACCGCCCTCAGGCGAACCGGATTGCGAAGCCCGCCGGATTCCGGCGGGCAATTTCTCAGTTGACGGTGATCTCGTGCTCATCCGTGTAGACAGAGCCGTCGTCATCGGTCCAGGTGAACTTGAACGTGCCGCTTTCGCTCACCTTGGCGGTGAACTCGAAATAGGGGTTCGCCGAAATTGCCGGGTCAATGTCACACGAGAAGACCGGTGCGCCGTTGAACTCGCAGGCGAACTTGTTGATGATCTTCCGCGGGATCACCTTGCCTTCCTTGTCCTTCCGCTGACCGGATTCCATTTCGTGGCTGATCAGGGTCTTCAGCGAGATCACCTCGCCTGCCTTGGCTTCCTTCGGCACCTTGATCCGCGGCTTTGGTTTTGCTGCCATCTCAAATTACTCCCTTGTCGATCCCGTCAGCCGCCGCAGCCGCCGATGGTGACCTTGACTTCCTTCTTGTCCATGAAGACCGAGCCGTCTGCCATCTTGGCGACGGCGATCACGTTCTGCGTCTTCGCGAGGCGCATGCGAGTGGTGGCTGCCGCAGTTCCGCTCATCGCGGTAAAATGGAACGTCGCGACGTCTGGGTTGGGGTTGCCGTCTGCAACGAGCAGGACCGACTCCACCAGATCACCGTCGATCATCGCGCTTTCCACCTCGACCGACACCGGTACCGTATTGCCGTTCTCCGCAATCTCCGGGGCGGTAAGGGTGATCTTGCCGGTCTCCGGCTTCTTGCCGCCGGTAAACTCCATGATGAACTTGTCCGTAGCCTCGACATCGGCGAGGGCAATGCGCGTGCCCGCCACCGACATCAGCGCGAATCCGGCTGAAACGCCGAGCATCTGACGCCTGGTGATACTCATAATTCTTCTCCTCTTTCCGGAAATCTCACTCGGGTTCCTTCAGCGTACCGAGATACGCGACCACGTCTTCCACCTGCTGCGCCGTCAGTATGGTCTTGCCCTCCAGATCCTTGCGGGGGTTGATCCCGTAGTCGAGGCTGTAGAAGGCCGGCATGACGGTTTGCTCTGTGAAGATGTGCTTGGCATTCACCACGATCGCCCGCAGTTCCTCGGCCGACCATCGATCAGCCACACCATCGAGGGATGGCCCCACGTTGCCGTGAAATTGCTCGTTCTCGAGCGGCGTCACCGCATGACAGGCAAGACAGTTGCCGAGGCCTCGATTGGCGAGCACCTTGGCGCCTTCCTCCGGGTTGCCCGGCACGCCCGTCAGCGACTGACCGATGCTCATGTCCTCAAACTTCACATCAGTGGGCGCGATGTCGGACGCTATTGCGACCTGCGAGCCGAGAACACCGGCCATGACGGCACAGACGAAGAAGCGATGCATGTGTCGAGTCCTCCCAAACTCGTCGAACCTGAACGGCGGCTCGAGTCTTGACCGAGACGATAGCTTCATGCCCTGCAGCTATCAATAGATAAATATGAATTCTTGAATGTTTCTGTCGGCAGCTATTCCTCCGCACCCAGCCTGCCCGCTGCCCGCAATTCTTGGATGATGCGCGCGTGATAGGTCTGGAAGTGCTCGTCCCCCTCGTAGCCCTTCTCGCGTACCCACCGGAACATGTTGAGGAACGTCCATTTCCCGAAGGCACCCGGCATGGTCGCAACGGCGGCCTCGCTGACGGGAACATCGCCGGTCACCTCCTCGGGGAAAAAGACGATGGTCGGCGTGAAGACATAGCCCCACTTCCGGGCAGCACTTTTCTCGGTCAGCGTCTCTCCGTCGAGATCCGTCACCTCCTCGTCGCCGAACATGTTGTACTGGACCACCATGAAGTTCGCCTTGATGTAGTCGCGAACCTCCGGGTCGGAGAGGATCTTCTCGTGCATCTCCCGACAGTAGATGCAGCCGCGCTGTTCGAAGACGATTGCAAGCCGTTTTCCCGCGGCCTTCGCGTCCGCGACATCTTCCTTGATGTCGCGGAACGTCATTGAGAACCAGTCTTCCTTGTGAAGACCATCTTCGCCCACAGTCACCGCACGGGCAGGCAGGCTCGCCACCACGACCGCGAGCAGGGTCAGGCCCAGAAACTTCAACATCTTCTCTCCTCCTATCCGATGGACTGGAAGACCGGGAAGGTCTCCAGCAGCCAGAATGCTATCGCCGACATCTGGCCTGTGACGAACAGGATGCCGGTCATGATCAGGAACAGGCCGAGCGCAATCTCCACCTTGCGCATGTGCCTCCGGAACCGTGCCGCCCAGTCCAGAAAGCGGCTGGCGAAGACGGCCGATGCAATGAAGGGAAGGCCGATCCCCAGCGAGTAGGCCGCGAGTAGCAGGCTGCCCTTTGCCGCCGTCCCCTCCCCGCCTGCGACGAAGAGAATGGCGGCAAGAACCGGGCCGACACAAGGGGTCCAGCCGAAGGCGAAGGCCAGACCCATGACGAAGGCACCGGCGAACCCGGCAGGCTTCGACGCCACCTGGACGCGCGCTTCCCTGTAGAGCAGGCCGATCTGGAAGACTTTCAGGAAGTGCAGACCCATCAGGATGATCAGAACGCCCGCGACGACGGACAGCACATCGAAATACTGCGCGATCGTCTTGCCGATGACGCTGGCGGTCGCGCCAAGCGCAACGAAGACCGTTGAAAAGCCAAGGACGAAGAACACCGCCGACAGCACGATCTGGCGACGTTCGGCTGCACCCGGATTGCTGTCCTTGAGTCGATCGAAGCTCACGCCGGCAAGCCATGCGAGGTAGGGCGGCACGATGGGCAGGACGCAAGGCGACACAAAGGAGAGAAGCCCCGCCAGGAACGCCCCCCACAGACTGACGTCAAGCATGCAATTCCTCCCGAACACGCCGCACTATTGACTGTCCTATGTATTCAGAAATTGCTATGTATTGCAAATGACGCTTTCGATCCTTCACCGCACAATTCTCCTGCTGGGACTTCTTTCGGCTCTTGCACTGCCGGTGCGAGCGGATGCCCAGACGCAGCTCATCATGCTGGAGCAGCCGGGCTGCCCCTGGTGCGCAAAGTTCAACGCCGAGATCGCGCCAGCCTGGCCGCGCACTGCAGAAGGCGCGCGCGCACCGCTTCGCCGGGTCGACATCACGCAGCCGTGGCCGGAGGATCTTCCGAAACTTGAACCGGAGCGGTTCACGCCAACCTTCATCCTCATCGATGACGGCAAGGAACTGGGGCGCTTGCGGGGATATCCCGGCGACGAGTTCTTCTGGTTTCAGATCGGTGAACTCATTGACAGGCTTCCCAAAGACTAGCTATCCACGGAAGCAAGCCGCGGCACCGGAGACGTGACACCAGGAGCATTCGCATGAGCCTCCCTCAGTTCAGCACGCTGCAGACGCAGGAGGAGCGAGAGAAGCTCTTTGCCCAGGCGCGCAAGGCCAGCGAACTGCTGAAGGCGCTATCGCACGAAGACCGACTGGTCATTCTCTGCCTTCTGACTGAGGGGGAAAGGTCCGTCTCCGAGCTTGAGGAGACTATGGGCATGACCCAGGCCGCCGTCTCCCAGCAGCTAGCACGCCTGCGATTCGATCGACTGGTGAATACGCGCCGGGATGGCCGCGTAATATACTATTCGCTCGCCAGCACGGAAGTCGCCCCGGTTATCGGCACCCTATACGACCTGTTCTGCGCACCTATCAGGAATAGCGAAACCGAAGCCTGACGGCCTCGACAGAGCGGCAATCGCCGAGAAAGGCAGATCTCGGTCTGCAGGAGGAGTTCGATGGAGGAAATCGCCTCATCAGCCTGGTTCTTGCCTCTGGCTGGCCTGCTCGCCGGCACCCTGCTTGGTTACGTCGCCAGAAGCCAGCGCTTCTGCACGATGTCCGCACTTGAACGGTACTGGTATGTCGGCGACGGAACCGGCCTGCGCACCTGGATCCTGGCGGCAACATCGGCGCTGCTGTTCAGCCAGACGCTCCAGGTATTTCAATTCGCCGCCATCAACGAGAGCTTCTATGTCCATTCGAGCTTTGCCTGGACCGGCGCCATCCTCGGAGGGTTGATGTTCGGGATGGGCATGGCTCTCGTCGGCACTTGCGGCTTCGGTGCGCTCGTGAGGCTCGGCGGTGGAAGCCTGAGATCCCTTATCGTCCTTCTCGTGCTGGCCGTGACTGCTCTTTCGGCCCAGAAGGGACTGGTCGCACAGGGGCGGGTCTACATCATCGACAATCTCGCCATCGATTTCGGCTTTGCCGGCGGCCAGTCGCTGGGTCTGATCGCCAGCTATTTCGCGGGAGTTGATCTGAGCATCCTCGTCACACTCCTGCTGGCGGCACCTCTTCTCTTCTGGATCTTCTCCGATGGCAATTACCGACGTCGGCCAAGATCAATCGCAGCCGGTGTCGTGATTGGCGCCATCATCAGCTTCGGCTGGGTCGCCACGACCCTCGCCTCGGAGCAATCCTTCGAGATCGTCCAGATCGAGGCTGCCTCTTTCGTCGTTCCGGTTGCCGATACCCTGATGCAGTTGGTGGCGTTTACCGGCACCGTCCCCGACTACGGCGTCGGTCTCGTCGTCGGCGTGGTACTCGGCTCCACCATCCATGCCTTGGCGCATCACACCGTGCGCTGGGAGGCTTGTGACGATGCCCGGGAATTGGGCAGGCATCTGTCAGGGGCGGCCTTGATGGGCATAGGAGGCGTATTTGCGATGGGCTGCACCATCGGTCAAGGCGTCACGGCCGTGTCGGCGCTGGCACTGTCAGCGCCGCTGGTCTTCATCTCGATCGCATTCGGAGCCCGGATCGGACTAGCCTACTTGATCGAAGGCTCCGGCCTGGCCGCCTTCCGCTCCAACGCCGCCGGAGCCTGACGACCGCCTATGCAAGCGGAACGAAGGAGTAGGCTCCATCCTTCGCCTCGACGGTACCTGCGCCGGAATGGTCGAAGTGATACCCGATCAGGTGCAGCTTGTCGGCGACGAGTCGGTCAAGCAGGCGGCGGCGCGTCTCCACACCCTTGTCGGGATCCTGGTCGCTGCCGGTCCGCCATTCCGGATGCTGGAAGGAGATGGTGGCGTGACTCAGCGCATCGCCGCCGATCAGCGTACCTGCTCCATTGCCATGCACCAGGAACGAGAGATGACCCGGCGTGTGACCAGACGTGTCGATCGCCTCCACTCCGGCCAACACCTCCTGCCCCGGCTTGATCATCTCCACCTTGTCCTCGATCGCGGCGAAGCGGTTCTGCGCACCGACCACGAAGGTCTGGCGGTCCGCAGGAACGCTGTCCAGCGTATCCTTGGACGACCAATAGGCCCATTCCGCCTCACCGATCTGGTAGCGCGCCTCGGGAAAGACGAGCTCGTCGAAGTCGTCCGTTACACCCCAGAGGTGATCGGGGTGGGCATGCGTGAATAGCACGTCCGTGACCTCGGCCGGGTCGATGTCCGCAGCAGCCAGGTTTTCGAGAAGCTTCCCCGCCGTCGGCATGAAGTTCGCTCCCGACCCGACGTCGAAGATGGCGAGCCGGTCGCCCTGGCGCAGCAGGGTGACGTTGCAGGGCGGCTGCAATGCGTCCGTGGGCAGGTCGTTTGCTTTCAGGAAGGCCTCGAGCTCCTCCTTCGGGACGTCCGGGTAAAGAAAGTTCATCGGCAACGAAAGCGCCCCGTCGCTGATGACGATCAACTCGCCGTCGCCCACCTGCTGCCGCGTGACCGCAAGACTGCGGAACGGCATGAGCGTGGAACCTGCGGCCAAGGCAGTGGCCATGAGAAAGTGGCGTCTGCCAAGAGCGCTTAATCTGTTCGGGGTCACTTCATATTCCTCCACCATCAATACATATATATTTTTGCATATTTCAACCCGTTGAGCTAGAGTGTCCTCAGCGGTCTCGCGAGCGGGAGGAACTCATGACCAGGTGGATGTACGCATGTCTTGTTGCCGGTTTGGCGCTGTCGCCAATGGGAGCCAGTGCGCAGGATTCTCCTTTGACGATTCGCGAGACGGACGCGGCGTTTGAAGACGTCGTGGCTGACCTGCAGGATGCAATCGTCAATCGGGGCTATGTGGTGGACTACCATGGCCGGATCGGCGATATGCTGGCGCGGACAGCTGATGATGTCGGTGCCGCAAAAGCGCTCTATCGCAATGCCGAGTTCATGCAGTTCTGCTCCGCGACGGTCTCTCGAAAGGCGATGGAAGCTGATCTGGAGAATATCGGCTTCTGCCCCTATGTCCTCTTTGTCTACGAAGCCGAGACGGTGCCTGGAACCGTGCGCGTCGGCTTCCGTCGCTTGCCCGCCGGTGACGGCCGCGACGAGGTGAATCTTCTTCTTGAAGAGATCGTGGACGAAACGACCGGCGATTAAGCATGCGCTCGATGACCGGGAAAACGACCAGCGATCGACAGCCTCGGTTGCCCAGGCTATCACTCATTCCAACGGAATAAGGCGGTGGTAGGCTCGGCTCCTTCACGCCGGGCGGGAGCGAGGCCTTGTGGCATCGCGTGGAGTATCTCGTGGGGGCAGCTTGAGATCGAACCTCAGCCGTCGACGGCTCCTTCTCCTGGCTGGAGCATTCCTGCTGGCGCTCGCAGCAGCGATATTTTTCGGAGTCCGGCTTCTCATCCACACCCTTTACTGGGCGTCCCATCGCGACGAATCCATCGAGGAATGGATGTGGGTGGGATATGTCGCGCGCTCCCATCAGGTCGCCCCCGCCGCGCTCCTCGTTGCGCTCGGTCTTCCGACCGATATACGGGATCGCCGTCCGCTGGGAGAGATTGCACGTGAGCAGAACAAGCGGTTCGCAGATATCCGCACACTGCTGGAAGCGGCGATCGCCGAGGAGAAGCGGAAGGCCGCGGAAGCCCCTGCCTTGGGACAGGAGCCGTAGGTGCCGGAACAGCTCATCGCCATCGTCCAGGACTATGGCGCGCTAGGCCTTGCCGCGATCCTGATGGCGAGCTGCGTAGGTCTGCCCGTTCCCAGCTCGCTCGTGATGATGGCGCTCGGATCCTTCCTTCAGCATGAAGACATGGACATCCTCCCCTACTTCCTCATCGGCTTCGGTGGAGCGGTCGCCGGAGACCAGGCCGGCTACATGATCGGTAGGCTTGGTTCCGGCCTTCTTGAGCAAGGGAGCGGCGGACCGGCCTGGCTGGCGACATCGCTTGCCAGAGCCGCAGCCTTCCAGAATCGCTGGAGCGATCTCGGCATCTTTCTCAGCCGCTGGCTGCTCAGCCCGCTCGGGCCCTGGGTCAACCTCTATTCCGGCCTCACCCACTACTCGTGGGCCAGGTTTTCCCTTCTCGTGATCGCAGGGGAGTTCGTCTGGGTTTCCGTCTATCTTGGTGCCGGGATGCTCTTCAGCAGCAGCGTTGCAGCACTGGCGGATATCCTCGGGTCCCTGACGTGGTTCCTGGTTACGGGGACCGTCGCCATCGCACTCGGCTGGAAGCTTGTGACCACGCTTCGCTCCAAGTCGAATCCCGACAAGATACGGATGTAACGCCATCGCCTGTCCTGTTTGCAGGAGCCAATGGACCGTCTCGTTGGTTCTCGTGGAAACACACGCGCCTCATCGACGGCCTAGAGCTGAGTCCAGTTGAGACATCCTGCCGACAGGATCGAATTGCTGATCAGGAGGGCTCCATGGTCGTAGAACCGGTTCGCATCCCCTCCACCGGAAATGTCGACAGCCCAGACCGTCTCGGACGCGTGGGACCAAAGGAGGCGTCCGCCGCTCGCCTCAAGTCCCTGCATGGCCTGTGCCGGAGTGGTGCCGGGACCGAACACGACCATCACAGTCCCGTCGTCTGGCGCAGGCAGCGCTGCGAGGGGGCCTGCGATGAGGACCGCCAAGGCCAGTCCGGCCGGCCCCTTGGGGACCCGACGCCCGCCGCCTCCATTGCCGTTCCGGCGCAAGTAGGTGCCAAGGGCCAAGGGGACGAGGCCGAAGACGACAAACCAGAGGAGGTCCCAGAACAACTGGTTGTCGACGTCCATCCGGATCCGGTGAATTCCGAGTATCCAGTGGGAAAGGACACTGTCGAGGATGTGCCAGGCGCCGAAACCGATCATCGCGTTCGCGAACAGAAGCCTGTCTGCACCGCTGACAGCGAAGGCAGCGCGAGAACGCCACAGCAGCCACAACCCCGCCGCGGCGATGACATACATGAGAGCGTGGAAAAGACCGTCCGTCAGGATCAGAAGGCGGATGTCCTGACGCGCCTCCTCCAGGCCGCTCAGGAGATGATGCCATTGCAGGATCTGATGCAGCAGTATCCCGTCGAAGAACCCACCCAGCCCGAAGCCCAGCGCGTACCCGGCCCAGATCAGCGTTGCGGGCAAGCCGCCGCGACCAGCCTCTTCCGGACCGACGGATGCCGCTGTCATGGGCTACCTCGTCTCAGGCCCACGGCACGCAGGACGGCATCGAACCTGTTGCCATCCTTTGCCTCGAAATCGCCCCTCAGCGCCTTCAGCGCATAACGTTCCTGATTGATCTCCTCCGCTGTCCGGAAGCCAAGCCTGCGGAGGATCGGGAGCGGTGGGCACCAGCCCTGGACGGCGTGCTGGAAGAGAAACCCCGTGACAATGGCAGGCAAGGCCAGCCATCGACGGTCCACCGTGGCCGCCAGGACCGTCCCCGTGAAGGCCAGGGTGGAAGCATTCGCCTCCAGCGTTCGTTCGACATCCCACTCCCTGCCGAGCTCCGCCAGCCGCGCATCGATCTGGTCGGGATGAGCCTCGTAGTAGGCGAGCCTCTCTTCCATCTGCCAGCGCAGGCGTCGATTGATTTCGTCTGATGTCTGGGCGCTCACCCGGTTCGCTGTCGTAGCCATGGTCAATCTCCTCTCCCCCGGGAACTATAGGAGAAGCACAAAGTTCCTCGACCGGCCTTGAAGGATATTATATTTACAATATATAACTTCATATAATGATGTGAACACGGAGCTGAACGTGAAGATTACCACCATTTCCGAAAAGTTGTCGGTCTCGTCGCAGCCGAGCCTCGATGACATCCAGTCGCTTCGCGCGCAGGGGTTCAAGACGCTGATCAACAATCGTCCGGACGACGAGGATCCGGATCAGCCGGGAACGCAGGCGGAAGCGCAGGAAGCGAAACACTGCGGCCTGTCCTATGCCTTCATCCCCGTTACTGGCGGCACAATCACCGAGGCGGACGTACGGGCTTTTCAGCGTGCCGTCGATGAATCCGACGGTCCTGTCTTCGCCCATTGCAAGAGCGGAACTCGATCGCTGAACCTCTATCTGATCGGAGAGGTTCTTGACGGCCGCATGTCTGCCAACGAGGTGGTCGGGTTCGGACGCAGCCGCGGCTACGATACGAGCGCCGCTGCCCAGTGGCTCGATAAGCATGCGACACGCCGGCCGCATGTGAAGGGCTTCTTCGACAAGCGCACCTGGAGTGTCCAGTACGTGGTCTCCGACCCGACGACCCGCAAGTGTGCCATCATCGATCCCGTTCTCGACTTTGACGAGAAGGCCGGGGCGACCGCGACCATCAACGCAGATGCAATCCTGGACTACATCCGCGACGAGGGGCTGACGGTCGAATGGATCCTCGACACCCATCCGCATGCCGACCACTTTTCCGCAGCACAGTACCTGAAGGAAAAGACCGGCGCCAAGACGGCCATCGGAGAACGAGTCGTGGACGTCCAGAAGCTCTGGAAGGGCATCTACAACTGGCCCGAACTTGCCACCGACGGCTCGCAGTGGGATCAGCTCTTCGCCCATGGCGAGACCTTCAAGGTCGGGTCGATCGACGCGAAGGTGCTCTTCTCTCCGGGACACACGCTGGCCTCCATCACCTATGTCATCGGCGATGCAGCCTTCGTGCATGACACGCTCTTCATGCCCGACAGCGGCACTGCCCGCGCCGACTTCCCGGGAGGTGATGCGCGCATCCTGTGGAAGTCGATCCAGGACATCCTGGCGCTTCCCGACGAAACGCGGATCTTCACCGGCCACGACTACCAGCCGAACGGGCGGGCACCCCGCTGGGAAAGCACCGTGGCCGAGCAGAAGAAGTCCAATCCGCATCTTGCAGGCGTGACGGAAGAAGAATTCGTGGCGCTCCGGACGAAGCGTGACAAGACGCTGCCAATGCCGAAACTCATCCTCCATGCACTGCAGGTCAATATTCGTGGCGGCCGTCTTCCGGAGCCGGAATCGAATGGCAAGCGCTACCTGAAGTTCCCGCTCGATGCGTTGCAGGGAGCAGCCTGGGAATGAACGCCGAACTTGATGGACTGGTGAAGCCGGGAATGTCCCCGGCTGAGCTCGCCCTGCCCGCGGCGGAGGTTGCAAACCTCCTGAAGACGCTCTCCCACCCAGCGCGCCTCATGATTGTGTGCACGCTGGTGGAAGGCGAGTATTCGGTCGGCGAACTGGAAGACAAGATCGACGTCCACCAGCCGCATCTGTCGCAGCACCTGACCGTGCTGCGCGGCTCCGGCATCGTCGAAACCCGTCGCAAGGGAAAGCAGGTCTTCTATCACCTGACGGAAGAAAAGGCTGCCCAGCTGGTTGCCGCCCTCTATGACATCTTTTGCGTGAAAGAATAAGAATGAACACCTATCTCCTCTCCTTGGGCGGAGGACTGCTGATCGGCGCGTCGGCCGTCATGCTCCTGCTCCTCAACGGACGGATCGCCGGCATCAGCGGGATCGTCGGTCGCCTCGCTCAGGGCATCGGACTGACCACCAATCTCGCCTTCGTGCTCGGGCTGCTGCTCGGACCAATCGTCTACATGCTCGCCTTCGGCGGCTTTCCGGCAGTCGAGATCACCGTCGGCTGGCCGCTGATCATCGTCGCAGGACTGCTGGTCGGCTTCGGGTCGAGGATGGGCTCGGGCTGCACCAGCGGCCACGGCGTGCTCGGCCTCGCGACCCTGTCCCGCCGTTCCATGGCGGCAGTTGCCACCTTCCTGACGGCCGGTGTTGTTGCCGTGGCGACCTTGCGAGGGCTGGGTATATGAGCAGGAATGTCTACCAGTTCGCCGCAGCGCTCGCTTCCGGCATCGTCTTCGGCTTCGGACTTTCGATTTCGGGGATGCTGAACCCGGCTCGCGTCCAGGGCTTCCTTGACATCTTCGGAGCATGGGACCCCAGCCTCGCCTTCGTTCTCGGAGGCGCCGTGATCGTCGCCTTCGTCGGAGTGCAGGCAATGAAGCGAATGCGGCGTCCGGTCCTCGGTGACCGCTTTCACCTGCCGGTGAACAACCGGATCGACGCGCCGCTCCTGATCGGCTCGGCCCTGTTCGGCCTGGGCTGGGGGATCGGCGGCTTCTGCCCGGGTCCGGCCGTCGCGTCGCTGTCGATCGGACTTCCCCAGACGGCGCTGTTCGTTGTCGCCATGCTGGCCGGCATGACCTTGCATGACCGGGTATGGAGAAACCGCTCATGAGCACTTCATTGGTGGCAGCCGTCGGCTCCGGCGGGATCGTCGGCTTCATGCTCGGCCTGCTCGGCGGCGGCGGATCCATTCTTGCCACCCCGCTTCTCCTCTACGTCGTCGGGGTGGCACAGCCGCATGTCGCCATCGGAACGGGCGCGCTTGCCGTTTCGGTGAACGCCTTTGCGAACTTCGCAAGTCACGCATTCAAGGGTCACGTCTGGTGGCGGTGTGCCGCCGTCTTCTCCGCACTCGGAGTCATCGGCGCGCTTGCCGGCTCCAGCCTCGGCAAGGCGATGGATGGCGACCGGTTGATCTTTCTCTTCGGCGTTCTGATGGTCGTTGTCGGCGTGCTGATGCTGAAGCCAAGGAAGGCGCTGACGGCGGAATGCCGGCCAGTCGACCTCAGGATGTGCCTTACCACTGCGGCAGTGGCACTCGCCGCTGGCGCAGCATCCGGCTTCTTCGGCATCGGCGGGGGCTTCCTGATCGTTCCCGGGCTGATGCTTGCGACGGGCATGCCGATGATCAACGCCATCGGCACCTCGCTCCTTTCTGTCGGCGCATTTGGGCTGGCGACCGCCCTGAACTATGCAAGTTCGGGACTCGTCGACTGGTGGCTCGCAGCGGAGTTCATCGGCGGCGGCATCGTCGGCGGCGTACTGGGCATGCTCCTCGCCACACGGCTCAGTGCCTACAAGAATGTCCTCAATCGCCTGTTCGCCGCCCTGATCTTCGTCGTCGCGGCCTACATCCTCTACCGCAATCTGGGGGCGGTAGTCCCGGGCTAGCGCGCCACCTGTTCCGATCCGGGGACCGATGCTGTGACCAGCACCTGCCCCCGTCGGACAGAAACGGCAATCGCAAGGAAGGCTGCGGCCGCTACGATCCCGATCACTGCCGTCACCCAGATCGAGACGCCGACGCCAATCCCGGCCAGCGAAAGCGACATGGCGATCGGCGCGATCGCCGACGTCATCTGCTTCGCCGACGTCACCCAGCCGATGCGCCCCCCGTAGCCCTCTTTTCCGAACAGCTCCAGCGGGAGGGTCCCGCTGACGATGCTGATCAGCCCGGAGCCGAGGCCGAAGAAGATGGCGAAGACGGCAGCACCGGATATCGATGGCGTCGTCATCATCAGGATTGCGAGGCCGAGCGGGATCAGCGATGCCGCAATGATCGCGAGCCACCTCTGCGGCAACTCACGGCCGAAGACGAGGTTGATCAGGCGGCTGGCGACCTGCGACGGCCCGAACAGCGACGCGACAAGAAGCCCTGCCGCCCCCATGCCCAGCGCCTGCGTCAGCGGAACCATGTGGACCAGGATGGCCGACAGCACATATCCCTCGATGGCGAAGCCGAACAGCATCAGCAGGAAGAGGTGGTTCGTGTTGCCGGCCGGTGCCGTCGGCAAGCCGGACGGGGTTGCGGGTGCCGAACCTTTGACGGCGCTGGTGGTCAGTCGCGAAAGAGCAAGATGAACGGGAACGCAGACGATGAGGTTCATGGCGGCAAAGACGAGATAGACTTCACGCCAGGAGAGAAATCCATGCATCCAGGACGTCAACGGCCAGAACATCGATGACGCGAAGCCGGCAATCAGCGTCAGGTGCACGATGGACGTCTGCGCCTTCCTGCCGCCCGCCTGAACGATGGCGGTGAAGGCAGTCGCATAGAGAACCGCTGACGATACCACCTCCGTCAATGTCAGCGCGACCGCGAAGGTAAGCGGACCCGACGACATTGCCATCGCCACCAGAGAGGCAGCGGCAAGGAAGGAGCCGAGGGCCATGAGACGTCCCGCGCCGATCCTGTCCGCAAGACGTCCGGACAAGGGTGCTGCAAGGCTCCCGACGAGCAACGCGACCGAGAACGCGCCGAACACCCATTGCTCCGATCTGCCAATGTCATGGGCAATATCGGGAACCAGAACGCTGAAGGCGTAGTATACCGTGCCGTAGCCGATGTTCTGTGATGCGCCGAGGCCAACAAGTGCCCATATCGGCAGCTTCTGCCCTTCCGGCATCATGCCCGCTCGACTTCGACCATCGCCGATCCGCAGCCGCAGCCCGACCTGCCTTCGGCTTTCGCTTCCGCATCGGCAACGCAGCAGGCATCCACGGCCGATGGAGCCGGGCCACCGCAGCATCCGGTAGAAGTAGAGGACGTGGACGGGGATGGAGAGACCGAACAGACGCCCGTCTCCGGCAGCACCAGTTCGATACGGCGTGCGGCAACGGCGTCACCCGCCAGTTCGGCAACCACCGATCGCACCTGTTCATAGCCGGTCTTCATGAGGAAGGTCGGTGCTCTTCCGTATGACTTCGAACCCACGATGTAGAAGTCCTTTTCCGGGTGCGTCAGTTCATCGACGCCATGCGGAGGTACGGTACCGCAGGAGTGCAGGTTTGGGTCGATGAGTGGAGCCAGTGCCGGGGGAGCTTCGACCGCAGGATCAAGCTCGATGCGCACTTCCCGCAGGAAGGAAACGTCGGGACGGAAGCCCGTCGCTACCACGATCTGGTCCAGGTCCAGTTCCACCGGGCTGCCCTCGGCGATTGCCGCCACGACAATCCGATCGTCCGTGGTTGTTACCTTGGTCGCCGAGAAGGAGGTCAGCATCCGGAGGTGACCTGCCTCCATGGCATCCTTCGCCTTCACGCCGAGGGCTCCCCGTTCGGGAAGCTGATCGTTCAATCCGCCGCCGAGAAGCCTTTCGACGCCGTGACGTCGAAGCGCCCAATAGATGACGGTGGATGGATCAGTTTCCCGGAGTTCGAGCAAGGCAATGGCGACATTGATGGCCGAATGGCCGCTCCCGACCACGAGCGTCCGCTTTCCGAGGAACTCCGAGCGCCTCTCCCCCGCAACATCCGGAATGCCATAGGAAATCCGGTCGCAATCGCCTTCCCCGAGAACCGGCAGTCCGTTCACACCCATCGGATTGGGCCGCAGCCATGTCCCCGAGGCGTCGATCACCGCCCGCACGGTGACCTCCTGCTCGCCGTTTTTATCACGATATCGGATGAGGAACGGCGTGTCCGTCCTTCTCGTCGAAGAGACCTTGTCCAGCCCCACTCGCGCGACGGCCGTCACAGTCGCCCCGAGCTGCAACGCTCGCGCGATGGCGGGAACACGTGACATAGGTACCAGATACTCCTCGACGATCTCGCGCCCAGTCGGCAAATCGTCGGCGGCGGGAGCGGTCCATCCTGCCGCATCGAGTAGGCGTCGTGAAGCGTCATCGATATTGTATTTCCACGGCGAGAACACCCGCACATGACCCCATTCGAGGAGTGATGTGCCGACCGAGCTGCCGCGCTCGAAGATCAACGGAGTGAGACCGGCCTCGATGACCCGGGCAGCGGCTGCCATCCCGACAGGACCTGCTCCAAGCACCGCAATAGGAAGAGTATCAGTAGACTTCATGGCATCACCTCATCGGTGCTTCTAGAATTATGGAAATAGCATCCAAAAAAAGCCTCAGACAGCGACTCCCGCCGCGGCTTGTCCACATCCCTGATCGGCGCAGCACTCATTGACGAGATAGCCGATCAGATCGTTCATGTGCTTGTAGTTCGCAGTACAGATGAGCGTCGTAGCCTGACGGTCTTGGACGACCAGCCCGGTGTCGACGAGGCGCTTCAGATGGTGCGACAGCGTTGATCCCGGGATGTCGAGCTTTTCCTGGAGGCGGCCGACGGGCAGCCCCTCTTCTCCTGCCCGCACCAAGGCACGATAAATTCGCAGACGCGTGACATTCCCCAAGGCTTCAAGTTGCGATGCTGCTTTTTCGATAACCATGGAAATAAGCTAACAGCGTGGTGATCTGCCGTCAACGGCTATTTCCACGGTTGTCGAATTATTCAGATCGACTTCAGCTTCACTCTTTTCAAGCTTGGCCGCATCTTCCTTGCGCTCGCTATAGCGGTTCGTCAGATAGGCCGATGCGTCTCTCGTCAGGATCGTGAACTTCACCAGTTCCTCGCAGACATCCACGACACGGTCGTAATAGGAGGAGGGCTTCATCCTGCCGTCGGCATCGAATTCCTGATAGGCGCGTGCCACGGACGACTGGTTCGGGATGGTGATCATCCGCATCCAGCGGCCCAGTATGCGCATCTGGTTCACAGCATTGAAGGACTGGCTACCGCCGGAAACCTCCATCACCGCAAGCGTCCTGCCTTGCGTCGGGCGTATCGACCCAAGCGACAGGGGAATCCAGTCGATCTGCGCCTTCATGATGCCGGTCATCGCGCCATGCCGTTCGGGACTGACCCACACCTGCCCCTCGGACCATTCCGAGAGTCCGCGGAGTTCCTGGACCTTCGGGTGGCTCGCAGGCGCTTCGTCCGGAAGCGGCAGCCCCTTCGGATCGAACATCCGCACTTCGCAGCCGAGGCGTTCCAGCAGACGCCGCGCTTCGTGGGCAAGCAGCCTGCTGTAGGAGACCTCGCGGAGAGACCCATAGAGGATGAGGATACGGGGCTTGTGTGTCGAGAACGGGGGCCGCAAGCCTGCAAGGTCTATCTCGTTGAGGTGCCCACCTTCCAGGGCAGGGAATGTCTCAACCAATGCGCTTGCCCCTCTCGTCCAAGACCTGTTCGCCGTCCTCCTTGACGAAAGCCCCCTTGAACGTCTCCGGCAGGATGTCGAGGACAGCCTCGGACGGGCGGGCAAGTCGCGTGCCCAAGGGTGTGACGACAAACGGTCGGTTGATGAGGATGGGGTCCTTCAGCATTGCGTCCAGCAACTGCTCATCGGTCAGGTCCGGCCTATCGAGGCCCAGTTCTGCATAGGGCGTCCCCTTTTCCCGGATCGCCTGCCTGACCGCCAGGCCTGCATCAGCAATCATCCTTGCCAGTTCGTCGCGTGTCGGAGGCGTCTTGAGGTACTCGACGACCTTCGGCTCGATCCCGGCAGCCCGGATCAGGGCGAGCGTGTTGCGCGACGTTCCGCAGGCCGGATTGTGATAGATCGTGACGTCCATGATCATGCCCTTTCGCTGAGCGTGTTGCGGGAAACGGAGGGCGCAGCCTCGTACCAGCCCTTCGATCGGTTGACGATCGCCACCAGCATCAGCATCACCGGAACTTCGATGAGCACACCGACAACGGTGGCAAGTGCGGCCCCGGAAGTGAAGCCGAAGAGACTGATCGCGGTTGCGACGGCCAGTTCGAAGAAGTTCGATGCGCTGATGAGGGCGGAGGGACCTGCAACACAATGCACCTCCCCCGTCATGCGGTTGAGCATATAGGCGAAGCCGAAGATGAAGATGGTCTGCAGGAAGATCGGCACGGCGAGGATCGCGATCACGACCGGCTGCGCCAGTATCTGGGTGCCCTGAAAGGCGAAGAGCAGCACCACCGTCAAAAGCAGCGAGCCGATCGACAGCGGCTGGATCTTGTCCTGGAAGCGCTGGAGGGCGCGACCGTCGCCGCCGCCCAGGATACGCCGCAGCGCCTGCGCGACGACGACCGGAACCACGATGAAGAGGGCGACCGAGATCAGCAGGGTTTCCCACGGCACGACGATGGAGGATACCCCGAGCAGGATCGCGACGATGGGAGCGAAGGCGAGAACCATGACGGCGTCGTTGAGCGCCACCTGGGTGAGCGTGAAGGGAGCATCACCCCGCGTGAGATTGGACCAGACAAACACCATGGCGGTGCAGGGTGCGGCTCCGAGCAGGATCAGGCCGGCGATGTAGCTGTCGATCTGGTCCGAGGGCAGCAGAGGTGCAAAGAGCCAGCCGATGAATATCCAGCCGAGCAGGGCCATCGAGAAAGGCTTGACTGCCCAGTTGGCGAACAGGGTCACGCCCATCCCGCGCCAATGCCTTCCAACTTCGCGGATTGCCGCAAAGTCGATCTTCATCAGCATGGGAATGATCATCAGCCAGATCAGGACGGCGACCGGCAGGTTGACCTTGGCGATCTCGGCCGCGCCGATCAACCGGAACAGATCGGGAAAGATAGACCCCAGCGCGATGCCCGTACCGATTGCCAGCGCGACCCAGAGGGTCAGATATCGTTCGAACGTCGACATGTCAGGACGCCTTTCCTTCCGGGTTCGTGCTTCCCTCCATGGAGCCGATCTGCCGCAGCTTCGCCTCCAGGGCCATGCGGTCGATGGATTGGAGCGGAAGGGCGAGGAATGCGGTGATGCGGTTCTTCAGGAAGCGGGCAGCCTGAGCGAAGGCACGCTGCACCTCTGCTTCGGCTCCAACAGCGGATGCCGGATCCTCGACGCCCCAATGCGCGGTTACCGGATGACCGATCCAGACCGGGCATGCTTCGCCGGCCGCGCTGTCGCAGACCGTGAAGATGAAATCCATCTCGGGAGCGCCAGGTTCGGCGAAGACGTCCCAGCTCTTCGATGAAAAACCTTCCGTCGGATAGCCCAGGACGGCCAATTCCCTCAGCGCATACGGGTTCACCTCCCCTTTAGGCTGGCTTCCGGCAGAAAATGCCCTGAATCGTCCACTGCCTTCCTTGTTCAGGATGGCTTCGGCAAGGATGGAGCGGGCCGAATTGCCCGTGCAGAGGAACAGAACATTGTAGATGCGGTCCGACATGACTTTGTCCTCGGTAACGGTGGATGACAGACATCTGGTTTCCGGCTCAGCACTGGCCGCCGGATGACTTCATGAACTCACGACGTGGCTTGAACGGGCGTTCTGCAGGAGGCCGCCTGAACCGCAGGCGCGCATATTTCCGGATGCCCGGCACAGCAATCCTCCATCAGGAAGCGAACCAGGTCACCGAGCATCCCGATATTCGCGCGGTAGATCACCGACCGGGATTCCCTTTGCTGGGACACCAGCCCTGAATGTTCGAGTTCCTTGAGGTGGAAAGAGATGTTGGAAGGAGAGACGCCTGCCTTCTCGGCGAGCAAACCCGCTGCCATGCCGTCCGGCCCCGCGACCACGAGCAATCGCACGATCGAGAGGCGGGTCTCCTGTGAGAGGGCACTGAAGGCCCCAAGTGCCTGCTTCTGATTCAACATTTCTACGATCCTTGAAATATTGAAGAGTACCTAGCGCAGCCGGATGGAGATTGCAACCGGGCGTGCGGAGAACGGGGCATCGGGTTGCGCTTGAGAGCGAGAGTCTCCGCTTGCCTCAGCCCTTGCCGGAAAGCCGCCTCAGAACCTCGATGCCCACTGGAGGAACGGCCTGGAACGGGAGGATATAGGCTCTCTCGGCTAACTGGTGCTTGATTCGGTCGATCTGGACCCTCTCTCCCGCAGGCCGCGACTGCAGAAGCGGGTCCGTCGTGCCACTCGCCGACATGGTCCTGTTGACGACCCAGCCATAGGGCTCGATCTTCGCGCGCCGCAGGTCTTCCTGCAGCATCGCCGCTTCGGAGACCGGCGTTGTCTCCGGAAGGGAAACGAGGATGACGCGAGTATAGTCCGGATCCTGAAGGCGCATCAGTGGCGTGACGATCCGACCAGGAACGACCGTTTCCATCTGTCGCGTCATCTGGCGGTGATAGGCCCCCGTCGCATCCAGTAGGAGGAGCGTGTGGCCCGTGGGGGCAGTATCTATGACCACGAAGGCGTCGCGGGCTTCTGCCACGATCCTGGAGAAGGCATGGAAGACAGCGACTTCCTCGGTGCACGGAGATTCGAGATCCTCCCGAAGCAGTGCCTTGCCCTCCTCGTCGAGATCGCGGCCCCGGGAGGCCATCACCTTGTCGATATACCGTTTCGTCTCGGCCACGGGGTCTATCCGGTCAACCGTAAGTCCACGCATCGCTCCCTCGACCACAAAGGACAGATGTGCTGCCGGATCGGTAGTCGTGAGATGAACGGCATGGCCGCGTTCGACGAGGCCGACTGCAATCGCAGCAGCGACTGTCGTCTTTCCCACGCCCCCCTTCCCCATCACCATGACGAGGCCTTTTTCACCTTTGGCGATTTCGTCAACAAGCGTGGCCAAGGGCGGCAGGCCGACCTTGGCCTCCTCCACCGATCCTGAAGCCGCCACCACAGGTGATCCGGGCATGAACAAGGCGCGCAAGGCGTCGAGGCCGACCATGTCGAAGGGCAGCATCGGAAACTCGTCGCGTGGAAGCGTCGACAGCGCAACTGGCATCGTCGAAAGCGCGGAATCCTGGGCTTGCTCTATACCTACCGCAATCGGATCATCGATCTTCGTCGCATGGAAGCGGCCGTTGACCGCGAGCAGTTGGTTCCTCAGCCCGAGAGCCGACAGCTCCGCGGATGTACGCGCGGCCTCGCGAAGAGCGCTCCCATCCGGACGGGCAACCAGCACGATCGTTGTCCGCGTCTGGTCTCCCAGACATGCAAGCGCCGCCCGGAAGCGCACCTCCTGCATCTTCAGGCCGGAATGCGGCCCCAGACAGGATGCGCCCCGGTCGTTTCCTTCCAGGAAACCCGTCCAGGCCTTCGGTAGGCTGAGAAGCCTCAAGGTGTGACCCGTGGGTGCGGTATCGAAGATGATGTGGTCGAATTCCGGCATATCCTCCGCAAGAAGCCCGACAAATGCGTCGAACGCCGCGATCTCGGTCGTGCAGGCT
Organism: Pseudorhizobium banfieldiae; assembly: GCF_000967425.1. Lineage (NCBI taxonomy): Bacteria > Pseudomonadati > Pseudomonadota > Alphaproteobacteria > Hyphomicrobiales > Rhizobiaceae > Pseudorhizobium > Pseudorhizobium banfieldiae. The sequence goes on from NZ_FO082820.1 coordinate 2,557,717, forward strand.
CCCGAGAGCTGCTCCCGGACCGTGCTCCGTTCATCGTCGGAGGCGTCGGCGGCCATTTGTGCCAGCACGCGCTCGCGATAACCGTCAGCGGCCGCCTCCGGATTGATGTTCATGGCGTGAAGGCCGGGAACGGATGAGACTTCGGTGGGGGTATCCCGGAGCGGCGTCGCCAGCATTTCGTCCAGATTGGAGGCAGGGTCGGTGCTGACGAGGAGCACCCGCTTGTCCCTGTCGCACAGCGTGATGGCGCTTGCACAACTGAGCGACGTCTTGCCGACCCCGCCCTTTCCTGTGAAGAACAGGTAGCGGGTTGGTTCGGTCAGCATCTTCGGCTCAATCATCATCATTCTCCTTCGACAGGAGCATTAGCGATAGATGCCGGCCGATCCTTGATTGACGTCAATCAGCCACCCGCAGCCGTTCCAGGATTTGCAGCAGCATTATCAGGTCCGTTCACCGGGTAAGGGTCCAAGCGATTGCGGACAGGGCACGACGGCGCCTTCGCGGCAGCTGACAGAGATGCAGTGACTGCTGATATTTTGGAGAAAAGTGGTAGCGGGAGAGGGACTTGAACCCCCGACACGCGGATTATGATTCCGCTGCTCTAACCACCTGAGCTACCCCGCCACACGATGACCGGCCCTTGGTTTTCAGCGTGCTGAAAAGGCGGCTCCGTTCGGATGTGCGGCTTATAAGACCGGTGCGATGGAAGTGTCAAGCACGGTCTTTCGCGTTTTTGCCACGAGGAGCGATCCGTGGCCTCAGGCAGCTACGGGCTCTGCAAGCAGCGCCTTGAGCGAAGCCTCGGCATCCGGCGCACGTTCCGAGCGCTCGATGAAGCCACCGCCCCAGACGCGCGCATCTGCGCCTTGCGCGGAATAGAGAACACAGGCCTGTCCCGGCGCGACGCCAGCCTCCCCTTCGAGGAGATCGACATAGATGCCGCTTTCGTCACTGTGGAGCACGACAGGGGTGGGCGGACGGCTGGAGCGCACCTTGGCGAAGCAGGAAAAGCCGTTGGCAGCATCTTCCACCAGCGTGCCATCGCCCAGCCAGTTGACGTCGCGCAGGTAGACGCGGCGCGTATCCAGCGCTTCCTTCGGGCCAACGATGACGCGGCGGCCGCGGGCATCGAGATAGACCACGTAGAGCGGCTCGCCCGTCGCCACGCCAATGCCGCGCCGCTGGCCGATCGTGTAGTGGAGTATGCCTTCATGCTGCCCGAGCACCCGCCCGTCCATGTGGACGATGTCGCCACCCAGCGCTGCGTTCGGCCGCACCTTGTTGATGACGTCCGTGTAGCGGCCCTGCGGCACGAAGCAGATGTCCTGGCTGTCCGCCTTCTGGGCAACGACGAGGCCCATCTCCTCGGCAAGCGCCCTCACCTCCGCCTTCGACATGCCGCCGAGCGGGAAGCGCAGGTAATCGATCTGCTCCTGGGTCGTGGCGAACAGGAACCAGCTCTGGTCGCGATCGGCGTCGATCGGCCGGTAGAGGGCGCGGCGCTTCGGGTTGCTCTGCGACGGATTTGGCTTGGAGCGGATATAGTGACCGGTGGCGAGTGCGTCCGCCCCGAGCTCCCTCGCCGTCGCCAGCAGATCCGCGAACTTGACCGTCTGGTTGCAGGCGACGCAGGGGATCGGCGTTTCGCCCATGGCATAGGCTTCGGCGAAGGGATTGATCACCGCGTCACGGAAGCGCTTCTCGTAGTCGAGCACGTAGTGGGGAATGCCGAGCGTCTCGGAGACACGCCGCGCATCGTCGATGTCCTGGCCGGCACAGCAGGAGCCGGCGCGGTGGACGGCAGCACCATGATCATAGAGCTGCAACGTAATGCCGAGCACGTCATAGCCCTGTCGCTTCAGAAGACCGGCGACCACCGAGGAATCGACGCCGCCGGACATGGCGACCACGACGCGCGTATCTTCCGGCCTCTTGTTGAAATCCAGCGTATTCACGGAACTCTCTCACTCGGTCGCTCGCCTGCGGTAATCGCAGCAAGCAGCAGAACAGGCTCGGAGGGATCGTCCGTCGCGGCCCGGATCGCCCGGATATAGAAAGGAATGCCCCTCCACGCAAGATCGCACGGCTTGATCAGGATTGCAGCGACCGGGCCCCTGCCCCATCCACCACGGCGGCATCGGCGCCGGAACCGGCCACTCCCTCCGCCCGCACCTTCGGCAGCCCCGACGGGTAATTGCGCTGGATGAAATCGATCAGCTTCTCGCGCACCTCGCAGCGCAGGTCGAAGGCCCTGCCCGCATCGGCGGCCGACACGAGGATGCGCACCTCCATCACGTTCTCGCGGAAGTCGGTAACGGCGATATTCACAACCTGCCCGTCCCACAGCTTGGAACCTCTCGCAATCTCCTCGACCTTTCGCCGGATCTCCTCCACCGCGACGCTGTAGTCGAGATAGATCATCACGGTGCCGATGAGCGCGGCTCCCTCGCGGGTCCAGTTCTGGAACGGCTTTTCGATGAAGTAGCCGAGCGGCAGGATCAGCCGGCGCCAGTCCCACAGGCGAACCACGACGTAGGTGGAGGTGATCTCCTCGACCTTGCCCCACTCACCCTCCACCAGCAGCGCATCGTCGATGCGGATCGGCTGGGTGATGGCGAGCTGGATGCCGGCGAACAGGTTCTTCAGGACGGGCTGGAGGGCAAGACCAAGGACGATACCGGCAACACCTGCGGAAGCGAGCAGGCTGACGCCATATTGGCGGGCCGCGGGGAAGGTCATGATCACAGCCGACAGGGTGAGCGCGATGATCAGCGTTGCCGCAACCCGCTCCAGTATGCGCGACTGCGTCACATGCTTGCGCGCAAGCAGGTTGTCTTCCGCGTCAAGCTTGAACCGACGAAGATAGACCGTGGTCCAGATGTGCAGTGTCGTCCGCGCCATCCAGCCGACGACGACGATGAAGCAGAGAAGGAGGATATGGCGGAGGGTGCTTTCCCCTTCATTGCTGAGAGGTGCAACCACCACGCCAAGCGAGAGCGTCCAGGTGAGGATCGCGAGCCGCAGGGGACGCTTCGTCCGCTGCACCAGAGAGCGCCAGAAAAGGTCGCGTTTCTCCGTGAGCCGTGTGAGGATCCGGGAAATGATGTTGTGCAGGAGCCATCCTGCCCCGAAGCTCGCGGTGAGGATCAGGATGCTGAGAATAGGATCCGGCAGCCAGCGGATGATGGCGTGGATATACTGTTCCAGACGTGCTTCCATGCTTCCCTAGGTTAGAGTGCAATGCAGCGGAGAAAAGACCGGTCGCCACAATTTCACATATGCGGCACACTCGCGGCAGCCAGAGAAACGAGGAGAAGGCGGTGAACGATCCATTCAACCTGCAACGCTTCATCGACGCGCAAAGCAGCGTCTACGGGCAGGTGACGACCGAACTCAGGAATGGCCGCAAGCGGTCGCACTGGATTTGGTTCGTCTTCCCGCAGGTGCAGGGGCTGGGCTCGTCTGCCATGGCGCAGCGGTATGCCATCGCCTCGCGTTCAGAAGCCGAGGCATATCTGGAGCACCCCGTGCTCGGTCCGCGGCTGCTCGAATGCACGCGGCTGATGCTGGATCATCCAGACCGAAGTGCAAACGAGATCCTCGGCTCCCCCGACGACATGAAGTTCAGGAGTTCAATGACGCTCTTTGCCGCCGTCAGTGAAAAGGGCTCGCCATTCGAGCGAGCCCTCCATTCTTTCTACGATGGCGAGGAGGATCCTCTCACCCTCGCCCGCCTCTGATTTCAGACAGCGTTCTGGATCGCCGAAAGCTGCCAGTCCTGGGCAGGCTTCCGCACGAAGGTCCAGATCTCGACCGTCTCTGTGGCATTATCCGGATCACCCTGAACGACAGTTCCGGTGTTCCGGTCGCGCATGACGTCGATGCTTGAATAGCGCATGGCGACAGTCGCATACTCCTGACCGTTCTCACGCCAGGCTTCCGAGAGGTCCCCCTGCAGCAGCGTCACGTCGCGTACGTCGTTCTTGAGGCCGCTGGTGGCATTCTCGCCAAGCTCCTCGGCCAGGTAAGACATGGCCTCGGGCGTGGTGATGGCGCGAAGGGCCGCATAGTCTTCAGCCGCATAGGCCGCCTGGACCTGCTTCAGCAGCTTCTCGAACTGGTCGAGGTCGCGATTGGTGATACCGATCTCGTCAGTAGCGTCGGATGCCTGGCGAACGGCTTGAGACGCAGACGCACCTACTCCGCCCGCAAGACCGCCGATCTTTGGAATCTGAAAGCCGCGACCCTCGCCCTGTGGGGACTGGTAGGCATGACCGTGGCCGGCACTGGAGGGACCACCGGCAGGCTGCTGGCGCCGCGCGAAGAACCGCATGGCGAGCATCACCAGACCGCCGATCAGCGCGATCTGCAGCAGCATCCCGAGGAAGCCGGCCGCGCCGCCGAAGCCGGAGCCCATCAACATGCCGAACAGGCCACCGAGGAAAAGGCCACCGAGAAGGCCGCCGGCAAGACCACCGAACAGTCCGCGATTCTGCGGCGCGTTCTGCGGGCGCGCGGCGTTCGGCGTCGTCGCATTCTGCTGCGGACGCGGCGCCATGGTCCGATCCACCGGTGCGGCCTGGTTGGGCGCAGTCCGGGTCACGGGAGGCGCGCTGAACGTGCGGGTTCCACGGCTGCCAAAGCCGCCGCCACGTCGGGCCTCTGCGAAGTCGACGGCAACCAGTGAAACCGCCATGGCGATCGCCGCGATCGCGAAGACGTGCCTGAAGCGGCGGATGGATGAAAGCATTCTTGTCTCCTCTCGATCCGCAACGTGCGGACATTGTCCAGCATATAGCGACCCCGCCTCCGGAATATAAGTCCTCTGCCCTTACATCCACGCTGCGGGCTTCCCCAGCCGGGCGGGAAACAGCACGTCCTTGCCACCGTTCAAAGTGTAGCAAGGAAAGGAGCCCCGCCATGTCCTATATCCGCGTCCTGACGATGGTGGCCGTCTCCACCGCGATCATGTTCGGGCTGATGTACCTGAACGTCTTCAGCTTCGATCATGTCTTCTTCAGCGAGACGCGGCTGTTCATGGCGCTGATCATGGGATCCGTCATGGCCGTTGTCATGCTCACCTTCATGTTGAACATGTATACCAACATGGCTGCGAACCTCGCGATATACGCCGGCGCGGCCATCCTGTTTGCTGGCTCGCTCTATCTGGTCCGCAGCCAGGAAACCGTAGGAGACGTGGCCTGGATGAAGGCGATGATCCCGCACCATTCGATTGCCATCCTCACGAGCGAACGGGCGACCATCACCGATCCGCGAGCCCGGAAGCTCGCAGACGAGATCATCGACGCCCAACGCCGAGAGATCAACGAGATGAAGGGGCTGATCACCGACCTTCAGAAAGGCGGCTAACGGAAAAGCCCAGAACGGATTTCTCCGCCCGGGCTTCCGCACTGGTCCTTGGGAGGACGATCAGTCGACGTTGAATACCAGGGACTTGGCCTGGCGGATCGCCGGATTGGCGGTCAGCTTGTCGAGCACCTCCTGCTTCACCGGCTCGTCAACGTAGAGAAGCGCGATGGCGTCGCCGCCCTGCTTGTCGCGGCCGAGCTGGAAGTTCGCGATGTTGACGCCGCCTTCCCCGAGCGTCGTGCCCATGAAGCCGATCATGCCGGGCACGTCGGTATTGGAGATGTAGATCATGTTCGCGCCGACATCCGCATCCATGTTGATGCCCTTGATCTGGATGAAGCGCGGCTTGCCGTCGGAGAACACGGTGCCTGCGATCGAGCGCGTCTGGTTCTCCGTCGTCACCGTCAGCTTGATGTAGCCGTCATAGACGCCGGTCTTGTCGCGCTTGACCTCCGACAGCACGATCCCCTTTTCTTTCACCATGATCGGAGCCGAGACCATGTTGACGTCCGACACCTGGTTACGGATGAGGCCGGCCAGCAGCGCGCTGGTGAGCGCCTTGGTGTTCATCTCGGCCGTCGAGCCATCGTAGAGGATCTCGATTTCCTTGATCGCGCTTTCCGTTACCTGGCCGACGAAGGCGCCCAGCACGTCGGCGAGTCGGATGAAGGGCTTAAGGATCGGCGCTTCTTCCGCAGTGATCGACGGCATGTTGATGGCGTTCGAAACGGCACCCTTGACGAGATAGTCCGACATCTGCTCGGCAACCTGCAGGGCGACGTTCTCCTGGGCTTCCGTCGTGGACGCGCCTAGGTGCGGCGTGCAGACGACGTTGGGCAGGCCGAAGAGCGGGCTTTCCGTGGCGGGTTCTACCTCGAAGACGTCGAAGCCGGCACCGGCGACGTGGCCCGACTTGATGGCTTCGGCGAGTGCCGCCTCATCGACGAGCCCGCCGCGGGCGCAGTTGATGATGCGCACGCCGGGCTTCGTCTTGGCAAGCGCTTCCTTCGACAGGATGCCGCGCGTCTTGTCGGTCATCGGCACGTGCAAGGTGATGAAGTCTGCCTTGGCGAGCAGTTCGTCGAGCTCGACCTTCGTCACGCCCATTTCCTCCGCGCGCTCGGCGGAGAGGAATGGATCATAGGCAATGACATGCATGCCGAGGCCGATCGCCTTCCTGCAGACGATTCCGCCGATATTGCCGGCACCGATGACGCCGAGCGTCTTGCCGGTAATCTCGACGCCCATGAACTTCGACTTCTCCCACTTGCCGGCCTGGGTGGAAGCATCGGCGGCCGGAATCTGCCGGGCAACGGCGAACATCAGCGCAATGGCGTGCTCGGCCGTGGTGATCGAGTTGCCGAACGGCGTATTCATCACGATGATGCCGCGCTTGGAAGCCGCCGGAATGTCGACGTTGTCGACGCCGATGCCTGCGCGGCCGATCACCTTGAGGTTGCTGGCGGCGGCGATCAGCTTCTCCGTTGCCTTGGTTGCAGAGCGGATGGCGAGGCCGTCGTAGTTGCCGATGATTTCGGCGAGCTTTTCCTTGTCCTTGCCGAGCTTCGGCTGGAAATCGACTTCGACGCCGCGGTCGCGGAAGATCTGGACGGCGGTTTCCGAAAGTTCGTCGGATACGAGAACGCGAGGTGCCATTGTTGGGCTCCTTGAAAGAGGTTCAGTCTCTGGATCGGGATGAGCCGATCCCGCTTGTACGGGATCGGAAGCACGTCAGGTCAGGCTGCGGACTTGTTCAGCGCCGCCTTCTGGGTCTGGTAAGCCCATGTGAGCCACGGCATCAGAACTTCCATATCCGCCGTCTCGATCGTGGCGCCGGCCCAGATACGAAGACCGGATGGCGCGTCGCGATAGGCGCCGATATCGACGGCCACGCCCTCTTTCTCCAGCAGCGAGACGATGCCCTTGGCGAAAGCCGCCTGTGCATCGGCATCGAGTGCCGTGATCTCGGGATCGACGATCTTGAGGCACACCGATGTGTTGGAACGGGTCTCGTCCTTGACGGCGAGATTGGCGATCCAGTCGTTCTTGGCCACGAAGTCGAAGATCATTTTTGCATTGGCATCGGCACGGGCGATGAGCGCCTTCAGCCCGCCAAGGGACTTCGCCCAGTTGAGGGCATCGAGATAATCCTCGACGCAGAGCATCGACGGCGTATTGATCGTCTCGCCAACGAAAATGCCCTCGATCAGCTTGCCGCCCTTGGTCATGCGGAAGATCTTCGGCAGCGGCCAGGCCGGAACGTAGCTTTCAAGCCGCTCGACGGCGCGCGGCGACAGGATTAGCATGCCGTGGCCGCCCTCCCCGCCCAGCACCTTCTGCCAGGAGAAGGTGACGACGTCGAGCTTGGAGAAGTCCATGTCCTGCGCGAAGGCCGCGGACGTGGCGTCGCAAATGGTCAGGCCCTTCCGGTCCGCCGGAATGAAGTCGGCATTCGGAACACGAACGCCTGAGGTGGTGCCGTTCCAGGTAAAGACGACGTCGCGGTCGAAGTCGACCTCGGCGAGGTTCGGCAGCAGACCGTAGTCGGCCTCGAACTTGCGCACATCCTTGAGCTTTAGCTGCTTGACAACGTCAGTCACCCAGCCAGCACCGAAGCTTTCCCAGGACAACATGTCGACGCCGCGCTCGCCGAGCAGCGACCAGAGCGCCATTTCCACGGCGCCGGTATCGGAGGCCGGGACGATGCCGATGCGGTAGTCCGCCGGCACGTTGAGGATTTCACGAGTGAGATCAATGGCCTGTTTCAGCTTTGCCTTGCCGATCTTGGCGCGGTGCGAACGACCGAGCGGAGCATCGGAGAGGGCTTCGAGCGACCAGCCAGGACGCTTCGAGCAAGGACCAGAGGAAAAATGGGTGTTGTTCGGACGTACGTCCGGTTTTTGTGCGAGATCCGCCATATGGCTATCCTTCCAGATAGAAAGCCTCTCGTTGGGGAGAGGTGTCCCGCCGCCGTGGGTATTCCTCGATCGAGTCGTAGTCAAGGGAGAAATGTCGCGGGCTGTGATTCCGGTGGTGCCTGCGGATATGCAAAAGGCCGCGCGGGAATCCCGTGCGGCCTTTTGCATTCGGACAGATGTTTGCCTTACTTGTAGACGATCGGCTCCGGCGCCGGTTCATATGCGACCGGGGTGTCGCAGCCGCCGAAGACGTAGCGGGCGCCCACACGGGCCTCATGGCTGTAGAAGCCCTTGTCGTATCCGGGACCGCCTCTGTCGAGGTAGCCGAACATGTCGCCGCCGGCGATGTGACGGAAACGGTAACCGACGTCCGCCTTGAGGGCACAGGTGATATCGACGGTGGCACCAGCCATCAGCGCGTAGGTGAAGCGCCAGCTCTTCTCGCCGTCGTGATCGCCGCCGTAGCACCCGGGCTGATAGGGATCGTCGCAGATCCGATTCTTCAACTTGCCCCATTTGACATAGGTGCCGCCGATGCCGGCGCCTACATAAGGCGTGACATAGCCGTAGGTGCCGAGATCGACATAGGCATTCGCCATCAGCGAGTAGGCTTGCATGTAGGATTTGTCGGTGGACGAGCAGGCGACGAAGGGATTGCCTGCCCCGTCACCGCAAACCCCGCTCGTGCTGCCGCGGAAATCTGCCGAGGTGAGGTAGTCGAAGGTCACGTCCGTACGCAGATAGCTGTTGATCTGGTAGCCGACGCCACCGCCGATCAGGAAGCTGTCCTTCAGAGATGCGGTGTCGAAGTCGTTGAGGAGCTCGTTCGAGCCCTGATAGTATTTGGCACCGCGTATCTTGTTGAACGAATAGCCGACATCTCCCCGGAGATACCAGCCGCTGGCTTCCTGAACGGTGATCTCAGGCGCGTCCATGAACGGCATTGGTTCGGCGGGTTGGTAAAGGTCGGCGGAGTGGGCAAAACTCGCCGTCAGCAACAGCGCAGCCGCGCCGGGCAGGCTCCATTTCATGGCTTCATCTCCAAGCTCGCATCGTCATTGGCCGGCGACGCCATAACCAACGGGTTGATCCGCGATGGATAATGAAGAGGAAAGGTAAAGACCCGCTTAACTATACCGCTTTACCAAGAAGCAAATAGAAAAGCCGGCGCTGTGGCCGGCCTTTCCTTGGAGGGGACAACGGCTAACTCAGGCAGCCGCCGCCCGTACATTGGCAATGATGCCGACCAGTTCATTGACGATCCGTTCGATCTGGCTGCGATCGTCGCCTTCCGCCATGACGCGGATCAGCGGTTCGGTTCCCGATGGCCGGATCACGAGCCGACCCTTGCCTGCGAGCTCGGCTTCGGCATCCGCAATTGCCTGCTGGACGATCATATCTTCCAGAGGCTTGCCGCCTCCAAAGCGGACATTCTTCAGAAGCTGCGGCACGGGCTCGAAGCGGCGGCAGAGTTCGCTGACCGGCAGCCCCGTCCGCTTCACACGAGCGAGAATCTGCAGAGCGGCCACCAATCCGTCGCCCGTTGTGCCGAAATCGGACAGCACGATATGTCCGGACTGCTCGCCCCCGAGGTTGAAGTTGTGCGCACGCATGTGCTCGACGACATAGCGGTCGCCAACCTTCGTCCGCGCCAGCCCGAGCCCCTTGGAGGTGAGGTAGCGCTCCAGCCCGAGGTTCGACATGACGGTCGCGACGATCCCGCCGCCCTGGAGACGATCCTCGGCCAGCCAGCTTTCGGCGATGACTGCCATCAGCTGGTCCCCGTCGACCACCTCGCCCAGTTCGTCGACAATAATCACGCGGTCGGCGTCACCGTCGAGTGCGATGCCGATGTCGGCGCGAACCTCGTGAACCTTCTTCTGCAGTGCACCGGGGCTGGTGGAGCCGCAGTCGAGATTGATGTTCTGGCCATCCGGCTCGTCGCCCATCGTCACCACGTCGGCGCCGAGTTCCCAGAGGACGGCGGGCGCCACCTTGTAGGCAGCGCCGTTCGCACAGTCTATGGCGACCCGGAGACCCTGCAGCGTGGCATCGCGCGGCAGAGTCCGCTTCGCATGCTCGACGTAACGGTCGTGGACCCCGTCGACGCGCTTCGCGCGGCCGATGTCGCCGGCCTTTGCCAACTGCCCGGCAAGGTCCTGCTCGATCAGATCCTCGATCTGCATCTCGAGCTCGTCCGAAAGCTTGTAGCCGTCCGGACCGAAGAGCTTGATGCCGTTGTCCTGGTAAGGATTGTGCGAGGCAGAGATCATCACGCCGACATCGGCGCGCAGCGATCGAGTCAACATCGCCACTGCAGGTGTCGGGATCGGCCCGAGGATGAAGGCGTCAAGACCAGCGGCGGTAAAGCCTGCGACCATGGCGTTCTCGAGCATGTAGCCCGAAAGCCTGGTGTCCTTGCCGATCACCACACGGTGACGATGGCTGCCATTGCGGAAGATCTTCCCGACGGCGATCCCGACGCGCATCGCCAGGTCCGGGGTCATCGGAAATGCGTTGGAATGCCCTCGAATTCCATCGGTGCCAAAATAGCGGCGTGTCATGCATGCTCCTTCGTGCCGCGCCTCCATGGCGCGCTTCGCGGCATCTGCCGCGGCCAAACGGGGCTCATCCGTCCCTCAGGGGCTGCGGTCATGCCATATTTCACAGGTCCTGACACGTAAAATAGCGTCAAAGACCATTACATCCCGTTACCAACAGAAAAGAGCCGCCCAAAGGGACGGCTCTTTCCAGAGTTAATTTTGATGACCCGATAGCTAGTGGGGCTGCGGCTCCATTCCGCCTTCGGCTTCGCCGCCCTTGGGTTCGTCCTTCTTGGTCCCGGCAGTCGGGACAGCGGACCCGCGAGCCGGCGGAGCGTCGTCGCCGAGATCGCGGCTGGGCTTCTGCCCCTTGATCAACGCCTTGATCTCGTCGCCCGAGAGGGTCTCGTATTCGAGCAGCCCCTCGGCGATCGCGACGAACTCGTCATGATGGTCCGTGAGGATTCGACGGGCCTCGTTATAGGCCTCGTCGATCAGGCGTCGAACCTCGACATCGATCTTCTGTGCCGTTGCCTCGGAGACATTCTTCGACTGTGACACGGAGTGGCCGAGGAAGACCTCCTGCTGGTTCTCACCATAGGCGACCTGGCCGAGCACGTCGGAGAATCCCCACTGTGTGACCATCGCCCGTGCAAGCTTAGTGGCCTGCTCGATGTCGGAGGACGCGCCGGAAGTGATGTTCTCCTTGCCGAAGGTGAGTTCCTCGGCAACGCGTCCGCCCATCATGATGACCAGACGTGAGACCATCCACTTGTAGCTCATGGAATAACGGTCGCCTTCCGGCAACTGCATGACCATGCCGAGAGCCCGGCCCCGCGGAATGATCGTCGCCTTGTGCAGGGGATCCGCGACGGGCACCCGGAGCGCGGTGATGGCGTGACCTGCTTCATGATAGGCGGTGAGCTTCTTCTCCGCCTCGGTCATGGCCGAGGAACGGCGCTCCGCGCCCATCATGATCTTGTCCTTGGCGTCCTCGAATTCCTGCATGGTGACGAGCCGCTTGTTGCGACGCGCCGCCATCAGGGCTGCTTCGTTGACGAGGTTCATCAGGTCGGCACCGGAGAAACCGGGCGTACCGCGGGCAAGCACCTTGAGGTCGACATTTGGCGCCAGCGGCACGTTACGGACGTGAACCTTGAGAATACGCTCGCGCCCGACGATGTCCGGGTTCGGCACCACGACTTGGCGGTCGAAACGGCCGGGACGCAGCAGGGCGGGATCAAGGACGTCCGGACGGTTGGTGGCAGCGATAAGGATGATACCCTCGTTCGCCTCGAAGCCGTCCATCTCGACCAGCAGCTGGTTCAAGGTCTGCTCGCGCTCATCATTGCCGCCGCCGAGACCGGCGCCACGATGGCGGCCAACGGCGTCGATTTCGTCGATGAAGATGATGCAGGGCGCGTTCTTCTTGGCCTGCTCGAACATGTCACGGACACGGCTCGCGCCAACGCCGACGAACATCTCCACGAAATCCGAACCGGAAATGGTAAAGAACGGCACATTGGCCTCGCCGGCAACGGAGCGGGCCAGCAAGGTCTTGCCGGTACCGGGAGGACCAACCAGCAGAACGCCCCGGGGAATGCGGCCGCCGAGACGCTGGAACTTCTGCGGGTCACGCAGGAACTCGACGATTTCTTCGAGGTCCTGCTTGGCCTCGTCGACACCAGCGACGTCGTCAAAGGTCACGCGGCCATGCGCTTCCGTCAGCAGCTTCGCCTTAGACTTGCCGAACCCCATGGCGCCGCGGGAACCGCCCTGCATCTGTCGCATGAAGAACAGCCAGACGCCGAGGATCAGCAGCATCGGCAGGAGTGTTCCGAGATAGCTCAGGAAACCCGAGGAGCCGTCGCTCTCCGGCCGCGCCACGATGGTGACGTTCTTCGACTGGAGGCGCTCCATCAGCGAGTCGTCGATCACCGGAGAATAGGTCTGGAAGCCGGCGCCGTTCTCGACATAGGTCCCCATGACGCGATTGCCGGTGACCACGACCTCACGAACGCGACCGCTCTCCACATCACTGAGGAACTGCGAGTACGCGATCTCCCGAGAGCTCGTCTGTGACGGCGCCGTCTGGAACATGCTGAACAACGCGATCAGCAGAAGCGCTATGATCGCCCAGAGGGCGAAATTGCGAAAGTTTGGGTTCATCGAACTCCCCGGAAGTGAGAGGTGGCCTGAGAGCCGCCTGTGCTTGCGGCTAACATAGGGGTGCACCTAGCCCTTGCCAAGGCAAAGCGGCTGGACTGGTTATCTTTTCCGAACCGAATCCTCGATGGGAACGGGCGCAAAATCGTCGCAGCCCATCAGCTTTGCGAAGGCGCTCGCGACACTAAGGTCGAACTGCGGCAAAAAGCGGTCGAATGGGGCAAGCAGCGGCGTGCAGAAAAAGGCTTCCAGTGCCGTACCCACGGAACCTTCGGCAGGGTCGGGAGGCAACACCCCCGCTGCCCGCAGTGCGATCGAGGGTGGGACCTCCCCAAACAGTCCTGCGGCGCCTTCGGGGTTTCTCGCCGGAACCAGCGACAGCGGCTCAGCACCGCGATTAACGATCCGGAATCGGCCGTCCCAGACAGCTATCTCGCCGGCATTCAGCGTCAGCGAAGGAAGATTGCGGCTCTCGCGGCAAAGATAGAGCGCGGACCTGCGGCGGTCGATCAGCACCCGTCCTGCCGTCATCTTCCAGGGCGTGTAGAGCCGGCATGCGTCAACGAGCTTGTCGAGCGTGTGGCCCGCCGGTCCCTGCTCGCGTCCGCCGAGAACGGCAATCGACGTGGACAGGGCATAACGCAGAACGACCGGGTCCGCCGAAAGCCCCTCGACGGGTACCCGCATCAGCACCGAGTGCTGGACAGTGGCGTTGGTTAGAAGCCATTCGGCCGCAGAGTTGGCGATGTCCTGACGTCGGCGGGAGACGGCATCGATCTGGTCGAGCAGGACCGCTGGCTTCTCCGCCAGTGCAAGCCGCGTGCGGACCCGCTCAGAACGGCGGTCGGCGTTGGAAGGATCGTCGATCCAGTCCTGGTCTAATCTGTCCAGAAATACACGGATGTCTTCCCGGCGCGTCCGAAGGAACGGCCGCAACAGCCAGTGGCGGCGATGTAGAAGCACGGCCTCAGCCATGCCGGCAAGTCCGGGGGCATCGGGTTCGCTCGTCCGCCCCGCCCGCATCGTCACCGTCTCGATCTGATCGTCAAGCGTGTGGCCGGTGAGGATGGCGGTTGCGCGGACCTCATCCGCCGCTTCGCAGAGCAGGCGGTAGCGCGCCTCGCGGGCCGCGGCCGCAACACCGGTTGCGGGCTTGTCTCCGAGCCACCTCTTCGTCGCATGCGGGATGCCAAGTCCCTGGCAGATGCGGCTCACCTCAGCCGCCTCCTGCGCCGATGCCGCCCTCAGGCCGTGGTCGACGGTAACCGCAAGGAGGGTGATGCCTTCATGTGGATGGCGGGCCAGGGAGAGCAGGAGACCGAGTGAATCGCTCCCGCCGGACACGGCGACGAGGAGCCGGGCCGGCCTTGCCAGTCGCGCCAGCAGGCTGCGGATGGCTTCATCAGGCGAAATGGGTGGCTGGGTGCCGGTTTGCACGGCCGCGATCAGCAACCGAGACGCTTCTGCTCGGAAGAAACCTTGGAAAGGATGGCGCGAGGGGCCTTGGGATAGCGCTTCGTCACTTCCCGCAGGGTGGCACAGGCCGTCTCGCTATTGTCGAGGGCAGCAAGGGACATGCCGAGCTTCAACAGCATTTCGGGGGCCTTCGCTGATGTGCCGTAGGTCTGGTGGGCGTTCAGGAAGGTCTGCGCCGACTCGTTGTACTTGCCCTGCGAATACTGCGCCTCACCCAGCCAGAAGCTCGCATCTGCCGAGCGGGAGCCTTCCGGGAAACTGGCGAGATACTGCGTGAACTCCTGTTCAGCCAGTGCATAGTCGCCGGAGAGAATGTGATTGTAGGCAACCTGGTAGACATCGCTCTCGCTACCGAGCGACGCGGTCTGCTGGGGATCCTGCGCCTGCGGCAGGCCGGGTCCCGCGTCGACACCGGGGAGGCCAGCGGAGTTGTCTGTCTCGTTGCGGGTAACCGTCTTCGGGTTGCCGCTCTGGTCGAACTCGATCGAGCCGAGCACCGTTTCGCCGGGAGCGGCCCGCGAAGGTTCCGTTGCCGGCGGGGTCTCGATGATACGCGCTACGTCGTCAGCTGGCGACTCGGGGACCGCTTGCGGCGAGCCTGAAGCGGCGACGGCCGGTTTCCCGGCCGCTCCGTTTTCGCTTTTCTCGAGCTCCTGGAAGCGGAACTCATTGTCTTCCTGCGTCTTTCGCATCTGCTCCTGCATCTGCAGCAACTGGAAGCTCATTTCCTCGATCCGACCATTCAACTGCCGGATCTGTTCCTCCAGCTGCTGGACGCGGATGGATGCATCGCCGCTCTGCGCAAGGACCATCGGCTGTTCAGAGCCGCCTGGTTGCTGCGGGGCCTGTCTTTCCCCCGGCAGAAGTTCGGGCAATGAGAATGCCCCGGCAGGGCCGCCCGCCACCATCAGCCCCAGCATTGCTGCCAAGACAAGTTTCTTCATATCGTCCGTCCTGCTTTGATCTGCGCCCCTTTGGCGCGAGTGGAGATTTTGTCAATCCGCGCCAAAATGCAACTGAACTCTCAACCTTAATTGGAGCGAAGTTCGGCCAAACTATGAAAAAGTGAAAAGGCGGCCACCTGGACCGCCTTCACGAAATCGTTTGTCGTCGCGGACGACTACATTCCGGCGCCGCCGAGGACGGTTACTGCCCGGCGATTCTGCGACCAGCAGGAAATGTCGTCGCAGACCGCGACCGGCTTTTCCTTGCCGTAGGAGATCGTGCGCATCCGGTTGGCAGGAACGCCGCGGGAGGCAAGGTATTCCTTCGTGGCGGCGGCACGGCGCGCGCCGAGCGCCAGGTTGTATTCGCGGGTGCCGCGTTCGTCGGCATGGCCTTCGACCGTGATCGCGTAGTTCGGGTAGCGCTGCAGCCACTGTGCCTGCCGGTCAAGCGTCTGCTGCGCATCGGCACGGATGGAGGTGGAGTCAGTATCGAAGAAGATCCGATCACCGACATTGACGGTGAAGTCCTGGCTGGAGCCGGGCGTTGCGGCACCGGCGGCACCACCGAGGCCGAGATCCCCCGCATTGTTCGGAAGGTTCTTCTTGTTGGCACAGCCGGCAAGCGCGAGTGCCAGCGTCAGGGCAATGACGGCCGGGTTGCGAGCGAGTGTCTGCATGCGGCTCATCGCCGGGGTAACGGTGCGGCTCATAGCCGGTCTCTCCTTAGATCAACGTATCAGAGTTGCTGAACTCTAACTGGTCTCGGTTAACCCACCTGAAATGCATATGGTTAACAAACCGATTCGACGTCCCTTAAGTCGCTCCTTTTTCAGGAGAATGGGGCGGCAAAGAGGCAGCAACCTGCCTCTGTCCGCATTCCGCCATTATTCAAGCAGCGGCGACCATGCCGGGTCGGATGCATACGCCGGCGTCTTGATCTGCTGCTCGTTATAGCCGGTCAGGTCAATCGAATAGAGCTGCGGACCGCCTGCCCCGGCGTTCTGCCGGAAGAACATCAGCACGCGGCCATTCGGCGCCCAGGTCGGGCCCTCGTTGTGGAACCCGGTGGTGAGGATGCGTTCGCCCGAACCGTCCGGCTTCATGACACCGATCGAAAACTTGCCGCCGGACTGCTTCGTGAAGGCAATGAGGTCGCCACGAGGGGACCAGACCGGGGTGGAATAGGACCCGTCGCCGAAGGAGATGCGAGTCTGCCCAGAACCGTCGGCGCCCATCACGTAGAGCTGCTGGCGCCCGCCGCGGTCGCTTTCGAAGACGATGCGGCTGCCATCCGGCGAATAGGACGGCGAGGTGTCGATGGCTGCCGTGTTGGTGAGCCGCGTCGTGGTCCGCGAGCGCAGGTCCATGGTGTAGATGTTGGAGTTACCCTCCTGCTGGAGGCTCATGATGACCTTCTGGCCGTCGGGCGAGAAACGCGGCGCGAACGTCATGCCGGGGAAATTGCCCACGACTTCGCGCTGCCCGGTCTCAAGCTGCAGCAGGTAGACGCGCGGCTGGTCGCCCTCGAACGACATGTAGGTGACTTCCTGCCGGTTGGGGGAGAAACGCGGCGTCAGGACGATGTCCTTGCTGTTCGTCAGCTGGCGGACGTTGAAGCCGTCCTGATCCATGATGGCCAACTGCCGCTGGCGAGCGTTCTTCGGACCGCTTTCGGACACGAACACGACACGGGTGTCGAAATAGCCCTTCTCCCCGGTGATGCGCTCGTAGATCGCGTCGGCAATAATGTGGGCGACGCGACGCCAGTTCTCCGGCTGGGTGAAGAACTGCTGTCCGGTCATCTGCTGGCCGGCGAAGGTGTCCCAGAGACGGAATTCGGCACGAAGACGACCGTCGGCCTCACGGGTGACGCGGCCGGTTACGAGCGCCTGCGCGTTGATCACCTTCCAGTCCTCGAACCGCGGCTGCTGGTCCGGGTTGGAGATCTTCTCGATGAAGGCACTCTTGTTCACCGGCGCGAACAAGCCGGAGCGCTGAAGGTCGGCGGCGATCACCTGGCTGATCTGCGCGCCGAGCTCATTGCCCGACTGGAAGTCGGTGATCGCAATCGGCAGCGGCTCGACATTGCCCTTGTTGATATTGATCTCCACCAGCGCGTGAGCCGGGGCGAAGGACATCGCCATCCCGGCAAACGCGATCATCAGGCGGATGAAAGAACGTTTCATCATAGTGTTCAGCCTTTCAGCTTTTACAGCATTTCGCTGGGGTCGAAGTTCACGACAACCTCGCTCCAGGCATCGTATTTCTCGACAGGGAGGTTCTTGAACGGTGCCGAGCGCATGACGGCGCGAAGGGCGCTGCCTTCCAGCGTGCGCCGCGCCGTGTCGGAACCGCCGGTCGCCGAGACCTGGGGCCGGCCGACGATCTGGCCGCTTTCGTCGAGGCTCATCCTGACGGTGATGATGACGCCTTCGGCGCCCTCGATACCGGCAATGATCGACCAGTTGTTCTGGATCTGCCCACGCAGGGCGTCCATCTCGCTCTGGCTGAGTGTGGAGCCGCTGGTGGTTTTCTTGCCACCCAGCGAGGCCGTCTCCGTCGAGCGCTTGGCGCCGCCACCGGCGGCGTCCTGCTTGTTGAGGAGGGCGGCGATTTCATCGGCGTTGAAGTCGCTTTCCTTCGAAGAGGTCGACTTGGCGGTCTCCTGCTTCTTGTCCGCAACCTTCTTGTCTGTTGGCTTCTCGGCCGCCTTTGGTGTTTCCTGCTTTTTCTCGGCCGGCTTCTCAACGGGCTTCGCCTGTTCCTTCGGCGGCTCCGGTTTCGGCCGCGCAGCAGGCACCGGAACGGCGTCGGGCAGAGGCAGTTCCTCGGCGACGGCCTCTTCAGGCACCGGCTCGGGGGTCGGCTCAGGCTTCGGCTCGGGCGCGATCTCGGGCTTCGATTCGGGAAGTGCTGCGACCTCGGTCGGCTTCGGCGCCGTCTCTTCCGGCACGATCTCCTTGACCTGATTTGTCTCGTTCGTGGGGTTGGGCAGCGGCTTTTCGGTCTTCTCCGGCGCCGCGGCAACCTCCGTCTCGACCGGACGCTTCGCCGGTGTCGGCGGTGACTTCAGGTCGATATCGTTGTCGCCGGCGTTTTCGGCGTTCTCGACAATGTTCGGCTTGGTCGTCGGCACCGGCGCAGCTTTTTCTGCCATCGGCGCGTTCTTGTCGCCCTGCTGGATCTGGGTGATCGATTCCACCGGGATGATATCGACCGGCAGCGCCTCGACTTCGGCCACGTCGAACGACGCCGGGGACCCGAGCGACACGAGCGCCCAGCCCAGCACCAGCGAGTGCACTACCAGAGATGTCCCGAGACTTCCCTTCATCGCGACCTGTTACTGCTCCTGTTCCTGTAGGGTGACGAGCCCGAGATTCTTGAAGCCGGCAGCCGAAATGCGCGCCATCACCTTCATGACGACGCCGTAAGCCGCAGCGGTATCTCCGCGCACATAGATGCGCTCGTTGTATCCGGTAGTGGCAATGGCCTCGAGCTTCGGCACGACCTCGTCGAGGGCGATCGCGGTTTCCTGGAGATAGATCTCGCCCGCCGGATTGACGGAGACGGTGATCGGCTGCGTATCGGCGTTCATCGCCTTCGCCTGCGTTTCCGGCAGGTCAATCGGCACGCCGACCGTCATCATCGGTGCAGCGACCATGAAGATGATCAGGAGCACGAGCATGACGTCGACGAGAGGCGTAACGTTGATCTCGCTCACCAGGCCGTTCTTGCGTCCGCCGCGCCTTCTGCGCCCGCCGCTGCCACCCTTGGCTCCTACCGACATACCCATGGACGTGTCTCCTTCGGCCGCTTACTGAGCCGCAGCGCGGGGCTGCAGCTTCTCGTCGATCTGCCGCGACAGGATGGCCGAGAACTCGTCGGCAAAGCCTTCCATGCGACCGGTGAGCTTGCCAGCCTCGGCGGAGAACCTGTTGTAGGCGATGACAGCGGGGATAGCCGCCACGAGACCGATCGCCGTTGCGAGAAGCGCTTCGGCAATACCCGGCGCAACGACGGCGAGGTTGGTCGACTTTGAGCCGGCGATCGCCTGGAAAGAGGTCATGATGCCGACGACGGTACCGAAGAGGCCGATGAACGGCGCAGCCGATCCGATTGTCGCCAGCGAGCCGAGGCGGGACTCGTAGGTTTCGCTCTCGCGCGCCATGGTCACGTCCATGGCTCGGTCGATACGCATCTGCAGGCCGATCGGAGACCGCGCGCCGCGCTCGAAGCTCTTCTTCCACTCACGCATGGCGGCAACGAAGATGGCGGCAAGGCCGCCGTTCTGCCGTTCGGCGAGCGTGCGGTAGAGCTCTTCCAGAGATTGCCCCGACCAGAACACCTGCTCGAACTGGTCGAACTGGCGCTTCGCCTTGCTGTAGCTGACATACTTGTCGATGACGATCGCCCAGGTCCAGACCGAGGCTCCGATGAGACCGATCATGACCAGCTTGACGACGAAACCCGCCTGCATGAACAGCGCCCAGAGACTGACGTCGTGGGTCGCTGCCGCCAAACCTACCTCTTCCATCTATCCAATATCCCCGAATCCAAACGCCCGGCACGGGACCGGGCGGGTTCAAAAGCGCTCTCGCGAAAAACCATGGTCGCTGGTTGCGCTCTATCCCAAGGTGCCCTGAGCTTTCAGCATGGCTTCTCGCTTTCAAATTTGGTCAAAGGAAGGCGTGCGTTGCACAACTTCCTCGCGTTTCAGTAAGCGCTCATTATGGTTAAGGATCGGTTACCGGAGATCAATCGCGACCTAGTTCGATGACCGCAGAAACTTCTCAGCCACGCTTTCCGGCAACCGCCTCGGACGGCCATGCCGGTTGATCACCGCAATTACCACCTTCGCGGCGATCAACAATGTCTCGCCGCGGCGGATCTCCTGGCTGAGAACCATCTTGGCACCGCCAGCCTTTTCCGTCGTCGTCAGGATCGTCAGGGCATCGTCCATTCTCGCCGGCATCTTGAAGTCGATCTCCATCCGGTGAACGACGAAGACCAGCCCCTCCTCGTCCGCCGCGAGAAGATCGCTCTGCTGGCAGCCGAGGCATCGCAGATAGTCCGTCCGTCCCCGTTCCAGGAAATGCAGGTAGCGGGCATGGTAGACGAGCCCAGAGAAATCCGTGTCCTCATAGTAGACCCGCTGAACCAGCTGGTGCCCGGTCTTGGTCAACTGCCCCGAAAGAAGAAAAACCTCGTCTGTCATAGTCATGCCTTAGTGGATCGACGTGATGCCCCGATGGCCGCCGGGCCGTTGGGAGGTATTGTGTTCCTGTCACAAATCCGCCCTATCTGAAACCCGGACGGACAACCAGCGGAGTTGATTCATGAAGATTGCAGTGCTTGGTGGCGACGGTTTCGTCGGCTGGCCGACCTCCCTCCACCTTTCCGACGCGGGCCACGAAATCCACATCCTCGACAACCTGTCACGCCGCTGGATCGACACGGAACTGGGCGTTCAGTCGCTGACGCCGATGGATTCCATCCAGGAGCGGACGCGGGTCTGGCATGCGGAGACGGGACGGCGCATCCACTTCCACCTGATCGACCTCGCCAAGGACTACGAGCTGCTAAAAGGCTGGCTCGCCAGGCATCGGCCGGACGCCATCATCCACTTCGCCGAGCAGCGCGCCGCGCCCTACTCCATGAAGAGCGACCGCCACAAGAACTACACGGTCAACAATAACGTCAACGCCACGCACAACCTGCTGAACGCAATGGTGGAACTCGATCTCGACGCCCACCTCGTCCATCTCGGGACCATGGGCGTCTACGGCTATTCCACCGTCGGCGCGGCGATTCCCGAAGGTTACCTGCCGGTCGGCATTGAAACCATGGACGGCCGTACGGTCAGCCAGGAGATCCTTTACCCGAGCAATCCGGGCTCCATCTACCACATGACGAAATGCCTGGATCAGCAGCTCTTCGCCTTCTACGCCAAGAACGACGGCCTGAGGATCACCGACCTGCACCAGGGGATCGTCTGGGGCACTCATACCGAGCAGACGCGCCGCCATGCACAGCTCGTCAACCGCTTCGACTATGACGGCGACTACGGCACCGTGCTGAACCGCTTCCTCATCCAGGCAGCGATCGGCTATCCCCTGACGGTACACGGCACCGGCGGCCAGACCCGCGCCTTCATCCACATCCAGGATTCCGTCCGCTGCATCGAGATCGCCCTGAAGAACCCGCCCCAGGGCGGTGGCCGCGTCGAGATCTTCAACCAGATGACCGAGACCCATCGGGTGCGTGACCTCGCCGAGATGGTTGCACGGATGACCGGAGCGCAGATCGCTTGGCTGCCGAACCCCCGCAAGGAAGCCGCGGAAAACGACCTGGTGGTGAAGAACGAGAAGTTCCTGAACCTCGGGCTCGCGCCGACGACGCTCGGCGAAGGGCTGCTTGAAGAGATCGTCGACGTGGCGAAGAAGTTCGCCTATCGCGTCGACCGCTCCCGCGTCCCGGCCGTCTCCGCCTGGACCAGGGACATCGCCGCCAAGGTCGAGCACGATCCGGAGGGCAAGCGGCTGAAGTCGGTGTCCTGATGACCGGGCGACCTGGAGCGGAAACTCGCGCCGCCCCTCCCCCCGCTGGGCGGGCCTTCGTTACCCTGGTCACCAATGCCGACTACGCTCTCGGTGCGAAGGTGCTGGCGCAGTCGCTGCGTTTCACCGCCACGTCCGCAGACATCGTCATCCTGCATACCGGAGGCGTGGACGCAACCACGCTCGCGCCGCTGGAGGCTCTCGAATGCCGGCTTGTGGAGGTTGACCACCTGCCGCTGTCGGACGCGTTCAACGCCCGCCATGCCCGCAAAGCGGTCCATGGCGCAGCGCCCTTCGCCAAGGGCAGAAAGCCCGATTTCCATACGCCGCTCGACAACTTCTGCAAGCTGCGCCTCTGGCAGCTAGAGGAATACAACGCTTGTGTCTTCATCGATGCCGACGCACTTGTGCTGCGCAACATCGACAGGCTGTTTGATTATCCCGAATTCTCGGCAGCCCCGAATGTCTATGAGGGTCTTGCAGACTTCCACCGCCTGAACTCCGGCGTCTTCGTTGCCAAGCCTTCCGCTAAGACCTTCGGGCGAATGCTGGAGCGGCTGGATGAGCCGGACGCCTTCTGGCGGCGCACCGACCAGAGTTTCCTGGAGACCTTCTTCCCGGACTGGCACGGCCTGCCGGTCTTCATGAACATGCTGCAATATGTCTGGTTCAACCTGCCGGAACTGTGGGACTGGAACAGCATCTCGATCCTGCATTACCAGTACGAGAAGCCGTGGGAGGAGAACCATCCGAAGGCGGAGAGGCTCCGGCCGCTAATCGAGCTCTGGAACTTCGTCCACCGGAACGGAAAGCTCCCCGACCTGTCGACGCTCCCACGACCGGGATCAGCCGGATGAGGGTGCAGGTCTCCGGCGGCGCCGGCCTCGTCGGCCGCTATATCGTCAACGGGCTGCTGGGCGCGGGACATGAGGTCGTGGTGGGCGGCAGGACCGCGCCACCGCCGGACTGGTTTGTTAATCCGGTCCCGTTCGTGCCGCTGTCACTGGATCCCGATCTCGACCAGCGAGGCGCGTTTGCCGGCATTGATGCGTTCGTTCATGCCGCCTTCGACCATCTGCCCGGTCGATATCGTGGCGGCGAAGGTGGCGATCCGGAGCGCTTTCGCCGGCTCAACCTCCACGCCAGCACCCATCTTTTCGAGCAGGCCAAGGCAGCCGGGGTTCGGCGGACAATTTTTCTCTCCAGCCGTGCCGTCTATGACGGCATTCCCCCCGGCCAGAAACTCGACGAAAACGCGTTTCTCTCCCCGACGTCGCTCTACGGGCAGGTCAAGCTGGAGGCAGAACGGGCGCTGGCACGCCTCGAGGGGCCCGGTTTCGTCACCTCCAGCCTGCGCTTGACCGGCGTCTATGGCGAGCTTCGTCCGAACAAATGGGATGACCTGATTGCCGACTACCTCGCGGGAAGACCGGTCTTCCTGCGCGCCGGCAGCGAGGTGCACGGGCAAGACGTCGCGCAGGCGGTGCGCCTGATGATCGAATCCGACGCGAACCTCGTCCGCGGCGCCTTCAACATATCCGACATCGTCACCGATACCCGGACGATCCTTGAGCCGGTCCAGCGCATCGCTGGCTCCATTCACCCATTGCCGCGGGAAGCCGAGACCGCACAGGTCGCCGTAATGTCAACAGACCGAATCCGCAGCCTCGGCTGGGAGCCCGGCGGATTCGCGCTTCTTGCTGCGACGGCCGAAAAGCTCGCAAGGGGCCATCTCCGACCGAACGCTACCGCTTCTTGAGTTCCGACTGGCTCTTCAGCACCCGATCGCCGTCCTCCTGCTTGATCAGGAAGGCCGGCTCTTCCTCGTTCGCCTTGCGCTTCACCTTCGTGCCCTTGATGGTGCGCTCGACGTCGCTCGTAAACTTCTGATCCGCCTTGCCCTGGGCCTTGTTCGCACCCCACGTCCACTCGACGTCGTCGCCCTTGCTGATCTTCGCCATCTCGTTCTCCCTGTTCCGACGGCGAAACTGCTAGGATGCTCGCTCGTTCCCAAGCTCCGGAAGAACGGTGTCGCGCGGGAATGCAACGGCCGCTGCTAGGCTCGCCAGTCCCGCGCCCGCCAGCTTCAGCAAGCTTCGGCGCGTGAGCAACTATTCGTCCTCGAGCGTCAGGCGGAATTGCGCTGCCTCAAGGTGGTCCTTTGGCGGCTGCAGGCCGAGATGCTTCCAAGCGGTCGCGGTCAGGACGCGCCCGCGCGGCGTGCGCTGGATGAAGCCCTGCTGGATCATGTAGGGCTCGATGATGTCCTCGATCGCGTCGCGCGGTTCGGACAGGCCCGCGGCGATGGTCTCGATGCCAACCGGACCGCCGCCGAAGTTCATCGCGATCATCGTCAGATAGCGGTTGTCGAGCTGGTCCAGGCCGCGATTGTCGACCAGAAGCCGCGTCAGTGCCTCGTCGGCGATCTCCCGCGTCACCGCCTCGGCCCGCGCCACTTCTGCGAAGTCGCGAACGCGCCGCAGCAGCCGCCCGGCAATGCGCGGCGTTCCACGGGCACGGCGGGCGATCTCGCGCGCTCCATCGTCGGTCATTGGCAGGTTCATCAGCCGCGCGCCGCGACGCACGATGAGTTCCAGTTCCTCGACCGTGTAGAAGGCGAGCCGGACGGGAATGCCGAATCGGTCACGAAGCGGCGTGGTGAGCAGCCCGAGCCGGGTGGTTGCCGCCACGAGGGTGAATTTCGAGAGGTCGATCTTCACCGAGCGGGCAGCGGGGCCTTCCCCGATGATGAGGTCGAGCTGGAAATCCTCCATGGCCGGATAGAGGATTTCCTCCACCGCCGGGTTGAGCCGGTGAATCTCGTCGATGAAGAGCACGTCCCGCTCCTCGAGATTGGTCAGGAGCGCTGCGAGATCGCCAGCCTTGGCGATCACCGGGCCGGAGGTCGAGCGGAAATTGACCCCCAGTTCCTTGGCCATGATCTGCGCCAGCGTCGTCTTGCCGAGGCCGGGCGGTCCGACGAAGAGCACATGGTCGAGCGCCTCGCCACGGTTCTTCGCCGCCTCGATGAAGACCTTGAGATTGGCCCGCGCCTCCGCCTGGCCCGTGAACTCGTCCAGCGACTGCGGGCGCAGCGTCGTGTCCAGGTCTTCGCCCCGCTTTTCCGGCGATATGAGGCGGGCAGCATCACTCATCATTCATGTCCGTCAGAAACTCCTGGCCGATCCATACACGAAGGCGGCAGACTTGGCACCCGCACAGAACCCTCACCGCGCCAGTTCCTTGAGCCCCAGCCTGATCAGCTTTGCGCTGTCTGCCCCCTCGCCCGCTGTCTTCAGCGCGGCGGCAACGGCATTGGCGGCCTGATCGCGGGAATAGCCGAGATTTGTGAGTGCCGACACGGCATCGGCCACTGGCGCGGAGGCCACGCCCTCTCCCAGTTCCTGCTTCAGACCGATGTTCGCAACAGCCTCGCCGCCGAATGCAGGCGCCTTGTTCTTGAGTTCGGTGACGATCCTGACCGCCACCTTGGGTCCTACGCCCGGCGCCCGCGACACGGCTGTCTTGTCCTGCAGCGCAATGGCGTTGGCCAGTTCCGACGGCGTCAGCGTCGAGAGCACGGCGAGCGCCACCTTGGCGCCGACGCCCTGCACGCTCTGGAGCAGGTTAAACCACTCCCGCTCCAGCGCCGACAGGAAGCCGAACAGCTTCAACTGGTCCTCACGGACATAGGTCTCGATGAAAAGCACCACCGCCTCGCCGGCTGACCCCATCCGGGAAAGGGTGCGGGACGAGCAGAATGCCTCGTAGCAGACGCCATGAACATCCACAACCACATAGTCGTCGCCGATCTCGTCGATGGTGCCTTTGAGCTTGCCGATCATGGGTGGGTTCGTCCGTTACAGGTGACGGGTTTCGGGGGTGATGAGGCGAACGTCAGGAAAGTAGCGGCGATAGCCATTCGGATCGCGCGTGACGATCGAATAACCGCGGACCAAGGCGTGCGCCCCGATCAGGAAGTCCGGCAGCACTCGCTCCCGCGCTCCGCCAGCCTGCCGGTACAAGCCGAACGCCGCGCCGGCCGCGAAGGCGGCGGCCCACGGCAAGCCCTCGCGTCGGAATTCCTCCGCCGGCAGCAACGCCTCAACCTCGTTCATATCGCGATAGCGCACGGAGAATTCGGCATAGATGATCGGATTGATGATCAGCGGCACCCGCCCGGCGAGCTTCGCAAGCGCTCCGCGCGACCACTCGAGCCAAACCGGGTCGCGTACGGCGATATCGACGAGGATGTTGGTGTCGACCAGAACGGCCATTTCAACGGTCTCTCGTCATACCCATCAGGGCATCCGCATCGATAGACGGATCCCCGGTCCCCTCGAGACGCCGCAGCGTCGCCATGAAGCCGTCAAGCCGCTGCCGCTCCTGCTCGTGCAACGGATCGTTCTTTGGCGCGACCACCAGCTTGCCGTTCTCGACGGTGAAGACCACTTCGGAATTCGGTTCGATGCCAACCAGTTCCCGCAGATCCCGCGGAATGGTTACCTGTCCCTTCGACGTCACGCGCATGTTCGTGCTCCTGATTGGTAATACTTACTATTACCGACGGAACAAGTCAAGAACACGGTCAGGCAGTCGCCAGCACCTTCCGCATGCGGTCACCGCCGCGATTATGGGCGTGGCAGATGGCGATTGCGAGCGCGTCCGCCGCGTCGTTCCCCACGAAGGTGGCTTTCGGCATCAGGATCTTCAGCATCATGTGGATCTGCTGCTTCTCGCCATGCCCCACCCCGATCACGGCCTTCTTGACGGCGTTGGGAGCATATTCCGACACCCGCAGACCCGCCCGTGCCGGAACAAGCATCACCACACCTCGCGCCTGCCCAAGCTTCAGCGTTGCCACCGCGTCCTTGTTGACGAAGGTCTGCTCCACCGCTGCCTCGTCGGGTTGATAGGCATGCACGACTTCCGCCAGCCCATCATGCAACTGGCACAGGCGTGAGGCGAGATCCATGTCGCCGTCCGACGTCACCGTGCCGGACGCGACGAACCGCAGACAGTTGCCAAGCGTCTCGATGATGCCCCAGCCTGTTCGCCTGAGGCCGGGATCGATGCCGATGATGCGAATCGTGTTTGTCATAGCCGTCATCCTAAGGCTGGAGCATCAGCATTGCCACGCAAAATGTGAACAAAACAAAAACGGAAGGCGAGCGGGACTGCTGATCTGGCGTTAACCATGTTGGCCAAGTTCGGTGCAAAAGACCCGCCTCGCGTGCAACACTCTTCCTCATGGTGAATTAGCTCGCCAGAACATGCGCATACGGAATCATGAGGAGGCCGACATGCGGGATCGAGACAGGCTCGAGAACGAACTGCTGGAACTACGCGCGGTGGCGGACGCCCTTGACGGCAGCCTTCGCAGATTTGCCGCCGGCGACATCTACCAGAACATGGATATCGCGTTTCCCCGCACCTTCGATGGCATGCGGAAGGATTTCAACCGAGGACTGAGGTCGCTGACCGCCAGCCTCGACGAGATCATCAGCCGCACCCGTGAGCTGCGTTCGGAATCCACCGAACTGCGTCTCAGCCTCCACCTCAACGGGGAAGACGACGCCGCGCGAACCGCTGCCGTATCCGCGGCCCTTGCTTCTCTTGGCGGTGTCTCGAACGCCACGCGCAGCCAGTCCGGCCGCGCCGAGCATGTCGCCACCATCCTGCACAACGCCCGTCTAGACCTCGACCGGCCCCGCCAGGCGGCGACGGCAGCCGGAACCACGACAGGCCATGCCGCCCACTCTCTCGCCCAGTTGAAGGCGCTGGTGGAGGACCTTCGGCCGGTCGTGCGGGAAGCAGCCCTGCTTGCCCTCAACAGCGGCGTCAATGCCGCGCAAGCCGGCCCCGCCAGCATCGACACTCTTGGTGCTGCGAAAACGCTACATGCCCTGACCCAGCAGATCGGCACCACGCTCGAAGCGATCGACCGCGAAGCGGATGGGGCAATCCAATCCGTCGACGCTTCAAAGAATGCGATCGGCGAACTGGATCGGGAGTTTCAGGCGCAGCATCTTTATCTGGAGGTAGCCGGCACGCAGGCGCAGGCACTCGGTGAAGATGCCCGTCGGCAGGAAAGAGAACTGGAGACAATCCGGTCAGAGCTCGGCTTGACCTCGCGCAGGGTTCAGGATCCGGACCGGATGCCACACCCGCCTCTTTTCCATCTGGACGCCATTGACAGGGCAGCCGCGGAGATCGAGCGGCAAGCGGACCGCTTCAAATCGGCGGGAGAAAGCTACCCGCCCATCACGCCGAGCCCCGGAAGCGGCCGACGCAGTCATCTGAAGCTCGTCAAATCCTGAACGAACCGGGCCGCTGGGAAGGATCGCCTGTCAGCGGCTCGCATCGCCTGATCGAATGCTTATATGAGGCGGACCTCCCGCTCCGTTCTTTCAGGATTGCAGATGATTCCGTTCTCCATTCTCGATCTTTCTCCCGTACCCGACGGCCTCGAGGTCCGCGACGCGCTCGACCAGTCGCGGCAGATGGCACGAACGGCAGAGGAACATGGCTACAAGCGCATCTGGCTCGCAGAACATCACGGCATGCCGGGCATCGCCAGTGCCGCCACCTCCGTCGTCATCGGCCACATCGGGGCAGCGACCAGCCGGATCCGCATCGGCTCGGGGGGCGTCATGCTGCCCAATCACTCGCCGTTGGTGATTGCCGAGCAGTTCGGTACCCTTGAGGCGCTCTTCCCCGGTCGTGTCGACCTCGGCCTTGGTCGCGCCCCCGGCACCGACATGCGCACCGCCCGGGCGCTCCGCCGCAACCTCGAGGCAGGCGCGGAGAACTTTCCGCATGACATCGTCGAATTGCAGCGTCTCCTCGGTGCGCCGACGGAAGACCAGCCGATACTCGCCATACCCGGCGCCAACTCGAATGTGCCCCTCTGGCTGCTCGGGTCCAGCATCTACAGCGCCCACCTCGCCGCAGCTCTTGGCCTCCCTTACGCCTTCGCCTCGCATTTCGCCCCGGACATGCTGATCGACGCTATCGCCATCTATCGCGAGCGCTTCCAGCCTTCGGAGACGCTTGAGAGACCTCATGTGATGGTAGGCGTCATGGGGGTGGCCGCCGATACGGATGAACAGGCCGCTCGACTGTTCACCTCGTCGCAGCAGCAGTTCATCAACCTTCGCCGCAATGTCCGTGGCAAGTTTCCGAAGCCAGTGGACACGATGGACGGCCTCTGGTCGGACATGGAACGCATGAGCGTCGAGCACACGCTGCGGTATGCTGCGGTCGGCTCGCCCTCGACGCTGGAGGCGAAGCTCACGCCCTTCCTGACTGAAACGGGAGCCGATGAACTGATCGTCTCGACGCCGATCCACGACATCGAGGCGCGGCTGAGGTCGGTCGAGCTCTTCGCCGGCCTGCCGATGATGGAGAAGGCGCTCTAGGGGGGCGCCTCCTCCCAAAGTATCTCAGGCCGAGAGCCTTGCCATGACTTCGTCGGAGACTTCGAAATTGGAGTAGACGTTCTGTACGTCGTCATCGTCTTCGAGCGTGTCGATGAGCTTCATCAGCGACTGCGCCTTCTCTTCGTCCACGGGAACGGTGTTCTGCGGCTTCCACACCGTCTTCACGGTTTCGGCTTCGCCGAGGCTCGCTTCCAGCGCCTTGGTCACTTCGCCCAGACTTTCGAAGGCGCAAGTGATGACGTGCGTATCCTCGTCGGTAACGACGTCGTCGGCGCCCGCCTCGATGGCTGCTTCCATCATCTTGTCCGCATCGCCGGCCGAGAGTTTGTATGTAATCTCGCCGACATGGTCGAAGGAGAAGGATACCGAGCCTGTCTCACCGAGCGCGCCGCCGGCCTTGCTGAAGGTCGAGCGGACGGAAGATGCGGTGCGATTACGGTTGTCGGTTAGCGCTTCGACGATGACGGCGACTCCACCCGGGCCATAGCCTTCGTAACGCACGGCGTCGTAGTTTTCCGCGTCAGCGCCGGAAGCCTTCTTGATCGCCCGGTCGATATTGTCCTTCGGCATCGACTGCGCCTTGGCATTCTGGATCGCCAGCCGCAGCGCCGAGTTCGCCGCGGGATCCGGCAGCCCCGACTTCGCGGCGACGGTTATCTCGCGCGCAAGCTTGGAGAACATCTTGGAACGGATCGCGTCCTGCCGTCCCTTGCGGTGCATGATGTTTTTGAACTGTGAATGGCCGGCCATGACACCCCTGATCACGTCTATTTCGTGGAATGCCGCGGGTTATAGTTTCGATGAGCCGCCGGTTCAAGCGCCCGTCACCGTTTCACGCATCGCAGCCGTCTCACATCCCCTGGGGCACGAGGATGGTCGGCCGCCTGGGGAGCGTGCGCATGGAAACCCGTATGGTCGGCTCCCGCGCATAGGTGACATCAAAGCCCTCGCCGAGCATGGAAATGAACCGGTCGAGGGCGCCGGGCCGATGCATCGGCAGGATGATGGACGACCGCAACCGGTCGACGACCCGGCTCATGCTGTCGGCGCCGAGCGTCAACCCACCGTCGACGGGGACCATGAGGATATCGAGACGTCCGATCTCGCTATAGTGGCTGTCGGTCAGTTCGTGATGCAGATGCCCAAGGTGCCCAATGCACAGGCCCGCGATCTCGAAGATGAAGATGGAGTTGCCGTTCTCCTCGAAGTCGCCACCCCAGGAACGGATATCGGTCGGGACATTGCGGATATAGGCGTCGCCGACGACGACACTGTGCTGCGCCTTCTCACCCGGCATGTCGCTCCATCCGGGAAGGACATGTTCAATGCCGGCATCCGGGGCGAGCGTGAAGTGGGTGGAGTGCGCCTTGTTCATGGTGACGACATCGGGAAGCCGCGAGGGCCTGTAGACGCCGCTGTAGTCGGTCGCGATGCCGATGCCGCCGGGGCTTTCGATGAAATAGGTGGAATGACCGACATAGGTGATCCTCACCGTCTCCCTGTCGACAAGTTCCGAAGGCTGTTCGGTCTGGGCAAGGATGACCGGCAGGGCATCCTTGGGAGACCAGCGGGCGAAGCGCGTATCCGGCAGTGACTGCGCGATCGCCTGGCACTGGCTGACCGCCACGGTAGCATCCTGTGCGGCGACTGGCCCCGCAAGCGAAAGTCCGAATAAAAGGAAGGCGACAGTCCGCAGCATCATGCCACTCCCTGACCCGTTGCACGGGAGAGAATGCGGCAACAGCAAAAGGCGGTCCAGCGGCTTTGACCGCCACCTTCCTCACATTTGTGTCATGTAGGTCAGGCCCAGAACGCCGGTATCGTCTCGTTCAGGCGCGGACCAATTCGCAACGGCGCAATCTTCTCTGCCAGCCCACTGGAATCGGAGATCTCGATGCCGACACCGCAAATGGTCGCCGGACCGCTCGCGGCCTCGAAACGGCCCTTCGGCATCTTCGAGATGAAGCGGTTCAGCGGCTCTTCCTTGTCCATCCCGAGCGAGGAGTCGTAGTCACCGCACATGCCGGCATCCGACATGTAGCCGGTGCCGCCGTTGAGAATCTGGCAATCGGCGGTCGGCACATGCGTATGCGTTCCGACGACGAGGCTGGCGCGGCCATCGACGAAGTGGCCGAAGCACTGCTTCTCGCTGGTCGCCTCTGCATGAAAGTCGAACACGATCGCATCCGCCTGTTCCTTCAGCGGACAGGCATCGAGGATCGCCTCGGCGCTCTTGAACGGGTCGTCGAGTTCCGGATGCATGAACACCCGCCCCATGATGTTGGCGACCAGGATTCTCGCCCCGTTGCGGCCGTAGTAGATGCCGGAACCCCGACCCGGCGTACCGGACGGATAGTTTGCGGGGCGGAGGAACTGCTCGTGGCGGTCAGCGAACACCACCGCTTCTTTCTGGTCCCAGACATGGTTGCCGGTCGTGACCACATCGGCACCGGCGTTAATGGTTTCGAGGAAGATGTCTTCGGTGATCCCGAAGCCACCCGCTGCGTTTTCGCCATTGACGATAACGAAATCGAGCCGCAGGTCCGAGATGAGGCCAGGAAGGCGTTCCCACACCGCCGTGCGCCCGCTCTTGCCAACCATGTCACCGAGAAACAGAAGCCGCATGCTTGTCCAATCAAATCAGTCGAGGTGGCGCAGGCCACTTTCGGTCAGCACGGCCGGCAGCCTGACGTCGTGCGGTTCGGCCGGGACTGATGCCACTTCCTGGCAGTCGAAAGCAATCCCGATCAAACGCGGCTGCAGGCCTTTTTCGCGAAACCGGGCGATGGCGCGGTCATAATAGCCTCCTCCATAACCGATCCGCTGGCCAGTCGCATCGAAGGCGGCGACCGGCACCAGCATGATGTCCGGCTCCAGTTCGGCGGCATCCGGCCCCGGTGCTGACGTACCGAAACCGCAGTCGACCAGTGGCGCACCGGGCACGAGTTCCCGGAATACGATCCGCTCCTTGTCGAGAATGACCGGCACGCAGATCCGCGCACCGCGCTGCCTCAGGCCCGCCATCAGCGGGCGCAGGTCCATTTCGGAGCGGATCGGGAGGAAACCGGATACGATGCCCCCGGGGCTGACCGGGATTGTAGCGAGACCGTGATCCGCCAGTTGCAGGCTCTTTTCGATACGCTCCGCCACCGGGATCGCATCGCGGGCCGCCAGCCGACCGGCCCTCAGGTGTGGCTTGCTTGCACTGTCGTCCATCATGCAGCCGGTTCTCCGGCTTTGCTGACAAGAAGCTTGTCGATCCGCCGGCCGTCGAGGTCGACGACCTCGAACTTCCAGCCCTGGCGTTCGAAGCATTCGCCGAGCTCAGGCAGATGCTTGATCTCGTCGAGCACGAATCCCGCGACGGTCTCATAATCCGGGTGCCCGTCTACTCGAAGACCCATCTCATGAGAGAATTCATCGATCGGCATCCAGCCCGCCACCAGGAAGGAACCGTCGTCGCGGGCGACGATGGCCGGCTCCTCCGTCTCGTCCTCCTGGAAGACACCGGTGATGGCCTCGAGAATATCCCCCGAGGTGATAACGCCCTCGAAGTGCCCGTACTCGTCATAGACCAGGACCATGTGCGACGTCGTGCGCCGCAGTGCCTGTATTACGTCCAACGCGCCAGTCAGGTCGGAGACGACGGGCGCCTCCCGCATCAGGGACCGTATTTCAAGATTCTTGCCGGTGGCTATGAAGTCAAAGGCGTCCTTGACGAAGAGAACGCCCAGGATTTCGTCGGAACTCCCGTTGCGAACGGGCAGGCGCGAACGCTGAGTAGCTTTCAACTGCTCCCGGATTTCCGCCGCATCGTCCTCGATGTCTACCACCTCGACGTCGCGGCGGGGGGTCATCAACCCGCGCGCCGTACGGTCTGCAAGTCGCATGACGCCGGAAATCATAGCGGACTCCTCGGTCTCGATGACGCCGGCGCTTTGCGCCTCGGCAAGAACGGTCCGGATTTCCTCGTCGGTCACCCGATCGGCAGACTCGCCCTTCTGCCCCAGCAGGCCGAGGACGAGCTTGCCGGAAATGTCCAACAGCCAGACGAGCGGCGCGCCGATCTTGGCGACCAGCGTCATCGCCGGAGCAACGCGGGCCGCGACCGTTTCGGGAGCCCGCAACGCAATTTGCTTCGGCACCAGTTCACCGACGATGAGAGAGAGATAGGTGATGGCGACAACGACCGTACCGACGCCGATGGCGTTCGCAGTGCCGACTGCCAGACCCTGCGTCGCCAGCCATCCCGCAAAGCGCGATCCAAGCGTTGCGCCAGAGAATGCACCGGACAGGATACCGACCAGCGTGATGCCGATCTGAACCGAGGACAGGAACCGGCCCGGGTCATCGGCGAGGCGGATCGCCATCCTGGCACCCTTGTTCCCCTGCTCGGCCATGACCTTCAGCCGTACTGGGCGCGACGAGACGACGGCAAGTTCCGACATGGCGAGAACGCCGTTGACGACGATGAGGGCCAGAACAATCGAAATTTCGACTAACAAGAGAAGCTCTCTGTTGGGACGGAACCGACCCGCTTGCACACCGCATCGGCAGCGCGACTGGGTGCAGGTCGCCCAGAAACTTCCGTCCAGGGATTTCGCGGCCGTCTCGTGCCAATATCGCACCGGCAGAGGTCGCTTATCCAGGTGAAGAAAATGATAGGGCCCGGGAGCCCCGGTGGCAATGGCAGCCAACTGGTCGACATGGCGTCAGGACTGGAGCGACAGAAGGAGTTCGGCGCGTGTCCCGCTGGTTCTCGGCCTGTACTGGACGGCTGAGCCGAGCGTCGCAGCCATGGACTTGACGATGCGGCTGCCGAGGCCCGTACCCTTGGGCGCATCGTTCTGCGTCCAGCCGATTCCGTCATCCTCGACGCTCAGGAGCACCTTCTCGCCTCCCTGCTGCTGCAGGGCGACACGAACCTCTCCCTCGCCTCCCTCAGGATAGGCATACTTGATCGCATTTGTCAGGAGCTCGGTGACGATCATCCCGACGGACACGGCTCGGTCGGAGGCAAGTGACACCGGATCGGCCTCAAGCCGGATCACCGGCCCCTGCTGTTCCATATTGACCGAATTCTGGACTTCCTTGACGAGTGTCCCGAGATACTTGTCCATCTCCACCTGCCGCACATCGTCGGACGTGTAGAGGCTGCGGTGCATGCCGGCGATCGCCGTGATGCGCGCCTGGGTCTCGGTCAGCGCCTCCTTGACCTCTTCGCTGCGGCTGTTGGAGACCTGCAGGCGAATGAGGGCAGCGACGAGCGCCAGGCTGTTGGCGACGCGATGATTGACTTCCGCCAGCAGGACTTCCGCCCGTTCCTTGCCAAACCGGATTTCCTGGTCGGCCTTTTCCTTGGCCTGCCGCAGTTCCGCATTGGTGATGGCCTGACGCAGCGCGCTTTCCATCAACGGCCAGAACTCCTCGCCGACCGTCTTGATGACGTAGTCGGAGGCACCGCTCTTGAGAGCCTCGATAGCGATGGTCGCCTCGCTCGAGCCGGTGACGTAGATCACCGGAAGCGAGATATTGCGCTGCTTCAGCGCAGCCAGGATCTGCAGCCCGGTTTCCGAACGCAGGTAGTGGTCCAGCACGATTGCCGAGAACGATGCGTTCTCCAGCGCCTCCAATGCCGAAGACGAATCCGCGGCATGCACGACGTCATAGCCGGCACGCCCCAGATATCTCTGCGCCAGGCGGGCCAGCGCAAGATCGTCGTCAACATAGAGTATGGTCTGCGGCATCTGCTTCCGTTATTGCCCCGGCACTTGCATCACAGAGAAAAACAGACCGAGCTGACGGATCGCGTGGGCAAAGCTGTCGTAGTCGACGGGCTTCGTGATGTAGACGTTCGCACCGAGGTCATAGCAACGCTGGATTTCCCGCTCGTCGTCCGTGGTGGTCAGGATGACGACCGGCAGGCGCTTCGCATGCGGGTTGGACTTCACCTTCTCCAGGATGTCAATGCCTGACATGTCCGGCAGGTTGAGATCGAGAAGGATCAGCAGGTGGCGGTCCTGGGTACTGACGCCGGTGCGATCGCTGCCGAGGATGTAGTCCAGAGCGGCATTGCCGTTCATAAACGGAACGATCTCGTTGTTCACGCCGGCGCGCCGGACGTTCTTCTCGATGAGGCGCGCATGGCCTTCATCGTCTTCCACCATGACGATGGTGACTTCCTTCGCTGCAGCTTTCATGACCCGCTACTCCTAACATACTGGGACAGATCCGTGGGCAAGCGGATGATGAAAGTGGATCCGCCCCCCAAGGTCGACGTCACGGTAATCTCGCCGCCTAAATTTCTGACTAACGATCGCACGTGGGCAAGGCCTATACCCTCTCCCGCCTTGTCTTGCACGCCCGATCTGCGGAATAGTTCGAAAACTCTCTCGTGGTCTTCCGGCGCGATACCGCGTCCATTGTCTTCCACTTCGATCCGTACGCCATTGCGCTTGGCAGGCATGGCCCGCACCGCAAGATGCAGCGGACGGTCCGGGTGCCGGTACTTCACCGCGTTGTCGAACAGGTTGCCGAATATCTGTTCCAGCGAAAATCGGTCCGAGACCATGCCCCGCGCACCACCGACCGCGATGCGGATCTCGCCCCCTGCCTCGTCGACCTGATGGTATATCGCGGCCGCCGTGTTCTCCAGCAGCTCTGCCAGGTTGACTGGCTCAGGCTTCAGTTCACGCCGCCCGTCCCGAGAGATCTTCAGGATCGCGTTGATCAGCGCATCCATCTTCTTGGTCGATGAACGAATGAAGGAAATCGCCTCGGGTAGGTCCTCCTCCACGGCAAGTCGCGCATCCCTGATCTCTTCTTCCGTCAGCGTCCCGCCTTCGGCCAGGACATAGGTCTTGACCGCGGCGAGCGTGGCATCGAGCTCGCTGGTAAAGCCCATGATGTTGACGAGCGGCGCGCGCAGGTCATGTGAGACGATATAGGCGTAACGCTGGATTTCCCGGTTTGCCTGCATGAGGTCCTCGGTACGCTCTTCGACCCGTTCCTCCAGGCTTGCATTGAGTTCCTCGACCGCAGTGCGGGCTCGCGAAAGCTCCCGAACATGCTGTGCGACGATGAGGATTGCGCCGCCGACCACCGCTATGATGACGATGCCACCGCCGATTGCAATCCACTGCATCCGTTCGGCCGAGGCGGACAGTTCCTCCACCCCCTCGTCCAGCCGACCCTCAAAGGAGGTGATGAGCCCCTGTAAAAGATCTTGCGCCTCCACCATCACCTGGCGACCGTATTCCACCCGTACGACCTGCAACGCACCCGCGACGTCACCGCGTTCCACCATCGCTACCGTGCGCTTCAGTTCGTCGAGTTTCTCCGTAACGAGCGATTCGACGCGAGAGATGGAATCAGAAAAGGTGGTTTCCGCCTCCAGCGCCGATTTCAGTCTCTCCATCCGCGCCGGGAGCTCCGCCAGCGACCGCTCGTATGGCTCCAGGAAGTCCCGGTTCTGCGTCAGGAGATATCCTCGTTGACCGGTCTCTGCCGCCTGCAGCAGGACCAGCATGTCGGAAGAGGCGGCGCGTGCGTTTCGCAGGCGCACGACGGTTTCAAAATAGGACTGCGTCATACGCGCCTGGAACAGGGATGACAGGACGATCCCGACGAGGATCGCCGCTCCGATCAGCAGCATGAAGATGGATGAGCGTGCGAAGGTATTCGTATTGAGCGGCATGGCGTCCCGGCGTTTTGAGGCAGCGGGAAACTCGGGCTTGCGCCCGCCAAAGTCAAGGATTCGACTTTCGTCTAATGTATTCTTTAGTCAGTGCTAATTCTCGCACTGTTCCAAGGATTATAACGCGCTATCGTCGCATTTCCGTGATGGGGATCATGCGATGGAAACGAACAGCGTCGTCCTGACTACAGACAGCGAGCGTTTCAAGGTTCACGTTATCGAGAATGGCGTCACGACCGAGAGGCAGTTCCGGGTTCGCGCCTTTGCGGCTTCTTGGGCAGAAGGTCAAAGCCTTCGGCTGGGTGTCCATGTAGTCCACGAGGGCTCGTCGCCCAAGGACCCCAGAGTACCTGTCCCTTTGAATTGCCTCTCTCGACCCTGATCGAGAGGCCATTCTTACCCTTTGGGGCGCGGCTCAGGAAAGACGACGATCGCCGCAGATACCCATAGTATATTTACCAGGCCAATCCTGGCCGCAGCGGGCATAGACGCCCTTGACGAAATAAGCTCGCCGGCATCTTCATCTGCGCGATTTCAGGGGAAGATTGCAAATGCGTGAAACGCTCGTCCGACTGCTCGCCTCCCGGCTATGGGAACAGGTGATCATCACCATCATCGTTTTGAACTCGATTGTCCTGGGTTTAATGACTTACCCCGGGATCGTCGCGGCCTATGGAGCCGTCCTGCAGTTCCTCGACGCCGTGATCCTCGCCATCTTCGTGGTGGAACTGGTGTTGCGCATCTACGCGTTTGGTCCACGGTTCTTCCGCGATCCCTGGAGTCTGTTCGACTTTTCGGTCGTGGCGATTGCACTCATTCCCGCCACTGGCCCGTTCCAGGTGCTCCGTGCCCTGCGCATCCTGCGGGCGCTGCGGCTGATCTCGACAATGCCGGCGCTGCGCCGGGTGGTCGGAGGTCTCATCTCCGCCCTGCCCGGCATGAGTTCGATCCTGGTTCTGATGGCAATGCTGTTCTACGTCGCCGCGGTCATGGGCACCAACCTCTTCGGTCAGAGCTTTCCCGACTGGTTCGGCACCCTGTCGGCTTCGCTCTACACCCTTTTCCAGGTGATGACTTTGGAGAGTTGGTCCATGGGCATTGTCAGACCGGTGATGGAGGTCCATCCGCAGGCCTGGGCCTTCTTCGTGCCGTTCATCCTGCTGTCTACCTACGCAGTCCTGAACCTTTTCATCGGTGTCATTGTGTCCGCCATGCAGCAGGAATCCGAAGCCTCCGCCTCCGCCGACCGGCAGGTTCTTCACGACGATACGGTTACGATACTGGCGGAAATCAGGGCGCTCCGCAGCGAGGTGGAAGCCCTGCGGACGGAAGGTGCCTTCAGGCATGGCCGCGATGGTGAAACTGTCTGATGGCGAAACGCGGCGGATGGCCGCTCCTGCCCGAAACGGCCGCCACCCGTGTTCATGCGCGTTCTAGAAAGACATCAGAGAAGTGCGATCCACGGCAACCGATGGAGAGTTACGATCCTGGGTGCCTACAAACGTAGGTGGGCGCCATATGTCCAAGCCCACGGGCCTGGTCAGGGACAGCTCCCTTTGGATCGAGTATGGCCCCAGGGATTGTGGTTCCTGTCGTGAGGCGCAGACCGCATCCAAGATATAGGCGCAAAACCGGCCTTGCGCCAGTGGCCGTCGCGGTTTCAATTAAGTGAAGTCGTCGGCCCCGTCAGCTTGGCGGCCAGCGAGTCCAGTCGGCCGGTCAGTTCGCTGAGCGTCGACACCAGGACCTGCTCATTTTGGTCGCGGTCCTCCAGAGCGCCTGCCCGGGCAGAGTTGAGCTTCTCCACCTCCGCCTCCAGGTTTGCCACCTTGCGCGACAGCTCGGACAGTTCATCCATGACCATGATTCCGGCCATGACCGTGATCCGCAGGTCACCGATCTCGCCGAACTGGCATTTCAGATGGCCCACATATTGGTCGAAACTGGCCGCGAGCCCGGTCAGGTGGTCTTCCTGCCCCTCCTCGCAGGCCATGCGGTAGGCCTTGCCGTCGATCGTAACCGTCACCTGGGCCATGTCTCACTTCCCCTGTCGCGCCGTCAGCGATCCAGAACTGCGCGGATTGTTTCCATTGCGGTGACGAGCCGACGGGAGACCTCGCGGTTGACCTCTTCCAGCCGGTTCGCACGGAACTGCGACTGGTCGAGCTCCTGCGCCAGGCGCGCCCGGTCCTCATGCACCCGCCGCACCTCGCCCTCGATCTCGCTGTTCTGGCGCTGGTGCTCGATGCGCATGTCGACCGCATTCTCCAGGCGGCCAATGACAGCAGCCAGTTCCGCGAGCGCCTGATCCAACGTCTTGTCCGCCGGCATCCATGTCTTCCGTTGAATATGGCCCATGCGCCGACTCGGAACGGCGTCATCTGCCGAGAATGTCGTCAGCCTATTCTTGCCGACCCGAGGGGTCAACAAAACCGCGACCTGGTGCGCGTCAATCCTGTGAATCGTCGAGTACGCTGGAACCAGTGATACTGGTCGCGAAGCCCTTGCGGGACTTACGATCGCCGGTCTCTGCGGCATCCTGGGAGTGCCGGGTTTGTTGACTTGTGCGGCGCACCTGCTAAGGATCAGCCCGCTTTCATCCGGTCCCCGTCAGGACCGTGAACGACACCCGGAAACAGCGGAATAGCCATGATCTCTCGCGAAAAACACAATCGGATGGCGAACGCGATCCGCTTCCTCTCCATGGATGCAGTCGAGAAGGCCAATTCCGGCCATCCGGGCCT
Organism: Pseudorhizobium banfieldiae; assembly: GCF_000967425.1. Lineage (NCBI taxonomy): Bacteria > Pseudomonadati > Pseudomonadota > Alphaproteobacteria > Hyphomicrobiales > Rhizobiaceae > Pseudorhizobium > Pseudorhizobium banfieldiae. Next base: position 2,597,579 of record NZ_FO082820.1, read on the forward strand.
GCCCATGGGCGCCGCTGACGTCGCGACCGTCCTGTTCACCCGCTACATGAACTTCGACCCGAAGAACCCGCTCTGGCCCGACCGCGATCGTTTCGTGCTGTCGGCGGGCCATGGGTCGATGCTCCTTTATTCCCTGCTCTACCTGACGGGCTACGACGACATCACCATCGACGACCTCAAGGAATTCCGCCAGCTTGGTTCCAAGACGGCCGGCCATCCCGAATACGGCCATATCTCGGGGATCGAGACCACCACCGGTCCGCTTGGGCAAGGACTGGCCAATGCCGTCGGCATGGCGATCGCCGAGCGCAAGCTGGCCGAGGAATTTGGCCCAGAACTTCAGGATCACCACACCTATGTGCTTGCCGGCGACGGCTGCCTGATGGAGGGGATCAGCCAGGAGGCTATCGCGCTTGCCGGGCACCTGAAGCTCAACAAGCTCATCGTCTTCTGGGACGACAATTCCATCACCATCGACGGTGCCGTCTCACTGTCGGATTCCACCGACCAGATCGCCCGCTTCAAGGCGGTCAACTGGAACACGATCCAGGTCGACGGCCACGATCCGGACGCCATCGGTGCAGCCATCGAGGCGGCCCAGATCTCAGACAAGCCGACCCTCATTGCCTGCAAGACCGTGATCGGCTTTGGCGCGCCCAACAAGCAGGGGTCGCACAAGGTGCATGGCAGCCCGCTCGGCGCCGAAGAGATCGCCGCCGCGCGCAAGTCGCTGGGATGGGAGGCGGACGCCTTCAACGTCCCGGCCGACGTCCTCGACGCATGGCGCCTCGCCGGGCTGCGCTCCACCAAGGTTCGCAAGGAATGGGAGGAGCGCCTCGCGGCCTCCCCAACCGAAAAGCGCGCAGAGTTCGTCCGTCGTTTCGCCGGCGACCTGCCGGGAAGCTTCGACAGCACGATCGATACCTTCAAGAAAAAGCTTGCTGAAAACAATCCGACGGTGGCCACTCGCAAGGCGTCGGAAGATGTTCTCGAAGTCGTCAACGGGCTTCTGCCCGAAGTCTTGGGCGGGTCCGCCGACCTGACGCCGTCGAACAACACCAAGACCAGCCAGATGAAGGCGATCACGCCGACCGATTTCTCGGGACGCTATATCCACTACGGCATCCGCGAACACGGCATGGCCGCGGCAATGAACGGTATTGCCCTGCACGGAGGCCTGATCCCCTATGGTGGCGGCTTCCTGATCTTCTCGGATTATTGCCGGCCCTCCGTGCGTCTGGCCGCCCTCATGGGCATCCGCGTCGTTCACGTGTGGACGCATGATTCCATCGGCGTCGGCGAAGACGGCCCGACCCACCAGCCGATCGAGCATCTCGCGTCGCTGCGGGCGATCCCGAACCTGCTCCTCTTCCGTCCGGCCGACGAAACCGAGACCGCCGAATGCTGGCAGCTCGCGCTGAAGGAAAAGAAGCGTCCGTCCGGTCTGGCCCTGACGCGCCAGAACCTGACGCCCGTCCGCCAAGACTACGAGGAAAAGAACCTCTGCGCCTATGGCGCCTACGACCTGATCTCGGCCAGCGATGCCAAAGTGACGATCTTTGCATCGGGTTCCGAGGTCGAGATCGCCGTCAAGGCTGCCGGACAACTCAATCAGAAGGGCGTCGCGACCCGTGTTGTCTCGGTGCCCTGTGTGGAACTGTTCATGGAACAGCCCGACGATTATCGCGAGGCGATCATCGGAACCTCGCCGGTCAAGATCGCCGTGGAGGCGGCTGTCCGGGAAGGCTGGGATGCCCTGATCGGTTCCGACGGCATCTTCATCGGCATGAAGTCCTTCGGGGCATCCGCGCCGGGCAAGGATCTCTACAAGCATTTCGGCATAACGGCGGAAGCCGTGGTGGCGGCGGCCGAGAAGCGACTTTCCTGAAGCCGTTCCTTCGCGTCAGCAAGGTTGAACCATACGTTACGACAGTCAGACGGGAGTATGTGAAATGACAGTGAAAGTGGGCATCAACGGTTTTGGCCGCATCGGCCGCAACGTCCTGCGCGCGATCCAGGAATCCGGCCGCACCGACATCGAAGTCGTGGCCATCAACGATCTGGGCCCGGTCGAGACCAACGCCCACCTGCTGCGCTATGACAGCGTGCACGGCAAGTTTCCGGCCGAGGTGCGGGTGGAAGGTGACACGATCGTCGTCGGCGGCGGCAAGCCGATCAAGGTGACCGCGGTCAAGGACCCGAAGGAACTGCCCTGGGGTGATGTCGACATCGCCATGGAGTGCACCGGCATCTTCACCTCCAAGGAGAAGGCCTCGCTCCACCTCTCCAACGGTTCGAAGCGGGTCCTCGTCTCGGCCCCGGCGGACGGCGCGGACAAGACCATCGTCTACGGCGTCAACCACGACACGCTGACGAAGGACGACCTCGTCGTTTCCAACGCGTCCTGCACGACCAACTGCCTGGCACCTGTCGCCTATGTCCTGCACAAGGCATTCGGCATCGAGAAGGGCTACATGACGACGGTTCACTCCTACACGGGTGACCAGCCGACGCTCGACACCATGCACAAGGATCTCTACCGCGCCCGCGCCGCGGCCCTGTCGATGATCCCGACGTCCACGGGTGCCGCCAAGGCTGTCGGCCTCGTCCTGCCGGAACTGAAGGGCAAGCTCGACGGCTCGGCGATCCGCGTGCCCACCCCGAACGTCTCGGTCGTCGACCTGAAGTTCATCCCGTCGCGCAACGTCACCAAGGAAGAAGTCAACGAGGCGATCAAGGCTGCCGCCGAAGGCGAGCTGAAGGGCATCCTCGATTACGTCACCGGGCCGCTGGTTTCGATCGACTTCAACCACGATGCCCATTCTTCGAACTTCGCGGCTGACCAGACCAAGGTTCTGGAAGGCAACCTCGTGCGTATCCTCACCTGGTACGACAACGAGTGGGGCTTCTCCAACCGCATGTCCGATACGGCTGTTGCCATGGGCAAGCTCATCTAGGCTCGCCATAGATCGAGATTACGGAAAGCGGCGACCGGCACCGGTTCGCCGCTTTTTCTTTTGCCCGCCCTTCTGTTGCCGGATTTGTTCCCGCCTTATCTATTGCTGGTACGATTCTTTCCGTTCACGGAAAATCCACGACAATATGCTGCTTGGTGGCTCAGGCGCGCGCCGTCAGTGACGGTGCAAGCGGGACGTGAGCCGTACGGAAAGGGGTGAAGGCGAAGATGGTGGAGGCATTCTATATACTCTTGCTGGTGGGCACGATCCTCGTGCTGGTCGCCGCCTTCTCCAGCTTGATTGCCTTCCGCTTCGGTGCGCCGCTGCTGCTTGTCTTTCTGTCGATCGGCCTCATAGCCGGCGTCGACGGTCTCGGCATTTCCTTCGACAACTTCGCGTTTGCCTACATGCTGGGGTCGCTTGCGCTCGCAGTCATCCTGTTCGATTCGGGCTTCGGGACATCGGTTCACTCCTTCCGCGTCGCCGCATGGCCTGCGCTCACCCTTGCCTCGATAGGCGTGGTCCTGACCGCCTCGCTCTTCGCATTCGGCGCCATGCTGCTGCTCGACCTCACTTGGCTAGAGGGCCTTCTGCTCGGCTCCATCGTCGGTTCTACCGATGCGGCGGCTGTCTTCTTCCTGCTGCGCATCGGCGGCATCAACATCCGCGACCAGGTCCGGTCTACGCTGGAAGTGGAATCCGGCACCAACGACCCCATGGCGATCTTCCTGACGATTGCACTTGTCGAGGTGCTAGCCAGTGGGGAAGGCATCTCCGGCCTCAACGCAGACTTCCTGATGCTGTTCATAGAGCAGATGGCGCTCGGCCTGATCTTCGGCCTGCTGGGCGGCATGATGATCGTCTGGATCCTCAACCGCTTTACCTCCGACCGCAGCCTCGCACCCATCTTCGCGCTCGCCCTCGGCCTTCTCGTCTTCGCCTTCACGGGCGCGATCGGCGGCAGCGGCTTCCTGGCCGTCTATGTCGCTGGCATTTATTCCGGCAACCGCAAGATCTTCGCGCGGGAAGCCATCGCTCGCTTCCACGCCGGACTGACCTGGCTTGCCCAGATCATCATGTTCATCGTACTCGGACTGCTTGCCACCCCCTCTCAGTTCCCCTCAATCGCCATCCCGGCGATACTCCTCGGGCTCTTCCTGGTCTTCATCGCCCGCCCGCTGGCAGTCTGGCTGAGCCTCCTGCCCTTCCAGATGACGCAGCAGGAGACGGGCTTCGTGGCCTGGGTAGGCTTGCGCGGCGCGGTCTCGATCCTCCTCGCCATCCTGCCGCTGCTCGGCGGCATGGAAAACGGCCTCCTGTTCTTCAACACTGCCTTCATCATCGTCATGGTCTCGCTGGTTCTGCAGGGCTGGACCATCAAGCCCGTGGCGCGCAAGCTCGGGCTGATCATTCCGCCGCGCATGGGCGAGGTCGACAAGATCGAGCTCGACCTGCCGGGCAAGTCGACCCATGAACTCATTTCATATCGAGTTATGAAAGAGAGCCCTGTCCTGCGGGGCGAACGGATCCCGCGCTGGGCCATGCCGTCGCTCGTCATCCGCGACGGTCGCAGCATGCGCTATCAGTACGCGGGCCGCCTGCAGGAGGGTGACCAGGTCTACCTGTTCGTCACGCCGAACTACATCCGCTTGCTGGACCGCCTTTTTGCCAGTCGCGCACCGGTGGAAGAGGACGACGAGGATTTCTTCGGCGCCTTCTCGATTTCGCCGTCCCGACCCGCCAAGGAACTGGATGCCGCCTATGGGCCAGGCCTTCTGTCCCCGACCGAGCAGCACATGACCATCGCGGATCTCCTGACGCATCGGCTCGGGGGAAGAGCGGAATATGCCGACCGGGTCCGCTTCGGATCCGTGGTGCTGATCGTGCGGGATCTCGACGAACAGGACGCCATCAAGAGCGTCGGCGTTTCCCTCGAGCCGGTAGAACCGGCCACGGCCCTGCCCGTGTTCATCAACATGCGCGAGATCGCCCACCGAATCCGCGATCGGCTCCGGCAGTATCGCGGCAAATCGGCCAAGCCGCCGGAGGCAGGCCATCGCGGCGAGGAGAGTCACTAAGGCGCGACGGCGCTGCGGCTCAATGCCTTGCGCGACGGATCAGGAATAGTATGGTCCGTCGCGACCCAGTGCCTACGAGGATCATCCATGCCTGCTTTCAAGACTCTTGACGACCTCACCGACATTGCCGGGAAGCGTGTGCTCCTGCGCGTCGATCTCAATGTTCCGGTTGCAGACGGTGAAGTGACCGATGCAACCCGTATCGAGCGCGTCGCGCCGACAATCCGTGAGCTCTCCGACAAGGGGGCCAAGGTGATCCTGCTCGCGCATTTCGGCCGTCCCAAGGGAGCAGTGGTCCCAGATATGTCCTTGTCGGTAATCTCGTCGGCGGTAGAACAGGTTCTGGACCACGCCGTCTTCTTTGCCTCCGACTGCATCGGAGCGCCAGCCGAGGAGGCCATCTCCGCGATGAACAACGGCGATATCCTGCTCCTCGAAAACACGCGCTTTCACAAGGGCGAGGAGAAGAACGATCCCGACTTCACCGCGGCACTCGCGAAGAACGGGGACATCTACGTCAACGACGCCTTTTCCGCCGCCCATCGCGCCCACGCATCGACCGAGGGTCTGGCCCATCACCTGCCCTCCTATGCCGGGCGCACGATGCAGGCGGAGCTCGAGGCTCTCGAAAAGGGCCTCGGCAACCCCGCCCGTCCCGTGGTCGCGATCGTCGGCGGCGCCAAGGTGTCCACCAAGATCGACCTCCTGATGAACCTCGTGAAGAAGGTGGACGCGCTGGTCATCGGCGGCGGCATGGCGAACACCTTCCTGGCCGCCCGCGGCGTTTCCGTCGGCAAGTCGCTGTGCGAGCACGATCTTGCGACGACCGCGAACAACATCATGGCAGAAGCGGAAGCCTCCGGCTGCGCCATCGTCCTGCCGGTAGACGGTGTCATCGCCCGGGAGTTCAAGGCGGACGCCGAGAGCGAAGTGGTGGCCATCGACGCAATCCCGGCCGATGCGATGGTGCTGGACGTGGGACCGGAGTCCATCGAGAAGGTCAATGACTGGATCTCCAAGGCGCAGACGCTGGTCTGGAACGGGCCGCTTGGGGCATTCGAGATCGCGCCCTTCGACAGGGCAACTGTCGCGGCTGCCCGTCACGCTGCGGAGGAGACGCGGTCCGGCAGGCTCGTGTCGATCGCTGGTGGCGGCGATACGGTCGCTGCCCTGAACCACGCCGGCGTCGCAGACGACTTCACCTATATCTCGACGGCGGGCGGCGCCTTCCTCGAGTGGATGGAAGGCAAGGAGCTTCCGGGCGTCGCGGTGCTCGCGAAGTAAGAGAAGCATTGAAAGCGCGTAAGCTAGGGGCCAGCGCGCCTTCATCAACCACGTTTAAAACATTTAGAGATTTTAAACGATTGAAATAATTTCAATCGTTTCAAACAATTAGACCGGGATTTGCCTCTCACGCAACTTCTGATATCGCCCGATCACGGTTTACGGAAAACAAAAACAGCGATGTGCGCGTATGGCGCCGTTTTGGGATAGGAGTAAGATATGGTCGACGCGAAGATGTTGGGAAAGATCAGCTCGGCACCGGGCTTCATCGCGGCTCTCGACCAGAGCGGTGGCTCGACTCCGAAGGCCCTGAGCCTCTACGGCATCTCGGAATCCGACTACCAGGGCGACGAAGAGATGTTCCGCCTGATGCATGCCATGCGCGTCCGCATCATGAGCGCGCCCGCCTTTACCGGGGACAAGGTCATCGGCGCTATCCTGTTCGAACGCACCATGGATGGTGACGTCGACGGGCAGCCCGTCCCCTCCTACCTCTGGGAAAAGCGCGGCGTCGTTCCGTTCCTCAAGGTCGACAAGGGCCTGGAGGCGGAGCAGAACGGCGTCCAGATGATGAAGGCCATGCCTGATCTTGATGCGCTCCTGGTCCGCGGTCGCGAGAAGGGCATCTTCGGTACCAAGATGCGCTCGGTGATTGCGGAAGCCGACAAGGCAGGAATCGCCGCCGTGGTGAAGCAGCAGTTCGAGGTGGGTCGCCAGATCATCGGCCAGGGCCTCGTGCCGATCATCGAGCCTGAAGTCTCGATCAAGAGCCCGACGAAGGAAGAGGCCGAGGCGATCCTGCGAGATGAGATCGCGCAGCAGCTCGACAAGCTCCCGACGGGTGAGAACGTCATGCTGAAGCTGACGATCCCGACGGTGGCGGATTTCTACGCGCCGCTCATCGCCCACAAGTCGGTGATCCGCGTCGTTGCCCTTTCCGGCGGCTACACCACCGCGGACGCCTGTGAGAAGCTGAGCCATAACCGTGGCATGATCGCCAGCTTCTCACGCGCGCTGACGGAAAAGCTGCGCGTTTCCATGAGTGACGCGGAGTTTAATTCCAGCCTGGCCGAAACGATCGATCAGATCTACGCCGCAAGCGTCAACAAGGCCTGAGGCCAGGCCGAAGCCAGCGGCAGGAATGCGAAGGCTTCTTGGCGGACCACCCGCACATATCATAGGCCGCGCCGTCATCGGCGCGGCCTTTTCCGTGATCGATCCAGGAAGCGGCTAGGTCAGGTCCCTCGCCAGCAGGGTCACGGCCCAGATCACGATCGCAGCCACGGCGATCTTCCAGAAATCGGCTCTGCGCCTCAGCCCCGGCAGCCCGAGCGGCCTGATGATATGGACCAGCATGGCTAGCAGCAGAAGGAGACCGATCGCCTTCGTCATTGAATATCTCCCAAGCACCAGCTCCGTCACAGGCTGGTCATCTTTGCTGGCCACCAATGCGCAGCACCGAATCGGCTATGCCGGAACGTTGTCACCGCCCGTTAATCCTCGATTGACGGCAGACGCAACATATAATCCCCTGTCCCTCCCGAAGCCTGCTGGATGGAAGAAGCTGGTCATGAACGATGCGACGTAATCTCCTCCCCATTCTGGCGCTCCTGACGAGCACGCTCTTCCTGTTCCTCGGCAACGGGCTGCAGGGTCTGCTGCTCCCGGTCCGCGGCTCGGCCGAAGGCTATTCGAACGAGATCCTCGGCCTGATCGGCACCACCTGGGCGACGGGTTTCGTCGTCGGCTGCTTCGTCGCTCCGAACCTCGTGCGCCGCATCGGCCATGTGCGTGCGTTTGCGGGTTTCGGGGCCCTCATATGCCTCAACGTCCTGCTCACCGGCATCCTCGTCGACCAGACGGCCTGGCTGATCCTGCGTGCCGTTACCGGCTTCTGCACCGCCGGCACCTCGATGATCATCGAAAGCTGGCTGAACGAGCGCGCCACGAACGAGAGCCGGGGGGCGATCTTCTCCTTCTATATCTCGATCACCCTGTTCGGTGTGGTCGGCGGGCAGATGATGGTGCCCTTTGCAGACGTGTCGACACCCATCCTGTTCATGATCTGCGGCATCCTCTACTGCCTTGCGATCATCCCGACAGCCGTATCGAGGGCAGCGTCACCACAGCCCCTGAAGCGCGTGCGGCTTGACCTCAAGGGCCTTTACCGGAACTCGCCCGTTTCCTTCATCGCCATCCTGCTGATCGGAACCGCCAATGGCGCCTATGGCACGCTGGTGGCGGTTTTCGGTGCCCGCGCCGGACTGACGGAAGACATGATCGCAATCATGGTCAGTGTCACGATCCTGGCCGGTGCCGTGGCGCAGTTCCCTGCGGGCCGCCTGTCGGACCGCATGGACCGCCGATATGTCCTCGCAGGCCTGGCAGGCCTTGGAGCGGTCGCCGGCGTAGGATTGAGCGTCTTCCAGCCCGCAAACGTCTACATGATCCTGATCCTTGTCAGCCTCTATGGAGCGGCGGCCAACGCACTTTATCCCATTGCTGTCGCCCATGCGAACGACCATGCCTCGTCCGAAGATTTCGTGAAGATTTCCGGTGGTCTGCTCCTCCTCTACGGAGTGGGCACGATAATCGGGCCGTCCCTCGGCGGTCCGGTCATGACCTGGCTCGGCCCCCACGCGCTCTTCGCCGTCACCGCGCTTTCCCATATCCTGGTGACCGCCTATGCGATCTTCAGAAGCCGGATCAGGGCGCCGGTACCGGTGGAGGAACGCGACAGCTATGCCGGCTCGCCGGCACTTGCGCCTTCCTTGACGACTCCGGAGAGCCTGCTGCTTAATCCTCGTGCGGCCGAAGGCGGCAGTGATCAGGATCAGGAGAGGACAGCGTCATGAGCTTCATGGATGACGACAGACCGAAGAAGCCGGTTTCCCACGAGATCGGTTGCGAACTGGACGCCCTGTCGGCCGATGAACTCGACAGGCGAATTGCACTCCTGCAGGACGAAATCCGTCGCCTGGAGGCGGAAAAGCAGAAGAAAGCAGCCGGCCGACGCGCTGCGGACAGTTTCTTCCGCTCCTGATGTGCAGGAACGGGACTTTATCCTGAATCCTTTCTTTCTTTAACCGGATGTTAATCATTAACGTAGAGGATGATGAACATCCGGGCTTCCTGGATTCAGACGGTTTCACCGCGTGGCGAATAGGTCTGACTTTCTCCCTGTTTTACCTTGAGAGCCGCTTTCGCGGCTCTTCTTTTTGGCGTTCCAAGCAAAGGTGTGGGTATTAACCCTTCCTTAAGAAACGCCTTGCGGTTTCCCGCTATAAACCCCATCTTAACTTCGAGAAGAGGCGCCAGGGAACTTTCCTTTCCCGCGGTCATTGCCTGTATTGTGATGCGTTAGCAGGATGATTTCGATGTCCGAACACGGATTGAACACTGTCAACTTCGCAGGCCGCGCCGCAGCCTCGTCGCAGTTCAAGGCGCTATATACCGAGGGCATGTCGCTGGTCGAAGAGACCGCGAGCTACCTCGATGGCCCCGGTCGCGCCGCCTCCAAGGTCCTGCCGCGTGTGGCTTCGGTCCTCTACGCAGCCGAATCCATGCGCCTGACCACCCGCCTGATGCAGATGGCCTCGTGGCTCCTGCTGCAGCGCGCCGTCAACAATGGCGAGATGAGCCGCGATCAGGTCCTTGCCGAAAAGAACAAGGTCCGCCTCGATGGCTTCAACGTCGACAAGAACGCGCCGGGCTGGCTCGACCTGCCCGAAGGCTTCCGTGACCTTGTCGAGCGTTCGCTGCGATTGCAGAATCGCGTCGCCCTGCTCGATCGTGAAATTTACCGCCCGGGCGACGCCCCAGTGCCGAGCAACGAGAATGGCGTTCGTGCCCAGTTGAACCTGCTGCACACAGCCTTCGGCGCCTGAAAATACTGACGCTTTCGCGAAAGGCGGGTTATGGCCCGCCTTTTTTTGTTTTGCGCCAACCGCTGGGCACAAAAAAACCCGGCCGGAGCCGGGTCTTTCAAAACTGATTCAGCACAAGGCTTAGAGGCCGAGGCCGCCGAAGCGCTTGTTGAACTTGGAAACGCGGCCGCCGCGGTCCATGAGCTGCTGGTTGCCGCCGGTCCAGGCCGGGTGCGACTTCGGATCGATTTCAAGGTTCATGGTGGCGCCTTCCGAACCCCAGGTCGAGCGGGTTTCGTACTCGGTGCCGTCGGTCATGACGACCTTGATCGTGTGGTATTGCGGATGGATGTCAGCCTTCATGTCGATAATCCTGCGCTGCGAGGTCCATATGTCGCAATTGCGATCGCAGACCCTCTTCAATAAATGAAGCCGCAGACCGGCTGGCCACGGCTTCCCAATTCGATGCGGAGCCTATACAGGAAGGGCGCCGGAAGCACAAGTGGCGCCGGTCTCAGAAAAGAGTCCGATCGCTCTGGGGGTAAAGTGGCGTATTCAGAAGACAGACAGCCGAAAGGCAAGGCGATCCGACCGCTGGCAAGGCTTCTTCCCTATCTGTCCCGCTATCGCGGCCTCGTCATGGGGGCCCTCTTCGCCCTCGTCCTTTCCGCCGCAACAACCCTTGCCCTTCCACTCGCAGTCCGGCGTATGGTGGATCACGGCTTCGCCGCCGCCGACGGCAGCTTCATCAACAACTACTTCGGCATGCTGCTCGGGCTGGCCACGCTTCTCGCACTGGCGAGCGCGCTTCGCTACTATTTCGTGATCACAGTGGGAGAACGTGTGGTTGCGGATCTTCGCCGCGACGTCTTCGCGCGCGTCACCAGCCTTTCGCCGGCCTTTTTCGACGTCAACCAGTCTGGCGAGATCGTCTCGCGCCTTATCGCCGACACCACCCAGATCAAGTCCGCTTTCGGATCGGCGGCCTCTCAGGCGCTGCGCAACACCATCCTCTGTCTCGGGGCGATGGCCATGATGATCTACACGAGCCCGCAGCTCTCGGGGCTCGCTCTCGGCGCCATTCCGGTCATCGTCTTCCCGCTGGTCGCCTTCGGGCGCTCCGTCCGCAAGCGCTCGCGCGCTGCACAGGATACACTCGCCCGCACCTCCGCCTTCGCATCCGAGACGATCGGCGCGACCCGAACGGTCCAGGCCTTCAACGGCGAGGCCGCCGCCACCGCCCGCTATGCCGCTACCGTCGAGGATGCATTCGCCGCGGCCCGGGCCGCGATCCGCTCGCGGGCGCTTCTGACCGGCTTTGCGATCTTCATGGTATTCGGCAGCATTGTCGGCGTGTTGTGGTACGGCGCCCAGAATGTGCTGGCCGGTACGATGACGGCAGGGACGCTTGGCCAGTTCGTCCTCTACTCGGTGATTGCCGCAAGCGCGCTTGGCCAGTTGTCGGAAGTCTGGGGCGAACTTTCACAGGCCGGCGGCGCCGCCGAACGCCTGACGGAACTGCTGCACGAGATCCCGGCGGTCTGCGAGCCTGCCTCGCCCATCCCCCTGCCGAGGCCGCCGCGCGGTGCCGTCACCTTCGAGAACGTCTCCTTCGCCTACCCCTCCCGCGAGAACAGCGTGACGCTGAACGGGCTCTCGCTCGATGTCCGCCCCGGCGAGACGGTCGCGATCGTCGGCCCTTCCGGCGCCGGCAAGAGCACGATATTCTCTCTTCTGCTGCGCTTCTACGATCCCGTCTCCGGAACCATACGCCTGGACGGTATCGACCTGAGGGAGGCGTCGCTCTCCGACATCCGCAGCCGTCTCGCGCTCGTACCGCAGGACGTGACGATTTTTGCCGCCTCCATCCACGACAACATCGCCTTTGGCAGCACCGGCGTCAGCCGGGACGCCGTGCGTGCCGCCGCCATTGCTGCGCAGGCACACGAATTCATCGAGAGGCTCGACAGCGGCTATGACACGCTTGCCGGCGAGCGCGGCGTCACCCTCTCCGGAGGGCAGCGGCAGCGCATTGCCATCGCCCGCGCCATCCTGCGCGACGCGCCGGTCCTGCTCCTCGACGAGGCAACCTCTGCCCTTGACGCCGAAAGCGAGACACTGGTGCAGAAGGCGCTCGACGGGCTGATGAAGGAGCGGACGACACTGGTGATCGCCCACCGCCTTGCGACCGTCCTGAAGGCGGACCGCATCCTCGTCATGGACGAGGGCCGGATCGTCGAGGAAGGAACGCATCAAAGCCTCGTGGCCAAGGGCGGCCTTTATGCCCGGCTGGCGCGGCTGCAGTTCCACGACATCGATCGCGAGGCCGTCAGCGCTCCGTTAGCTTGAGCTCGATGCGCCGGTTCTGGTTTCGAGCCTCCGGGGCATCGCCCTCCGCTATCGGCTGGAACTCACCGAAACCGGCAGCCACCAGCCGGTTGGCCGGCACGCCCTGCTCGATCAGGTATTTCACTACGGACGTCGCACGCGCCGACGATAGCTCCCAGTTGTCGCGATAGCGCCCCGTGCCGGAAAGCGGCGCGTTGTCGGTGTGGCCATCGACGCGCAGGACCCAGTTGATCTCCGCCGGTATCTCCTTGGCAAGATCGAGAAGCGCTTCGGCAAGCTTGGCCATTTCCGCACGACCCGCCTCGTCCAATTCGCTTCCGCCGACTGGAAACAGGACTTCAGACTGGAAGACGAAACGGTCGCCGACGATGCGGATGTTCTCGCGGTCGGAGAGGATTTCGCGCAGACGCCCAAAGAAGTCTGAGCGATAGCGGTTGAGCTCCTGCACCCGCTGCGCCAGCGCCACGTTCAGACGTCGGCCGAGGTCGGCGATCTGCGCCTGTGATGCCTGGTCCTTCGCCTCCGAAGCCTGCAGCGCCTGCTCCACCGCCGCAATCTGCGCCCGCAAGGCGGCGATCTGCTGGTTCAGAAGCTCGATCTGGCTCATCGCCCGCGCGCTGACCTGCTGTTCCTCGTTGAGATCCTGTGTCAGCTGGCCGATCCGCGCATTCGCGGCGTCGCTCGTGCCGGCACCCTGGTCGAGCAGCGCCTGCAGGCGAGACCTCTCGCTCTCGGAACTCGCCAGCGAGGACTGCAGGTTGGCGAGCGTGTCCTCGAGATCCTGCGCATTTCCCTTCTCCAGGGCCAGAAGCTCGGTGAGTTCCGCAATCTGGCTGTTCAGCCGGTTCAGCACCTCGTCGCGTCCGGTGATCTCGCGGCTGAGCAGGAACTGCGCCAGCACGAAGACGGTAAGCAGGAACATGATGGCCAGCAGCAGGGTCGACAGGGCATCGACAAAACCCGGCCAGTAGTCGACGCCGCGCTCGCGTCGGCGGTTCTTGACGAGCGCCATCGGCTACTTGCTCCCGATCTTCTCGGAAAGACGGTCCAATGTCCGGCGCAGCGCCTTCGCCTCCTCCTGCTGCGCCTCGATCCAGTCGCGCAGCATCTGTTGCTCGTTGCGCATGTTCTTCACGAGCCCCTGAATGCCCTCGGCGAGGTTCGCCATTGCCGACAGCGACTTCTCGTTGACCGCTCCGTCCGGCGACCTCGACTGGACGGCGGACAGCTTCCGCAACTGCTCGGTCAGCGCCCGCAATTCCTCGTTCGGTCCAAGCGCCGACGCCGCGGCCGGCGAGATATCGGACCCCATGTCGGTGACCGACGACAGCCAGTTTTCCAGTTCGGTATAGAAGCGGTTCTGGGCGCGGCCGGCCTGGATATCGAGGAATCCGAGAATTAGCGAGCCGGAGAGGCCGAGAAGCGATGACGAAAAGGCGGTCCCCATGCCGGAGAGCGGCGCCGTGAGGCCGCTCTTGAGCGCGTTCAGCACGTCGTTCGTGTCCCCGCCATTGGGATCGAGCGTCTGGATCACCGTGCTGATCGAGCTGATCGTGCCGATCAGGCCCCAGAAGGTTCCGAGCAGGCCCAGGAAGACGAGGAGCCCGATCAGGTATCGCGAAATCTCGCGCGACTCGTCCAGGCGGGTGCCGATGGAATCGAGGATCGAGCGCTGCGAGGAGGGAGACAGCGACATCATCCGGCGCCGGCCGATGAGGGCCCGCATCGGAGCAAGCAGGCGCGGCTCGCGACCAACCTTGTCCGCACTTCCGGCGGCCCGGAACGAGTTGAACCACCGGACCTCTGGAATGAGACTGATCACCTGGTTGAAGACCAGCACGATGCCGATGATCAGGACGCCGAGGATGAAGCCGTTCAGTCCCGGATTGGTCATGAAGGCGGTGTGCGCCTGGCGGTAGAGGATGGCGGCGATGAACCCGACAAGGATGAGGAAGATCAGCATCGTCCACAGAAAGGGGACGGGATTGGAGAGCTTGTGGCTGTAGCCGGCCCGGCCGGTTTCCGCCTCATCCAGATCGTCCACTCTCGCATCCACCATGTCGTGACTCGGCCTCCGATCCTGTTTGCCGGAGGCTAGTGGAAAAATGAGACGAATTGAAGTGCGTAACCGTCCACAGCCGGGGATGGCGGCCCGGCTTGCGGCTATCGCGTGGGCACGGGCCGGTTGGCAACCTCGAGCAGGGCCTTCTGGATGTGCTCGTTGCCGGCGACGACGGTACGCTCACCGAACATGTCGGTCCCGCCCCTCATGTCGCTGACGAAGCCGCCGGCCTCGCGGATCAGCACCAGGCCTGCCGCCATGTCCCAGGGAGAAAGCTCGGCTTCCCAGAAGCCGTCGAGCCGTCCGGCCGCCACATAGGCAAGGTCGAGCGCTGCCGCACCCATGCGACGGATGCCGGCTACTTCGCCCATCACGTGGCGAAGCTCGACCAGGAACTTGCCGTGATTGCCGCGCCCGAGATGCGGAACCCCGCAGCCGATCACGCAATCGGACAAGACGCGCCGCGCCGCGACCCGCAGACGGCGGTCGTTCAGGAATGCTCCCCCGCCCTTCTCGGCTGTGAAAAGCTCATCCGTCGCCGGATTGAAGACGACGCCGGCGACGATCTCGCCGTTGCGCTCCAACGCGATCGAGACCGCAAATTGCGGAATGCCGTGCAGGAAGTTCGTCGTTCCGTCGAGAGGATCAACAAGCCAGCGATGGGCGCCGTCCGTTCCCTTGATCTCCTCGCTTTCTTCGCCGAGGAAGCCGTAGGTCGGCCGCGCCTTGAGCAATTCGTCCCGCACGATCTTCTCCGCCTTCAGGTCGGCCTGGGAGACGAAGTCGCTCGGTCCCTTCACCGAAACCTGCAGGTTCTGCACCTCGCCAAAGTCGCGCGACAGCGACTTGCCGGCCTTGAGGGCAGCCTGAACCATGACGTTGAGAAGGGCGGAACGTGCCATGCGGGAAGGTCCTTGGATTGCGGAAGCCTGTCCCGCATGTGAACTGCCGCGGGACGCCTTGTCAGGCAATGTAGTGATCGGCGGGTTCAAGACCACAAAAACGAGGGAAATTCAAGTCGTCCAGGGACCCCGCTCTTGCGACGATCCGCGCTACCTCTAGATGATGACTACCATTTGGACCGCATGCGTCGGAGAGACAGATGAAGATGACCCTGCCGCTGACCGCAAGCGCCGTTCTCCTGACAGCGATGGTGGCCGCATCGATCTGGGGATGGTGGCTCCGGGGATCCGAAGTCGAGCTGGCTGTCCACTTTTTGTCGGACGGCACGCCGAACCGCTATGCGCCGGCTCCGTTCGCACTCTCGATAGTCCCGGTGGCCGCAGCCTTCGCCACGCTGCTCTTTGCAGTCAAGCCGCGTTTCGATCCGAAGGCTTCAGCCTCGCCGCGACTTTACAAGGGCCTTTGGCTCCTCGTCCTCCTGACGCTGGCAGCCGGACACGCACTCATCGTCTGGCACGCGCTTACAACCGCCCGCTGATCAGCTTCGCCGGAACCGGTTGGCGGCCTCGATCGCCTTCTTCTGCTGCTCCTCGTTGATCCCGAGGAAGAAATCCTCGAGCTCCGGGTCGGCCAGGCCCGCGCGGCGGGAAAGGACGTACCACTTCGCCGCCTCCACCGGGTCGGGCCGGGTTCCGAGCGCATTGATGTAGAGATGGGCAAGCTTGTTCTGCGCCACGACGTTGCCGCGCAGTGCCGCGACCCGCATCCACTGGAAACCTCCGTCGAAGTCACGTTCGCCGGCAACACCGTTTACCAGCCAAAGCCCTAGATCGAGCTGCGCCGTATCATAGCCGGCCTTTGCGGCGCGCAGCAGCCACGTCCGGGCCTGCGCCTTCTTCTCCTGCGGAGTGTCGGCAAGCGTCACGTAGAGCTGGGCGACGGCATATTGCGCGTCCGCCAGCCCCTGCTCCGCCGCCTTTTCATAGAATGGTAGCGCGAGCTTCAGTCCCTTCTCGCCGGGATTGTCGGAAACCAGGATCTGGGCCCAGTTGAACTGCGCCGATGCGTTGCCCGCCTCCGCCGCCCTGCGCATGTAGTCATCCGCCTTCGCCTTGTCGCGCTCCACATGACGGCCTGTCATCAGCATCAGGGCATATTCGAACATCGCGGCCGGATCACCCCGCTCCGCGGCCTGTCCGTACCAGAAGGCTGCCGTCTTCGCATCCCGTTTGATCCCCAGCCCCTTGGACATCATTTCCGCGACCAGTGTCTGGGCGGCGGCATCGCCCGCCTCTGCCCTCGGCAGTGCCTCGGCCAGCGCGGTCACGTAAAGGCCGCGCTGGTAGGCGCCATAGGCCTCGTCCACGGGCCTGTCACTTGGCTTTTCTTCCGGTGCGGGAGGAAGGGCTGCCCCCATTCGCTGATAGAGCTCTACGCCGCCGGAAGGGACGATACCATCCGGCTGCGCGCTTTCGCTGCCTTCCCCTACCCTGCCCTTCTTCATCGGCTGGGCATCGGGTTCGACGGGTCGAGTCATCGCCCGTTGCGCCTCCTGCGCGGCCGCATCGACCGCCGGTACGGAGGGCACCGCCGTAGTGGCGAGGAGGAGCCGGGCAACAATGGTCGAAAGCGAAAACGGGCGCATGCCGTTCATCAAGCGTCAAACCGTGGCGCTTTTTCGTCGAGAAGCCGGTTGGCTTCCGCGACCGCGTGTTCCGCCGCTTGCGCGCCGCCGAAGACGGCCTCCCGCAGGGCCACGAACTCCGCACCGGTTTCCGCGACGGCCACTACGGAGGCGACGTCGTTGCCACCCATGACGATGCAGGGGATCTCCACCATCGACGCCCACCACTCGCCAAGCGCCAGGTTCTTCGGATGCGGCTCGGGCTTGATGTCGCCGTCGAACTTGCCGAAGAAGATGTAATCGGGCTGCAGTTCGCCGATCTCCAGCGCCGTGTGACGCTCCGTGGCGCCGCCTGCGCCGACGATCATCTTCGGCGTGAACTTGACGATGGCGTCGTCCAGTTCCTCCTTCTTTCCTGCCACATGAAGGCCGTCGGCCTTGGCTCGTCCGGCGACCCGGCTGTCGCCCGCCACCAGCGCGGCGGCACCCGCCGCCTGGATGATCGGCACCACGGTCTCGGCCAAGGCCTGGAACGCGTGGTCGTTCCGGTCGTACTGCGGGATGATGACGGTCGCCACGTCGCCCCCGGCCAGCGCCGAGCGAAGCTGGTTCGCTAGGGTCTGCACATCGTCCCCGGCAGGAAGGATCAGGACGAGGCGGCAGCGGTTCTCGACGTCGGTCATGGTGTTTCCTGTACCGCGAAATTGTGAGACGAGTAGTTTCTCGCCTTTTCCTCCCGTTCGATAGACCGGACCGATAGCTGGATCAACCATCTGCCATGCCTCTCGATCTCACCTTCTTCCTGGCGGCCATTCCGGCCGTCATCCTCGTCGGCCTGTCCAAGGGCGGCTTCGGCGGCGCCTTTGCGCTGATGGGCGTTCCGATCCTGGCGCTCGTCGTCGATCCGCTACAGGCTGCAGCGATCTTCCTTCCCATCCTGATCGTCATGGATATCGTCGCCCTCTGGGCGTGGCGCAACGACAATGACAGGCGTACGCTGCTGATACTGCTGCCGGGTGGCATTGTTGGGATCGCTCTCGGCTGGGCAACCTCGGCCTATGTCTCCCCGAACGTCCTGAAGTTCGTGATCGCCGTCTCAACCATCCTCTTCGCCGCCCGATACTTCTACCAGGCGTGGTGGCCGCATGCGGGGGGCGAGGCGCCACCGCTGCCGCACCGCCCCGTTCGCGCGACACTCTGGGGCACGCTTTCCGGCTATGCCAGTTTCGTGGCCCACGCGGGCGGTCCGCCCTTCCAGATCTACGTCCTGCCACTCAAGCTCGATCCGCGAGCCTATACCGGCGCCAGCGTGCGCTTCTTCGCCCTGGTGAACGCGATCAAGCTGATACCCTATTTTGCGCTCGGCGCGCTCGACGCGGAAAACCTCGTCGCATCCGCCACGCTGTTTCCCGTCGCCCTCGTCGCCACCATGCTCGGAGCCTGGATCATCCGCAACCTGAAGACCGAGGTCTTCTATCCGCTCACCTACGGCCTCGCCCTCGTCACCGGTCTGAAGCTTCTCTGGGATTCACTGGCCTGAGGCATCAGGCTCGATCAGACCTTCGCCGAAGCGTCGCCCCCTGATTCGGCTCGATATCTCGAGGTGGAACACGAGGCGGCAAAGCCAGTAGACCAGGACCGAGACCGCGAGCAGGCTTCCGGTGACCAACAGGCCCGTCGCGAGCGACTGCGGTAGATCCAGGAGATAGACCGGCGGCAGGACGACGAGTGAAGCGACCGCCACCGCGATCCCTGCGAAGACGCGGCGGAGCGCCAGCCATAGGACCTCCTCCACCCGCAGCATCTGCCCTCGCACCATGTCCAGTTCGCCCGGCGAACTTAGCGCCTGACACGCGTCCTCGAACGCCTGGTCATAGTCTTCTCTGGCATAGCCCATCGCCCACCTCCCGTCTCCAGAGCGAACCCTAGGTCGGCTCCCGGTTTCGGGCAAGCCGCATCACCTTTTGCGGCGGCCTTGCTGCAGCGCACAAACAGGATTGTCTCCCGGCAAGGCTTGGGCTAGCCTGCGGTCATGACGAGCACCGACCCCTTCGCTGCCATCGCCGATCCGCACCGGCGCCACCTGCTGGAGGAGCTTCGTCGCGCACCGAGAACGGTTGGGGAACTTGCGGAGGGTCTGCCGATCAGCCGGCCCGCGGTTTCGCAGCACCTGAAGGCCTTGCTCGACTGTAATCTGGTCGTGGTGAATGTCGCGGGAACCCGCCGGATCTATTCCGTCAACAACAGCGGGTTCGACAGGTTGAACCTCTGGCTGGACCAGTTCTGGTCGTGACCAGCAGATGGCCACGACCAGAAGGCTTGGGTGGATGATTTCGTTGCCGCCTTGAGTAGCACCGCTGTGGCTGGCACCGGCGGCGGGACATTCTCCTTGAGGGTTTAGTGGCGCGTCGACGCCTTCAGACGTTGCAATTCGTCCTTGAGACGAAGCTTGCGGCGCTTGAGGTCTGCGATCTCGCGATCGTCGGCAGAGGGAGACGCAAGAACGCTCTGGAGCTCCTCTTCGAGAGCACCGTGCTTCTTTTCAAGCGATGCAATATGAGCCTGAATGGTCATGCGGCATGTCCTCCTTGGCAACCTGCCCCGGCCATCCCTTTGAGCCGGAGGCTTCAGGTTTACGAAGAAATTGTGACATGAACCGCGGCGTTTGTCGAAGGTGAAAACAAGGCTTCAGCGCGGCAAATTGGTGGCCGTGCATAACTTCCAGTTAATGCCGTTTGGTGGTAGGAGCTTGCGCACATTACCGACGATCGGGCACAGGTTTCGAGTTGAATGGGGACAGTGGAAATGGCGGACCAGGAACAGGCGGATATTCGGCTGGCGCTTGCGAGGCTCCGTCAGGAGCACGAGGATTATGACGCCGCGATCAACGCGATGATCCAGGTTGGCAGCGAAGCCCTGCGCATTCAGCGCATGAAGAAAAAGAAGCTGGTGATCAAGGACAAGATCACCCAGTTGGAAGACCAGATCCTGCCCGACATCATCGCCTGAGGGGGAATATGCGGATGACCTCCGAGAGACCTGCAGTCGCCATCATCATGGGAAGCCAGTCCGACTGGGAGACGATGAAGAATGCCGCCGATACGCTCGACGCGCTCGATGTCGACTATGAAGCGAGAATCATCTCCGCCCACCGCACGCCGGACCGGCTCGTCAGCTTCGCCAGGGGCGCCCGCGACGAGGGGTTCAAGGTGATCATCGCTGGCGCCGGCGGAGCAGCGCATCTCCCTGGCATGACGGCGGCCATGACACCCCTTCCCGTCTTTGGTGTTCCCGTCCAATCCAAGGCCCTCTCCGGGCAGGACAGCCTTCTCTCCATCGTCCAGATGCCCGCGGGGATTCCCGTCGGCACGCTCGCGATCGGGCGTGCAGGCGCTGTTAACGCTGCGCTGCTGGCCGCCGCGGTGCTCGCGCTCGGCGACGAGGATCTTGCCGACCGGCTCGACGAATGGCGCGCCGACCAGAGCGCCAGCGTTGCCGAATACCCTATGGACGAAGGCTGATGAGCGCCACCACGATCGGGATCATCGGTGGTGGGCAGTTGGGCCGGATGCTGGCCATGGCAGCTGCCCGTCTCAACTTCCGCATCATCGTGCTGGAACCGCAATCCGATTGCCCTGCCGCACAGCTTGCCAGCGAACAGATCGTTGCTCCCTATGACGATCCGGAGGCGCTCGACGCGCTCGCCCGCGCCTGCCAGCTCGTCACCTATGAATTCGAGAACGTCCCGGTTGCGGCGGCAGAGAGGCTCCAGCAGTCCGTGCCGGTCTATCCGCCGCCGAGAGCGCTCGAGGTCGCGCAGGACCGGCTGACGGAGAAACGCTTCCTGAACGACTGCGGCATAGCCACCGCCGATTTCCGTGCGGTCGACAGCCAGGACGACCTGGAAAAGGCACTTGCCGACTTCGATGATCGGGGCGTGCTCAAGACCCGCCGCCTCGGCTATGACGGAAAGGGCCAGCGTCTCTTCCGCTCGCAGGAGGACGATCCGGCGGGTGTCTTCGATTCGCTCGGCCGGGTGCCGCTGATCCTGGAGAGCCTCGTCGCCTTCGAGCGGGAAATCTCCATCATCGCCGCTCGTGGCAGGGACGGCACCGTCGCCTGCTACGATCCTGCTGAGAACGTCCATCGCAACGGCATTCTCCACACCTCGACCCTGCCCGCCCGCATCTCGGATGCGACCACGGTCCATGCCGCGGAGGGGGCCCGCAGACTTCTCGACGCCCTCGACTATGTCGGCGTCATCGGCATCGAATTCTTCGTCATGCCGGACGGCAGCCTCGTCGCCAACGAGATCGCCCCGCGCGTCCACAATACCGGCCACTGGACGGAGGCGGCTTGCGTCGTCTCGCAGTTCGAACAGCACATTCGCGCCGTCTCAGGCCTGGTGCTGGGCGATCCCGCGCGCCATTCCGATTGCGTGATGACCAACCTGATCGGCGACGACATCCGCAACGTTCCGGAATGGCTCGGGCAACGGGACGTTCTGGTGCACCTTTACGGAAAGACGGAGGCCCGCGACGGCCGCAAGATGGGTCACGTGACGCAACTCACCGGCCCCAAAAAGCAGCGGAATGGTTGACAGGCGCGATGCGTCGCGGTATCTGCACGCCAACCTTGAGAGCGCGCCCTTCTTCCTGGGAAAAAGCGGCGCGCTTTTGATTGTAATGACAAGCGGGCCCAAACGCTCGTAAACCTGCGGACAAGAGCAATGAAGATCAAGAATTCGCTGAAAGCGCTGAAGGCCCGCCATCGCGACAACCGTCTGGTTCGCCGCAAGGGCCGCGTCTACATCATCAACAAGCAGAACCCGCGCTTCAAGGCCCGCCAGGGCTGATCGGCACTGCGGCATCGGCCCAGCCGGTACCGTTCAATTTGTCGAGCGCAGGCTTATTCGGGTTTGACCTTCGGCGCATGCGGATTACATATTTCCGCATGCGCCATTTTCGTTTCAGCCTGCCCCTTGTTTCCGTCCTCGCCGCGGCCTCTGCGGCATCGGCGCAGCCTTCCGAACCTGCCGCCGCCCCGGCCACACAGGCCTCACCGGAAGCCACACTTGCCGGTCTCTTCGATTCCCTGAAGCGGGAACGCAACCCCGACAAGGCCCGCGGCATCGCCAGCCAGATACTGGCCGAGTGGGATGATTCGGGCAGCGCCACCGTCAACCTTCTGATGCAGTGGGCGACGAAGGCCGCAAACGAGAAGCGCAACGCAGCCGCCCTCGACTTCCTCGATCAGGCGACCATCCTCAAGCCCGACTATGCGGAGGTATGGAACCGCCGCGCCGGCCTTCACTTCACCATGGGCGATCGTCGTAAGGCAATGGCAGACATCAACCAGGTCCTGATCCGGGAGCCGCGTCACTTCGGTGCCCTTTCCGGGCTTGCGGGAATACTGGCCGAGAATGGTCAGGACGAACTGGCGCTGAAGGCGTGGCAGCGATACCTCGCGGTCTATCCTGCAGACCGGGATGCCCAGGAGGCGGCGATCAAGCTTGAGGAAAAGCTTGCCGGCAGCCGCACCTGAGGATTCCTCGCCCGATGGTCATCCTTCCCCTCGCCATTGCCGGGCTGTTCGCGGCCGCCTTCGGGTTCACCGCCTGGAAGGCGCGCGCGATCGAGCAAAGCTTTCCCAATCACGGCGAACTGATCGATGTCGGCGGGTTCCGGATGAACTCGCTGTTCGTCCCTGCGGGCGAGGATGCGGACCTGCCGCCGATCGTCTTCATCCATGGGGCCAGCGGCAACCTGCGCGATCAGGAGACGGCGTTCCGCAGTCGGCTTGAGGGCCGCGCCGACCTGCTCTTCGTCGATCGTCCCGGGCACGGATATTCGGAGCGCGGTAGCGAACGGAATGCATGGCCCGATGGCCAGGCAGATGCCATTGCGCGGCTGATGGAACTGCGCGGCATCGAAAGTGCCATTATCCTGGGCCACTCGTTCGGAGGCGCGATCGCCGCGAGCTTCGCACTGGAGCACCCCGAAAAGACGGCTGGACTGCTCTTCCTCGCGCCCGCCACCCATCCCTGGCCGGGCGGCGTCGACTGGTATTACGACCTGGCAAAGAAGCCCTACATCGGATGGCTTTTCAGCCGCCTTGTGGCGCTGCCGGCCGGGCTGGTGCGCATCGATGGAGCGACCCACTCCGTCTTCCACCCGAACCCCCGTCCGGAGAAATACGTGACGGAAGGCGCGCCGGCGCTCGTCCTTCGCCCCCGCAACTTCCGCAACAACGCGATCGACGTCGCCAATCTCAACGAATACGTGAAGCAGGTGGCGGCCCGATACAGCTCGATCACCGCACCGACCGTTGTGATAACCGGAAACCGCGACGCCATCGTTGCCGAGGAGATTCACTCGGTCGGCCTGAAGCGAGATATCGAGCATGCCGACCTCGTCTGGATCGACAACCTCGGACATAAGCCTGACTATGTCGTACCGGATGTGGCCGTGGCAGCGCTGGAAAAGCTGGCGGGGCACGACCGCGATCTCGAGGCTATCGCCCGCGCGGCCGAGTCCCGCCTGAGGGGCCAGAGCGCCCCTCGCTCCTGACCGGAATCAGATGCCGCTCTGTCCGTCCGCCCCGATATAGGCGATGCGCAGCATGTTGGTCGCGCCCGGCGTGCCGAGCGGTACACCGGCCGAAATGATGATGCGGTCGCCCGGAGCGCCAAAGCCTTCCGAAACGACGATCCGGCAGGCGCGATTGACCATGTCGTCGAGATCCTCTGCGTCATGGGAGACGACGCAATGCAGGCCCCAGCAGACCGAAAGCCGCCTTGCCGTCTGGACGATCGGCGACAACGCGATGATGGGAACCTGCGGCCGTTCGCGCGAGGCGCGCAGGCCTGTATTGCCGGACGAGGTGTAGGTTACGATGGCGGAGAGTCTCAGCGTCTCGGCGATCTGCCGGGCCGCAAGCGAAATGGCGTCTGCGCCCGTTGCTTCCGGCGTCGGCCGCTGCGCGTAGATGATGTTCGAATAATAGGGATCCTGCTCGACCGTGCTGGCAACTGAGGCCATGGTCGCCACCGCTTCGACCGGATAATCGCCGGAGGCGGATTCCGCCGAGAGCATGACGGCGTCGGCGCCTTCGAAGACCGCGGTTGCCACGTCGGAAACTTCCGCACGTGTCGGCACCGGCGAACTGATCATCGATTCGAGCATCTGCGTGGCGACAACTACCGGCTTGCCGGCCCGGCGGCAGGCGCGGGTCAGTTGCTTCTGCAGGCCCGGCACCGCCTCGAGCGGCATCTCCACGCCGAGGTCTCCGCGAGCCACCATCAGCGCATCGGACAGTTCGATGATCTCGTCGATCCGCTCGATCGCCTGCGGCTTCTCGATCTTCGACATCAGGCCCACGCGGCCGCGGGCGATCTTGCGCACTTCCGCGAGGTCTTCCGGCCGCTGCACGAAGGAGAGCGCCACCCAGTCGACTTCTCCCGTCGCCAGAACGGCATCCAGATCGGAGCGATCCTTGTCGGTCAGCACGCCCACCGGCAGAAGCGTGTCGGGCAGGCTGATTCCCTTGCGGTCGGAGATCTTGTTGCCGGATACGACGGTACAGACGATCTTCTTGCCGTCGGTCTTTTCGGCGCGCAGCATGAGCTTGCCGTCGTCGATCAGCAGGCGGTCGCCCGGCTTCACGGCCGACAGGATTTCCGGATGCGGAAGGAAGACGCGCCTGGCATCGCCCGGCTCGTCACGATTATCCAGCGTGAACGTCTGCCCCGGCTCCAGCGCCACCTTGGTGTCGGCGAACTTCCCGACGCGCAGCTTCGGCCCCTGGAGGTCGGCGAGAATGCCGATCGGTCGGCCGCACTTTGTCTCGACGGCGCGGATACGCTGGATCAGCATGCGCATCGTGTCGTGGCTGGCATGGCTCATGTTGATGCGGAAGAGATCTGCGCCCGCTTCATGCAACTTCTGGATCGTGTCTTCCTCGGATGACGCAGGCCCCAGTGTCGCAAGGATTTTAACTTTGCGGTTACGCTTCATCAATTCTGGCCTTCCTGCGTGCTCGGCGCGTCCGACAGCTGTACCATCCAGCTGCCCTGGCGCCCGGTATCGTATTCCTTGAAGCCCATGCGCTGGTAGCCGCGGGCGAAGCAGTCCTGGACGCCGACGATCTTGAACTCGTTCTCGGCGACGCACATGTTGACCTCACCGGTCCAGCGGCCACCGCGTGCCGCATCTTCGGCATAGAGGTAGTAGTAGCGGGACTGCAGTTCGCCTTCGATCAGCGTGGCGCAGGTCGAGGCCGGGACCTGCCACCAGCCTTCCGTCGTCCACCCTTCCTCCGCCCGGTAACCGATCGCGACGCCGACCAGATTCTGCGTGCCGTTGCAGACCCGAAAGTCCGCTCTGGCGGCACCGGCGGCAAACAGCGGGATGCACAGCGAGGCGAGGAATGCGGCAGCGGGGACGTAACGCAGCGGCAAGGTGAGGGAAAGGCGGGATGATCTCGACACGGCTTCCGATGGAACCCCATGGTTATTCGCGAAGCACTTTCTTCGCCCTTCGAGGGTGGAAAGTCAACGCAACTCTAATCGATTATAGCGGCCGGACTCATCGTTCGGCGAGCCCATGCTTGCGCCTTCGCTGCCTGCATGCGATCAACCGGAGCCTCCTCCAGCACTATGCCGGGACCCGCAACTGCCATGCCAGACTTCGTACCGTTCGAGATCATAGAAGGCGATTATGACGCCGCCATGGTGCTGCTTGCCGACCATGCGATGAACCGCCTTCCGCCTGAGTATGGAAGCCTCGGACTGCCGGACAGTGCGTTTCGCCGCCACATCGCCTTCGACATCGGCATCGAAGGGCTTACCCGGCAGTTGGCAGCAAAATTGGGCGTCCCCGCTGTGCTCGGATGTTTCTCGCGGCTGCTGATCGACCCCAACCGCGGCGAGGACGATCCGACGCTGATCATGAAGATCTCCGACGGCGCCATCATCCCCGGCAATTACCCCATCACGGATCAGGAGTGGACGAGGCGCCTCGACACCTACCACCGTCCCTATCACCGCGCGGTGGAACGCACGATCGCAAAGGCTGGCGCGGGCGGGCGCGCGCCGCTCGTCCTCTCGCTGCATTCCTTCACGCCGGCCTGGAAGGGCGTACCCCGCCCCTGGCACGCCGCCGTCCTCTGGGACAGCGATGACAGGGCGGTCCGGCCCCTGCTCGAAATGCTGCGCCGGGAGGAAGGTCTCGTCATCGGCGACAACCAGCCCTATGATGGCGCGCTTCGTGGTGACACCATGTACCGCCACTGCATGACTTCCGGCACGCCGCATGCCCTTCTGGAGGTGCGGCAGGACCTGATCGGCGACGAGGTCGGCATCGATGAGTGGGCCGGTCGTCTCGCTCCGATCTTCGCAGCGCTGAACGACGATCCGGCTCTGCACGAATACCGGGTCTTTGCCTCGCGAACCGGCCCCTATGGAAGCTGACATCGAAAAGGGAGAAGAAGACCATGAGCGGACTGACGGAACAGCAGAAGACGGAATTCGAGGCAGCCGCCTTCCGCCGGCTCGTCCAGCACCTGCGCGAGCGCAGCGACGTTCAGAACATCGACCTCATGAACCTCGGCGGCTTCTGTCGCAACTGCCTTTCCAACTGGTATCGCGACGCCGCCACCGCTGCGGGCGTGGAAATGAGCAAGGACCAGTCGCGCGAGATCGTCTACGGCATGCCCTACGAGGAGTGGAAGAAGCTCCACCAGAATGAAGCATCCGGCGATCAAAAAGCCGCATTTGAGAGAAACAAGCCTGTTGATCACTGAGGCCGCCGTCGATTCGGCTTGACCTCGGCCGCCCTTCGCGGCAGGTGACGAACCAATCTTCAGAACCCGCACTACAGGAGACCTCGATGTCTGATGCTCATGGCGTCGCCCGCGACCAACTCCGCGCATTTGTCGAGCGCATCGAAAGACTGGAAGAAGAAAAGAAGACGATCGCCGACGATATCAAGGACGTCTACGGCGAAGCCAAGTCCATGGGCTTCGACACGAAGATCCTCAAGAAGGTGATCGCGTTGCGCAAGAAGGACGATCAGGAGCGGATGGAGGAGGAACTGATCCTCGACACCTACCTGCAGGCCCTCGGAATGATCGAAGGCGCACCGGAAGCCGACGCCGCCTAAGCGGCGCGACATCCCCGATCCTATTCAGTCTCATGGCCCCGGCGTTGTAAACCAACTTCGGGGCTTTCGCCTTTCCGGCAAGAAGCAAAGACCGGACGCAAGAAAGCAGCCCGCAGGCGGCCTTTCTCTCACGTGATAATCTTGGATTACTGGCTGATCGGCTTCTTCGGACTGAACCGGCTTGGGTCGATCGAGGCGGTCTTGGTGACTGGCTTGAAGCCGCTTGAGGCATAGGCCGTGGTGTAGGCGGTGCTCAACGTGCGGCTGACGACCCGCGGCGCCTTCACCGAAGCCACCTCGGCCACGCGGTTGTTGCTCACGGCCCACTTTGCCAGCATCTCTCCCGTCAAGGCCGGGCCGGCGTCCTGTTGGACATCGCGGTTGCCGAGTGCGGCATTGCGGCCGCCCTTCGTGGGAACAGGAACTTGCGTCGGCGCGTCGAAACCGTCGCCGAACCGCCGGTTTGCAGCTGACACATCGGCCGCTCCGGCAGGAAGGGCTGCGACATCGACGGACCTTTCCGCGGCAACAGGCGCGGACGGAGCAAGCGTTGAACGGGCATAGGCGCCGCTTTCTGCCAGGGCGGCGACGACCGCCGGCGTAAGCGCCTGCTGTTCGCCAAGATCGCCTTCGCTCTCGGGTTCAATTTGCGCGGATGCAAGCAGGGCCTCCGCACCCGACGGCCGGGCCGCGGGAAGCGGGACGGAGGACAGCGCGGCTTCGGGCAGCGCACTGTCGATCGAGGCGGTCATCACGCCAGCTTCAGCGTCACCCTTGAGGCCACGCGGACCAAGCAGCGTGGGAACCGGGATCGCATAGTCCTGCAGGTCGGCGAACGCCTCGCCTTCCGGCTGCGCGGCAGGCGCTGGCTGCGCCGGAAGCGCGGCGGCGAGCGCCTCCTGGGCGGTGCTGCGCGCCGGCGAATAGAGCGCCGTCGCCAGTCCGCCCGGTCCGCCGTCGTTGCGGAAGGAGGGACGGTTCTGCGGCACGGGAGCCGCGATCGTTTCTACGCCAGGCAACTCCTGTGGCTGGGCAGCAGCGACCATGACGGGCTCCTGGGCACGGGCCGCAGGCACGGCCGGTGCCGGACGCTCGACGGGCTCCGGTGCTGCGATTGCATCGGCATCCTCGTCCTCGTCGCCACCACCGAAGAGCATCGCGAGCAGGTTCGGACGCTTCTTGCCGGAACCGCCGCCCGACGTGCTGGCGATCTCGATCTGCTGACCCGAGCTCAGGCGCTTCTTGTAGCTTGCAAGGGCCTGCTGGTAGCCAGGCAGCGGCTTTCCGTCAGCCGGAAGATGGACTGTATTGCCATCGGGGAAGAGGCTGACCAGTTCTTGCCGGCTCATGCGCGGCCATGCCCGCACGCCGCCGACATCGAGGTGCACGAAGGGGGAACCGGATGTCGGATAGTAGCCGACGCCGCCCACCTGCATCTTCATGGCCAGTGCCCGAAGGGTAGAGAGCTTGACGCCGGGGATATAGAAATCCATCGCCTTGCCGAGCATGTGCTGGCTGTTCTTGGCCACGCCCTTGCTGCGCGAACGAAGCATGCCGTTCGTTGCCGGCGAGCGGTAGGCGGAGACCACGTGGATATAGTCGTTGGCGCCGCTGCGCCGATAGACTTCCCAGACGAGATCGAGAAGGCGCGGGTCCATCTTCGTCGGCTCGTTGCGGCGCCAGTCGCGCAGCAGGTTGTTGACCTGCTGCAGGCCTTTCGGATCGAACTTGCCGTTGCGCTTGAACACAATGTTCGCGCGCTCTTTCGTATGGACGAAATAGAGCTTCAGGCTGCGGGTCTCGGCAGCCGCCTGCGTGGCGGAAACGGACAGTAGCGGCAGCGCCAGACAGGCTGCGACGGCAAGGGATGCGGCACCCTTCACCAGAAACCTCAGGAAAGCGGTTGCGTTGCCGCGCTCGCCGGCGCCATGGGGCGTTTGGTTCGCATTCAGATCCTGCAAGGCTGTCCCCGTCCTGTCGACAACTTCCCTCGTTGTCGTGATGACTGTCAATTGCGGTGAGACGATGGCAAATTTGCCACACAATCACAAGCATCTCTCGAAGAGTCAACAAATCGCTACCAAGAGATTGACAGAGGGTGACAGAACATCCTTGCGCGAAGGTTAACGATCTCTAATGGACGCGGTTCAGGCGGCCTCCTTCAGAGGGTTGTCCGGATCGATGCCGTAGTCCTTCAGCTTGCGGTAGAGCGTCGAGCGGCCGATGCCCAGCTTCCTCGCCACCTGGCTCATCTGGCCGCGGTAGAATTTCAGTGCAAAACGAATGAGTTCCTCCTCGACCTCGGCCAGTTTGCGGACCTCTCCGGCAGTATCCGTCGTCGGTATCACGTTGGCGGAAGCGGGATAGGCGGCAGCCAGCAGGGCGCGGGGGTCCGGACGGGCCGGCTGGACCGGCACACCGATGAAGCCGTCCGGGGTGGGCAGCACCACAGGCGAGGACGCGGGCTGGTGCATTTCAGCCGCCCTCGGCGCAGCCGTCGCAACCGTCTCCGCATGCCGCAATTCCTCCGATCGGAACTCAGGCAATTGTGCGGCAATTTGTGGGAAATCCGCGTCTGTCAGTTCGTCCGCCTGTGCCAGGACGGCCGCCCGGAAGATGGCGTTCTCGAGCTCCCGGATATTGCCCGGCCAGTCATGGGCGGTGAGCAGAGCCATTGCCGTCGGCCCGATGGTCACCGGGCGCGGCAGCTTCTGTTCGAGCGAGAACCGGTCGGCGAAGACCCGTGCGAGATGCGGGATGTCCTCCTTGCGGCGGCGCAAGGCCGGGATCGTGATCGGGAAGACGTTGAGACGATAGTAGAGATCTTCCCGGAAGCGCCCTTCCCTGACCTCCTCGATAAGGTCCTTGTTAGTCGCCGAAATCAGGCGGACATTGACCTTCTGCACCTTGGCCGATCCGACCGTCTCGATCTCCCCCTGCTGGACGGCGCGCAGGAGCTTCACCTGTACGTCCAGCGGGAGATCACCGATTTCGTCGAGGAAGAGCGTTCCGCCATCGGCCTCGACGAACTTGCCAGTATGCCGCTCGGTGGCTCCCGTGAACGCGCCTTTCTCGTGACCGAAAAGGATGCTTTCCACAAGATTCTCCGGAATGGCTCCGCAGTTGACGGTGATGAAGGGCTTGCCGGCCCGATCGCTAGCAGCTTGGATCGCCCGCGCGACCATTTCCTTGCCGACACCCGATTCGCCTTCCAGGACGACCGGAATGGATGAGTGGGCAGCCCGCTGCGCCAGTTCGATGACGCGCAGCATTTCCGGGCTTGCGGATACGATGTCGCTGAAGGTCACGGCGCCGCTCCGCGAGCGGCGCGCAGTCCGGCTGCGGCCTTCCTTGCGGTCGACGGTGAGCGCATTGGCGACGGAGGCCGCAATGCGTTCGGGAGAGACCGGCTTGACGACGAAATCGAAGGCGCCGGCCCGCATGGCCTCCACCACCGTCTCGATGCCGCCATGACCTGTCTGCACGATCACCGGCGTCTCGATGCCAGCCTCGCGGGTCGCCTTGAGGAAGCCGAGTCCATCCAGGCCCGGCATCATCAGATCGAGGACGATGACATTGATCTGGTCGCCGCCATGCTTCAGAAACGCTAGGCCACCCAGACCGTTCTCGGCTGTGTGAACCACATGTCCGTGACGTTCGAGCGCGTTCTTCAACAGGCGGCGCTGAACCGGATCGTCGTCAACTACAAGGATTTGGGCAATCATGCTCGGCTCCCGACATCATTCATAATGTCCAACAAGGGCTTCGTATGCCGGGGGTTGTGCCAGAAAGACTTGAACATCCTCTTTTGAGAAACTCTTGCATTTTAACGGCCGCCACGGAAAACAGGGCGGCGACACGAGGAATAAAAGGAACTGGTCGATGCTCCGTCACACCCCTTACAAGACCCTGCAGACACCCGCGGAACATGCGGCCACCGATCCGGCCCTCGGATTGCTGCCGGTCTGGAAGCTTTCCGACCTCTATCCGTCCCGTGAGGCCCCGGAGTTCAAGGCCGACATGGAGCGGGCCGGCACGCTCTGCCGCGATTTTGAAGCCAAGTGGAAGGGCAGGCTCGCCGACGCCGCCGTGAAGACAGGGAAGGAAGGGCTGGGCCAGGCGCTGACAGATTACGAGACGCTGGAGGACCTGCTCGGCAGGATCGGCTCCTTTGCCGGCCTCACCTATTTCTCCGACACATCCAACCCCGCCAACGGCAAGTTCTATGGCGACGTGCAGTCGAAGCTGACGGATCTTTCCGCCCACCTCCTGTTCTTCGCATTGGAACTTAACCGGATCGATGATGCAGTCGTGGACGCGGCCATGGAGCGCGACCCGCAGGCGGGACACTACCGTCCCTGGATCGTCGACCTGCGCAAGGACAAGCCCTACCAGTTGGAGGACAAGATCGAGCAGCTCTTCCTGGAAAAGTCGATGACGAGTGCCGCCGCCTTCAACCGTCTGTTCGACGAGACGATGGCGGAGCTTCGATTCGAGGTCGACGGGGAGAAGCTGCCGCTCGAGATCACCCTCAACATGCTGCAGGAGCCGGAAGAGCCGGTGCGCCGCAAGGCCGCCGAAGCCCTGTCGAAGACCTTCCAGCAGAACATCCGCGTCTTCACGCTGATCACCAACACGCTTGCGAAGGACAAGGAAATCTCCGACCGCTGGCGCGGCTTCAAGGATATTGCTGACAGCCGCCATCTTGCCAATCGGGTGGAGCGCGACGTGGTCGATGCGCTGGCCGCCGCCGTTCGCGACGCCTATCCCCGCCTGTCGCATCGCTACTACGCCATGAAGGCGAAATGGCTGGGCATGGAGCAGATGAACTTCTGGGACCGCAATGCGCCGCTTCCGGAGACGCCGAAGGCGCTCATTTCCTGGCCGGATGCGAAGGAAACCGTGCTTTCCGCCTATGCCGGCTTCGCCCCTGAAATGGCCGACATCGCCCGCCGCTTCTTCGACGAGGAGTGGATCGATGCGCCCGTGCGTTCCGGCAAGGCGCCGGGCGCCTTCGCCCATCCGACCGTTCCCTCGGCCCACCCCTACGTGCTGGTCAACTACATGGGCAAGCCGCGCGACGTGATGACGCTTGCGCATGAGCTCGGCCACGGAGTGCATCAGGTGCTGGCGGGCGAACAGGGTGCCCTGATGGCGCAGACGCCGCTGACACTGGCCGAAACCGCATCCGTCTTCGGTGAGATGCTGACCTTCCGCGCCCTTCTCGACAAGACGAAGGACAAGCGCGAGCGCAAGGCCATGCTTGCCCAGAAGGTCGAAGACATGATCAACACGGTCGTGCGCCAGATCGCCTTCTACGAGTTCGAACGCAAGCTCCATACCGCCCGCAAGGAAGGCGAACTCACCTCGGAGCAGATCGGCGAGCTATGGCTATCGGTCCAGGAAGAGAGTCTGGGGCCGGCGATCCGCATCTCGGAAGGCTACGAGACGTGGTGGACCTATATTCCCCACTTCATCCACTCGCCCTTCTACGTCTACGCCTATGCCTTCGGTGACTGCCTGGTGAACTCCCTCTACGCGGTCTACCAGAACGCAGAACCCGGCTTCCAGGCGAAGTACTTCGAACTGCTGAAGGCCGGCGGCACCAAGCACCACTCGGAACTGCTGGCCCCCTTCGGCCTCGACGCCACCGATCCGTCCTTCTGGTCCAGGGGCCTGTCGATGATCGAGGGGCTGATCGACGAACTGGAGGCGCTGGACAAGGCGTGAGGCGCATTGGGGCTTCCTGGGCGCACAGACTCACATGACGAAGCACGGGCCCTACGTCCTCTTCCGCGACGACAAACGGTCGCAAAGCCTGCTGTTCCGCGAACCGCGCGACCTCGTCATCGCCCGGACGGCGGAAGAGGTGCTGCCGGCGCTCGCCTGGCTGGAAAAGGCGCGGCAGGATGGCTACTGGCTCGCCGGCTATCTCTCCTACGAGGCGGGTTTCGTCTTTGAGGAGAAGCTGAGGCCACTGATCGTCGACAACCGCAAGACACCGCTGCTGGCCATGGGCATCTTCGATGGCCCGGCCAGCAGCGGCCATGCTCTGGCGGAGCCACCTGAGATCAAAGCCGAAGAAGACTGGCTGACAGAGCCCCGCACCGCCTGGAATATCGACACCTACCGGGAGCGCTTCGACCGGCTGCACGAACACCTCCGCCGTGGCGACATCTATCAGGCGAACCTCACCATGCCCGTCACCGCCCGCTGGCGGGGTGATCTGCGTGCGGCTTTCTGGTCTCTCGTCGCGCGCCAGCCGGTTCATTACGGCGCGCTGGTCGATCTTGGCGGGCCCGTTATCCTCTCGCGTTCGCCGGAACTGTTCTTCAAGGTTGATGACGATGGCTGGATCGAGACGCATCCGATGAAGGGCACCGCTCCGCGCGGCGCCTCGCCCCGGGAAGACGAAGCAATCGTCGCCGCCATGCTGGCAGACGAGAAGACGCAGGCCGAGAACCGGATGATCGTCGATCTCCTGCGCAATGACATCTCGCTGATCAGCGAGGTCGGAACCCTCTCCGTCCCGAAGCTCTTCGCGATCGAGACCTATCCGACCGTGCACCAGATGGTGAGCCATGTGCGCGCGCGTCTGCGGGCGGAGGTCGGCCTGCCGGAGATCATGGCCGCCCTCTTCCCCTGCGGCTCCATCACCGGAGCCCCGAAGATGTGGGCGATGCGCATCCTGCACGAACTGGAGGATCGCCCGCGCGATGCCTATTGTGGCGCGATCGGCTGGTGCGATCCCAAGGGGCCGATGCAGTTTTCCGTCGCCATCCGCACGCTCACCCTTTTCAAGGACGGCGATGCCGTCTTCAATGTCGGCGGAGGAATCGTGTTCGATTCGACAGCCGAGGCGGAATATCAGGAATGTCTTCTCAAGGCGCAGTTCGCAGTCGGCAATCAGGCGATCTCTCGCTGATCGAAACTCTGCGCTGGGAACCGGAACAGGGCTTTCTGCGCCTCGACCAGCACATTCGACGGCTGAAGCGCTCCGCCGATGCCCTCGGCTTCCTCTCCCCGGCCGATCCCGAAACAGCGCTGAAGCTTGCCGTCAGCGGTGACCGCCCGTTGCGGGTCCGGCTCACCGTCACCTACCGCGGACGGACGGAAGTCACCACCTCACCGTTCGAGCCGGAACCGGAGGAGAAGGTCTGGCGCTTGCGCATAGCCGCGCAGCGGCTTTCTTCCTCCGACGCCTTCCTGCGCCACAAGACGACCCGCCGCGACCTCTACGAGACCGCCCGCGCCGAATTCTCTCGGGATGAGGCGGACGAGGTGCTGCTTCTGAATGAGCGCGGCGAAGTCTGCGAAGGCACGATCACCAATCTCTTCGTCGAAGGCGATGGCGGCATGCTGCTGACCCCTGCCCTGGCGAGCGGCCTGCTGCCCGGCATCCTGCGCGCCGAGCTGATCCGCGAAGGCAAGGCTCGTTCCGAGGTGCTGAAGCCGGCGGCGCTGTCGAACCGCCGGCTCTTCGTCGGCAATGCCCTGCGCGGGCTGATCCCTGCGGAACTGGTGGAAGGCAGCTAGGGCTTCCGCCGCAGGATCATGCCGCCATGGTGCAGCGTATTGTCATCGACGAACTCTCCGTCCGCGGTGAAGCCGGTATCATCCCAATAGTCGATATGGTTGCCGGAAACGACATATCGGCCTTGGTAGGCGCTCTCGCGCGTGCCGCGGGCTTCGTCGTAGCGGCCATTCGGAAGGAGTTCGTGTCGGACACGATTGTCGTCCGTCACCCACATGCCGGCATAGGGATGCGTCTGTCTTTCAGTCGTGATGGTCATCTTGTCCTCCGCCTTTGCGGTACCGAGAGCCGCGCCTGCAAGCGCGGCTGTGATCAGGATGGCGTGCTTTCACGGCATGTCAGTCTCCTTAATTTGAAGAACGCAGGGGCCTCACGACGATCTCGTTAACGTCGACGTCCTCAGGCTGCTCTATGGCAAACCGGACGGCGCGGCCGATGGCGTCGGGCGTCAGCGCGATGGCGCGATAGTCCTTCATCGCCTCGGCGGCGGTCGGATCGGTTATGGTCAAGGCGAGCTCGCTTTCCACCACGCCCGGATGGATGCAGGTAACGCGGATGTCGTCTCGCTCCTGCCGCAACCCGTCGGAAATCGCCCGTACCGCGAACTTGGTGGCGCAGTAGACCGCCGCAGTCGGAGCGACATAGAGGGCGCCGATCGAGGCGATGTTGATGATGTGGCCGGAGCCGCGCTCGGTCATTTCGGGCAGGACCGCGGCGATACCGTGCAGCACGCCCTTGATGTTGACGTCCACCATACGGGCACTCGTCGATCATTTGCGACGAAACCGGGCGGGCTGACCCCCGTTCCTCAGGTCCGTCAGGCCTACGGTCCGCAACCGGATGCGGCTTTTTGAGCCTCCGTTCGCAACCTCTTTATTGTGACGGGGATTTATGATCTAGAGCGCCGGCATTGCGATCAGCGCTCCCATCCGTTCCCTGTCGGCCAAGCGGCGCAGCGGCGTGATGCCGAGGCGGCGAAGGAGAGAGATATGTCTGAACAGAACTACCCGGTGCATGGCGAAATTACGGGCCCGATCGTGATGATCGGCTTCGGCTCCATCGGCCGCGGGACCCTGCCGCTCATCGAACGTCACTTCAAGTTCGACAAGAGCCGGATGGTGGTCATCGATCCGCGCGACGACGGAGCGGAGATCCTTGCCAGGCACGGCGTCAGACATATCCGGGCACACGTCACGAAAGACAACTACAAGACCCTCCTGAAGCCGCTTCTCACCAATGGCGGCGGCCAGGGTTTCTGCGTCAATCTCTCGGTCGACACCGGGTCTCTCGACCTGATGAAGTTCTGCCGCAAGCTGGACGTGCTCTATATCGACACGGTCATCGAGCCCTGGCTTGGCTTCTACTTCGACACCTCGGTGAAGAACGCCGAACGCACCAACTACGCGCTGCGCGAAACGGTCCGCCGCGAGAAGGCGAAGAACCCGGGCGGCACCACGGCGGTCTCCACCTGCGGCGCCAATCCCGGCATGGTCTCCTGGTTCGTCAAGCAGGCCCTGGTGGACCTCGCGAACGAGACGGGGCTGAGCTTCGAGGAGCCCTCTGCCGAGGATCGCGAAGGCTGGGCGAAGCTCATGAAGAAGCTGGGCGTCAAGGGTATCCACATCGCGGAGCGCGACACGCAGCGCACCAAGAACCCCAAGCCGCTCGACGTCTTCTGGAACACCTGGTCCGTTGAGGGCTTCATCGCGGAAGGCCTGCAGCCGTCGGAACTCGGCTGGGGCACCCATGAAAACTGGATGCCGAAGAACGCAAAGAAGCACAAGAAGGGTTGCCAGGCGGCGATCTACCTCGAGCAGCCAGGTGCCAACACGCGCGTCCGCAGCTGGTGCCCCACACCCGGCCCGCAATACGGCTTCCTCGTCACCCATAACGAGGCAATCTCGATCGCCGACTACTATACCGTGCGCGACAAGCATGGCGAGGTGGCCTATCGCCCCACTTGCCACTACGCCTACCATCCCTGCAACGACGCCGTCCTCTCGCTGCACGAGATGTTCGGCAATGGCGGCAAGGCGCAGCCCGTCCAGCACGTGCTCGACGAGGACGAACTTGTGGATGGCGTCGATGAACTCGGCGTCCTGCTCTACGGCCACGAGAAGAATGCCTACTGGTATGGCTCGCGCCTGTCGCTGGAGGAGACCCGCCGCATCGCTCCCTACCAGAATGCCACCGGCATGCAGGTGACCTCCGCCGTCCTGGCCGGCATGGTCTGGGCGCTGGAGAACCCGAAGGCCGGCATCGTCGAGGCCGACGAGGTGGACTACAAGCGGTGCCTCGAAGTACAGCGGCCCTATCTCGGCCCGGTCGAAGGCCACTACACGGACTGGACGCCTCTTGAGGGACGCCCGGGCCTCTTCCCCGAGGACATCGACACCTCCGACCCCTGGCAGTTCCGCAACATTCTGGTGCGCTGACGGGTGCTTGCGCAGGGGGGAGGCCGTGGTTTTCGCCTCTCCCTTGTTGAAAGAGCCGGAAAAGGGCTGCGAAACTTTCGAATCTGCAGTAGATACAGTTCACAAAGTAAATCACCATCGGCCGAACCGCGGGAGACACCGACATGAAACTGAAAGCGAGCATCGTGCTGATTGCCGCCGCCACGCTGACTGCCTGCGTCTCTAATCCGCCGCCGCGGCTTCCGCCGCCGCAGGCGCAGCCTCAGGGCGTCGAAGGTGCGTGGGTGGACCCCAATGGAATTGTCTCCACCTTCCAGGGCGGCACCTTCAATACCCGGTCAACTGACAGCAACACGCTTCTCGCCTCCGGCACCTATGTCAGCCTGTCGCCCACCCTTGTCGAGATCAGCATGACGTCGCTGGTCCGCAACACCCAGTCGCGCGTCAACTGCGCTCTTGTCTCCCAGAGCCAGTTGAACTGCACGCAGGACAGCGGCGCCCAGTTCTCGCTGACCCGCCGCAGCTGACACACTCTTGATCTATGTTCCAAAAGCCCCGCCCATGGCGGGGCTTTTTCGTTTCGGAGGAGGCGTCCCCCGGTGCCTCCCGCACTGCACATTTCCCCTTGCAGTCGTCCTGCCTTGATGAAACCATGCCCCGTCGCCGATCGTGGGACAATGGGATCGGACGCCGCCGGATCGTGATCCGACCGCGACAACAGGAGAGAGACACAATGATGAAAACGTTGAGACTGGGGCTGATGACCGCCTCGGCGATTGCCCTCTTTGCCGGCAGCGCGCTGGCCGATTACGAGCTCAATATCCTCCACATCAACGATCTCCATTCGCGCATCGAGGCTATCAACAAGTACGATTCCACCTGCTCGGCGGAAGAAGCATCGAAGAACGAGTGCTTCGGCGGCATCGCGCGGGTAAAGACCGCCATCGACACCCGTCGCGGCGAACTCGCCGACGCCAACGTTCTTGTCCTCGATGCAGGCGACCAGTTCCAGGGCTCGCTCTTCTACAGCATGTTCAAGAGCGGCCCGATCGCCGACTTCATGAACGGCATCGGCTTCGACGCCATGGCGATCGGCAACCACGAGTTCGACGACGGCCCGGAGGAACTGCTGAAGTTCATCGAGGCATCGGAATTTCCGATCATCTCCGGCAACACGATTGCCGCCGAGGGCAGCCCGGTCGCCGGCAAGTTCGAGCCCTACATCATTAAGGACATCGGTGGGCAGAAGGTGGCGGTGGTCTCCGTGCTTGCAACCGACACCGACGAGACGTCCTCGCCCGGCGACAAGATCCGCTTCGAGGACGAGGTGGAATATCTGAAGAAGGCGGTTGCCGACCTCGAAGGCCAGGGCATCAACAAGATCGTCCTTCTCTCGCATGTCGGTTATCACCGCGACCAGGAGATCGCCGCAGCCGTGGACGGCATCGACGTCATCGTCGGCGGCCATAGCCACACTCTCCTTTCCAGCACCGACGAGAAGGCTGCCGGTCCCTACCCGACCCTGGTGAAGAATCCCGGCGGCACGGATGTGCCGATCGTGCAGGCCTATGCCTATTCCAAGTATCTGGGCGACCTGAAGGTCGTCTTCGACGACAACGGCGTTGTAACGTCGGCCGAAGGCGCGCCGCAACTCCTCGACTCCTCCGTGGTACCCGACGCCGGCTATGCCGCCAAGGTGGAGGAGCTCGGCAAGCCCCTGGAGGAACTGAAGCAGAAGGTGGTTGGCTCGACGCAGGATACGATCGTCGGCGATCGCGATGTCTGCCGTGTCGAAGAGTGCTCCATGGGCAATCTCGTTGCCGACGCGCAGCTCGACCGGGTCAAGGATCAGGGCATCACCATTTCGATCGCCAACAGCGGTGGATTGCGTGCCTCGATCGATTCTGGCGACGTGACGATGGGCGAGGTCCTGACCGTCCTGCCGTTCCAGAACACCATTGCCACCTTCCAGCTCAAGGGATCCGACCTTCGCGCCGCACTCGAGAACGGCGTCAGCCAGATCGAGGAGGTTGCTGGCCGCTTCCCGCAGGTGGCGGGCATGAAGTACTCCTTCGATAAGTCGAAGCCGGCTGGCGAGCGGGTCACCGACGTTCAGGTCAAGGAAGGCGATGCCTTCGTGCCGCTCGATGCCGAAAAGACCTACGGCGTGGTTACCAACAACTATGTTCGCGGCGGCGGCGACGGCTACAAGATCTTCGCGACAAATGCCGTCAATCCCTACGACTTCGGCCCGAATCTCGAGCAGGCAGTGGCTGATTATCTGGGCGCCAACTCGCCCTACGAGCCCTACACGGACGGCCGCATAACCGAAGTGGCCGCTGCTGGCGAGGCCGCTCAGCCGGAGGCGCCGGCCACCGAGGCACCGGCGGCACCTGCAGCCGAGGCACCCGCAGCCGAGGCACCGGCAGCTGCTACACCGGCCACGCCGGCGCCTGCTGCTCCGGCTGACACGGCGGCACCAACGACGCCTGCACCGGCGGAAACGGCACCGGCCGCGGAAACCGCTGCCCCTGCTGCGACCGAGGCTTCGCCGCAAGAGCAGACGCATACCGTTGCCCGTGGCGACTCTCTGTGGAAGATCGCCGAGTCGGTCTATGGCGACGGGACGATGTGGAAGAGGATCGCCGAGGAAAACGCACTGCGCAATCCGAATGTCCTGACGGTCGGGACCGAGCTTCGCCTGCCGCCCCGCTAAGACGATTTGTCTCGCAAATGCCGACGGTCCAGGGCTTCCCCGGACCGTTTTTTGTTTCTAGATAGAACCAAACGTGTTGCGGTGCCGTATAAACCGCTGAACAGCAATCGGATCATTGAAATGGACGCCATCACGAGCCACCTCCCGGCCGGTCATCCCCCAGTGAAGTTCGGCAAGGTCGGGGTCCTCCTCGTCAATCTCGGCACGCCCGACGGTACCAATTACTGGCCAATGCGCCGCTACTTGGCGGAGTTCCTGTCCGACCGTCGCGTGATCGAGTGGTCGCGTCTCTACTGGTACCCGATCCTCTACGGCATCGTCCTGAACAAGCGCCCGCAGAAGGTCGGCAAGGCTTACGAGGAAATCTGGAACAAGGACCTCGACGAGAGCTATCTGCGGACCTACACCCGCAACCAGGGTGAACTGATGGCCGAGCGCCTGAAGGACCTGCCGAACGTCGTGGTCGACTGGGCCATGCGCTACGGCAACCCCTCTATCGCCTCGAGGATCGACGCGCTCCACGCCCAGGGCTGCGAAAGGATCCTGCTCTTCCCGCTCTACCCGCAATACGCTGCCTCGACGACGGCGACCGTCAACGACAAGGCCTTCGAGCACCTGATGAAGATGCGCTGGCAGCCGGCGGTCCGGACTGTCCCGCCTTACCACGATGACCCGACATATATCGAGGCGCTGGCGGTTTCCGTCGAGAAGGCGCTGGCACAGGTGGACTGGGAGCCGGAAATGCTGGTGGCCTCCTTCCACGGCATTCCCCAATCCTACTTCAAGCAGGGCGACCCCTATCACTGCCACTGCCAGAAGACCGGCCGCCTGCTACGGGAGCGCCTCGGCCTTCCGAAAGAGAAGTTCATGGTCACCTTCCAGTCCCGCTTCGGGCCGGAGGAATGGCTGCAACCCTATACGGACAAGACCATGGAGAAGCTGGGCGACGAAGGCATCAAGCGCATCGCCGTCATGAACCCCGGCTTCGTCTCCGATTGTCTTGAGACCCTGGAGGAGATCGCTGGCGAGGCCGGAGAGATCTTCCAGCACCACGGCGGCGAGAAGTTCCTGCACATCCCCTGCCTCAACGACAGCCCGGAGGGCATGGGCGTCCTGGAAACGGTCGTTCGCCGCGAGCTTCAGGGCTGGGTCTGACCTCTTTCGTTTGATCCGTGGCGGGAACATGATACTCCAGTCTCAGACTTCTTGAGCTGGAGGGTCAGCCATGTTGGGCGGCTTCGATATCGTCGTTATTGCGATCGTTCTACTCGTCATCCTGGTCCTGTTCGCCGGAATCAAGACGGTGCCGCAGGGATATCGCTATACCGTCGAACGGTTCGGCCGCTACACCCGCACCCTCGATCCGGGGCTGAACCTGATCACGCCATTCATCGAGCGCATCGGCGCCCGCATGAACGTGATGGAGCAGGTGCTGGACGTGCCGACCCAGGAAGTCATCACCAAGGACAATGCCAGCGTCTCGGCGGACGCCGTCGCCTTTTACCAGGTCCTAAATCCTGCTCAGGCTGCCTATCAGATTGCCGACCTCAAGAATGCGATCCAGAACCTGACGATGACCAACATCCGGTCCGTGATGGGATCCATGGATCTCGACGAACTCCTCTCCAACCGCGAGGTGATCAACGAGCGGCTGCTCCGCGTGGTGGATGAAGCGGTCGGCCCGTGGGGCATCAAGGTAACCCGCGTCGAGATCAAGGACATCCAGCCGCCGGCTGACCTTGTCCAGTCCATGGGCCGGCAGATGAAGGCCGAGCGCGAGAAGCGCGCCCAAGTGCTGGAAGCCGAGGGTGCACGGAACGCGCAGATCCTGCGCGCCGAAGGCGCGAAGCAGGCTGCCGTCCTGCAGGCCGAGGGCGAGCGCGAAGCAGCCTTCCGTCAGGCGGAGGCGCGGGAACGTCTGGCTGAGGCGGAAGCAAAGGCGACGCAATCCGTCTCGCAGGCGATAGCCCTCGGCGACGTGCAGGCAATCAATTACTTCGTCGCCCAGAAATATACGGAAGCCCTGACGGAGATCGGCAAGGCTCCCAACTCGAAGATCGTGCTGATGCCGATCGAGGCTTCTTCGCTCATCGGCTCGCTGGGTGGCATCGGCGCGATCGCCAAGGAGGTTTTCGGTGATGGCGACGGCCCGGCGCGCATCCGCTCGTCAGTGCCGCAACAGCCGGCCACGCCCTCCTCCCCGCGACCGGCGCCCACGCCCTCACCCCGCACGACGCCGCCCGTCAATCCGTTCGCTCCGCGGAACGAGACCTGACCATGCTGCAGACACTCGCCGCCAATCTCGGCCCCTGGAGCTGGTGGATCATCGGCATTGTTCTGCTTGCCGCCGAACTTGTCGCGCCCGGCGTCTTCCTGATCTGGATCGGTGCGGCCGCCATCGTCATCGGCGTCCTGTCGCTTCTGCTCTGGGATGCCGCCTTCTGGCCCTGGCAGCTGCAGTTCGTGCTGTTTGCCGTTCTGGCCGGCGCTTTCGCGCTCGCCGGACGCCGCTTCTATGGCCGGCACGAAACCAGCGACCAGCCCTATCTCAACCGCCGCGGCGAAAGCCTGGTCGGCCGCACCGCAACGCTCCATGAGCCGATCCGGGAAGGCCGCGGCCGCATCCGCCTTGACGACACCTGGTGGCCCGTCATGGGGCCTGACCTGCCGGCAGGAACGCGCGTAACGGTGGTTTCCGCCGACGGGCGTGATCTGAAGGTAGAGGCGGCCGCCTAGATCAGGCGACGCCGACGCGCAGAAGATCGTGGAAGTGGACGATGCCGATCGGATGGCGTTCGTCATCCACCACGATCAGCGCCGAAATATTGTGCTGGTTGAGAAGGGCCATGGCGCTCGTGGCGAGCGTCCTTTCCTTCACCGTCTTCGGATCGCGCGTCATGATGTCGTCGACGATCATCGCACCGAGATTGAGGTTGAGCCCGCGGGCGAGGTCACCGTCGGTGACGACGCCGCACAGGCGACCATCCTCGTCGGTGATGCCGACGCAACCGAAACGCATTTCCGCAAGCGTCATAACCGCCGTCGGAACCGGTGTCCCCTTCTTCACCAGCGGCACACGGCTTCCGGTATGCATGATATCACCGATATGGCTCAGCATGGCGCCCAGCTTGCCGCCGGGATGGAAGACACGGAAATCGAGCGCGGTGAAGCCGCGGGCCTCGAGAAGCGCCACCGCAAGCGCGTCGCCGAGTGCCAGTTGCAACAGGGTGGAGGTGGTGGGCGCCAGTCCGTGCGGGCAGGCTTCCTGAGCCTTGGGCAGGAGAAGCACGATGCTCGCCTCTCGCGCCAGCGTCGAAGCCTCGCCCGCCGTCAGCGCGAGCAGCGGGATCGAGAAGCGCCGGCAATAGCCGACGATGCTCTGCAGTTCGGCCGTCTCGCCGCTCCAGGAAACCGCGATGACCGCATCGTCCCTGGAGATCATCCCGAGATCGCCGTGGCTTGCCTCGGCGGCATGCACGAAGGATGCAGGGGTACCGGTCGAGGCCAGCGAAGCGGCGAGTTTCGCGCCGATGTGCCCGCTCTTGCCGACGCCGGAGACGATCACCCGCCCCTTAAGCCCGAGGATCAGGTCGACAGCCTGCCGAAAAGAGTCGGAAAGCCCGTTCTGCAGGGCCTGCTCCAGGGCCTCCAGCCCTTGCCTCTCGACCGAGATCGTGCGCAGCGCGGACTCGATGACCGCCGTCTCGCTCACCTTGAGTACTTCCTGTGTCATGGCGCGGCATCTACCGCTTTTGCCGAGCGGAGTCCATCGCGACGATAGCGCCGCCCCCCGCTAGAACCAAGTGTTAACCACATGGCTTTACGTTTGCGTAACCGCTGCGCATCGGGCATCTGGATGGAGAGAATGGACAAGCAAGGCGAAAGACCTGTGCCGCGCCTGCCGGCGCTGGCCGTGCTGCTTGCCTGCACGTCCCTGGTGGTGCCTGTTACCACGGGTGCGCAAGAACTTGATCCGCCACGCTCCGCAACAAACAATACCAATTCGGAGCCGCTACCCACCTCTGCCAATACGCTCCCTTCCAGGGCTTCGGCGGCCTCTTCGGCCTATGGCGTCGTGACTGGTTCTGCTCCGGCCGGCGGCGCCGATCCTTCGGCGAATTCGGAGACGCTTGCGACCGGCTCTATCCCGGCACCGGCGCCTCTGGATCCTCCTTATGAGGAAGACCTGTCCCTCTCCTACGAGGAGAATTTGGACGTAGGCGCCGATGCCATCGAGCCGGGTGAGGCGCCTCTTCCTCCTGGCGATCCGACCGGCATCCGACTCGGCACCTTCATGCTCCGCCCTTCCGTCAGCAATACGGTGAACCGCGAGACGATCCGAAACGGCGATACGAAGACCCAACGCGACTATCTATCAACCGCCATTCGCGGCACCCTCACCTCCGACTGGTCACGCCACGAGCTTACGGTGAATGGCGAAGGCACGTTCGAGCGGGATATCGGCGGCCGCGACGACATCGAGCCCGAAGGGAGGGTGGATGCCAACCTGCGCCTCGACCTCGCTGACGAGACCATGGCCAACATCAGCGCCGGCTACAGCTTCGAGCGCGAGGATAATAACGACCCCAACGCCATCGGCGGTGCCAGCGTCCAGTCCGGTGTTCACCAGTTTGACGGCGGCCTGACGCTCGAACGGAATGCTGGCCTGATCCACGGGCTCGCCGGCGTCGGCGTCAGCCGGGAGATCTATTCGGACGCCGAACTACAGGATGGCTCCTCCCTCGATCTCAGCGACCGCAATCGAACGACGGTCGATGGCAGGCTGAGGCTCGGCTACGAGCTCTCGCCGGCGCTTGTGCCCTTTGTGGAAGTGGCCGGCGGGCGCAGCTTCTATGACGATCGCTACGACTCGGCAGGATACGAGCGCTCGTCCTGGCGTTACGCCGGTCGGACTGGCGTGGAATTCGATCTCAGCGAAAAGCTGCGCGGTGAGCTCACCG
The DNA here is from genome assembly GCF_000967425.1 of Pseudorhizobium banfieldiae. Lineage (NCBI taxonomy): Bacteria > Pseudomonadati > Pseudomonadota > Alphaproteobacteria > Hyphomicrobiales > Rhizobiaceae > Pseudorhizobium > Pseudorhizobium banfieldiae. Next base: position 2,642,487 of record NZ_FO082820.1, read on the forward strand.
CCGGATATACGCGCGCCGACTATGATGACGCGCGGCTTGAGGACCTTGGCGGCGTGACTTTCGATGGACGGACCGTCTGGTCTCCACAACGGGGAACCGATGTCGAGCTTGCACTGCGAACGACGCTTCAGGACGCAACGGCCCCCGGCGCAAGCGGCTGGACGGAATATGATGCCACCGCGGTGGTGACGCACCAGCTGCGCCACAGGCTGGTCGGGCGGCTCACCGGTGGCGCTACCCTGCGCGACTTTCCCGAGGGCGAAAACGAGACCACCTGGCTTGCCGGCGCCGGCCTCGCCTGGAGCATCAACCCCTATCTCGATCTCACCGGTGATCTCGAATACGAGCGAACACTCCGTAGCGGCGACGATACCGACACCTGGCGTGCCGGCATGGGCCTCACCCTCCGCAGATGAGAATGCCCGGCGCGAACCGGGCATTTTGGTGTTGCAGTGTTCAGGCTCAGTGTCCTTAGATGAGCCGCGCCACCATGTCCTTCAGCGGGCCCTCGATCGCCGGGCGGATGTCGCCGCGCTGGAGCGCGAATGCCAGGTTGGCCAGAATGAAGCCGTCCTTGGCGCCGCAGTCGAAGGTCTCGCCCTTGAAGTGGTAGGCCGCGAATTCCTGTTGCCGGGCAAGCGCCAGCATGCCGTCCGTCAGCTGGATCTCGTTGCCCGCGCCCCGCTCCTGCGTCTCAAGGATGCTGAAGATCTCCGGCTGCAGGATATAGCGGCCGTTGATGTAGTAGTTGGAGGGTGCCGTGCCCTTCGCCGGCTTCTCGACCATCTCGGTGATCTTGAAGCCTTCGCCCACCTTGTTGCCGACACCGACGATGCCGTACTTGTGCGCCATCTCCGGGTCGCATTCCTCGACGGCCAGCACGTTGCCGCCGGTCTGCTCGTAAAGCTCGACCATGCCCTTCAGGCAGCTCTTCTCGGACGACATGATCATGTCGGGAAGCAGCACAGCGAAAGGCTCATTGCCGACGATGTCGCGGGCGCACCAGACGGCGTGGCCAAGTCCGAGCGGCACCTGCTGGCGCGTGAAACTCGCCGTGCCGGCGGTCGGCAGCAGATCCGCAAGCAGGCTGAGCTCGGCGTTCTTGTTGCGCTCGCGCAGCATCTGCTCCAGTTCGTACTGGATGTCGAAATAGTCCTCGATGACGCCCTTGCCGCGACCGGTGACGAAGACGAAGTGTTCGATCCCCGCTTCCGCCGCCTCATCGACGACATACTGGATCACCGGCTTGTCGACGACCGTCAGCATTTCCTTGGGTACGGCTTTCGTGGCCGGCAGGAACCGCGTTCCAAGCCCGGCTACCGGAAACACTGCCTTGCGTATCTTCTTCTGTGCCACGCACACCTCCTGAAGTACTCCGTCGGGAGCCAACTCACAATCGCGTCATCTAGTCAAGAATTGCTACGATTTCCTCACCGATGACGCGAGCTGCTTCATATGGTAAAGGGTTTGTTGACTCTGTTCTGTTATCCATTCGTTAAGTCGAACATCACGTTCGATGAAGGATGAACCTGAAGAACGACGGACACGATTTGCCGATGACCATGTTTCGCACCTATCGCCTTCGCGGTTTGATTTTCGCCCTGGCCGCAGGAGCAGCCCTGGCGACCAATCCGTTAGATGCCAGAGCCGATGCGGGTTTCAAGTCCTGGATCTCCGATTTCTATTCAACGGCCGCCAAGGCCGGCATCAGCCGTTCGACCTATGAGAAGGCCTTCGCCGGCGTCTCGGCACCGGACCGGACAGTCCTCGAGAAGGCCGCCTATCAGCCCGAATTCAAGTCGCAAATCTGGGATTACCTGGATTCACGCGTCAATCCCTATACCGTGAAGGTCGGCCGCGAGATGCTGGCGCGCCATGGCCGCACGCTCGCGGCTCTCGAAAACCACTTCGGTGTCGACAAGCACGTTCTCCTGGCCATCTGGTCGATGGAATCGAACTACGGCGCGGTGCTGGAGAAGCGGGATCGCCTGCATCACGTCCCGCAGGCCTTGGCTACCCTCGCCTGGGGCGACCCAAAGCGCGCCAAGTTTGCACGGACCCAGCTGATCGCCGCCCTCAAGATCCTTCAATCGGGCGAGATCTCCCCGAACCACCTGACCGGCTCCTGGGCAGGCGCCATGGGTCACACCCAGTTCATTCCCTCAAGCTACCTGCTCTACAAGGTCGATGCCGACGGCAACGGTAGTGCGGACATCTGGAACTCCGTCCCGGATGCGCTCGCCACCGCCGCCAACCTCCTGAAGAAGAACGGCTGGCAGACCGGCAAGACCTGGGGCTACGAGGCGGTGCTGCCGCGGGGTGCGGCAAAGTATGACGGGCAGACCAAGACGCTGGCACAATGGGCGGCGCTCGGCTTCACGCGCCCCAACGGCAAGCCGTTCCCGCGCGGCGGCGATCGCGCCGAACTGAAGCTTATGGCGGGCGCGAATGGTCCGGCCTTCCTGATGACCCGCAACTTCTTTGTCATCAAGCGCTACAACGCCGCTGACAGCTATGCCCTCGGCGTCGGCCTTCTTGCAGACCAGATCGCCGGCTACGGCGGCGTCCATCAGCGCTGGCCACGGCCGAATGGCACGCTCGACATCGTCGAGAAGTTCGAGCTGCAGACAAAGCTCAAGCAGCTTGGCTACTACGAGGGCGAGATCGACGGCAATTTCGGTTCCGGCTCCAAGGCGGCGATCACCGCAATCCAGCAGCGGCTCGGCATGCAGGCGGACGGTCAGCCGTCGCAGTCCCTTCTCAACGCGTTGCGTTGACAACTCGCGCATTCCGTCCCACATCGCCTGCATGAGCAGGCGGGCGGGAAGCCCCGCGCGGACATGAGGTTTGATGTGGTGGGCGGCAAAGGCATTATCGGCCGTTTCCTGGTGATCTTGGTCACTGTGGCTCTTGTCGTGCCGGCGTCACCGGCGCCGGCAGAGGCACAGGAGCGCGTCCAGCGCCGCAATCTGCTCGACATGCTGTTCGGCGGCGGGCGTCGCTATATCGACCCGGAACCGTCCATCATCGACGTGCAGCCGCGGCGCCAGAGGCAACTGAGGCAACAGCAGCCGCGCCCCCGCGGCCGCGCGCCGGCCGCGCGGGCAGCCGCGCCACGGCCAGCCGCTCCAGCCGCACCGCCGAAGCCGGAGCCGGTGGCCAAGCTGGAGAATGCACGCCAGATCCTCGTGGTAGGTGACTTCCTCGCCGGAGGATTGGGCGACGAACTCTCCACCGCCTTCGAGGAATCGCCCGGCGTCGTCGTCGCGGAACGGAGCAATGGCTCCTCCGGCTTGGTGCGCCAGGACTACTACAACTGGCCGGAACAGCTCCCGACCCTGATCGACGAAGTGAAGCCCGCACTGGTCGTGGTGATGATCGGTGCCAACGATCGCCAGCAGATGAAGACGGCCGATGCGCGCCTCGACTTCCCGAGCGACGGCTGGTTCACCGAATATGAACGACGCATCCGCGAGCTTGGCACCATCGTCACCAGCAGGAAGATCCCGCTGCTCTGGGTCGGCCTGCCTTCCTTTCAGTCGCCCTCGCTGATGCGCGACGCCGTGAAGCTGAACGGCCTTTACCGGACGGAAGTGGCGGAGCTCGGCGGCGAGTTCGTCGATATCTGGGATGGTTTCGTTGACGAGGAAGGCCGCTTCATCGTCACCGGATCCGATATGAACGGCCAGCAGGCTCGCCTGCGTGGTTCCGACGGCATCAACTTTACCAAGGCCGGCAAGCGCAAGCTTGCGTTCTATGTCGAGAAATATGCCCGTCGGCATCTGGGAGAGATGGCGAGCCCGGAATTGGTTAAGCTCGATGCCAGCAACCTGCCGGAACTGCAGGTCCTGCCACCCTCACCGACCACGGCCGTGCCCGTCCAGCCCATCAGCCTGATGGACCCGGAACTCGACGGGGGAACCGAGCTGCTGGGTGCCTCGCCAACGCCACCGCCGATTGTGGAAACACCACGCGACATGCTGGTGAAGCGCGGCGAACTGCCGCCAGCCCCGAAGGGCCGCATCGACGACTATCAGCGAAGCACCACGCAGTAGGCCCTTCCCGCATATCCCGCAGTCCTGCCACGGCGGTAATACTCCCGCCTCCCTCATTCCCACGATGGAGGAGGGAGACGTAGCCCGACCAAGACTCCGATCTTACCTCGGGAGAACCGAACCGCCCATCAGGGCCTCGTCGATCGAGCGTGCAGCCTGGCGGCCTTCGCGGATCGCCCAGACCACCAGTGACTGGCCACGGCGAACGTCGCCCGCGACCCAGAGCTTGTCCACTGACGTCCTGTAGTCGCGGTCATTGGCGACCACGTTCGTGGAGCCGCGCCGATCGACATTGAGATCGAGCTTCCCGTCCAATTCCGAGAGCACGCCGTCCTTCAGCGGCCCGGAGAAACCAATGGCGATGAAGGCGAGGTCCGCCTTGATGATGAAGTCCGTGCCGGCGATCGGCTGGCGGCGATCGTCCACCTCGCAGCAGCGCACGCCGGTCAGATGCCCGTCTTCTCCGACAAACTCTAGGGTGGCGACCTGGAACTCGCGGACCGCACCTTCGGCCTGCGAGGACGAGGTGCGCATCTTCGTGGCCCAGAAGGGCCAGACGGCAAGCTTGTCTTCCTTTTCAGGCGGCTGCGGGCGGATATCGAGCTGCGTGACCTTCACCGCGCCCTGGCGGAATGCAGTCCCGACGCAGTCGGATGCGGTGTCGCCGCCGCCGACAACCACAACATGCTTGGCGCCCGCCAGGATCGGCTCCGCCGGCCAACCCACGCTATCGATGTTCTCACGGCCCACGCGGCGGTTCTGCTGCACGAGATAGGGCATGGCATCATAGACGCCCTGCAGGTCGACACCGGGAATGCCGGCGGCGCGCGGCGTCTCCGACCCACCGCAGTAGAGCACCGCATCATGCTCCGCGAGCAACTGTTCGACGGGCATGTCGACGCCGACATTGACGCCGCAGTGGAAGGTGACGCCCTCGCCCTTCATCTGCTCGACGCGACGGTCGATGAAGTTCTTCTCCAGCTTGAAGTCCGGGATGCCGTAGCGCAGCAGGCCACCCGGCTTCGTCTCGCGCTCGTAGACATGCACGTCGTGTCCCGCGCGGCCGAGCTGCTGGGCCGCCGCCATGCCGGCGGGACCGGAGCCGATGATGGCGACCTTCTTGCCGGTCTTTTCAGTCGCCGGCTGCGGGCCGACCAGGCCAAGCTCATATGCCTTGTCGGCGATCGCCTGTTCGATTGTCTTGATCGCGACGGGCGCATCCTCGAGGTTCAGCGTGCAGGCTTCCTCGCAGGGCGCCGGGCAGACACGGCCGGTGAATTCCGGGAAGTTGTTGGTGGAATGGAGGTTGCGGATCGCCTCTTCCCATTTGTTGTTGTAGACGAGGTCGTTCCAGTCCGGGATCTGGTTGTGCACCGGACAGCCCGTCGGACCATGGCAGTAGGGGATGCCGCAGTCCATGCAGCGTGCCGCCTGCTTGGTGACTTCCGCATCCGACATCGGAATGGTGAATTCCCGGAAATGGCGGATACGGTCCGATGCCGGCTGGTACTTCATGACCTGCCGGTCGATTTCCATGAAACCCGTTACCTTGCCCATGTATCGTCCCTTTTCAAAGTGAGGCGCCTGTCGGCCCCCAGTACCAGTAGGCGAGACCGATGCCCCCCCCCAGCACCCATTGTTCTGCTGCGATAGTGCCATTTGCCACGAACACAACCGCCGGCACGGCGGCTGCTACTCCCATGGCAAGCAGCCGATGAATAAGGCGAAGGCGGCTCACTCCGCCGCAACACCCATGCGCATACGTTCCATCTCTTCCAGAGCACGGCGGTACTCCACGGGCATGACCTTGCGGAATTTTGGCCGGAACTCGGTCCAGCGGTCGAGGATTTCCTTCGCCCTCTCCGAACCCGTGTAGTGCAGGTGGTTGGAGATCATCTGGTAGAGGCGCTCCTCGTCGTGGCGCGTCATATCCTCGGACACGTCGACGCGGCCCTTGTGCATGATGTCGCCGCCGTGGTGGTGCAGCTTCTCCAGCATGTCGTCCTCTTCCGGCACCGGCTCGAGTTCGACCATCGCCATGTTGCACCGCTTGGCAAAGGTCCCTTCCTCATCGAGCACGTAGGCCACGCCGCCCGACATGCCGGCCGCGAAGTTGCGCCCGGTCTCGCCGAGCACGACCACGATGCCGCCCGTCATGTATTCGCAGCCGTGGTCGCCCACGCCCTCGACGACGGCGATCGCACCGGAGTTGCGAACCGCGAAGCGTTCACCCGCGACGCCGCGGAAATAGCACTCGCCGGTGATCGCACCATAGAGCACGGTATTGCCGACGATGATGGCCTGCTCCGCCTTCAGCTTCGAGTTCTCGGGCGGACGAACGATGATCCGGCCGCCGGACAAGCCCTTGCCGACATAGTCGTTGCCGTCGCCCACCAGGTCGAAGGTGATGCCGCGGGCCAGGAAGGCACCGAAGGACTGGCCGGCCGTGCCGCGCAGCGTCACATGGATGGTGTCATCCCTCAGCCCCTTGTGGCCCCACCGCTTGGCGAGCGCTCCCGACAGCATGGCGCCGACGGAGCGGTCGACGTTCTTGATCGGCACCTCGAAGACCACCGGCTCCTTGCTTTCGAGCGCCGGCATGGACTTCTCGATCAGCTTGCGATCGAGGATGTCGTCGATCGGGTGCTTCTGCCGCTCGGTCCAGTAGGTCGCTTCCTTCGGTGCCTCGACCTTGTGGAAGATCCTGGTGAAGTCGAGCCCCTTCGACTTCCAGTGCGCGATCATCTCGTCCTTGGACAGAAGCTCCGACATGCCGATGATGTCGTCAAGCCTGGTGAAGCCGAGCGAGGCGAGGATTTCACGCACCTCTTCCGCGACGAAGAAGAAGTAGTTGATGACGTGTTCCGGCGTGCCCTTGAAGCGCTTGCGCAGAACCGGATCCTGGGTCGCAACGCCGACCGGACAGGTGTTGAGGTGGCACTTGCGCATCATGATGCAGCCGGCCGCGATCAGCGGCGCGGTGGCAAAGCCGAACTCGTCAGCGCCCAGCAGCGCACCCACGATCACGTCACGGCCGGTCTTCAACCCGCCATCGACCTGCAGCGCGATACGCGAACGCAATCCGTTCAGCACCAGCGTCTGCTGGGTTTCAGCGAGACCGATCTCCCACGGGCTGCCGGCGTGCTTCAGCGAGGTGAGCGGCGACGCACCCGTGCCGCCGTCGAAGCCCGCGACCGTGATATGGTCGGCGCGTGCCTTAGCGACACCGGCGGCCACCGTGCCGACGCCGACCTCGGACACGAGCTTGACCGAAACGTCCGCCTCCGGATTGACGTTCTTCAGGTCGTAGATGAGCTGCGCCAGGTCCTCGATCGAATAGATGTCGTGGTGCGGCGGCGGCGAGATCAGGCCGACGCCCGGCGTCGAATGCCGGGTCTTGGCGACGGTTGCATCCACCTTGTGACCGGGCAGCTGGCCGCCTTCGCCGGGCTTCGCCCCCTGCGCCACCTTGATCTGCAGCATGTCGGCATTGACGAGGTATTCGGTTGTGACGCCGAAGCGACCCGACGCGACCTGCTTGATCGCCGAACGCTCGGGGTTCTGCGACCCGTCCGCCAGCGGCGTGTAGCGATCGCTTTCCTCGCCGCCCTCGCCCGTGTTTGACTTGCCGCCGATACGGTTCATGGCGATCGCCAGCGTCGTATGCGCCTCGCGGGAAATCGAGCCGAAGGACATGGCGCCGGTCGAGAAGCGCTTGACGATGTCCACCGCCGGCTCGACTTCCTCGATCGATACGGGCTTGCGACCGATATCCTCCGCCGACTTGATCTTGAACAGCCCACGGATCGTGTTCATCCGGCAGGCGGTGTCGTTCACCATCTGCGCGAATTCGCGGTAGCGATCCTGGCTGTTGCCGCGCACTGCATGCTGCAGCGATGCGACCGCATCCGGCGTCCAGGCATGGCTCTCGCCGCGCATGCGATAGGCATATTCGCCACCGATATCGAGAGTGCGGGCCAGCACCGGGTCCTTGCCGAAGGCCGCCTGATGGCGCGCCACGGTTTCCTCGGCGATCTCCGTCAGACCGACACCCTCGATGGTCGTCGCGGTGCCGAAGAAGTACTGGTTGACGAGTTCGGATGACAGGCCGACCGCATCGAAGATCTGCGCGCCGCAATAGGACTGGTAGGTCGAGATGCCCATCTTGGACATGACCTTCAGGATGCCCTTGCCGACCGCCTTGATATAGCGGCTGACGATTTCGCTCGCGTCGACTTCCTTCGGGAATTCGCCGCGGGCATGCATGTCGGTCAGCGTGTCGAAGGCGAGATAAGGATTGATTGCCTCGGCGCCGAAGCCGGCGAGACAGCAGAAGTGGTGGATCTCGCGCGGCTCGCCGGATTCGACGACAAGACCGACCGAAGTCCGAAGACCCTTGCGGATCAGGTGATGGTGGACGGCAGCGGTCGCAAGCAGCGCCGGGATCGCGATCCGGTCCGGACCGATCTGGCGGTCGGAGAGCACGATGATGTTGTAGCCGCCGCGAACGGCAGCCTCCGCCCGCTCGCACAACCGGTCGAGCATCTCCGGCATGCCTTCGGCGCCGCGCTCAATGTCATAGGTGAAGTCGAGCGTCTTGGTGTCGAAGTGATCCTCCATGTGACCGATGGAGCGGATCTTTTCGAGGTCGCCATTTGTCAGGATCGGCTGGCGCACTTCCATGCGCTTCGCCTTCGCCATGCCCTCATGGTCGAGGATGTTGGGACGGGGACCGATGAAGGAGACGAGGCTCATCACCAGTTCCTCGCGGATCGGGTCGATCGGCGGGTTGGTGACCTGGGCGAAGTTCTGCTTGAAATAGGTGTAGAGCAGCTTCGACTTATCGGACATCGCCGAGATCGGCGTGTCCGTCCCCATTGAGCCGACGGCTTCCTGGCCGGTCGTCGCCATTGGCGACATCAGGATCTTCGTGTCCTCGGACGTGTAGCCGAAGGCCTGTTGGCGATCGAGCAGCGACACGTCGCGGCGCAACGCCCGCGGCTCGACAGGTCGCAGGTCCTCCAGGATCAGCTGTGTGCGGTCCAGCCAGTTGCGGTAGGGATGCTTGGTGGCAAGTTCGCTCTTCACTTCCTCGTCGGAAATGATGCGACCCTTCTCCATGTCGATCAGCAGCATCTTGCCCGGTTGCAGCCGCCACTTCTTGATGATGGTCTCTTCCGGCACCGGCAGCACGCCCGCTTCCGAGGCCATGATGACGCGGTCGTCGGAGGTCACGACGTAACGCGCCGGGCGCAGGCCGTTGCGATCGAGCGTCGCGCCGATCTGCTTGCCATCGGTGAAGGCGACCGCAGCGGGCCCGTCCCACGGCTCCATCAGGGCGGCATGGTATTCGTAGAAGGCCTTCCGCTCCGGGCTCATCGACTGGTTGCCGGCCCATGCTTCGGGGATCAGCATCATCACCGCATGCGCCAAGGAATATCCTCCGCGGGCCAGGAATTCGAGCGCGTTGTCGAAGCATGCGGTGTCCGACTGGCCCTCATAGGAGATCGGCCACAGCTTGGAGATATCGTCGCCGAAGAGCGGCGAGAAGACAGAAGCCTGACGGGCGGCCATCCAGTTGACATTGCCGCGCAGCGTGTTGATCTCGCCGTTATGGGCGACCATGCGATAGGGATGCGCCAGCTTCCACGACGGGAAGGTGTTGGTCGAGAACCGCTGGTGGACGAGCGCCACAGCCGATTCGAAACGCGGGTCGGACAGGTCCTTGTAATAGGCGCCCACCTGATAGGCGAGGAACATTCCCTTGTAGACGATGGTCGAGGACGAGAGCGACACGGGATAGAAACCGGTCTCCTGTCCGCCGAACTGGTCGTAGATGCGATTGGAGATCACCTTGCGGACGAGGAAGAGCTTGCGCTCGAACTCGTGGTTCGTCGCGGCATCGCGGCCCGCGCCGATGAAGACCTGCAGGTGATAGGGTTCGGTCGCGGCGATCTCGGGCGCCTTGGAAAGCGAGGAATTGTCCACCGGCACTTCGCGGAAGCCCAGGAACTGCTGCCCCTCCTCGGCGATCACATCGACAATCACCTTCTTGAAGTGGTCGATCTGCTCCGCATCGCGCGGCAGGAAGAAGTGGCCGACAGCATATTCACCGGCCTTTGGCAGCGTTACGCCCTGCTTCGCCATCTCCTCGCGGAAGAAGCGGTCCGGGATCTGGACGAGAATGCCTGCGCCATCGCCCATCAACGGGTCGGCACCGACAGCACCGCGATGAGTGAGGTTCTCGAGGATGAACAGCCCGTCCTTGACGATCTGGTGCGACCTCTGCCCCTTCATGTGGGCGATGAAGCCGACGCCGCAGGCATCGTGCTCGTTGCGCGGGTCATAAAGGCCCTGCGCAGGCGGAAGACCGGAGGCTGCGACGGACGTGCGTTTCTCGGGCGCGTTTACAGCTTCGCGAGCAGCGGCGCGCATTTCAACAATCATCGTCATCGTCATCCTCCTTCGGTCCGGCGGACAAGGTGGTTGTTCTTGCGGAATTCGCTTCAAGCCTCCTCCTCGAAGAGAGGGGAGATGCGAAATTAGGTCAACCGTTCTGACCTAATTCGCCGCGTGGTATGACATACTTGCCCCCGCCTCACAAGACCCGCTGGCTCACAAATTGTGTCGTTCGCGACCGAAGCTTTCGCCACGTAGCCAATCTGCGAAACTTAGTTGTCAGAAGGATGTCGATTCCGTTTCTTGCTTGCCGACTGAAAATTTGGGAAAGCGCTCGATTGATTGGCGGCCGGAACGCGATAGGTTTCGGTGGCATACGAAAGGGCCATTCATGTTCTTTGCCTCTGACAATTGGGCCGGCGCTCACCGGGCCATCAACGAGCGCCTGCTGCGCGAATCCACACGCTTTGCCGCTGCCTATGGAACGAGCGAACTCGACCGTGCCGTCGAGGCACGGTTCAACGAGATCTTCGAGCGTGAGGTCTCGGTCTTCTTCGTCGCCACCGGCACGGCCGCCAATTCGCTGGCCCTTGCAAGCGTCGCCCGCCCCGGCGGCGTCGTCTTCTGCCATTCCGAGGCGCATGTCATTGAGGACGAATGCGGCGCGCCGGATTTCTTCAGCGGCATGCGCATGGTTCCGGTGGAGGGACCGCTCGGCAAGATGAATATGAAGAACCTGGAGGCCAGGATGGTCCGCTACCCCCAGGACGCTGTCCACCATGGCCGAGCCGCGGCAATTACCATGACCCAGGCGACGGAAGTTGGCAGCGTCTACACGCTGGATGAGATTGCCGCGATTGCGCAGATGGCCAGGGCGCACGCACTGCCGCTGCATATGGACGGCGCCCGCTTCGCCAATGCGCTTGTTGCGCTCGACGCCACTCCGGCTGAGATGACGTGGAGGCGCGGCGTCGACATCCTCTCCTTCGGAGGCACGAAGAACGGCTGCTGGTGTGCGGAAGCCATCGTCTTCTTCAATCCAGAGATGGCCAGGGAACTGCCCTTCATTCGCAAGCGGACGGCACAGCTCTTTTCCAAATCGCGCTTCATCGCGGCACAATTCGAAGCTTATCTTAAGGATGGGCTGTGGCTGGATCTCGCCACCCACGCCAATGCCATGGCCGACCGCCTTCGCGACGGTCTCTCCGGCTCCAACAGCGCCCGCCTCGCTTGGCCCACCCAATCCAACGAGGTCTTCGCGATCGTGCCGATCGACACAATGAAGAACGCCCATGAGAAAGGTGCCAAGTTCTACGACTGGCTCGAGCCGCGCGACATGTCTGAACCGGCGGGCGAAGGCGAGATGCTGATCCGCCTCGTTACGAGCTTCGCAACCACGGCCGACGACGTCGACGCCTTTTTGGCGGTTATAGGCTGACCTAAATGAAAACGGCCCCTCCGCGAGGAGGAGCCGTCCGGGCCTTGGGAGAGGCAGAGGCGTTAGTTGACCTGCTGCGGCGCGACCTGCGCTTCAATCGTCTTTGGCGCCTCGCCTGCCTCGGCGGCAATGGCGATGCGGCGCGGCTTCATGGCTTCCGGGATGTTCCGGAGAAGGTCGATATGAAGCAGGCCGTTCTTCAGCGAGGCAGACTGCACCTCGACGTGATCGGCGAGTTGGAAGCGGCGCTCGAAGGCGCGCTTGGCGATGCCGCGATAAAGGTATTCGCTCTGTTCGGCCTTGTCTTCCTCGGTCTTTTCACCCTTCACCGTCAGCACATGCGCATGCGCTTCGATAGAGAGTTCCTTCTCGTCGAAACCGGCAACGGCCATGGTGATGCGATAGGTGTTCTCGCCCGTACGCTCGATGTTGTAGGGCGGATAGGTCTGCGCCTGCTCCGGCTGGCCGCGGGTGTCCAGCAGGTTGAAGAGGCGGTCAAAACCGACGGTGGACCGATAGAGGGGGGAGAAATCGACGTGACGCATTATTGTCCTCCTGGGAAGCGACGTGTTGCGATTTTTGTTCTCCTGCCTCGTCCCGGAATGGCGATGAGGCAGGGTTTAACGGGCCCTTCCGGCGCCCGCAAAATGAAGATGGGAATTCCGCCGCGACGCTTCAAGAGCCCTACGCAACCACCTCCTCACCGCATGAACTTCCCATGAACACGAGGTTTCGCGCGGGTTCAGGATGGGGCGCGTAAACGTCATTGCATCGGCGGACACACGCTCCGTCGACGACTGAAGCACGTCCCTTCTCTTCAGTCTGCTGGCCGGGTCGATGCTTGTCCTCAGGTGTCGATCCGGCTTTTTTCCTTGACCTTGCAGCATGAGCACCTATCGCTGTGGGATCGCCAACGCTCCCGTGGGACCATGCCCGACATACTCTATCCGACGCCCGAAAACCCCGCGCCCGAGAACTACACTGCCGGTCATTTCACCGGGTACAGGGGGGCGAAGCTGCGCTATGCGATCTTCCGGTCGCAGATCTCCCCGGCGCGCGGAACCGTGGTCCTCATGCAGGGGCGCAATGACTTCATAGAGAAATACTTTGAGACGATCCGCGACCTCAACGCGATGGGGCTCTGGGTGGCGACCTTCGATCTCCGGGGCCAGGGCGGCTCGGACCGGCTGCTGAAGGATCCCCGCAAGGGTCACGTACGCCGCATGTCGGACTACGAGCGAGACCTGGAGATATTCCTGGAGCAGATCGTGCTGCCGGATACGCGCCTGCCCTTCTTTCTCGTCGCCCACTCGACGGGTGCGCTGATCGCGCTTTCCGCGGCACCCAGGCTGTCGAACCGCATCAGCCGCATGGCACTGTCGGCGCCCTATGTCGGGCTGCGCCACGACACCTGGCCGGTCGCCGTGATCCGCCAGATCGCCGCGCTTGCGTGCTGGACCGGGCTCGGTCGGCTATCGGCCGAGCAGGAGCGCATCGACCGGCCCTTCCCGGGCAATCCGCTGACCTCCGACACCGCCCGCTTCGCCCGTAACGCTGCCGTTATCGCGGCGCACCCAGAACTGACGGTCGGGCCACCCACCTATCGATGGCTGCATGAAACGCTGAAGGGGGCTAACCGGGTCAAGCGTCAGGAGCACCTGACCCAGATTACCATTCCGACCCTGATCCTGGCGCCTGTACTCGACGGCATCATCCCCTATGCCGAGCAGGAAGAACTCGCCCGCAACTTCCGGGCCGGCCAGCTGGTGACCATCAACGGCGCGCGGCACGAACTCTTCCAGGAGCGCGACATCTATCGCGCCCAGGCGCTGGCTGCGATCGAAGCCTTCATGCCGGGCCTGGATGGCGGGCTTGACCTGTCGGAGACTGCGGCCTGACCGGTCAGGCGCCGTTGAGGATGCTCATCGCCTGTTCATGCAGCGCACGGCTTCCAGCGGCGATGATATTGCCTCCCCCTTCTGGACGACCGCCGTCCCAAGTGCTGATTATCCCGCCTGCGTGTTCGATCAGCGGTATCAGCGCGCCCACGTCGTAGGGCTTGAGCGAATTCTCGATCACCAGGTCCACATGGCCGGAGGCGAGAAGCGCGTAGGCGTAGCAGTCTGTGCCGTAGCGGAACAGGCGCACATGCCGCTCCACCGCATGATAGCGCTCGGCATCCTCGCCCGTGAAGATGTGTGGAGAGGTCGTGAACAGGATGGCGTCCGACAAGCGCTCGCAGTCGCGCGTCCTGATCTGCCGCTCGCCGTCCGGGCCGCTATACCAGGAGCGCTTCCCATCGGCGAAGTACCGTTCGCCGGTGAAAGGCTGGTCCATCAGCCCCATCACCGATCGCCCACCACTCTGGAAACCGATCAGCGTGCCCCAGACCGGCACGCCGGAGATGAAGGCACGCGTGCCGTCGATCGGGTCGATCACCCAGATGTGCTCCCGATCCAGACCGATGTTCTCGTGCTCTTCCCCCAATATGCCGTGGCCGGGGAAGCGGTCTTCGATGAGGGCCCGGATCGCAGCCTCTGCGGCCTGGTCCCCCTCCGTAACCGGATCAAACCCACCCTCCAACTTGTTGGTGACGTAGCCGCCGGTCCGGAACCGTGGCAGCGTCTCCGCCTTGGCGGCGTCGGCAAGCGCATAGAAGAAGGCACGGTCGGGAAGCATAAGAAACCTCGTGGCGGCAAGGACTGAAACCTGCTTGTAACCGCAAGAGCCCAGGAAGCAATGTGGGAAGCGTGCAACAGCGTCTGATCAAAATGTGGACAAGGTCAGGATCTGCTTGACAATTGTGCACTGCAATAATAGTGTTGCATTACAGTCTTTGACTGTAATGCCCTCCTTGGGTGTTTCCTCCCTAGACTAGCCGCGCTTCGGCGCGGTTTTTTTTGCCTGCTATGATCGGGAAGCCTTATTCGGCCGCGAGAGCGGTGGTGCCGGCCAGTTCATCGGCGACCTCCGCCAGCTGCCGCATGAAGGTGAAGAGATTGCCTGCGACCGCTTCGAAGTCCCGCCTCTTCTCGAGCGTCACTTCATCCACGTAGAGCGCCCGGTTTATCTCGATCTGTAGCGCATGCAGCCCGCGTGTCGGCCGACCGTAATGTTCGGTGATAAACCCGCCGGCATATGGCTTGTTGCGCACCGCCGTGAAACCGAGCTCGCTCAGGATGCAGATTGCCGCCCGCGACAGATCCGCCGATGCGCTGGTGCCATAGCGGTCGCCGATGATGAAGTCGGGCCTGATGTCGGAGCCGGAAAGGCGGATATTGCCGGGCATCGAGTGGCAATCGATCAGGATGCTCGTGCCGAACCGCGCATGCGTGCGGGCGATCAGCCTGCGGAGCGCCGTGTGATACGGCTTGTAGATCCTCTCGATCCGCGCCAGTCCCTCCTCGACGCTGAGGCGACGGCGATAGATCTCCATGTTCTCGGCAACGATTCGCGGAATGGTCCCAAGACCGCCCGCCACCCGGAGCGAGCTGATATTGGCAAACGAGGGAAGCGGCCCGTCGAACATCTTCGGATCGAGCTCATAGGGCTCGCGGTTCACGTCGAGATAGGCCCGCGGAAAATTGGCGGCGAGAAGAGGTGCGCCGAGTTCGGGCGCCGGTGCAAACAACTCGTCGACATAGTGATCGGCGGAGCGGCGGATGGCGACCGAATCAAGCCTCGAATCAGCCAGGAAGGCCGTCGGATAGCAGCGCCCGCTATGGGGGGAATTATAGACGAAGGGAATGGTCTGGCAGGTGGGCTCTCTGATCTCGAACTGCTCGAATTCGCCTGTCGCCCGGTCCATCTAGCCTTTACCATGTCATGAACTTCCAGAACGGGCATGTTGCCAGTTGCCCCCGCCGAAGTCCATACTATCTATGTCCTGTCAGGATTCGCGCCTGCCGCCGTTAAATGGGTTTTTACCAGCCATTGGCTAGGCTGACGCTCCGAAAATTCGAAAATATGGAACACGGCCCCCGAACGATGCAAAAAATCCTTCTCGCCGAAGACGACAACGACATGCGGCGCTTCCTCGTAAAGGCGCTCGAGAAGGCTGGCTATAACGTCGCTTCCTTCGACAATGGCGCGAGCGCCTATGACCGTTTGCGTGAGGAACCTTTCTCGCTCCTTCTTACTGACATCGTCATGCCGGAGATGGACGGGATCGAACTCGCCCGTCGAGCCACCGAACTCGACCCCGACCTCAAGGTGATGTTCATCACCGGCTTCGCCGCCGTCGCACTGAACGCCGATTCGAAGGCGCCGAAGGATGCGAAAGTCCTCTCTAAACCGTTCCATCTGCGCGATCTGGTGGACGAAGTTAACAAGATGCTCGCCGCCGCCTGACGGCATTTTCGGGATGATGCGAAGCCGGTGAAAAAGCTTCGCATTTCACATCAAAACCAGTTGACGGCCCGGCCACCTTATGGTCTATGCGCCGACATCGGATGGGCGTGTAGCTCAGCGGGAGAGCACTACGTTGACATCGTAGGGGTCACAGGTTCAATCCCTGTCACGCCCACCATCCTTTCCTTCACCTTGGTAGATATCTTGCAGGCGCGAGCATGGCTCGCGCTGGTCGCCGCGACCGCTTCTGGTCCATCTACTGGGTTGACCCGCCGCTGCTTAAAAAGACCGCGGAACATTCATTTCTCGCCTGCGTTTTCCGGCTTCAAGCGAAAGGGACACGCCATGTTGAAATGGGCACTGATCTTCCTCGTCATCTCGATCGTCGCAGGCTTCCTGGGCTTCTCGGGAGTATCGGCGGCGACCGCGTCGATTGCCAAGGTACTGTTCTTCCTCGCACTGCTTGTGTTCGTGATCTTCCTGGTCCTCGCCATCATCGGCGGCAGCCTGGTCTTCTGATTCGACCGGATACTCGTCAGGCGAAACTCAGTTGCGTTCGCCCTGCCATGGATCATTTCGCTCCAGCAGCTCGATCTGGATCTGCTGGAGTTCCGTCAGGCGTTCCCACTGCTTCGCCATCTGATGATCGATCTTCTCGTGCAACTGGCGGATCTCCAGTTCGGCCCGCAGGTTGACCATGTAGTCGCTCTCGGCCCGCTGCCTGTCCTTTGCCTCCTGCCGCTTCTGGCTCATCATGATGATTGGCGCCTGTAATGCGGCTACACAGGACAGCACGAGGTTGAGCAGGATGAAGGGATAAGGATCGAACGGCTCGATAAACAGGCCCGAGATGTTGACACTCATCCAGAGGAGAAGAACGGCGCAGAACAGGAGGATGAAGCTCCAGGAGCCACCGAAGGATGCCACCGCATCGGCGGCCCGTTCGCCAAAGCGGCGCTCGGACTCCAGCACAAGGTCGGCGCTCGACTGTACCGTCGAGCCGCCCGTCACGAAGCTGTCGAGCACCCGCCTGTCCAGTTCCGACAGTTCCCCTCGCTCATCGTTCATCGCGCTCGCAGATCAGCGATTGGTCGTCAATGTCACCGACCTGCTCCGCGATCATCGCCTGCAGGGCCGGCCTCAGCTCGTGGATTTCATGCATCTGCCGGATAGGCAGGCTGCGGCCGCAAACGACGCAATGCGCGGTCTTCGCGCCCTTCTTCTCTTGTTCGTCCGACACTGTCGTCATCTTGTCCTGTCGCCGGCAACCGACGTAGCGGAGTTTGCCACGTCGTCGTGATTTCTAAGCGTGCTTCATCGGGCCCCGTTTGTTTCTCCGACGACAGCCGCTAAAGGATATAGACTGACAGTCTGCGCATCGACACGCGAATTCAAGGACGGACATGACTCAGAAGATCATCCCCGTGATCATGGCGGGTGGACGGGGGACCCGCCTGTGGCCACTGTCGCGCGCAAGTGCTCCCAAGCAGTTCATCCAGTTCGTCGGTGACCGGACGCTCTACCAGGCGACCTTGACGCGCCTGGCAGACCCCACGCTCTACGAGCCGCCGATCATCGTTACCAACGAGGATTTCCGCTTTCTTGTTGCGGAGCAGGCCCGCGAAGCCGGGGTCAGGCTGGCGGGCACGCTGCTGGAGCCGGTCGCCCGCAACACGGCCGCCGCAATCGCCGCCGCTGCCGCCCTGACCCTCGATCGCCATGGTCCCGATGCCCTCATGCAGGTGCTCGCATCGGACCACGAGATTGTGGCCGATCAGCTCTATTTCGACGCCATCCGGTCTGCCCGGGACGCCGCGATCGCCGGCAGGCTCGCAACCTTCGGCATCACCCCGACCGAGCCCGCCACCGGCTATGGCTATATCGAGGCCGGCGAATCCCTCGGAGGCGGCGCTTATGCCGTCAGGCGCTTCGTCGAAAAGCCGCCGCTTGAGGAAGCCGAGCGCATGCTCGCGGCTGGCGGCTTCTACTGGAACTCCGGCATCTTCATGTTCACGGCCGGCAAGTTGACGGAGGAAATGGAAGCTCACGCGCCGGAGGTGGCCGAAGCGGCTCGCGAGGCCGTCGCAAACGCGGTCACTGACCTCGATTTCATCCGTCTCGATGCTGCAGCCTTCGCCAGGAGTCCGGACATCTCGATCGACTACGCCGTCATGGAGAAGACCTCGAACGCCGCCGTCGTTCCTTCGTCCTTCACCTGGTCCGATCTCGGCAGTTGGGATTCAGTGTGGAAGCTCGGCACGCGCGACGAAGCCGGCAACATGGTTTCCGGCAACGCGACGCTGATGGATACGCGAGACTCTCTCGTCATGTCCCGCACCAGCCACCTCGCGGTGCAGGGACTGGAAAAAGTCGTCGTCATCGCCAGCGAGGATGCAGTCTATGTCGGGCGACTGGAGCAGAGCCAAAATGTCGGCCGCATGGTCAAGACGCTCGCTGCCGACAAGGCGACGTCGCCACTCACAGAAACCCACCCCACCTCCTACCGCCCTTGGGGCGGCTATACTTCCATTCTCAACGGTGACCGCTTCCAGGTGAAGCGCCTGTTCGTCTCGCCGGGCAAGAAGCTGTCGCTGCAGAAGCATCATCACCGTTCCGAGCACTGGATTTGTGTAAAGGGCACGGCCGAGGTCACTGTCGGCGACGAGGTGAAGATGGTGCGGGAGAACGAAAGCGTCTACATCCCGCAAGGCGAGGTCCATCGCCTCGCCAACCCGGGCAAGATCCTGCTCGAGATGATCGAGGTGCAGACCGGCTCCTATCTCGGCGAGGACGACATCATCCGCATCGTCGACGAGTTTGGTCGCGGCTGAGGCCTGCGCGCTCGCAAGGCGGCCCCGCCTTGCGAGCTGACGCCGAGAGCTCGCTCCTCTAGGCACTTCCGTCCCTGCTTCGGGCCGTTTTGGCACCAATCAGGCCATTGATTAAAATCTGAGCTTTCCGCTTAGCTCTTCCTCCACGGCCTCCTGTTATCCAATGCCGAGGTTCAGCTGTTTTGGGCGGATGGGAAGATGATGGCGTGGCAGAATTTCTCGCGGCTCCTGAATGACCGCAGCGGCAATTTCGGCATGATGACGGCAATCCTGCTCCCCGTCCTGCTTGGAGCAGCCGGTGTCGCGCTGGATCTCACCAACATGATGGTTTCCAAGACGCAGCTGCAGGAAGCCGCCGACTCCGCGGCGCTTGCAGCCTCCACGGCGCTCGCCAGCGGCGAAGCCGCCGATGAAGCGGCGGCCCGCGAGCTTGCGAAGCAGTTCTTCCTCGGGCAGGCGTCCAACACGATGGGCGCCGACGCCGCGAGTGCCCTTGCCGAGACGCTCGACATCGATATCAAGACCACAGCGACCGCCACCGGCAAGAAATTCCAGGTTCAGGTCGGTTCGAATTACGACCTCGCCCTAACCCCACTGATGGGCGTGCTCGGCCAAGGTTCGATGAACATTGCCACCAGCGGTACGTCGACGAGTGGGACGGAGAAAAAGGCCAACGCGCTATCTCTCTATCTCGTTCTCGATCGCTCGGGCTCGATGGGAGACAATACCAATAGCAAGGTCCAGAAGTGCGTCGTGATCTATGGTCAGAACGTTTGTTGGATGGTCACCCAGACCAAGATGGAGGCATTGAAGGATGCAACCGGCAAGCTGCTCGCGGAACTGGACAAGGTCGATCCCGACAAGAAGCTCGTTCGGACGGGCGCGGTCTCCTATAACGAGGTCATGCAGTCGCCCTCTCCGCTTGCTTGGGGAACGTCGGCGGCGCTTACCTATGTGAATGCACTACCGGCGTCCGGATACACCAATTCCGGAGAAGCAGTAGAGACCGCCTACACGTCCCTGGCCAACTCGATGGAGAACACCTATCACAAGAACAAGAACGGTGACGAAGATCCGTCGAAATATATCGTCTTCATGACGGACGGCGAAAACAACATCTCGGGTGCAGACAACAAGACGCTAAAGGCGTGCAAGAACGCCAAGGACGCCGGCATGGAAGTCTATGCCATTGCCTTCATGGCGCCCACGGCTGGCCAGAAGCTGTTGTCACAATGCGCCTCCACCCCGGCTCATTACTTCCAGCCGGAGGATGCCAACACCCTGATCGAAGCGTTCAAGGCAATCGGCCAGAAGGCGGCGAAGTCTGCGACCCGCCTGACCAGTTGAGGCCGGACAAGTTCCTGACGAACCCGCCCCAGCGGCGGGTTCGTCGCGTCTTCACGGCCACCCCTATCCCCGCCTTTTTTCCGCCGCCTCAATCGATTTATTGCCAGCTTCCCGCGTCGGTGCGTAAACTGACTCGAATACAGGAAGACCGAAGGTTCACGCAGGCCGCCTCCCCGCCTGCCCTACCGGAAGAGTTGGCAGACCATGAATAATAGCCTCCCGGCCGTGGAAATCCCGCAGCCAAGCCCCCGCAGCACCCGTCCCGAAATCCTCGCCGCAGAAATCATCGAGCGCCTGACCTACCGCATCGGCAAGGATGCCAAGGTCGCCAAGCCGCACGACTGGCTGACGGCCGCCATCCTCGTGGTCCGTGACCGCATCATCGACCGCTGGATGGATTCCACACGCCGCGTCTACGAGCAAGGCGACAAGCGGGTCTACTATCTCTCGCTGGAATTCCTGATCGGCCGGCTGATGCGCGATGCCGTGTCGAATCTCGGCCTCATGAATGAACTGCGCGATGCGCTGGCTTCTCTTGGCGTCGATTTCGACGTCATCGCGGGCCTCGAACCCGATGCAGCGCTGGGCAATGGCGGCCTCGGTCGTCTCGCGGCCTGTTTCATGGAGTCCATGGCGACAGTCGACATCCCCGCCTATGGCTATGGCATCCGCTATGTCCACGGCCTCTTCCGCCAGCAGATGGCGGATGGCTGGCAGGTGGAACTGCCGGAAACCTGGCTTGCCCACGGCAACCCCTGGGAGTTCGAGCGGCGCGAAAGCTCTTACGAGATCGGCTTCGGCGGTTCGGTGGAAACCATCGGCGGCTATGACGAGCCGCCGCGCTATGTCTGGAAACCGGCCGAACGGGTGATCGCGACCGCCTACGATACGCCGGTGGTCGGCTGGCGCGCCCAGCGGGTCAACACCCTGCGCCTGTGGTCGGCCCAGCCCATCGACCCGATCCTGCTCGATGCCTTCAATGCCGGCGACCACATAGGCGCCCTTCGCGAGAGCAACAAGGCCGAAGCGCTGACCCGCGTCCTCTATCCGGCTGATGCAAATCCCGCCGGCCAGGAACTGCGGCTGCGGCAGGAGTACTTCTTCTCCTCCGCATCGCTCCAGGACATCCTGCGCCGCCATCTGCAGCAGTATCCGGATTTTTCCAATCTTCCGGACAAGGTGGCGATCCAGTTGAACGACACGCATCCGGCGGTTTCGATCGGCGAGATGAT
Source organism: Pseudorhizobium banfieldiae (assembly GCF_000967425.1). Taxonomy (NCBI): domain Bacteria; kingdom Pseudomonadati; phylum Pseudomonadota; class Alphaproteobacteria; order Hyphomicrobiales; family Rhizobiaceae; genus Pseudorhizobium; species Pseudorhizobium banfieldiae. The sequence goes on from NZ_FO082820.1 coordinate 2,664,139, forward strand.
GCGCCTGCTCACCGACGTGCACGGACTGGAGTTTGACGAGGCATGGGAGATCACCCGCGGCACCTTCTCCTACACCAACCACACCCTCCTGCCCGAGGCGCTGGAAAGCTGGCCCGTGCCGCTCTTCGAGCGCCTGCTGCCCCGCCACATGCAGATCGTCTACGCGATCAACGCGAAGATCCTGGTCGAGGCCCGCAAGGCGAAGAACTTCAGCGATCAGCAGATCCGCGCCATCTCCCTGATCGATGAGAACGGCGACCGCCGGGTGCGCATGGGTAACCTCGCCTTCATCGGCTCCCATTCCATCAACGGCGTGTCGGCGCTCCACACGGACCTGATGAAGGTCACCGTCTTCTCCGACCTTCACACGCTTTACCCCGATCGGATCAACAACAAGACCAACGGCATCACACCGCGCCGCTGGCTGATGCAGTGCAATCCGGCGCTGACTTCGCTGATCCGCGAAGCGATCGGCGACAAGTTCCTGGATGACACGGAAGCGCTGCACGCTCTCGACGCCTTCGCGGACGATGCCGCCTTCCAGGAGAAGTTCGCCGCCGTAAAGCGCGAGAACAAGGTCCAGCTTGCGCATCTCGTCGGCAGCCGTATGGGCGTGCGCCTCGATCCGTCGGCTATGTTCGACATCCAGATCAAGCGCATCCACGAGTACAAGCGCCAGCTTCTCAACATCGTCGAGGCGGTCGCTCTCTACGACCAGATCCGCTCCCATCCGGAGCTCGATTGGGTGCCGCGCGTCAAGCTCTTTGCCGGCAAGGCGGCACCCAGCTATCACAACGCCAAGCTGATCATCAAGCTGGCGAACGACGTGGCCCGCGTCATCAACAACGACCCGGCCGTGCGCGGCCTGCTGAAGGTCGTCTTCGTTCCGAACTACAATGTCTCGCTTGCCGAAGTCATGGTGCCGGCCGCTGACCTCTCGGAACAGATCTCCACGGCCGGAATGGAAGCCTCCGGCACCGGCAACATGAAGTTCGCGCTGAACGGCGCCCTGACAATCGGCACGCTGGACGGCGCAAACGTCGAGATGCGCGATCACGTGGGCGCGGAAAACATCGTCATCTTCGGCTTGACGGCAGAAGAGGTGGCGCAGGCCCGAGCTGACGGTCATGAGCCGCGCGCCATCATCGAGAAGTCGAAGGAACTCTCGCAGGCGCTCGATGCGATCGCGTCCGGCGTCTTCTCGCCCGACGACCGCTCCCGCTTCACCGGCCTGATCGACGGCATCTACAATCACGACTGGTTCATGCTGACCGCGGATTTTGATGCCTACGCGGCAGCACAGCGGACCGTTGACCAAATCTGGACCAACCCTAAATCATGGTATTCAAAGACAATTCGAAATACCGCCCGGATGGGATGGTTCTCGTCTGACAGAACCATTCGCCAATACGCGTCGGAAATCTGGAGAGCCTGATGACGACAGCGCCGAAGTCGCCCGACGACGGAAGAGCCCCTGGCGAAATTCCGTTGTCGGAGATCGAGGCGATCCTGGAAGGCCGGCACAGCAATCCCTTCGCGGTGCTCGGCCCCCACAAGCTGCCGACCGGCTATCATGTCCGCTGTTTCATCCCTGGCGCCGAGGAGGTTGCCGCCTACCTTCTCGATGGAACGCGGCTTGGCCTGCTGAAGCGGCGCCATGACGCTGGCTTCTTCGAGGGGCCGGTCGATGTCCCCTCACCGAAACCGATCCGCTATCGCGCTCGCCGCGGCGGAGACGACGAATGGGCGGTGACCGATCCCTACAGCTTCGGCCCCGTGCTCGGCCCCATGGACGATTACTTCGTCCGCGAAGGCTCCCACCTGCGCCTGTTCGACAAGATGGGCGCCCATCCGATCCGCCATCAGGGCGTGGATGGCTTCCACTTCGCGGTCTGGGCACCCAATGCCCGGCGGGTCTCGGTGGTCGGCGACTTCAACAACTGGGACGGCCGCCTGCACGTGATGCGGTTGCGGCAGGATACCGGCATCTGGGAAATCTTCGCGCCGGACGTGCGGGGAGGCTCACCGTACAAGTTCGAGATCATCGGCAGGGACGGCGAACGCCTTCTCAAGGCCGATCCCTATGCGCGCAAGGCGGAGATGCGGCCGAACACCGCGTCCGTGACGACGCCGGAGCTGAAGCAGGATTGGGAGGACGAGGCTCACCGCACCCATTGGCAAAAAGCCGATCATCGCCGCCAGCCCATATCGATCTACGAGGTCCATGCCGGGTCATGGCAGCGTCGTGACGACGGAACCTTCCTCAGTTGGGACGAACTCGCTGCGCGGCTGATCCCCTACGTCACCGATATGGGCTTCACCCATATCGAATTCCTGCCCGTGACTGAGCATCCCTATGACCCCTCCTGGGGCTACCAGACCACCGGCCTTTACGCGCCGACTTCTCGTTTCGGGGATCCGCAGGGTTTCGCGCGCTTCGTCAACGGCTGCCACAAGGTCGGCATCGGCGTCATCCTGGACTGGGTGCCGGCGCATTTTCCCACCGACGAACACGGACTGCGCCGCTTCGACGGAACCGCCCTCTACGAGCATGAGGACCCACGCCAGGGCTTCCATCCGGACTGGAACACCGCCATCTACAATTTCGGGCGGCTGGAGGTTCTGTCCTACCTCATCAACAACGCGCTTTACTGGGCTGAGAAATTCCATCTCGACGGGCTGCGCGTCGATGCGGTGGCCTCCATGCTCTACCTCGACTACTCCCGCAAGGAGGGCGAGTGGGTTCCGAACGAATACGGCGGCCGCGAGAACCTCGAGGCGGTGCGCTTCCTGCAGAAGCTGAACAGCCTGTCCTACGGCAACCACCCCGGCGTGATGACGATCGCCGAGGAATCCACCTCGTGGCCGAAGGTGTCGCATCCCGTCCACGAAGGCGGACTTGGCTTCGGCTTCAAGTGGAACATGGGTTTCATGCACGACACGCTGAGCTACCTGAAGCGGGAGCCCATTCACCGCAAGCATCACCACAACGAGATCACCTTCGGTCTCGTCTACGCATTCTCCGAGAACTTCGTCCTGCCCTTGAGCCATGACGAAGTGGTCCACGGCAAGGGTTCGCTGATTGCCAAGATGGCCGGCGACGACTGGCAGAAATTCGCCAACCTGCGCGCCTATTATGCCTTCATGTGGGGCTATCCCGGCAAGAAGCTCCTGTTCATGGGCCAGGAATTTGCGCAATGGAGCGAATGGAGCGAGGCGAAAGCCCTCGACTGGAACCTCCTGCACTACCACCAGCACGAGGGCATGCGTCGGCTCGTCCGCGATCTCAACCTCTGCTACCGGGCAAAGCCCGCACTCCACGCGCGCGACTGCGAACCGGAGGGGTTCCGCTGGCTGATTGCCGACGACCACGACAACTCCGTCTTCGCCTGGCTGCGCATGGCACCGGGCGAGCGGCCGGTGGCGGTCATCACCAATTTCACGCCGACCTACCGGGAAAATTACCGCGTCCCCTTGCCAACCGCGGGAAGATGGCGGGAAATCCTCAACACGGATGCGGAGATCTATGGCGGCAGCGGCAAGGGCAATGGCGGCCGGGTACGGGCGGTCGACGCCGGAGGAGATATCAGTACCACCATGACGCTTCCGCCCCTGGCGACGATCATGCTGGAACTGGAACAAGTATAGAAGAGAGGGGGAGCAGAATGGACGACAAGCGCTATCAGCCACTGGCTCGCGATGCCATGGCCTATGTCCTGGCGGGCGGCCGCGGAAGCCGCCTCAAGGAGTTGACCGACCGGCGTGCCAAGCCGGCCGTCTATTTCGGCGGCAAGGCCCGCATCATCGACTTCGCCCTTTCCAATGCGCTGAATTCCGGCATTCGCCGCATCGGCGTCGCGACCCAGTACAAGGCCCATTCGCTGATCCGCCACATGCAGCGCGGCTGGGGCTTCCTGCGGCCGGAACGCAACGAGAGCTTCGACATCCTGCCGGCGTCCCAGCGTGTCTCGGAAACGCAGTGGTACGAAGGCACGGCCGATGCCGTCTACCAGAACATCGATATCATCGAGGCCTACAATCCGGAGTACATGGTCATCCTGGCCGGCGATCACGTCTACAAGATGGACTATGAATACATGCTCCAGCAGCATGTGGATTCCGGCGCCGATGTCACCGTTGGCTGCCTGGAAGTGCCGCGCATGGAGGCGACCGGCTTCGGCGTCATGCATGTCAACGAGAAGGACGAGATCATCGACTTCGTCGAGAAGCCCGCCAATCCACCAGGTATTCCCGACAAGCCAGACTTCGCGCTTGCCTCGATGGGCATCTATGTCTTCCACACAAAGTTCCTGGCCGAAGTGCTGAAGCGCGATGCGGCGGATCCTTCCTCCAACCGCGACTTCGGCAAGGACATCATCCCCTACATCGTCAAGAACGGCAGTGCAGTCGCCCACCGCTTCCACAAGTCCTGCGTCCGCTCCGATTTCGAGCGCGAATCCTACTGGCGCGACGTCGGTACGATCGAGGCCTACTGGCAGGCGAACATCGACCTCACCGCCATCCTTCCCGAGCTCGACATCTACGACAAGTCATGGCCGATCTGGACGTATGCCGAGATCACGCCGCCTGCGAAGTTCGTCCATGACGACGAGGACCGGCGCGGCTCGGCAATCTCCTCCGTGGTGTCGGGAGACTGCATCATCTCCGGCTCAACGCTGCACCGCAGCCTGCTCTTCACCGGCGTCCGCGCCAATTCCTATTCCCGGCTCGACGGTGCGGTGGTTCTGCCGAATGTCCGCATCGGCCGTCGGGCGCAGCTTCGCAATGTCGTCATCGACTCCAATGTAACCATTCCGGAAGGTCTGGTGGTCGGCGAGGATCCCGAACTCGATGCCAAGCGCTTCCGCCGCACCGAGAACGGCATCTGCCTGATCACCCAGCCGATGATCGACAAACTGGATCTGTAGAGCCGCATGAGCGTCCTTTCGGTTGCCTCCGAAGTCTATCCGCTGATCAAGACCGGCGGGCTCGCCGACGTGGCGGGCGCCCTGCCCCTTGCGCTGAAGGAACACGGAGTGCGTACCCGCACGCTGGTGCCTGGATATCCGGCCGTCATGGCTGCAGTGAAACATGCAACGCGCTGCCACGCCTTCGACGATCTGCTCGGCCATCCCGCAACCATCCTGCAGGTGGAGCATCACGGCCTCGACCTGCTCATCCTCGATGCGCCGTCACTCTTCGATCGAGCTGGTGGTCCCTATGTGGGGCCGGACGGGCGTGATCACCCGGACAACTGGCGCCGCTTCGCCGCCCTGTCGCGGGCCGGCGCCGAGATCGCGCTCGGCGTCCTGGATGGCTGGCGTCCGGACCTCGTCCACCTGCACGACTGGCAGACAGGCCTCCTGCCAGCCTACCTCCGCTATGCCGGACGCCCCGTGCCGCCGAGCCTGATGACGATCCACAACATCGCCTTCCAGGGCCAGTACGGCGTCGACATCTTCCCGCATCTCGGCCTGCCGCCGGATGCCTATGCCATCGACGGCGTGGAATATTACGGCGGCGTCGGCTACTTGAAGGCCGGGCTGCGGGCAGCCACGGCGATCAGCACCGTCAGCCCGACCTATGCGGAAGAAATCCTGACCCCTGAATTCGGCATGGGGCTTGAAGGCGTGCTCGCGGCCCGCGCAGGAGACCTGCACGGGATCGTCAATGGCATCGATACCCGTGTCTGGAACCCGGAGCACGATCCGCTGATTGCCGCCACCTACGGTCCGTCGAAGCTCAAGCGCCGCCGCGAGAACAAGCATGCCGTCGCCGAGCGCTTCGGATTGAAGCACGACGACGGACCGCTGTTCTGCGTCGTTTCGCGGCTCACCTGGCAGAAGGGCATGGACCTGCTGGCGGACGTCATCGACGAGATCGTTGCCCAGGGTGGTCGCCTTGCCGTTCTCGGGGCGGGCGATGCGGGGCTGGAGAACGCCTTCCACGCCGCGGCCGCCCGCCACCCCGGCCGCGTTTCGATCCATACGGGCTATGACGAGCCGCTGTCGCACCTGATGCAGGCGGGCTCCGATGCGATCCTGATCCCCTCTCGCTTCGAACCCTGCGGGCTGACCCAGCTCTACGGCCTTCGCTACGGCTGCGTCCCGGTCGTCGCCCGCACCGGCGGCCTCAACGACACCGTGATCGATGCCAGCCCCGCCGCGCTCGCCGCGCGGGCCGCGACCGGGGTCAGCTTCAGCCCCGCCACGACCCATGCGTTGCAGCGCGCCGTCAACAGGACCTTCCGCCTTTACCGCGAGCCGAAAACTTGGGCCGAGATGCAGAAGCAGGGCATGAAGACCGACGTTTCCTGGGACAAGAGCGCCGGGCTCTATGCCCAGCTCTACAAGAACATGACGATGAAAGGCCGCTGACATGATCCGGACCGTTCCGACCGCCCCCTACAAGGACCAGAAGCCCGGCACCTCCGGGCTCCGCAAGAAGGTGCCCGTCTTCGCCCAGGAGAATTACGCGGAGAACTTCATCCAGTCGATCTTCGACTCGCTCGAGGGCTTTGAGGGCAAGACCCTGGTGATCGGCGGCGACGGCCGCTACTACAACCGCGAGGTCATCCAGAAAGCGCTGAAGATGGCCGCCGCTGCGGGCTTCGGCAAGGTCATGGTCGGCCAGGGCGGCATCCTCTCCACCCCCGCCGCCTCCAACATCATCCGCAAGTACGGTGCCTTCGGCGGCATCATCCTGTCGGCCAGTCACAATCCGGGCGGGCCGAGCGAGGACTTCGGCATCAAGTACAATATCGGCAATGGCGGCCCGGCACCGGAAAAGATCACCGAGGCGATCTTCGAGCGGTCGAAGATCATCAGCGAGTACAAGATTGCCGACGCACCCGATATCGACCTGGACATGGCGGGCAGTTTCGCCCTCGCGGGCATGACGGTCGAGGTGGTCGACCCGGTCGCCGACTATGCGGAACTGATGGAGAGCCTTTTCGATTTCGTTGCCATCCGGAATCTGATCTCGGGCGGCTTTCGCATTGCCGTGGATTCCATGGGTGCCGTTACCGGTCCCTACGCCAAGGAGATCATCGAGAAGCGTCTCGGCGCACCGGCAGGCTCCGTCCGCAATGCAACGCCGCTGCCGGACTTCGGCGGCCACCACCCGGACCCGAACCTCGTCCACGCGAAGGAGCTGTATGACGATGTGATGAGCGCCGATGGCCCGGACTTCGGCGCTGCCTCCGATGGCGACGGCGATCGCAACATGGTGGTCGGCAAGGACATGTTCGTCACCCCCTCCGACAGCCTCGCCATCATCGCTGCCAATGCGAAATGCGCGCCCGGCTATGCGAAGGGCATAGCCGGCATCGCCCGTTCCATGCCGACCAGCGCTGCCGCCGACCGCGTGGCGGAAAAGCTCGGGCTCGGCATCTACGAGACGCCCACAGGCTGGAAGTATTTCGGCAACCTGATGGACGCCGGCAAGGTCACCGTCTGCGGCGAGGAAAGCTTCGGCACCGGGTCTGATCACGTGCGCGAGAAGGATGGCCTGTGGGCAATCCTCTTCTGGCTGAACATCATCGCCGCCCGCAAGGAAGGCGTCGCCGAGATCGTCCGCAAGCACTGGGCCGAGTACGGCCGCAACTTTTATTCCCGCCACGACTACGAGGAAGTCGATACCGATGCGGCGAACGGGCTGATGGACGCGCTGCGCGGCAAGCTGTCATCGCTCCCCGGACAGAGCTTCGGCGATCTCAAGGTCGAGGCGGCGGACGACTTCTCCTACACCGATCCGATCGACGGCTCTATCAGCACCAGGCAGGGCATCCGCATCCTTTTCGAGGGCGGCAGCCGCGTCGTCTTCCGCCTGTCCGGCACCGGCACCTCCGGCGCGACCCTGCGCGTCTATGTCGAACGTTACGAGCCGGACGCGTCGCGTCATGGCATCGAGACGCAGGCGGCCTTGGCTGACCTGATCGCCGTGGCCGACGAGATTGCCGGGATCAGGACACGCACCGGCCGCACGGGACCGACCGTAATCACCTGATCGCAGAGACAGGAGGAAGCCAGACAGTGGTGAGGAGAACAGCGTCCTGCAGTTGCGGGCAGCTCCGGATCGAAGTGAACGGCGAGCCGCTCAATGTCGGCGTCTGCCATTGCCTCGCCTGCCAGCAGCGCACCGGAAGCGTGTTCGCAGCACTCGCGGCCTTCCCCACGCCTTATCGGGTCATCGGCAAGCCCAGCGAATATCTGCGCACGGGAGACCAGGGCGCAAGCTACCGTTTCCGCTTCTGCCCGGTCTGCGGCACCAACCTCTTCCATACGGAGGAAGGCGTCGGCGACCGATCGGTCGCCGTGGCCGTGGGCGGCTTCGCCGATCCCTCCTTCCCACCGCCGCAAGTCTCGGTCTATGACTGCCGAAGGCACGACTGGGTTCAACTGCCGGACGGCCTTGCCGTCTATGAGAAGGATCCGGAATGAAGCTCGGGACGACCCTGGCGCCCCACGGCGCAGAGTTTGCGGTCTGGTCCGCGAACGCCGCGAAGATCGAGCTCTGCATCTTCAACCCGGAAGGTACCGTGGAAACCGCCCGCCATGTCATGGTCCGTGGTGCTGACGAAATTCACAGCGTCTCGGTCCCGCACATCGACGAAGGGACCCGCTACGGCTATCGCGCCCACGGCACCTACGACCCCGATCGTGGCCTCTGGTTCGATCCTTCGAAGCTGCTCCTGGATCCCTACGCCACCGAGATCGACCGCCCCTTTGTCTATGACCGGCGCCTGGCAGACTTCGGCACAGACACCGCCCACCTTATGCCGAAGGCCCTCCTGCGTCGGCACGACCCCGTGACGCCTTCGAAGCCGCTGTTCCGAGCTGGCGGCCTGATCTACGAACTTGCGGTCCGCCCCTTCACCATCCTGCATCCGGACGTCCCGGAGCATCAGCGAGGCACCGTCGCCGCCCTCGCCCATCCGTCCGTCCTCACCCACCTCAAGCGCATCGGCGTGGACGCGGTCGAACTGATGCCGATCGCGGCCTGGATCGACGAAAGGCACCTGCCACCGCTCGGGCTCACCAACGGCTGGGGATACAATCCGGTCGGCTTCATGGCACTAGACCCGCGCCTCTGCCCCGGTGGCGTGGCCGAGCTGCGCGACACGGTCGTGACACTGCACGAAGCCGGCATCGGCGTCATCCTCGACCTCGTCTTCAACCATACCGGCGAGAGCGACCGCGCCGGCCCGACACTCTCGCTTCGCGGCCTCGACAACCTCGCCTGCTTCCGCCACGCGCAAGGCCATCCCGGCACTCTGGTCAACGATACCGGTACCGGCAACACCGTCGCCTGCGATCATCCCTTCATCCGCCGGCTGATCATCGACAGCCTTCGCCATTTCGTGCTGAACGCCGGCATTGACGGCTTCCGTTTCGATCTCGCGCCGATCCTTGGCCGCGGACCGCACGGCTTTTCCGCCCAAAGCGAGACCCTGCAGGCAATGATCAGGGATCCGGTGCTTTCCGACCGCATTCTGATCGCCGAGCCTTGGGACATCGGCCCCGGCGGCTACCAGCTGGGCAACTTCCCGCCTCCCTTCATGGAGTGGAACGACCGCGCCCGCGACGACATCCGCCGCTTCTGGCGAGGCGACCACTGGACCCTTGGGGAGCTCGCAACCCGGCTCACAGGCTCGCAGGACATCTTTGCCCGCCACGGACACCACCAGACACGCAGCGTCAACTTCATTGCCGCCCATGACGGCTTCACGCTGATGGACATGGTTTCGCACGAGGAGCGCCACAACCACGCCAACGGCGAGGAAAACCGCGACGGCCATCACGACAACTTCTCCTGGAACAATGGCGTCGAAGGCCGGACTCAGGACCTTGCTGTGCTTGAAGCCCGCCGACGCGACGTGATGGCGCTTCTCGCCACCCTGTTTGCCAGCCGTGGCGCCATCATGATGACCATGGGCGACGAGGCGGGCCGTAGCCAGGGCGGCAACAATAATGCCTATTGCCAGGACAATGAGATCACCTGGCTTAACTGGGCAGGTATGGACGAGGGGCTGGTCCAGCACACGGCCCGCCTGGCCCGCTGGCGCAAGCGATTTTCGGTGTTCTCGGAATGCGGCTTCTTCGTCGACGCCGGCGACGATATCGATTGGTACGGTCCCTCGGGCAAGCCCGTGGCACAGGAAGACTGGCAGCAGCCCGAGGCCGCCCAGCTCGCCGTCACCCTGAAGACGCGGGACCATCAGACGGACCTCGTCACGCGCATCGCGGTGGTCTTCAACCGGGCACATCGGGAGCAGCTTTTCACCCTGCCCTCCTGCTGGGTGACCCTCGACGAAGGCGAAGAGTGGGACGGCATGTCTCCGCCACGTTCGGTCACCTTTCTTGTCGAAGATCCGCAGGCTGGTCATGCTTCGCCTGTCCAAGCGCGATGAACACCTATAGATTGCAGCCGAAGACGGGAATCGGAGAGGGAACATGCCGCGCGAGATTTCGCTAGCAGACGTGCCGGGCCTGGTTGGACAGGTGCTGGGGACCTCCGAATGGATCACGGTCGATCAGCAGATGATCGACACGTTCGCCGATGCGACCCTCGACCATCAGTTCATCCATGTTGATCCTGACCGTGCCGCGGCGGAGAGCCCGTTCGGCGGGACGATCGCGCACGGCTTCCTCACGCTTTCGCTGCTTTCGGCGATGAACTACGATTGCCTGCCGAAGATCCGCGAGCAGACCATGGGCTTGAACTACGGTTTCGACAAGGTCCGCTTCATGTCGCCGGTCCGGTGCGGCAGCCGGGTCCGCGGGCAATTCACGCTCACGGAGTGCCGCTTCCGCGGCGCCGGGCTGCTGATGACCACCTACGACGTGTCCGTCGAGATCGAGAACGAGAAGAAGCCGGCACTGACCGCCAACTGGATCACCATCGTCCAGTTCGACCCCAAGGACAGACCCGCGGACGCCTGATCCGCAGCAGACGCATACGCATACCCACCTATCGATCACTGCCGATATGCGAGGTACGAATGTTTCCGCTTTCCCACATGATGAAGTCCTTCATCCGCAAGGGCCGCCTCACCGTCATCGATGCCGATGGACAGCGTCACATCTTCGCCGGTACGCCCGGACCGGAGGTGACCATGCGGCTGACGGATAAGCGGCTCTATCGAACGCTCGTCTTCAATCCGGAGCTTGCCGCCGGCGAGGCCTACATGGATGGCACCATGCGCTTCGAGGACGGTTCGACGCTGCGGGACTTCCTGACGCTCTTCTCGATCAACCGCCTGTCGCTCGGCTCCTACCCGCTGCAAAAGGCACTTCGCGCGATCAAGATGCGCTTCCGCAAGCGCCAGCAGTCGAACGTCAAGGGCGAGGCCCAGAGAAACGTCGCCCACCATTACGACCTCGGCAACGATTTCTACCGGCTCTTCCTCGATGAAAACATGCTCTATTCCTGCGCCTATTTTCGGGACATGGGGGAAACGCTGGAGCAGGCGCAGCGGAACAAGCTGCGCCTTCTCGCCTCCAAGCTATGCCTGGCAGATGGGATGCGCGTCCTCGACATCGGCTGCGGCTGGGGCGATCTGGCGCTCTACCTCGCCAAGCTGGAGAACGTCCATGTCACCGGCGTCACCCTTTCGAAGGAGCAGCAGAAGCTCGCCTCGGAAAGGGCCCGGCAGGCGGGGCTTTCCGATCGCGTGACGTTCGAGCTGCGCGATTACCGCGACGTCGACGACAAGTTCGATCGCATCGTCTCCGTCGGCATGTTCGAGCATGTCGGCGTGCAGCACTATGACGAGTTCTTCGGCCACCTGAACGAGCTGATGCCGGACGATGGCATCGCCGTTCTCCACTCGATCGGCCACATGAGCCCGCCAGGCATGGCCAGCCCGTGGCTCAGGAAATACATCTTTCCCGGTGCCTATTCGCCGGCGCTGTCGGAAGTCTTCGATAGCGTGGAAAGGAACAGCCTCTGGGTCATGGATCTCGAATTCCTCCGCGTCCACTATGCCACCACGCTTGCCCACTGGGCGGAGCGCTTCGAGAAGAACCGCGAGCGGGTAATCGCCATGTATGACGACCGCTTTGCCCGGATGTGGGAATTCTATCTGGTCAGCGCCGAGATGATGTTCCGAACCGGCAGCCAGCTCGTCTTCCACATGCAGATGTCGCGCAAGCGCGACGCTGCCCCGATCGTCAGGGACTACATTACCGACAAGCAGCGCGAATACATCGAGCGGGAGAAGGCGCTGAACCTCGCGGTGTGAGGGGGCCCCATCACTTCAGATGGAGGCGTCCCCCGCTCCTTCGGCGAGCAGCCCGAAGGCATAGTCCGAGAACGATCGCCAGACCTCCACCCGGAAGCTCTCCTCGCTCGTCCGCAACAGCACGATCTCGGCCTTTCCGAAGATGGTGCGGGTGCAGGCGCCGACGGGGAAGCTCTTGAGCGACAGGTCCTGAGGGCAGCCGGCATTGATCGCTGCCGCAGCGCCCGGTCCTTCGACGAGAATCGCCGTGTTGCGGTGGGAGACATCGGCAGCGGAATGCAGCACGCCGAGTTCCTGCGCCGCCCGCATCAGGCCCGACCCGGCCTCGCCGATCACCAGCCATTCATCCGGTCCGAGCCAGAGGGCGGTGCGTCCGTTCGCGGAGGCGGACGTCTTCGGCCTTGTGGGCAGGTCGAGTCCGAGAGCCTGCGAAAGGGCAGTCACGTCCTCCGCCCGGGCCCTCAGAGAGATCCGCTCGCCCGGTTGGGCGGGCGTCAACCTCACGCTGGCGGAACCGCCATGGACGCCGGCAAGCGGCAGCGTGCGTTGCGCGACATCAGCCATGGATGCGGCCTCCTTCCTTGTCGAAGAACACCGTGTCGGTCACTTCAACGGCAATGGTACGATCCTTCATCGGGATATAGAGCGTCTGGCCGATCCGCTCCCGGCCGCCGGCGACGAGCGCCATGGCGATCGAGCGGCCGCAGTTCTCCGACCAGTAGGCTGACGTGACGTGGCCAAGCATGGTCATCGGCTTCGGCTGGTTCGGGTCCGCAACGATCTGCGCCCCCTCTTCCAGCACATCGCTTGGCCGGTTGGTGCGAAGCCCCACCAGTTGCTTGCGGCCATCACGCACGAGATCGGGCCGCTTCAGCCCGCGGATACCCACGAAGTCGGTCTTCTTCTTCGAAACCGCCCAGCCCAGCCCCGCATCGTCAGGGGTCACGGTTCCGTCGGTATCCTGGCCGACGATGATATAGCCCTTTTCGGCGCGCAGCACGTGCATGGCCTCCGTACCGTAGAGGCAGCCGCCCATGCCCTTCGCCCGTTCCCAGATCGCCTTCCACACCGCCGGACCGTAATCTGCGGGCACATTGACCTCGAAACCCAACTCGCCGGTGAACGACATGCGGAAGAGCCGGGCCGGAACGCCCATGACCGTGCATTCAGCCACGCTCATGTGCGGGAAGGTCTCGTTGGAGATATCCATGCCCTCGACGAACGGTTGGATGATCTCCCTCGCCTTTGGCCCCTGCACCGCGATCACCGCCCATTGCTCTGTGGTCGAGGTTAGCCAAACCTTCAGGTGCGGGAACTCCGTCTGGAGATAGTCTTCCATGTGGTGCAGTACCCGCGGCGCCCCGCCGGTCGTCGTGGTGACGTGGAAGCGATCCTCGGCCAGCCGCCCGACGACGCCGTCATCATAGATGAAGCCGTCCTCGCGGGTCATGATGCCGTAGCGGCACTTGCCGGGCTGCAGCGTGTCCCAGGCGTTGGTGTAGAGCAGGTTGAGGAACTGCGCGGCATCCGGTCCCACGACCTCGATCTTCCCGAGCGTCGAGGCATCGAACACGCCCGCCACGTCGCGGACGGTGCGGCACTCGCGGTTGACCGCGGTCGCCATGTCCTCGCCGCGCCGCGGAAAATACCAGGCGCGTTTCCAGTTGCCGACATCCTCGAACTCGGCACCCTCGGCCGCTTCGAGCTCGTGCATCGGCGTCTTGCGAGCGGGGTCGAAAAGCTCGCCGCGGGAATGCGACACCAGCGTTCCGTAGGTGACCGGCGTATAGGGTGCGCGGAAGGTCGTGAGACCGACCTTGGGGATCGGCCGGTCCAGCATCTCGGCGGCGATCGCCAGCCCGTGCATGTTCGACAGCTTGCCCTGGTCGGACGCCATGCCGTTCGTCGTGAACCGCTTGATGTGCTCGATCGAGTGCATGCCTTCGCGCACCGCAAGACGAATATCCTTCGCCGTCACGTCGTGCTGGAAATCGATAAAGGCCTTGACCGTCGTATCCGGACCCGCGCCTTCCGCGGCACCGATCATGCCGCCGCTCCAGGCGAACCGGCTCTCGCCCTGCACGGCAATCCTGCCACCGCCGCCGGAGATCGCTTCGTCGATTGCCTCACCGATGTCGTCAGTGCCGTTGCAGGCGCCGATCGAGACGCAGTCCTGCGCATAGAGGTCCGGCAGGAAACGCTGGCTCGCCTCATCCCAGCGCAGCTTGCCGCGCGACTGGGAGAAGAGGTGCACGGACGGGGTCCAGCCCGCCGAGACGATCAGTGCGTCGACTGCGATCTTGCGGATGTCGAAATTTCCGTTGCGGGCCACCGTCATCGACCTGATCCGCAGGTGACCTGCAGTATCCATCACGGCATGGCCGGTCAGCACGTTGATGCCGAGCGCCCGCGCCTCCTCCAGCACTGCCTCGCCCGGCCGCTCGCGGCAGTCGACGACGGCCACGATATGGACACCCGCCCGCTTCAGGTCAAAGGCGGCCTCATACGCGCTGTCATGCGCGGTGTAGACGCCGACGTTGCGGCCGACGGCAACACCGTAGTGGTTGAGGAAGGTGCGGGCCGCGGACGCCAGCATGATGCCCGGGCGGTCGTTGTTGGCGAACACCATGTGCCGCTCGATCGACCCGGTCGCGAGTATCACGCGTTTCGCCCGCACCTGCCACAGGCGCTCGCGAGGCGTGTCACGTCCGGGGCGGTCGAGGTGGTCGCTCACCCGTTCCGCAAGCCCGAGGAAGCCGTGGTTGTAGTAGCCGAAGACGGTGGTTCGGGTCAGCACCCGCACATTCGGCATCGCCCGCAGCTTCGCGGCTGTGTCCTGCGCCCAGTCATAGCCGTCCTGGCCGTCGATGGTCGTCGAGGTGTCGAAGTGGAGAGCGCCGCCCACCTCCGGCTGCTCGTCGACGAGGATGACCTCCGCACCGGTGGAGGCAGCCGAGAGAGCGGCCGTCAGGCCGGTAACCCCGGCGCCGGCGATCAGTACGTCGCAATGGGCGAAGCGGTTGGCATAGCGGTCCGGATCCTCTTCCGTCGGCGCGACGCCGAGGCCGGCGGCACGGCGGATGAAGGGCTCGTAGACCTTCGTCCAAGCCTCCTTCGGCCACATGAAGGTCTTGTAGTAGAAGCCGGCCGCGAAGAAGGGCGAGAAGAGGTTGTTGACGGCGCCGACATCGAAGGAAAGCGACGGCCAGCGGTTCTGCGACGAGATCTTCGCCCCGTCGAAGACCTCCTGCACGGTGGCCCGCACGTTGGGCTGACGGCGGGCAGCGTCGCGGGAAACGTCGAGAAGCGCGTTCGGCTCCTCCGGTCCGGCGGTCAGGATGCCCCGCGGCCGGTGATACTTGAACGAGCGTCCGACAAGGTGAACCCCATGGGCCAGCAGCGCGGAAGCGACCGTATCGCCCTCCATCGCCGTGTAGCTCTTGCCGTCGAAGGTGAAACGCGCCGTGCGCGCCGGCGTCAGGCGGCCGGCGCCCGTGATGCGGTAGGCGCCGAGGTTCTTCGCCGAAGCGCTCATCGGGCATCTCCCTCGGTCTGCTCATAAGTCTCGACGGTCTTCTCCGTCGCCGGGACGCCCGGCACCGGCTGCTTCGGCAGGCCCGCCTTGTAGGTCGTCAGGAACTTGTCGCTCACCGTATCGCGCGCCGCGTTGAAGAAGCGCCCGCAACCATGGATATGGCGCCAGCGCTCGTAGGTCAGGCCCTTCTCGTTGTTGCGCAGGAAGAAGAACTCGGCGAACTCCTCGTCGGTGATGCCGGAGATGTTTTCCGGCCTTGCGATATGGGCTTCGCCCGCCCAGCGGAATTCCAGTTCCGAGCGATCTTCCTCGCAATAGGGGCAATGGATCAGCAGCATCTCTGGAACCTCGCAATCAGTGCGCGACGGCGGCGGCGGCCGCCTCGTCGATCAGCCGGCCGGTGCGGAAGCGGTCGAGCGTCAGGCCGGCCGCCAGCTTGTGCGGCTCGCCCTTGGCGATCAGGTGGGCGAAGAGGTTGGCGGAACCCGGCGTGGCCTTGAAGCCACCCGTCCCCCAGCCGCAGTTGACGAAGAGGTTCGGCACCGGCGTGACGCCCTGGATCGGTGACCGGTCCGGCGTGTTGTCGGTGATACCGCCCCACTGGCGCATCATCTTGACGCGGCGGAACATCGGGAAAAGTTCGCAGATGGCATCGAGCGTATGGGTGATGATCTGCAGTCCGCCGGTCTGGCTGTAGGAGTTGTACTGGTCGGTACCGGCGCCGATGACGAGTTCGCCCTTGTCCGACTGCGAAATATAGGCATGCACCGTGTTCGACATGACGACGCAGGGGAAGATCGGCTTCAGCGGTTCGGAGACCAGCGCCTGCAGCGGCGTCGAATGAAGCGGCATGCGCACCCCCGCCATCTCCATCACAACGGACGAATGGCCGGCGGCGGAGACGCCGATCTTCTTCGCCCCGATGAAGCCCCGATTGGTCTCGACCCCCGTCACCTCGCCGTTCGGGCCGCGGCGGATGCCGGTGACTTCGGTATTCTGGATGATGTGGACGCCCCGGTCGGAGGCGGCGCGGGCATAACCCCAGGCGACGGCATCATGGCGTGCCGTGCCGCCGCGCCGCTGCAGCGCCGCACCATTGATCGGATAGCGGGCGGTCTTCGAGATGTCGAGAACCGGCACATAGGCCTTCGCCTCTTCCGGCGTCAGCCATTCGTTGTCGATTCCATAGAGCCGGTTGGCGTTGATGTGCCGCTTGAAGCTCTGCATGTCATGCGTGTTGTGCGACAGCATCATCACGCCGCGCGGCGAATACATGACGTTGTAGTTGAGGTCCTGGCTCAAGCCTTCCCACAGCTTCAGGGAATGCTCGTAGATGTCCATGCTCTCTTCGTAGAGATAGTTGGAGCGGATGATCGTCGTGTTGCGGCCGGTATTGCCGCCCCCGAGCCAGCCCTTCTCCAGTACCGCCACATTGGTGATGCCGTGTTCCTTGGCAAGGTAATAGGCCGCTCCAAGCCCATGCCCGCCGCCGCCGACAATGATCACGTCATAGCTGGAGCGGGGCTCCGGCGAGGACCACTGGGCTTCCCAACCCTTGTGGCCGCGAAGTGCTTCGCGGGCCACGGCGAAGACCGAATATTTGCGCATGTCGCCTTCGACTCCCTGGAGAACGGAGTTCTGTTAGAGACATAACCATCGCAAATCAACACGGCCCGCAATGGCTCTTTTGCGACGCATGCAGAGGATTGTTTTGCTAATGTCGCCAGACGCCTGAATCAGCGGCGCGGTGCCATCGCACGCTGGAAGACACTGTGACAAAACGCCGGTGTCAGCAGCGCGTTCGTCTGCACGCCGCGCGACCTGTCATAGCTGCTGACGCAGGCGACGGTGAGGGCCGAGAGGGTGGCATTCTGCGTTCCGATGGAGGACGCTACCGGCGCCCCCTTCGCCGTGTCGCTCCCGACGAGCGCCACCAGCAGGGCGCCGTACTGGCTGAGGATCATGGCATAGGCATCGTGGCCTATCACCCCGTTCGCATAGCTCTGGCAGGCATTGTAGAGACCGTCGCGCAAGGCAAGCACCGCCGCCTCACGCCCCTGGCCAGGGGTGACCGCCTCGGTCGAAGAAAGGTCGCCGTCCAGAACCTGCGTTCCCGCCGGCGACGGCAGGTCGAGCTTCGCCTTGCGGGTGAAGCCGAAGGCGATCGCGTAGTCGGGACTGGGCTCCGTACAGACGACGGGCGGCATGCCGTAGCGCTGGCGCTCGGTGATGATCCGGAGATTGCCGGTGGTCGAGAGGCCAATGGTTTCGCCGAAAGCGATCTTGCCTGCGCCGGCGTTCGGCGAGCAGGCCGTCAGCGGCAGCACCGCCATCAAAGCCGCGAGCACCTGCGTCCGCATCACACCCCTCCGCCCTTCGCCGCCTTCCGCGGAAAACATTATGGCAACTATACCGCAACTTGCAACTATAGAAATATGCAACCATAAGCTATCCCGAGTTGGCGAAATTGTCTGACTGGAGGAGATCGCCCGTGCCACGCACGATATTTTTTCGGCAGGCCGCCGCATCGGAGTATCTGGACTTCCGACCCAGCCTCTGCTATCTGCCGAACTAATCGCACGGCTTTCCGGCCGGGCACAGTTATTCTTTCGCCTCGAATCGGCATGGATTCCGGCGAGCAACCAAACCAAGGAACGGGATTACACGTGCAGGTACTTGTCCGCGACAACAACGTTGATCAGGCTCTCCGCGCTCTCAAGAAGAAGATGCAGCGCGAAGGCATCTTCCGTGAAATGAAGATGCGCGACTACTACGAAAAGCCTTCCCAGAAGCGTGCTCGCGAAAAGGCTGAGGCCGTTCGTCGCGTCCGCAAGCTGGCTCGCAAGCGCATGCAGCGCGAAGGCCTGATTGCCGCTCCGCGCCCGAGCCGTTAATCGGCCGTTTTTCTGACGTTTTTGACGTGCTAATGAGGCGGTGGCGACTTGGGCGCCGCCGCCTTTCGCTTTTACCGGATCACGATTCCGCTCCTGAACGATACGAGGAACTTAGCCTGATGGCCTTCAAGACTGCTGCTCCTTCGTCCGCAACACTCGTCTTTTCGACCATCACCGCCCCGATTCGCAGCAAGGCCACGCTCTCTGCACTCGCTCTCGCCTCCGGCGTCCTGCTGGCCGGTTGCTCGACCACATCGCAGACGACCGATCTCATCACGGTCGACCGCGCCCAGGGCTCCGAAGAGAACATCGCCTCGCTGACGTCCGTCATCAATGCCAATCCCGGGGATCCGGAAGGCTACAATGTCCGCGGCTCCGCCTATGGGCGCGCCGGCCAGTTCAAGCAGGCGCTCGACGATTTCAACCGGGCGATCCAGCTCAATCCGCAGTTCTACCAGGCCTATGCAAACCGGGCCCTCGTCTACCGCAACATGGGCAAGCCCGTGGAAGCCGCGAACGACTACAACCGCGCGATCCAGCTGAACTCCAGTTACGACGTCGCCTATATCGGCCGCGGCAACATCTACCGCCAGGCGGGCCGAAATGACGAAGCCTTCAACGACTTCAACCGCGCCATCCAGCTCGACACGACCGACGGTCGCGCCTACCACAACCGCGGACTGATCTATCAGCTTCGTGGCCAGCATGCGCAGGCCATCGAGGACTTCTCCAGGGCGATCTCGCTGTCGCCCAACTCGCCAGAGCCCTATAACGGCCGCGCCGTCTCCTACCTCGCAATGGGCGACGACGAAAACGCCTTCGCGGACATCAACACGGCGATCGCCTACAACGACAAGCTCGCGGAATCCTGGACGAACCAGGGGCTCGTTTACGAGACCCGCGGCGACAGGGCCCGCGCCGCCAAGTCGTTTGCCCATGCCGCCCGTCTGGACCCCAACTACCAGCCCGCCAAGGACGGCCTCGCTCGCACCCGCAGCAGCTAGGCCGGAACCGGCCGCTGCAGAAGCCTAGCGCCAGCCCAGCGCTGGCGCGACATGCTTAAGGATCGCCTCGATCACGTGGGCGTTGTATTCGACGCCCAGTTGGTTCGGCACCGTCAAGAGCAGCGTGTCGGCCTCTGCAATCGCCTCGTCCTTCCTTAGTTCCTCAACCAGCGCATCCGGCTCTGCCGCGTAGGAACGGCCGAAGATGGCGCGGGTATTGGCGTCGAGATAGCCGATCGAATCCTCGTCCTTGCTGTGGCCGAAATAGGCCCGGTCCATGTCGTTGACGATTGCGAAGATCGAGCGCGAGACGGAAACCCGCGGCGCACGGTCATGGCCCGCCTCCTTCCATGCATCGCGATAGGCGCGGATCTGCTTGGCCTGCTGGATGTGGAAGGCCTCGCCCGTCTCGTCGTCCTTCAGCGTCGACGACTGCAGGTTCATGCCGAGCTTGGCAGCCCACACTGCCGTCGCGTTGGAACCGGCACCCCACCAGATACGCTCGCGCAGGCCCTCCGAATAGGGCTCCAGGCGAAGCAGCCCCGGCGGGTTGGGGAACATCGGCCGCGGGTTAGGCTGGGCGAAGCCCTCCCCCTTCAGGACGTCGAGAAGGACCTCCGCATGGCGACGCCCCATGTCTGCATCGCTCTGTCCCTCGCCCGGCTCGTAGCCGAAATAGCGCCACCCATCGATGACCTGCTCGGGGGAGCCGCGGCTGATGCCGAGTTGCAGGCGCCCACCGGCGATGAGATCTGCCGCACCAGCATCCTCGGCCATGTAGAGCGGGTTCTCGTAGCGCATGTCGATCACGGCCGTGCCGATCTCGATGCGGCTGGTCCTGGCTCCTACTGCCGCGAGCAGTGGAAAGGGCGAGGCCAGTTGCCGGGCAAAATGGTGGACGCGGAAGTAGGCGCCGTCGGCACCAAGCTCCTCGGCTGCCACGGCCAGATCGATGGACTGCAGCAGAGAATCCCCGGCCGAGCGTGTGCCCGACTGTGGTGACGGCATCCAGTGGCCGAAGGAAAGGAAACCGATCTTCTTCATGGCATGCTCCTGCCGGTGGCGTTACGGCTTATATGGCACGTGGAGGCCTCGGCGTCAGGTACCAGCTCATTCCGGCCGCCGGACGGACCGTTCGCTCATGCTGAACGATGCAGCCGGTCCCGCGGCCTGACACTGCACCGGGCAGGTCAGGAGCGAGGAAAAAGCTCCGGACGTGCCGGGCTTTTTCTTGGTACCTACTGATTGATCGGTGGCGGCTGGCTCAGGTCCGGCTGTGCGGGTGGCTGTGCCGGCTGTTGAGCCGGTGGCTGCGGGGCCTGTTGCCCCGGCAGTCCCTGGAGCGGCGGCAATCCGAAGGCCGGCGGGGCGGCAGGAGCCTCGGGCTCTGACGGTGCCGAAGGTTGCGGCTGCTCCCCACCCAGGTTGAGCGGCGGCAGGCCAAAGGCCGGCGGCGCCGCGGGCTGGGCGCCCGAGGCAGGCGGCTCGCCAAGATTGAGGGGCGGAAGGCCCATCGCGGGTGGCGCGCCCGCTCCGCCACCTCCACCGCCTCCCTGGCCGCCCAGCGGCGGCAGGCCGAGCCCGCCACCCTGGCCGCCGAAGCCTGGGATCTCGATCTGGATATCGGTGGGATCGGCGCTCGGATGATCGGTCTTGTAGTGCATCACCAGCCCGGGGAAGAAGATCACCACGAGGATCATGACGAACTGGATGATGATGTAGGGGAAGACGCCCCTGTAGATCTCCGTGGTCTTCATCGCCGGCATGGTCTTGCCTGTTACCTTGTCCAGCCAAGGTGCAGCCGGCGCGATGGATCGCAGGAAGAACAGCGAGAAGCCGAAGGGCGGTGTCAGGAAGGAAGTCTGCAGGTTGATGCCGAGGATGATCCCGAACCACACGAGGTCGATCCCGTGCGCTTCGGCCACCGGCGCCAGCAGCGGCACCATGATGAAAGCGATCTCGAAGAAGTCGAGGAAGCAGCCAAGGATGAAGACGATGATCGTCACCACGACGAGGAAGCCGTACTCGCCGCCGGGCAGGGCCAGCAGCAGTTCCTCGATCCAGACATTGCCGTTGATGCCGTAGAAGGTCAGGCCGAAGACGCGTGCGCCGATGAGGATCATCATCACGAAGGCGGACAGCTTCGTCGTGGCGTCCAGTGCATTCTTGATCGTTCCGAAGCTCAGGCGCCCCTTGGCGAGGGCGAGAAGCAGTGCGCCAGTGGCGCCCATCGCGCCGCCTTCGGTCGGAGTGGCGATACCGAGGAAGATCGTGCCGAGCACCAGGAAGATCAGCGCCAGTGGCGGGATGAGCACGATGATGACCTGCTCGGCCAGCCGAGAGATGAGCTTCTTCTCGACCCGGCTGTTGATCAGTGCGACGACGTATACCACGGCCACCGCGAACACCATGGCTGCAACCAGCTGCCACTCCGGCGACTGAATCCCGGTGAACAGGACGTACATGCCGAGATAATAGAGAGCGATGGCGATCACCAGCATGGCGACCAGCGAGGTGACACCGGAGCCAAGCGTGCGGGCCTCCATCGGCAGCGCCGGCGCCCATTCCGGCTTCACCATTGAGACGGCGAAGATGTAGAGGCAGTATGCCCCGACAATCAGAAGCGCCGGATAAAGCGCGCCGAGATACATGTCGCCGACCGAGCGACCGAGCTGGTCGGCCATGACGATCAGGACGAGCGACGGCGGGACGATCTGCGCCAGCGTGCCGGAGGCGGCGATCGTGCCGGAGACGAGCGGCCTGTTGTAGCCGTAGCGCATCATGATCGGCAGAGAGATCAGGCCCATGGCCATGACCGAGGCGGCCACGACCCCGGTCGTGGCGCCAAGAAGCGCGCCGACGAGGATGACGGCATAGGCTAGGCCGCCGCGGATCGGGCCGAACAGCTGGCCGATCGTGTCGAGCAGGTCTTCTGCCATGCGCGACCGCTCAAGGATGATCCCCATGAAGGTGAAGAAGGGGATCGCCAAGAGCGTATCGTTGTACATGATGCCGTAGATGCGCTCCGGATGGGATTGCAGCAGCGGCCAGAATAGCCGGATTTCCGGCGAAATCGTCGAGAGTTCGACGCCGATCACAAAGTATATCAGGCCGCCTGCGGCAAGCGTGAAGGCCACCGGATAGCCGAGCAGCAGCATCAGCATCACGCTGGAGAACATCACCAGCGGCAGGTTGTGGGCAATGAAGTCGATCACGCTCAGACCTCCGTCGCGGCAGTCGGCATTTCGCCGGCCGTGTCATGGCGAGGGTCCGCGATCCGACCGGTGATGACGGCGTAGCGCTTGATGATCTCGGAGAAGGCCTGCAGCAGGAGCAGCAGGAAGCCCAGCAGCACCACCAGCTTGGCCGGCCAGATGGTTAGACCGCCGGCATTCGACGAGATCTCGCCGGACTTGAAGGACAGCCAGAACCAGGGCCACGCGAGATAGGCCATCAGCCCGGCAAACGGAACGAGGAAGATGATATGCAGCACGAGGTCGATGATGTCGCGCGTCCGCTTGCTCCACATGGACGAGACGATGTCGATGCGGACATGCTCGTTCTTGAGCAGCGCATAGGCCGCGGCCAGCATGAAGACGGCGCCGAACAGGTACCATTGCACTTCCAGCCATGCGTTCGACGACATGTCGAGAGCCTTGCGCAGGACGGCATTTCCGGCGCTGATCAGGACAGCCGCGAGCAGCAGCCATGATACGGATTTTCCGATGACCGTGGTGACGGCATCGATCACGCGACTGAGCGCGAGCAGCGCAGCCATTTTTTCCCCTCCTGTCGAACCTTGCAGCCATCGCCACCGGCCTGGGCGATTGCCGGGTCCCGTTGTTAGTGCGCGACCTGTATTGGCTGGAGCCGCAAAAATCAATTGGCTGGGCGCGCGATGCGCTGGTTTTCAAGGCTTCTGCGGCCCAGCCGCGACAGTCTGTCCGCTGGAAATGCTCGAATCGTCTCGAGACTGTGATCCGCTTGCCACCGTTCGGAAATCTGTGAAGATGGAGTGCGAATTCCTGCGGGGCTTTCTTTGACTTCTGTTAAGCAGAAAACGAACAACCCCTCAGGTTCATGGGGGAAGGGGTGCCGATTCGGACGAAATTAAGCTGTCTCAGGCAGGGTTGGGCCGAGACGAGGGGCAACCCATGAAAGCGCAAGACGCAACGACGCTGCCGACGGACGTCTACCTGTCCTTCGTGAGCTCGCTGTTTGAAAACCGCGGCACATTGATTACCGGCGTGGTGGTCCACGTCGTGTGGTGCGCTATCGTCTTCAGCTATACGGGATCGCAGTTCTATCTGTATGCGGCGGCTGGATTTCCGCTCGTTTTCGCCCTCCGGTTCTTCGATTTCCTGAGGTTCGACAAGGTCGACAAGACCTCGCTGACGGACAAGCAGATCGCTCGCTGGGAGCGGCGCTACGTCATGGGCGCCACCATGACCGCTCTCCTTCTGGGAACGACGAGCGGCCACGCCATGCTCGTCCTCAAGGACAGCTTCGTCGCCTTTACCTGCATCGCAATGACGATGGGATCGATGATGTCCATCGTCGGCCGCAATTACGGCTCGCGCCATGCGGTAGACTTCCAGACGCTCGGCTGTTGCGTCCCCATCATCATCGCCTGCGTCGCCAGCGGCGACACGCATCTTGCCATGATGTCGCTACTGCTCATCCCTTTCGGCCTGACGACCCGCTCCATGGCCAATGGCGTACGCGAGTTTCTCTACAAGAACGTCCTGGCGGCCCGAAAGATTCGCCTTATCGCCAACCAGCTTGATCTGGCGCTGACGACGATCGCCCACGGACTCGTCATGCTGGACAGCGAAGGCCGCATCGAAGTCGTCAACCGTCGCGCCTCCGACCTGCTCGGGCTGCCGGACGCTTCCGAGATTCGCGGGCTTCCGCTGGTTGGTGTGCTGGAAGCCCATAACGGCTATCGCCGCACGCGGGCCGTCGGTGAACTGCGGCATTTGTTGAGCGGCGACGTGGACCGCACCCTTGTTCAGCTCAAGGAAGGGCTGCATGTGGAATTCTCCGCCAGCCGGCGCGAGGATGGCGGGGTCGTACTGATTTTCGAGGACGTCAGCGCTCGCGTCGAGGCGGACGCGAAGATCCTGCACATGGTGCAGTTCGATACGCTGACGGGACTGGCCAATCGGTCTCATTTTGCCGAAATGGCAACGGCCGAGCTCAAACGGCGCCCGGCTGACAGCCTTGCCGCCCTTGTCGTGCTCGATCTCGAAGCCTTCAAGCACGTCAACGACCTACGGGGCCACGTGGTCGGCGACCGGCTACTGGCGGCCGTCGCATCGAGGCTGTCGGCCCAGGCTGGGCCCGATCTGCTCACGGGGCGCCTGGTGGGCGACGAATTCACCCTCTTTGTAATGGCCGAGGACCGCCCCCAACTGGAGGCGCAGGTCCGGAAGGTGCATGAGGAGATCCAGCGGGCGTACGATCTCCCTGACTTCCGGATCGAGATCTGCGTCAATGGCGGTGCCATCGTCGGTCGAGCCGACGAATTCGAGATGGAGACATGGCTGATCAAGGCGGATCTCGCGCTCAGCGATGCGCAGGTGAAGGGCAAGGGCTCCCTCTCCTTCTTCCGACCCGAAATGGATGCTCGCTATGTCGAGGAGCAGAAGCTGCGGGCTGCGTTGCGACAGGCGGTCGAGGACGAGGCGCTCCAGGTTGTCTACCAGCCCATGTACACGGTCGACGGCAGCCGGATTGAGTGCATGGAGGCACTCGTTCGCTGGAAGCATCCCGAAAAAGGCATGATCGCGCCCAACGTCTTCATTCCGATGGCAGAGGAGATGGGCATCATCTCCAGCATTACGCGCTTCGTGCTGGAACGGGCCAGCCGCGATTGCGCCGCCTGGGAGCAGCCGGCAGCGGTCTCCGTGAACCTTTCCGCTCACGACCTCCTGACTCCGGACATCGTTGGCGACATACTCGGAATTCTGGCGCGCACCGGCCTGCCACCATGGCGCCTGCACGTGGAGTTGACAGAAAGCTGCTTCATCGATGACCCCGCCGCGGTAAGCAAGGTCCTGCATCAGTTGCGGGAGAAGGGTGTCACGATCGCGATCGACGACTTCGGCACCGGCTTTTCGAGTCTCAGCTATCTAACCTCCCTGCCGCTGGACATCGTCAAGGTCGACCGGGCGTTCATCCGGGACATCAACCATGATCCGCGCCAGATGAAGCTGCTGAAGGGAATTGCGCAACTGTCGCGTGATCTTGCTCTGAGGATCGTGATCGAGGGCGTTGAGACACAGGAACAGCTTCAACTCATCAAGGAGAACCGCTTTGCGGACCTGATCCAGGGCTACGTCTTTGCGCCACCCGTTGATGCGGAGACCGCGACCAGGATGCTTCGTGCAAGCGGTCAGGCTGTGGCCGTCAAGGCATCGCGCAAGCGCCTAAAGCCAGTGACATAGCATCCCCGTAACGGAGGCGCCGCGCCCCTCCCGGTCTTAACCATAATCGTCAAAATACCGCCCGTTCGGGGCGGCAGTACATCCGAAGCGGACAATCTCGGGTTAACTTCTCATTAACTCTGAGGAGATTGCCGCAGATGCTCAATAATAGTGCCGTTACCACCAAGGAATTTTCCACCAAGCTTCTTTCGATCCTGGACGCCGTCGAGTATCGCCGCATCGAAAGCCAGGAGGATTTCGAAGACATTGCCCGGCTTCGCTACAAGTCCTACCAGGAGCGAGGCGTCCTGCCGCTCTCCGCGAGCAGCATGCTCGACGAGGTCGACTTCGACGACCACGCCTACGTCTTCGGCGTCTACCTGTATGAGGAACTGGTTAGCACCATAAGGGTGCACCATGTGACCCCGACCCACCGGATCAGTCAGTCGGCCGGCGTCTTTCCCGATGCAGTGAATGCCTTCCTCGATGCCGGCATGACGCTGATCGACCCGGCAAGGCTAGCCATCGATCCCGAACTGGACGGCGAGCGCTCGGCCCTGCCTTTCCTGACGGTCAGGCCGACGATCATGGCGGCGATCTACTTCAATGCGGACCGCATGCTGCAGCATATCCGTCCCGCCCATTCCGCCTTCTACCGCCGGTATTTCTATGCCGATACCGTCGTCCCACCGACGTTCGCCAGCATATACGGTTTCGATCTGACGCTTCTTGCGTCCCGCACCCGCGAGATCGGGCCGAAGCTCTTGAGCCGCTTCCCGATCTACGAATCCCAGCCCTACGAACGCCGTCTGATGTTCGACCGATCGCCGCTCAGCGGCATGGCGCCGCTGACGATCCTGCCGACGGCACGACTTGCCCGGCAGCATTCCATGCCGCTCGCGAGCTGAAACATCGGGAGCGCGACCGCCTGCGCCAGAAGGTGCCATTGCGCTTTGTGGCGGCTTTGTGTAAGGCCAGAATCCAACCAAATCGGCCCCGATCATTTTGCTCGTGGCCGGTCGGACAGGTTTCAACGGCCGCGCCGAGAAGGTGGTCGGAGCGGCCGCATCAGGGAGACGACGCATGGACAATCACAACAGCGCTCCAGTCGAGACGGGTGCTTCCATGGATTATGCGGAACACGAAAAGACCTACAACATGTTCCTCGCGCTGACGAAATGGGGCACCATGCACATGATCGTGCTGCTGATCGCCATGGCTGCCGGCTTCTTCGGCGGCGTTGGCTTCTTCGGCGCCCTCATCGTCTTCATCGTTCTCAACGCTGCCGGCTTCTACCTGCTTCGCTGATCCCTCTACCGACCTGATCGGAAGGACCGGCATGACATTCATGCCTGTCCAGCACACGAATTTGGGAGGGCATATCGTGGCAAAGGTGATTTTCGTACCCCGCGAAGGGGCTGGTGAGGAGAGGGTGGCAGCCTCGCCGGAAACGGTGAAGCGCCTCACGGCGATGGGCTTTTCCATCGTGGTCGAGACCGGCGCCGGGACGGCGTCAGGCATACTCGACGGCGACTTCGAGGCAGCAGGCGCGCGCATCGGCTCCGCTTCTGATGCCGCTGGCGCGGACGTGATCCTGAAGGTGAACCGTCCGACGTCGAGCGAGATCATGGGATACAGGTCCGGCGCGGCCGTCTTCGCCAGCATGGACCCCTACGGCAACGAGGCCGCACTGGCCGAAATGGCACGCGCCGGCATCACCGCCTTCGCCATGGAACTCATGCCGCGCATCACCCGCGCCCAGTCCATGGACGTGCTTTCCTCCCAGGCAAACCTCGCCGGCTACCGTGCCGTCATCGACGCGGCGCATGAATATGGCCGCGCGCTGCCGATGATGATGACCGCCGCCGGAACGGTTCCGGCCGCCAAGGTCTTCGTCATGGGCGCAGGCGTTGCCGGGTTGCAGGCGATTGCGACCGCCCGTCGCCTCGGTGCCGTGGTCTCGGCAACGGATGTCCGGCCGGCCGCCAAGGAACAGGTCGCCTCGCTGGGGGCCAAGTTCATCGCCGTCGAGGACGAGGAATTCAAGGCAGCGGAAACCGCGGGCGGCTATGCCAAGCAGATGTCGGAAGCCTATCAGGCGAAGCAGGCGGCACTCGTGGCCGAGCACATCGCCAAGCAGGACATCGTCATCACCACCGCCCTCATTCCCGGTCGGCCGGCGCCTCGCCTCGTGACACGCGCCATGCTTGCCTCCATGAAGGCCGGCGCCGTAGCAGTCGACCTCGCCGTCGAGCGCGGCGGCAACATCGAAGGTTCCGTCAAGGGTTCGGTCGCCAGTGTGGAAGGCGTCAAGGTGATCGGCTACGCCAACGTGGCGGGCCGCGTTGCGGCCTCTGCTTCGGCGCTCTACGCGAAGAACCTCTTCGCCTTCCTGGAGACCATGGTTTCGAAGGAGACCAAGGAATTTGCCGTCAATCCGGACGACGAACTGGTGAAGGCGACTATGCTGACCCATGGCGGCCAAGTGGTGCATCCCAATTTTGCCGAGGCGGCGGCATCGTTCGCGGCCTCCGCGGCATCTGTAGCCGAGACGACGACACCCGCTGCTGCGGCACCCGGGCGCAAGCTGGCCAGGACTGCATCTCCGGTCTCGGGCGAGACCTCGCCGGACAAGCCCAAGCGAACGCGCAAGAAGACTGAAGCAGCAACGCCTGACAAGAAGGAGGGGCTTTGATGGCGAGCGAAGTGATGAATTCGGCTCTTGATCGGCTCGAACATGCCGTCGAAGCTGTAAGGGTTGCGGCAGAACAGGCTCCCGAAGCTGTCGCCCAGGCAGCACACGGAGTGTCAGGCGGCGCGATCGACCCCTTCGTGTTCCGGCTGGCGATCTTCGTGCTGTCCATCTTCGTCGGCTATTACGTCGTCTGGTCGGTGACGCCGGCGCTGCACACGCCGCTGATGGCCGTCACCAATGCCATCTCCTCGGTGATCGTGGTCGGCGCGCTCCTCGCCGTCGGCATCTCGGCGAGCGGCTATGCCACCGGCTTCGGCTTCGTGGCACTGGTGCTTGTCTCGGTGAACATCTTCGGCGGCTTCCTAGTCACCAGCCGAATGCTCGCCATGTACAAGAAAAAAGATCGCTGAGGGTCCTGAACGATGTCACAGAACCTTGCAGCCTTCCTCTACCTCGTCTCCGGCGTGCTGTTCATCATGGCCCTCCGCGGCCTGTCGCATCCGACCACGAGCCGCCAGGGCAATGTCTACGGCATGGTCGGCATGGGCATTGCCATCGGCACGACGCTTCTGCTTGCCACGCCGGACTTCGGCGGGCTTGTGCTGATCGTCCTCGCGCTCGCCATCGGCGGCGGTGCCGGCGCCTATATCGCTCGTACCATTCCGATGACGGCCATGCCCCAGCTTGTGGCAGGTTTCCACTCGCTGGTCGGCTTCGCCGCCGTCATGGTTGCTGCCGCCGCCCTCTATGATCCCGTCTCCTTCGGGATCGGCGATGTCGGCACGATCCACGGCCAGGCGCTCGTCGAGATGGCACTCGGCGCCGCGATCGGCGCGATCACCTTCACCGGCTCGGTCATCGCCTACCTCAAGCTCGACGGACGCATGTCCGGCAAGCCGATCCTCCTGCCCTTCAGGCACCTGATCAACATCGGCCTGCTGGTGGCGATCATCGTCTTGATCGTCGCGCTGACGCAGACGGAGAGCCATACTCAGTTCTGGCTGATCGTCATCCTGTCGCTGGCGCTTGGCGTGCTGATCATCGTTCCTATCGGTGGCGCCGACATGCCGGTCGTCGTGTCGATGCTGAACTCCTATTCGGGATGGGCGGCAGCCGGCATCGGCTTCACCCTCGGGAACCTGGCACTGATCATCACCGGCGCCTTGGTCGGCTCCTCGGGTGCGATCCTCTCCTACATCATGTGCAAGGGGATGAACCGCTCCTTCATCTCCGTCATCCTCGGCGGCTTCGGCGGTGAAACGGCTGCGGCCGGTGCCGACGACGGGGTCCAGCGGACCGTGAAGCAAGGCTCGGCCGACGACGCAGCTTTCCTGATGCAGAACGCCGAGAAGGTGATCATCGTGCCGGGATACGGCATGGCCGTCGCCCAGGCGCAGCATGCGCTGCGCGAGCTTGCCGATACGCTGAAGGAACACGGTGTCGAGGTGAAGTACGCGATCCATCCTGTCGCCGGCCGCATGCCCGGACACATGAACGTGCTACTCGCCGAAGCCAACGTACCCTATGACGAGGTCTTCGAGCTGGAAGACATCAATGCGGAGTTCGCCCAGGCGGACGTCGCCTACGTGATCGGCGCCAATGACGTGACCAATCCGGCGGCGCGCGACGACAAGACCTCGCCGATCTACGGGATGCCGATCCTCGACGTCGACAAGGCCAAGACCTGCCTCTTCGTCAAGCGCTCCCTCGGCTCCGGCTATGCCGGCATCGACAACACGCTGTTCTACAAGGACGGCACGATGATGCTGCTCGGCGACGCCAAGAAGATGACCGAGGACATCGTCAAGGCGATGAAGCACTAGACGGATCGATCTGCCCGAACCCAAGCCCGGCGAGAAGCCGGGCTTTCTTTTTTGCCTGCTCCAGGGGCTGCAACAGAAAAGGCCCGGATCCTGCGATCCGGGCCCCAGTGCTTACCGTAATCGTCGCAAGCTTAGAGCTTGCCGTTACGCTGCTGGATCATCATGAAGGTGTCGAAGGTGTATTCCGACAGCTGCATCCACAGATAGCCTTCCTTCTTGAAGGCGACCTGGTCTTCGTAGATCTTCTTGAACCACTCGTTGGACGCCGTGAGCTCGGCATAGACTTCCTGCGCGGCGTTGAAGCAAGCCTCGAGGATTTCCTGGCTAAACGGACGCAGGATCGTGCCGTCGGCAACGAGCTGCTTCACGGCGGCCGGGTTCTTGGCGTCGTACTTCGCCATCATGCTGGTATTGGCATAGGCGCAGGCGTCGGTGAGCGCCGCCTGGTAGTGCTTCGGCAGGTTGTTCCACTGCTCCAGGTTGACGAAGGAGTGGATGACCGGGCCGCCTTCCCAGAATGCGGGATAGTAGTAGTACTTGGCGACTTTGTAGAAGCCGAGCTTCTGGTCGTCATAGGGACCGACCCACTCGGCTGCGTCGATGGTGCCCTTCTCGAGAGCGGGATAGATGTCGCCGCCAGCGATCTGCTGCGGCACGACGCCGAGCTTCTCGACCACCTTGCCGGCGAGGCCGGCGATGCGCATCTTGACGCCCTTGAAGTCGTCGACCGTGTTGATCTCCTTGCGGAACCAGCCACCCATCTGGGCGCCGGTATTACCGGAGATCATGCCGTAGAGGCCATGAGTGGCGTAGAATTCGTTGAGAAGCTTGTTGCCGTTGCCTTCGTAGAACCAGGAATTGGTCAGGCGGGCATTGAGGCCGAAGGGGATGGCCGTACCGATCGCGAAGGTCGGGTCCTTGCCGACATAGTAGTAGGAGCAGGTGTGGCACATTTCGACCGTGCCGGCGCTGACGGCGTCAGCTGCCTGGAGGCCGGGAACGATTTCACCGGCCGCGAAGGGCTGGATGGTGAAGTTGCCGCCCGTGGCTTCCGAGACGCGGCGTGCGATGTCTTCAGCACCGCCATAGATGGTGTCGAGCGACTTCGGGAACGAAGACGTCAGACGCCAGGTGATCTTCGGATTTTCCTGAGCGATGGCCGGAGCCGCCAGCGTCGTGGCGGCGGCTGCACCGGCGCTGGTTACTGCCGCCTTCTTGAAGAATGAACGACGATCCATGTATTACCTCCCAACAAAACAAAAACCGCAGGGGACGGTCTTCTTGCCCTCCCCCGGTCCGCCGCGGAGGTAAACATGTCCCCCTCGCGCGCGCAAGCATATCTGGCATTATCCCTTGGTCTCGGATGTTCTTTTCCTAACAGAATCCGAGACCTGCGCAATTTCTCCGCAGATTTCACACACCGCCAAGAACGCTGCCCAAACTATGGGCGACAGGAGCCGCGGGAACCGCTTGACAGCAAGGATGATCCGGCGCCAGAAATCGGTTTCGTCTCGGAGACTTCAGATGCCCAAACCGATCGTCGCCCTACCCGCAGATATTCGCGAATTCGAGGGTACAGTCTGGCACGCCACTCCGAACCAGTACGTGAAGGCGGCCCTCAAGGTGGCGGACGTGATGACCTTCATCATTCCCGCCTTCGAGGAAGGCAATGACACCGATGCCATCCTCGACCGGGTCGACGGAATTCTCGTTTCCGGCTCCGCAACCAATGTCCATCCCTCGCTCTACGGTCGAGAAGCGACGGAGGCGGATGGGCCTTTCGACATTGCGCGGGATTCCACCTCGCTGCCTCTCATCCGACGCGCCATCGAGCGCGGCATTCCCATGCTTGCCATCTGCCGCGGGCTCCAGGAACTGAACGTCGCGCTGGGCGGGACGCTTGCGAGCGAAATACACGACCAGCCTGGCATGTGGGACCACCGCAAGCCGAACGTGCCGGAGCGGGACCACATGTACGCGATCCGCCAGCCTGTATTTGTTCGCGAAGGTACTTGCATCGCCCGTCACCTCGGCCTTTCGGGCGAGGTGCAGATCAACTCGCTGCACCGCCAGGCGATCGCCGAGACTGCGCCCCGGCTGACGGTCGAGGCAACGGCTGAAGACGGGACGATCGAGGCGGTTTCGGTGATCGATGCGAAGGGCTTTGCCGTTGGCGTCCAGTGGCACCCGGAATATTGGGCCGAGACGGATGCACCGTCGCGTGCCCTGTTCAAAGCCTTTGGCGACGCCGTGAGGGACTACGCCGCCACTCGTGGAGCCGGCACACGGCCCGCGAAGCTGGCCGCTGCTGCCGGCTGAGCGGCCGGCAGCAACGAGGGTTGGTCAGGCCTTTACCGGCGTTTCCGGAACCGGCGTGATCACCTTCTTCTCGCGGAACCAGCCGATGAGATTGTCCACCACCAGGTCGGCCATGGCATTGCGCGTCGGCACCGACGCAGAGGCCACGTGCGGCAAGAGGCTTACATTCGGAAGATCGAGGAGCGCCTGCGGGACGTTCGGCTCGTCGTAGAAGACGTCCAGTCCGGCCGCGGCGATGGTGCGGCTGCGCAGAGCCTCGGCCAGCGCCTCCTCGTCGACGCTCGTACCGCGACCGACATTGATGAAGACGCCGTTCGGCCCAAGGGCGGCGAAGATCTCCGAGGTGAATATCTTGTGGGTCGCAGCCGTGCCGGGCACGATCGAGATGAGCGTGTCCACCTCCTCGGCCATCGCCTTCAGCGATGGATAGTAGGTATAGGGGAGCCCGTCCCTGCGGGTGCGGGTATGGTAGCCGATCCGAACCTTGAACGGCTCGAGCCGCCTGGCGATCTCGATGCCGATGCGGCCGAGACCGAGAATCCCGACGTGGCGGCCGCGCAGCGAAAGCGGTGTCAGCGGATAGGGCCCTTCGCTCTTCCAACGCCCCTCGCGCAGATAATTTTCGGCCCGTGGATATTCCCGAAGCGTGTTGAGGAGCAGTGCGATGGTCGTATCGGCGACCTCGTCGTTCAGCACATCGGGCGTATGGGTGACGATGATGTCGTGCTGCAACGCCTTTGCCGTATCGACCCCGTCGTAGCCGACGCCGAAGTTGGAGACGATCTCCAGGTTGGGCAGCCTGTCGATCCAGCCATTGTCCAGGACGCCCGAGATGGCAACGCCCCTGATCCTGTCGCGAATGCCGGGATCAATATCGGTTGGGGGGCCCATCGGGACGGCGACGATCTCGAAGTCCTCCTTCAGCCGTTCGAGCACCCGCGGATGGATGCGGCCGGGCACGAGTATGGCTACGGGTTGGTCGGACATCTTGTCTCTCCTCCTTCGAATTCAGCTGCGGGGTCGGTAGATGCCGGTTGACTGGCGGATGCGCATCTCCGGCTTGATGAGATGGATGCCGTCCGGCTCGTGGCTCCCGGCCAGGCGGTCAAGCAGCGCGCGCGCGGCAAGCCGGCCCACCTCGCTCTGGCCGTTCCAGACGGTGGTGAGCGCCGGCGTGGCGATCGATGCCTCTTCCAGGTCATCGTAGCCGGTAACGGAAATATCCTGGCCCGGGACGAGGCCGGCGCGGGCGATGCCGTTCATCAGGCCTATGGCCACGAGATCGTTCCAGCACACGGCCGCCGTCGGCTTCTGCGGCAGCGACAGGAAATGTACGGCCGCCTCGAAGCCGCCCTGCTTGGAGCGCGGGCCGGGAATGCGCAGGTTCGGATCGACTTCGATGCCTGCCTTGCGCAGCGCGTTGACATAGCCCTGGTAGCGGTCGCGCCCGGTGGAGGTCTGATCCGTACCGCCGATCATGGCGATCACCCGGTGGCCGAGCCCGATCAGATGGTTGGTAGCGAGCGAGATGCCGTAGCTGTCGTCGCCGCGATACATGGGCAGGTTGACGCCCTCCATGGACCGGGCAACCAGAATGGCCGGCATGCCATTGGCCTCGGCGAGCTTGACGTCCTCGATCGGAGTGCCGATCGCCGGAGACATGATGACCCCGTCGCCACCGAGTTGTAGCAGCGTTTCGATGAAGGTCCGCTGTTTCTCGACGGAATCGTAGTGGTTGGACAGGATGAAGGTCTGGCCGCTGCGGTCGAGCTCGCTCTCGATCGCCTTCAGGATTTCGCCGTAGAAGGGGTTCATGATGTCGTGCACGACGACGCCGACAATGCCGGAGCGGGAGGTCCTGAGGCTTGCCGCGCGGCGATTGTAGATATAACCCAGCGCGCGGGCCTGCTCCTTGATCTTCTCCCGGGTGTCGGCTGCGACCAGCGGACTGTCGCGAAGCGCCAGCGAGATGGTGGCCGTGGAAAGCCCGAGGCTCTCGGCAATGGTCGACAGCTTGATCTTTTGCGCCACGTCCCCTCCGGCCAGGCAAGCACCGGCTGCGGCCGGATTTAAAATCCTTTAAATAATTAAATGGGAAATCGCAACTGCCCGGTAAGGCCTAGCGAACAGGTTATTCAGGCGAATGGAGATTGTTGTCCAGGGCGCGCAGGAGCCGCATCAGTGTCCGGATCTCCTTGCCCGAGAAATCCTTCAAGGCTAGCTCCCCACAGGCCGCAACGCTTTTCTCGATCCGTGTCACGCTCGCTCTGCCGCTCTCGGTGAGGAATACTTTTGTCAGGCGTCCGTCTTCGCCGTCCTCGCTGCGCAGGACGAAACCCTGCGCCTCCATGCGTCCGATGGTGCGCGTCATGGTCGGGGCCTTGACGCCGAGATGGGCGGCCAACTGGCCGGCGGTCAAGCCGTCCTGCTCGGCGAGTGCAAGGATCACGCCATCCTGCCCCGCATAGAGGCCGCTTTCCGCAAGGCTGCGGCTGAGCACGGTGCGCAGCGACCGGGCCGCCTGGGTGAGGCCGACTGCAAGATCGGCGGGAGCAAAGGCTTCGCTATCCTTCTTCTTGCCGTCCTTGCCCTTCTTGCCGTCCTTCTTCTTGGCCATCTGCCCTTCCTGCTTCCGTGCTGAGGCCCGCACGGCTATAGACTTTGTCCCCATGCATAGCGAAACGAGGGATGGACCGCCAGATGCCTCACCCACGGCCGCATTTCAGGGACAATGATCCGACGCTCTCGCCCGTCGACCGCGGCGATTGGATTGCCGTCCTGCCGCTCGGCGCCCATGAACAGCACGGACCGCACCTGCCCTTCGAGACCGATACGCTCATCGCGATGGGGATCGTCGACCGGCTGATCAACACCCTGCCCCCTCGCCTTCCGGTCACCTTCCTTCCCGTCGAACCCGTCGGTTATTCCATCGAGCACATGGATGTACCCGGGACGAAGACACTGGCATTCGACGAGGCGGTGATGCGCTGGGTGGGGATTGCGGAGGGCCTGCACCGACAAGGAATCCGCAAGTTGGCGATGCTCAATGCCCATGGCGGCAATTCCCCTCTAATGACCATCGTCGCCACCGAAGCCCGTGTCCGGTTCAACATGCTGGCAGTCGCGACAAGCTGGACACGCTTCGGGGTACCCGAAGGGCTGATCAGCCCTGAGGAAAAGGCGATCGACATCCATGGCGGTGATATCGAGACATCGGTCATGCTGGCGCTCCATCCGGACCGGGTGGACATGGCGAGGGCCGAAGCCTTCCAATCCCGCCAGAGGGAATTCGCCAGCCGCTTCCGGCACCTGCGCGCCTATGGCCCCCATGCCTTCGGCTGGAAGATGTCGGACCTCAACAAGGCGGGCGTCGCCGGCAACGCCGCCGCCGCGACCGCGGCAAAGGGCGAGACCATCCTGGCCCACGCGGTGAAGGGAATCGTGGAACTTCTGGAAGATGTGGCGGCGTTCGATGCGGTGGAACTGTCATAGCTCGCATTGCAACTAGCTACACAAAAGGCTATGTTGCTGCTACACAGGAGGCCACGATGACCCTCAATATCCGAAACAAGCAAGCGGATGCTCTGGCACGCGAACTGGCGGAGCTTGACGGCACGACGATCACAGACGCAGTCGTCAATGCGCTGCGCGAAACCATCGCAAGCCGCCTAAAGAACGAAAGCCCACGTGAGACTGCAAGGCGCGTACTCGCTAGACGCGGCCTCGCATTCAAGCCGAACCGACGTCCTGTTCCTGCCGAAGCGTTCCACGAACTCGACCACGAACTGGCATCTGACTGATGTTTGTCGACGCCTGCGCGATCATATCGTTGATGGCGGGCGAAGACACGGCCGATGCCTATGAAGAGGCTTTACTCGGCGCAGCTTCGCCCTTCACCTCAGCACTCGCTGCCTGGGAGGCGATCATCATCCTGTCGCGTCCTGATCAGCTCGACTGTAGCTATCGCGACGCGGAAGGGGCTGTTCTTGAGTGGCTGGA
This sequence comes from Pseudorhizobium banfieldiae, assembly GCF_000967425.1. Taxonomy (NCBI): domain Bacteria; kingdom Pseudomonadati; phylum Pseudomonadota; class Alphaproteobacteria; order Hyphomicrobiales; family Rhizobiaceae; genus Pseudorhizobium; species Pseudorhizobium banfieldiae. The sequence continues at coordinate 2,701,080 of NZ_FO082820.1, forward strand.
CGACCGCAATATCGAGTTGAGGGAGACAGGCCAGCCCCGGGAGATCTTGCACCACGCCGTCGCGGTGGCGCAGGATCGCGGCATCGGCCGTCGGCATCTGAGCAACTTCGATTGCTTCCACTACGCTCATGCGAAGGCGATGGGGCAGCCTATCCTGACCACAGACCGTCTCCTGCGGGAGACAGACGTCGACACCAAGCCGTGACAACCGCTGTCACCTTATAACATTCAAAACCCTTTGAACTGCTTCCGGCTTGCCCTTATATCAGGCCGACACCTTTTGCGCGCCGGCCCGGCGCCGGCTCATCCTTCGAGGTTTCCCATGACCGACACGACCACCGCCACGCCCGTTCCCGTCACCGTTCTCACCGGCTATCTCGGCGCCGGGAAGACGACGCTCCTGAATCGCATCCTCTCCGAGAGCCACGGCAAGAAGTATGCGGTCATCGTCAACGAGTTCGGCGAGATAGGCATCGACAACGACTTGATTGTGGAATCCGACGAGGAAATCTACGAGATGAACAACGGCTGCGTCTGCTGCACGGTGCGCGGCGACCTGATCCGCGTCGTGGAAGGCCTGATGCGCCGCCCCGGCCGCTTCGACGGCATCATCGTCGAGACGACTGGCCTTGCCGACCCGGTTCCGGTTGCGCAGACCTTCTTCATGGACGACGACGTGCGCGCCAAGACCGAGCTCGATGCCGTGGTCGCGCTGGTGGACGCGAAGCACCTGCCGCTCCGCCTGAAGGACAGCCGCGAGGCCGAGGACCAGATTGCCTTCGCCGATGTTGTCGTCATCAACAAGACCGATCTCGTGACGCCGGAAGAACTGGCGCAGATCGAGGATGTCGTTCGGGCCATCAATCCCGGCGCACGCATCTACAAGACGAGCCGGTCCGGCGTCGACCTTGCCAAGGTCCTGAATCAGGGCGCCTTCAACCTGGAGCGGGCGCTGGAGAACGATCCGCAGTTCCTGGAGCATGGCCACGAAGATCATGTCTGCGGTCCGGATTGCGACCATGACCATGGTCACCATCACCACGACCACGACCATCACCACCACGATCATGATCACCACCATCATCACGATCATGACCATGGCCACGATCACCACCATCACGCCCCCTCGCCGATCCACGACGTGACGGTGAAGTCCATCTCGCTGCGCGGTGGCGAGATGAACCCGGACCGGTTCTTTCCGTGGATCCAGAAGGTCACCCAGACCGATGGGCCCAATATCCTGCGGCTCAAGGGCATCATCGCCTTCAAGGGCGACGAGGAACGCTACGTGGTGCAGGGCGTCCACATGATCGTGGAGGGCGACCACCAACGACCCTGGAAGGAGGACGAGAAGCGCGAAAGCCGCCTCGTCTTCATCGGACGCGATCTCGATGTCGAGAAGATCGAGAAGAGCTTCAAGGCCTGCGAGGCGACGCCAGCCTGATGCCGACCGTCGCACCGCTTGATCTCGAAGGCCACGTCGTCGCCACGCATTTCCTCGGCGAGGTTCCGCTCTTCGCCTCTGCTGCCGGCACCATCCACCGTCTCGATGGCGGCGAGAAGGTGACAGAAGCGCATGAGGGCCTGCTCACCTGCATCCGCGACCCCTACAGCGCCACCCTCCTTACCGGCGGCGAGGACGGCAAGGTCCTGCGCATCGCCCATGAGGGCAGCGTGACGCAGCTGGCAGAAGCGCCGCGCAAGTGGATCAACGTGGTCGCCGGCGGCCCGCAGGGGGCCGTCGCCTATGCGCATGGGCGCACGAGCTTCGTGCGCCTTTCGGACGGCACGACGCGCGAATTTTCCGAAGAGCGAACGGTGGAAGGCGTTGCCTTCGCCCCGAAGGGCCTGCGGATTGCCGTGGCGCGTTACAATGGCGTCACTCTACACTGGGTCGGCACCAATGGCGCACCCGTCGATCTCGACTGGAAGGGTGCCCACACCGGCGTGACATTCTCCCCCGATGGTCGTTTCCTCGTCACCACCATGCAGGAAAACGCGCTGCACGGCTGGAAGCTTGACGGCAAGCCCGGGGACGCGCGCCACATGCGAATGACCGGCTACCCTGCCAAGGTGAAGTCGCTCTCCTGGTCGGTGAAGGGCAAGTGGCTGGCCTCCTCCGGTGCGCCGGCCGCGATCGTCTGGCCTTTCTCGGCCAAGGACGGCCCGATGGGCAAGGCGCCGCTGGAACTCGGCACGCGCGCCAACATCATGGTCACCCAGGTCGCCTTCCATCCGGCGGAGGAGGTCCTGGCAATCGGCTTCGTCGACGGCATGATCCTCGGCGTGCGGATCGCCGACGGCAAGGAGGCACTGTTGCGTCGTCCCGGCAAGGGGGCCATCACCGGCCTGAGCTGGAGCGCGACGGGCAAGCTGCTCGCCTTTTCCTCCGAAGCCGGTGACTGCGGCGTCATCGACATCTCGGCCTGAGCCCGTGATCCCCTGGGCCCTGATCGATACCGCGACCGTTCCAGGCGGGGGTGAGCTTCGCCTCAAGCAGCGCGGCACCGAGTTTTCGATCATGCTCGGCACCAACGAGTTGATGAACAGCCGGCTATCCGGATCGGAAGAAGCGCTGGCGCGTCTCTCCATCGACAAGATCCGCGATCGCCAACGGCCCGTGATCCTGATCGGCGGCCTCGGCATGGGCTTCACTCTCCGCGCTGCGCTCGCCGAACTGCCGCAAGAAGCACGCGTCGTTGTCGCGGAACTCGTTCCGGCGGTGATCCGCTGGGCGAAGACCGAGATGGCCGAGGTGTTCAAGGGGTGCCTGGACGATCCTCGCGTCATGATCGTGGAAGCGGATGTCGGCGAGCTGATCCGTCGCGAGACGGCTGTCTTTGACGCCATCCTTCTCGATGTCGACAACGGGCCGGAGGCGCTGACGCGAGACGAGAACGACCGCATATACGATGCAGGCGGTTTGGGAGCGGCCAAATCTGCGCTGAGGCCGGGCGGCGTGCTTTCCGTCTGGTCTTCCGCGCCCGACGCCCGTTTTACCCGAAAACTGCAAGCGGCAGGCTTCACAGTTGAAGAAGTGCCGACGCGTGCCAGCACCAAGGGACGCGGGGCGAAGCACATGATTTGGCTTGGCGTGAAGCAGGTTCGCTAGAACCTCTGCACCTGCCGAACGGCAGCAGGAGGAACCGCGCCGGAGAACTCCGCGACGGGATCAGGGGATGGGCAGGCAATCGGCATTGAGGGTATTGGGGTGTCAGGCGTGACTGCCTGCCCGATTGCTTCCGGCTTTCCCGAAGATCCGGAGGAGAGGTGTCAGTTCTCTTTCCGGAGCTTCGGGTGGGGACCGGCCTGACGCCAGCCCGCCACCGTCTGCAACCATCACCGGGCGCCGGGTGCTTCCCGGGGGAGGCAACCGGTTCGCGAACCCGGCCCCTGCCCTATGACTGCTTCAGGATAGGACGAGGCAAGGCTGCGGGGATGGACGGGGAAGAATAGCGGGTCGGGTCCCTTGAAACGCCAGCCCAATTTCTCGCTCGCGCAACATCATTGCTCACGTCAGGCGGAGCGAACGGCACCGATGATCTCCGCCAGGAGGGCGTGCAGGTCGTCGCGATAGCCTGTGCGGGCGGAGGGTGAATTCTCGTCCGACGTCATCACCACCGTGAGCCCGAGCGACGGGACGACATAGAGCATCTGACCGCCATAACCCCAGCCGAACTTGACCTCCTCGCCGCCGATCCTGCGCAGGAACCAGCCATAGCCGTAGCCATCGCCGGAAAAGCGGGAATTGGTCCGCGGTATCCATGACTGCTCTATCCAGCCCTCGGAGATGATGCGCGTGCCGTCCTCTGCCTTGCCGCCGTTGCGGTAGACTTCCCCGAAGGCCAGCAAGGAGTGCGCCGTCATCGCCATCTGGTTGCCGCCGAGATAGATCCCCTGCGGATCCTGCTCCCAGGAGCCGATACGGAAACCTTCCACCGGCTCGAACCATTCGCGCGCCAGCGCCAGCGTCGACTTCTCCCCGACGCGGGTGAGGATGGCCGAGAGGAGATGGGTGGAGGCGGTGGAGTAAAGCATCTGCCCGCCCGGCTCGCCGTCGAAGGGCTCCGACAGCGCAAAGCGCACCCAGTTGCGGCTCGACACCCAGCGACCGTAGTTGGGACCCGACATGCGGGCGAGACCCGCCTGCATGGAGAGAAGGTTGCCGATGGTGATCTCGGACATGCGTGGATCCGGCTCGCGCGGCAGCTCGCGTTCGAGGATCGGCGCGATCTTCTGATCGGCTCCCTGCAGCAGACGCTTGTCGATGGCGATGCCGACCATGGCGGAGATAATCGACTTGGAGGCCGACTTGATGTTCGTCGATTCGCCAATGGAATGCCCGTTGAAGGCGCGTTCGGCGAGCATTTCTCCTTCCCGGGAAGCCAGCACCACCTTGAGAGGCTCCAGGCCTCTCGCCCCGTCCAAGACAGCGCCGAGGGATGCGCCGGGCTCCGGCGCCTGCGGAACAGCCTGGGCGAGAGCATGAGGGGCAGTGAGAGCGAGGGGAATGGCAGAAATCAGGGTGCGTCTTGTGATCATGAACGCCAATCTAGTGCGACGTGGGTCCTGAACTATGGCCGCCCTGCCGATTCACGCCAAGGTGATGGCGCGTGAAGGCAGGCAACTGCGGCTGCTAGAGCTCGGCCTTTGCAAAGATCTCGCTGATCCAGTCGAGGAACACGCGCACGCGCGGTGAGAGCTGCCGGTTCTGCGGATAGAGAGCCGAAAGCGGCGTTCGCGCCGGTAGGAAATCTGCCAGCACCTCTACGAGTTCACCCCTCTCGATGAAAGGCCGAAGGCGGTGACGCGGCGCCTGGATCAGGCCGAAGCCACGGCAGGCGAGGTCCACGATCGTGTCGGAATTGTTGACCCGTATGCGCGTCGGCAGCGTAACTTCGCGGATCTGCCCGTCAACGGTAAACTCCAGCGGCAGGACCTGCCCGGTGCGCGAGGAGATGAAGCCGATCGCCTCGTGCCCCTCCAGCGCATCCGGGGTTTCAGGCGTGCCGTGGGCCTCGATATAGGCGGGGCTGGCGCAGGTCAGCTCGGTGATCGAGCCGAGCCTCCGGATGATCAATGAACTGTCGGAAATTTCGCCGGCGCGGATGACGCAGTCGACGCCCTCTCGGATTAGGTCGACATAGCGATCCGTCTGGCCGATCTGCAGTTCCAGGGCCGGGTAGCGGTCGAGGAACTCGCGAAGGTGCGGGAGCAGGAATGTCTGCGTCAGCATCGGGTGGGCGTCCACCCGCAGCACGCCTTGCGGCGTTGCCTTACGAAAAATCGTCTCCGCCTCCGCCATCTCGGCAAGGATCGACAGGCAGCGCTGGTAGAAGGCACGGCCGTCGAGCGTGACGGCGACGTGCCGGGTGGTCCGTTCGAGGAGGCGCGCCCCGAGATTCGCCTCCAGCGCCTTGATCGCCGCCGTCGCGGTGGAGCGCGCAAGCCCCAGATCGGCGGCGGCCGCGGCGAAGCTGCCGCGTTCCACTACCCGGACGAAGAGCTCCATGCGCGTCAGGCGATCCATTTTCCATTGTTCAGCATGGATGAATTATCATGTCAATTCGCGTTCATTGTTCTTCGGCTGAGGCTTCGTATCCTGGGTAGGAACGAAAGGAGACATGCCATGACACACACAGAACAACGCGTCGCCATCGTCACCGGGGCCTCGAAGGGCATTGGCCGGGCTGCTGCCATTCGCCTTGCAGCCGACGGCTTCGCGGTGATCGTCAACTATTCCTCAAGCCCGGCCGCTGCCGACGAGGTGGTCGCGGAGATTGAAGCGGCCGGCGGCAAGGCGCTCGCCGTGCAGGCGGATGTCAGCACATCGGCCGGCATCGCGGCGCTGTTCGACGCTGCGGAACAGCATTTCGGCGGCACCGACGTCCTCGTCAACAATGCCGGCGTGATGACGCTCATCCCATTGACGGAAATGGATGATGCAACCTTCGAGCGGCACATCGCCGTCAACCTCACCGGTACCTTCTACGGTATCCGCGAGGCAGGCCGCCGGCTGCGCGACGGGGGCCGGATCATCAACTTCTCCTCCAGCGTCATCGGGGCATACGGCCCGCGCTACGGAGGATACGCGGCAAGCAAGGGCGGTGTCGAAGCCATGACTCATGTGGCTTCGAAGGAACTTGGAAGCCGGGGGATTACGGTCAACGCCGTCGCGCCGGGGCCGGTGGAAACCGAGATGTTCATGCACGGCAAATCGGAAGAACTGGTGCAGAGCATCGTCCGAGGCATTCCGCTCGGACGGCTCGGCCAGCCGGACGACATCGCCCCGGTCGTGTCCTTCCTCGCAAGCCCCGAGGGCGGATGGGTGAACGGCCAGGTGCTCCGCGCCAATGGCGGCATGCTCTGACGGGACCAGACAGCGAAAAGGAAAGAACCCATGCCATTCGTCAACATCAAGACCCCGGAGGGCTCGCTGACGCGGGCCCAGAAGGAGGAGATCGCGCACCGCACGACAGACCTGCTGGTCGGTTACTTCAGCGAAGCGGCACGTCCGCATACCATGGTGCTGATCGAGGAGGTCAAGGATGGCGGCTATGGCCGCGCCGATGAGATCTACGTCATCCCCGACGCTTACCGCGCACGTGAGGCGGAATAAGCGTCCAAAGCTGGTGCCTCCCGGCGGCGTTGCCGCCGGGATCCGGCGATGGCTGTTCCCCGGATTGTTCGGGCATCGCCCGGGCAACCCTTCGTGAAGTTAGTGAAAATCTGAAACCTCAGGCCCTTTCGAAGGTTGTGGTGCCCTGCACGCTGCGTGAGTGCGCGCACATCAACCGAAGGAGAAGCCTGTGAAAGCTCTCGTCTGGCACGGAAAAGAGGATATCCGCTGCGACACGGTCTCGGATCCCGAGATCGAGGACGCTCGCGACGCGATCATCAAGGTCACCAGCTGTGCCATATGCGGTTCCGACCTTCACCTCTTCCACAATTTCATTCCGGCGATGGAGCCGGGTGACGTCATGGGCCACGAGATGATGGGCGAGGTGGTGGAAGTGGGCTCCGGCATCAACGGCGCCCTTAAGAAGGGCGACCGGATCGTGGTACCCTTCACCATCCTCTGCGGTGAATGCGACCAGTGCAAGCGGGGCAACTTCTCCGTTTGCGAGCGCTCCAACCGCAACAAGGACATGGCGGACAAGGTTTTCGGCCACGCAACCGCAGGCCTCTTCGGCTATACGCACCTGACGGGCGGCTATCCAGGCGGCCAGGCGGAATATCTTCGCGTACCCTTTGCCGACAAGACCCACATCAAGGTGCCCGATAGCCTGACCGACGAACAGGCCCTCTTCCTCGGCGATATCTTCCCCACCGGCTGGCAGGCTGCGGTCAATTGCGACATCCAGCCGACCGACACTGTGGCCATCTGGGGCTGCGGCCCTGTCGGACAGATGGCGATCCGCAGCGCCGTCCTTCTCGGCGCCAAGCAGGTCCTCGCGATAGACTGCATTCCCGAACGGCTATCCATGGCCGAGGCAGGTGGTGCGATCACCATCAACTTCCAGACAGAAAGCGTGGTGGAGCGTCTGAACGACCTCACCGCGGGCAAGGGCCCGGAAAAGTGCATCGACGCGGTCGGACTTGAATCCCATGTCTCGATGGGCCAGCCGGATACGCTTCTCGACCGCGCCAAGCAGATGGTGATGCTGGAGAGTGACCGGCCGCATGTGCTGCGCGAGATGATCTACGTCTGCCAGCCCGGCGGCATCATCTCGATTGCGGGCGTCTATGGCGGGCTTGTCGACAAGATCCCGATGGGGCCGGCGATGAACAAGAGCCTCACCTTCCGCATGGGCCAGACCCACGTCAACCGCTGGACCGACGATCTCGTCCGCCGGATCGAGGAAGGCCAGATCGATCCCTCCTTCGTCATCACCCATACGGCGAAGCTCGAGGACGGACCGGACATGTATAAGGTCTTTCGCAACAAGCAGGACGGCTGCGTCAAGGTCGTGCTGAAGACTTGAGGATCGGAGAACAGTGATGAACCATATCGCCAACGCCGTACAGCGCTCGGACAATCCAAGGGTGATCGAAACGGGCCCGAGCTCCCTCTCCAGCACCGATCGCCTCGCCCGCAATCTCGGCTGGTTCAGCATCGGGCTCGGCATCGCCGAACTGGTCGCCGCCAGACGCATCAGCCGCGCCATCGGCATGGAAGGATCCGAAAGCCTGATCCGCGCCTTCGGCGCCCGCGAGATCGCCAGCGGCATGCTGACGCTTTCGGTGGACAAGAAGGCAGGGCTCTATAGCCGGGTCGCAGGTGACGCGGTCGACCTCGCCGTGCTGAGCACCGCAGTCACGGACGACAATCCGAAGCGCGGCAATGCGGCGCTCGCACTCGCCATGGTGTCCGGGGTGACGCTGCTCGACGTTGCGGCCGCACTCGCAACTCGGCAACAGAGCAGGCGCGACGAGAACGACATCCGTGATTACAGCGACCGCAGCGGTTTCCCCAATGGCGTCGAGGCTGCCCGCCGCGATGGGCAACAGGAGGGCGAGGCGCCGGTCAAGGCGCTTCCCGCGCCGCAGCTGGCGCTGTCAGAGCAGCGCATGTGAGACGGTTCAGCCCGCTCCTTTCCCGGGAGCGGCCAGTTCATCGTTTGAAAGCAGTCGTCGCAACGGCGCCCAACTCGCCCATCCCTTTTAGCCTTCTCCGTCGGTGGACCCTGCGCGTTGGGGCCGAACTAGTGCGGCACCTGTGATACTGCTATGGGGGCAGGGCTTTGAGGTGGACAACCGGCATTCTTCCGCTGCCCCACTCTCTTGGACAGATCCATGCTTGGCCGCTCAAAAAGCCACCAGAAGACGGTCGCAAAGCTGACACAGCCCAGGATCGAAAGTCCCCACCAAACCAGATCCCCCAGTGACGAGCGGGGCCCCAGCATGGTCGCGATGCGAAAAATCCCGCCAGTGACAATATTATGCGTCAGGTAGAGCGAATAGGAGATCAGGCCCAGAAACTGCAGCCATCGCCAGTTCAGCCCGACGCTGATTTGCCCGTAGATGGATGCCCAGAAAAGGGACAGCGCCGTCGCCGAGCACACGACCCTAAAGGCGTCGTCCGCCCATAGGCCGGATAGAAGCAGCACTGTCGCGTAGATCAGAAATAGAGGTACAAGTCTCGGCTGCTGCCATGTCCAGTAGACTGCCACCCCGAGAAGGAAGCCATACCACAGCGGCAAGAAGAGCCCGGACCAGAGTTCAGGTCCGAGGCCGAGCGGCCAAACAAGGCTGACGGCGCAGGCTGCAACGATTCCGGCTGGTCTGAAGCCGCTCACTCCGATGAGCAGGGCGTAGACGAGGTAGAACTGGATTTCGAGGCATAGCGTCCAGAAGACGGGGCTGATTGCCGGGTAGTCCAAAAGGTCCTGAACGTAGAAAATGTGTGCGAGGATCTGCGGAGCAGTGTAAATCGGCATTTCCCGGCCGGCTACCACGTAAGAGGAGAGCACCGCGAAGGCGATAGTGGCCGCGATCGAAACCCAATAGGCCGGATCGAGCCGAAGCGAACGCTTCAGGGTAAAACGGCCGAGTTCCCGAAGAGTCATCGGTCGGTTGTAAAGCGAATGGGCGATGACGAAGCCGCTCAGTACGAAAAACACGGCGACGCCGAGGCCGGCATGCAGCACCCCCGCCTCAACCCACGCCGGAAACAGCGCCATCAAACGTTCCACATGTCCGGCCGAAACAGCATGATACAAAACCACGCCCATCGCCGCCGCGCCGCGCAACGCATCGACAACCGTGAACCGCCCTGACAATTCGCGCATTGCATCCCCCTTGCTGCTCTAGAAAGTAACAGCAGCAACAAGGGGTCGGTAGATAAGCGCCCATCCTACAATAAGGCAAACCTGCACAAATTGGCAGCGGCGGCCTACTCCATAAGGTGAACCGCGGACTGCGTCAGGCAGGCCCGGAGCTTGCACGGGTCTCCGCCGTCAGAAGGCAAGCTTGCGTCCGCTCGCGACGATCATGCCGGCGGCACCGTCCAGCCAGCCGGACTTGAGCTCCAGCGCCAGGAAGCGGTCACGATCAGAGGGGCCGGGCATGACGAGGTGCCGGGTCTTTTGGCTTGAGAAGCCGAAGCGCTCGTAATAGGCGGCATCGCCCATCAGCAGGATTGCGCCGTGGCCGCGCCGATCAGCCTCCGCGATCGCCGCCCGCATGAGGGCCCCGCCGATGCCGTGGCCTTCCTGCGTGCAGTCGACGGCGAGCGGGCCGAGCAGAAGCGCCTCGACCGGCGCGCCCTGCTGGCTGATGCCGGCTTCGATGTTCCACAGGCGCACGGTACCGATCACGTGACCGCCTTCGTCGCGGGCAACAAGGGCGAGGCCTTCGGCCGGCAATCTGCCGCGGCGGATCTTCTCCGACGATTTCCTGCGGCGCTCCGGTCCCATGACCCGGTCGAGCAGGTTTTCACGCGCGACGACATCTGCCGGCGTTTCGCTATCGATCGTATAGGTGGTCGGCGCAAAGAATGCGCGCACAGTGTCAAGAACAGCGGCCATGGCGGCCTCCCGTACCCAATACCGTTATCAGCGGCGATGAAGAGGAATTGTGAGCTTGCCGCCCCGGCTGGTTACGGGGCCGGCGGTGTCAGGCCTTAGATGACGTAGCTCTTCAGCGGATCGAAGCCGTTGAAGGCAACCGCCGAATAGGTCGTCGTATAGGCACCGGTGCCTTCGATCAGTACCTCGTCACCGATCGTCAGCGAGATCGGCAGCGGATACATGTTCTTCTCGTAGAGCACGTCGGCGGAATCGCAGGTCGGGCCGGCGAGCACGCAAGGCTCCATTTCGTCCGCGTCGCGCTCCGTGCGGATCGGATAGCGGATCGCCTCATCCATCGTCTCGGCGAGGCCGCCGAACTTGCCGATGTCGAGGAAGACCCAGCGATGGTTGTCGTTGTCGGACTTCTTCGACACGAGAACCACTTCCGCCTTGATCACTCCCGCATTGCCGACCATGCCGCGGCCCGGCTCGATGATCGTCTTCGGCAGGTTGTTGCCGAAGTGCGACCGCAGAGCAGCGAAGATCGCCTGGCCGTAGGCTTCCGCAGACGGGATGTCGCGGAGATACTTGGTCGGGAAGCCACCGCCCATGTTGACCATCTGCAGGTGGATGCCCTGCTTGGCCAGCTGAGCGAAGACCCGCTTGGCATCGGCAAGCGCGGAATCCCAGGCATCGACCTTCATCATCTGCGAGCCGACGTGGAAGGATACGCCGTAGGATTCAAGGCCGAGCTGGTGCGCGTAGACGAGCACGTCGACGGCCATCTGCGGCACACAGCCGAACTTGCGCGACAGCGGCCATTCGGCACCTTCGCCATCAGTCAGCACGCGGCAGAAGACCTTCGCGCCGGGAGCGGCACGGGAAATCTTCTCGACTTCCTCGTGGCTGTCGACGGCAAAGAGACCGATGCCGAGCGCGTGTGCGCGGGCAACGTCGCGTTCCTTCTTGATCGTGTTGCCGTAGGAGATCCGGTCCGGCGTCGCACCTGCGTCGAGCGCCATCTGGATTTCCGCAACCGACGCGCAGTCGAAGCTCGAGCCGAGAGAGGCGAGCAGCTTCAGGATTTCCGGCGCCGGGTTCGCCTTGACGGCATAGTAGATCGCGCTGTCCGGCAGGGCGTGGCGGAATGCGTGGAAATTGTCGCGCACGACATCGAGGTCGACGACGAGGCAGGGGCCTTCGGGGCGTCGGGTCTTGATGAAATCGAGAATACGAGCGGTCGTCATCTTGCAGTCCCTCAAAATTCCAAGCTCCGGCGGACCGGAGGACAAAGGGCGGATGAGGTATGCGATCGCGCCAGCCGGTGGAGACCCCGACGCCGCTACACGCTCATACGCGCAAACAATGGATCAGCGCCCTGCCACGGGCAAAGATCCGGCTTTGTCTGCCATGGATTGGAGGGATTATCCCACCGCACTTCCGGCAATGATGGTGTGCCTCTTCAGTGACCCCGGCTGATGGAAAGCCGGAAGAGAACCAGAAAGGCCCGCACCGTCGTTGCTTCAAGATGTCCTCGCATTTCCCGGTTGGCCGGAATAGCGACTGGAGGGGTTAGTTCCAGGTACCTTACCGATGACCTCACCTTAGGGATGAATCCCAGTTCGAGGGTCGGCGGACACCCACAGGCACGTGCGACTTTGGGCAGCACGGGAGATAAGAATATTCGCCTTCACAATCAAGAGATTTTTTCGGCTGTTTATCTATTTTTCACATTGCCGCCGGGAACCTGAATTCCCAACTAGGCGTGGGGCCAGAAAAGGGACGATCGTATTGGACACCTTGACGCGCATGCGCGCCTTCATCGACGTGGTGGAAGCGGAGGGCTTTTCGGCTGCCTCGCGGCGGACGGGCCGCTCGAAAGCCTTGCTTTCCAAGTATGTGAAGGAGCTGGAGGACGATCTTGGCGCCCTGCTCCTGAACCGCACGACGCGGCAGTTCTCCATGACCGAGGCCGGCCATACCTACTACCGGACGGCGGCCGACATCCTGAAGGAGATCGACAACCTCGCCGACCTGGTGCGCGAGAACAATGCGGACCTGAAAGGCCGACTCAGAGTATCGGTGCCGCGCACCTTCGTGGATGCCGAAGTCGGCCAGTCGCTGATCGACTTCGCCAAGGAGCATCCCGATGTCTCGCTGGAAATCGTCGCGGAGGATCGCTTCGTCGACCTGATCGAGGAGAGCTTCGACCTCGCGATCCGCATCACAAAGCTTGAGGACTCCGGGCTGATCGCCCGCAAGATCGCCGATTTCCGGGTTTATGCCTGCGCGTCCGCGGATTTCGTAGCACGGCACGGCCCGATCGACACGCCGCAGGATCTTTCGCGCATCCCCTTTCTGATCGATACCAATTCCCGCTGGCACAACAATGTCCGCTTCTCCGGCTCCGACGGCAACACGATCTCCGTACCGGTCAGCGGCCCGGTCGAGGTGAACAGCCCGCAGGCAACCTTGCGTGCCGCGAAGGCGGGTCTGGGCGTTGCGATCATCCCGGATTTCATCGCAAACCCCGCCATTCAGGCGGGCGATCTGGTCACGCTTCTCGATGAATATATCGCCAAGGACCGCGGAATCTACGCCGTCTATCCGCATCGCCGCTACCTGCCCGCCAAGGTGCGCAGCTTCGTCGACTACCTGGCCGTCTGGTTCCGCAGGCACCAGCGTTGACAGCAGGTCGAAATTCCGACCCATTTCCTGCCCAAATACGGCAGATGTTCCAATCCGGAGACACGGTCCTCGCATGAAATACCTCCTGCCTTCGGTGACTGCCTTGGCGCTGGCGCTGCCGGGAATGGCCGCCGCGCACCCTCACATCTTCGCGGAGGCGCGACTGGAGGTCGTAGCCGCCGACGATGGCAGCATCTCGGAACTGCGTCACGTATGGCGATTCGACGAGGTGTTCTCGTCGAGCGTGCTGCTCGATTTCGACCAGAACACGAACCTCAAGCTTGACGAGGCCGAACTGGCGGAGCTCGGCGAGATCATGCGGGCCTCGCTTGCGGATTTCGACTACTTCACGACAATCTCTGTGGACGGCAAGAGTGCAGCGATTGTGAAACCGGACGCGATCCATGTCTCGTTCGAGGAGAACCAGATTCTCATCTTCTTCGCGGTCCGGCCGGAGGCGCCGCTGCCGCTGAAGGGCAAGCTCGCCTTCGGCGTCTACGATCCCTCCATGTACACGGCCATCGATTTCCCGACCGACGAAGACCTCGTCGCGCAGGGCAAGGCGGCCGACGCATGCCAGCGGCAGGTCGTTCGCCCCGATCCCGACGAGATCATTGCCCAGAACAGCGAAACGCTGACCGAAGCCTTCTTCGAAGACCCCTCGGGTAACGATATGTCCAAGCTCTTTGCAACACGACTGGAGCTGACCTGCTGATGCGGTCGAGACGTCTGGTTCTGCTGCTGGTGGGGCTGGCGCTGGCTGGAGCCGCGCATGCGCAGTCGCCGCTCGGCGTCGGGTCGGCTGAACCGGCCTTCAGCATCGGCGGCCCGCTCGGTGGCTTCCTCGGCTGGATCAACGACTATCAGCAGACCTTCTACCGCGCGCTCACCGGCGCCCTGAAGGCGATGCGCGACGATCCGTGGGCGCTGAGCGGGCTGGTCGGCCTCTCCTTCGCCTACGGTGTATTCCACGCAGCCGGACCGGGGCACGGCAAGGCGGTGATCTCTTCCTACATGATCGCCAACGAGGTCGAGCTTCGGCGTGGCGTGGCGATATCCTTCATCTCCTCGCTCCTTCAGGGGCTTGTGGCAGTACTCCTGGTCGGCACGGCCTTCTTCCTCCTCAGGGGCAGCGGCATCACCATGACGGCCGCAACCCGCGCCATGGAAATCGCGAGCTTCGCGCTGATTGCCGCCTTCGGCGCCTGGCTGCTGGTCCGCAAGCTGATGGTGCTTCGTGCGGCACCCGGGCCCGTTCTGGCGGGCGCAGGCAACGCAATGTCGCCCCGGCCCATGCGGCTCGGGCCCAAGCCGCCTGCCGCGTCCGCCTTCCAGGCGATCGACGTGACGGACCATTATTATCGGGGAAGCGGCGACGCCTGCGAAACCTGCGGCGTCGCCCATGCGCCGGATCCGAGCCTCCTCGGCGGGAACCGCTTCGGAGCCCGGGAAGCCTGGTCGGCCATTGTTGCCGTCGGGCTGCGTCCCTGCTCCGGCGCGATCCTGGTCATGAGCTTCTCGCTCCTGAATAGCCTCTATCTCGGCGGAATGCTCTCGGTACTGGCGATGTCGCTCGGCACCGCCATTACCGTCTCTGTCCTCGCTATCATCGCCGTGACGGCGAAGGATCTCGCCGTTCGCTTTGCCGGTCCCGGATCACGCACCGCAGGCCGGGTCGCGACCGGCTTCGAGATCGCCGGCGCGCTCTTCATCCTGCTGATCGGCCTCTCGCTGCTCGGGGCGGCACTCCAGGCCTAGACGTCGGTCTTGCGCCGCTGATGGCGGGCTCGCAGCCAGAAGATCAGGAAGAACGAGGCGACCGCCAGCACGCCGAACGCTGCCGCGAGATAGGGCGAGAAGGTCTCCGCCAACCAGATCATGATCGGCGGCATGACGAAGAACAGCGTCATGAAGCCGACGAAGATAAGTGCCGCAGCCACTGCGGGGCTGCGTCCGCCCTCGCCGCTCATGCCGCCGCTCCCTGCGAAAGCTCCGAGCGGATATCCTCCAGGCGCCGCTTCTGGCTTCCGTCGGGCTCAAAGTTGGCCGGGGCAAGCCATGCCTCCAAAGCCTGCTTCAGCACCGGCCACTCACTGTCGATCATCGAGAACCATGCGGTATCGCGGTTGGCGCCTTTCGAGATGACATGCTGGCGGAAGACACCTTCGAAGGTGAAGCCGTAGCGGACAGCGGAGCGTTTGCTGGCCTCGTTCTCGTTGTGGCATTTCCACTCGTAGCGGCGGTAGCCGAGATCCTCGAACACGTGTCGAGCCATGAGGTAATGCGCCTCGGTGGTCAGCGGCGATCGCTGGACATCCGGGCCATGGGCCACCGAGCCGACCTCGACGACACCATTCTTCGGATCCGGCCGCATATAGCTCGCCATGCCGACGATCCGCCCGCTGATATTGTCCCGGAAGACCAAGGTCACGAAATTACTCTGCGTGCGAGCCTTTTCGAGCCACGCACCAAAATCGTCGATCCCGGCGAAGTCATCATTGGGGAAGTAGCGGGTGAGCTGGTTGACACCCATGCCTCCCAGTCCTTCCCATAGCGGCTCAAGGTGGCGTCCGGCCTCGTAGGGCTCCAGCGTCACGAAGCGGCCCCGCAACGTGACGGGGCCGGGTGCTTCAACCTTGTAGTTCCTGAGATCACGCATGGTCTGCCTCTTGTCCGGGTCGAGGCTTAGGCCAGCTGCCGGACAAAGGCAACCGGCCGAAGGGGAACCTAGGCCTGAACCTTGGCGGCCGAGACTGTGGCGTCGATGTGGTCGAGCAGCGCATCCGGCAGGCCGAGGCGACCCGCGAGGAGGTCGAGATAGCCGCGTTCGGCGCGCGTATCCGGATCGATGGTGAGCCGGGTGGCGGTGTAGAGCTCCACCTTCTGCTCCTCGGTGCGAGCTGAGGCGACGAGATCGTCTATATCGACGGGATTGGCGAGCTCGTTGGCGATGAAGGCTTCAGCCTCGGATCCGAGGTCGACCGCATGCACCTTGTCCATGATGTTCGCCCGCTCCGCGGCATCGATGTGGCCGTCGGCCTTGGCGGCGGCGATCATCGCGCGGATCAGGGTCAGGGCAAAGTCATTGCTGAGCGCGGAGGACTGCGGGTTGAAGGGCGAATCCACCGGCGGCGGCAGGATCTCAGGTTCCTTATGCGTCACCGTCTGGGGCGATTGGCCGGACTGGTAGTTCTTGTAGGCCATGTAGCCGAGACCCGCGATCGCCGCGAGCCCGCCCACGGTGGCGACATTGCCGGCGAGCTTTCGCCCCGTCTTGGTGCCGAGCAGCGCCGCAGCAATACCCGCCGTCTTCCAGGGGTTGTTCTTCGCGATGTCGCCGAACTGGCCGGCCCGGCCGAGTATATCCCCCGACTTGCCGCCCATCTGCGGCCCGAGGAACTGGTCAAGAAGCTTCTTGGCGTCGAACATCGTGATCTCCCTGTTGATGATGACAGGGAGATAGGGTGGCAAGGGCCGAATTACAAAAGCGGCAACGGAAGAAGTTATGCCTTGATCGCCGCGGCTTCGCTGGCGAGCCTCGTGATGCCCGCCCAGTCGCCGGCGGCAACCAGTTCCTTGGGCGCAACCCAGGAGCCGCCGACACAGACGACGTTCGGCAGCGACAGGTAATCCTTCGCATTCTTCAGCGAGATGCCGCCGGTCGGGCAGAACAGCGTGCCGGCAAGCGGCGACGAGAGCGCCTTGAGGTAGGCAGCGCCGCCCGCCTGTTCGGCCGGAAAGAACTTCATCACCTCCACGCCTTCCTCGCGCAGCGCCATGACCTCGCTCGGCGTCGCCGCACCCGGCAGGATCGGCACGTCGGAAGCCTTGGCAGCATCGAGGATGCCAAGGGTCACGCCCGGGCTGACGATGAAGGTGGAGCCGGCGGCAACGGCTGCGTCCCAGTCCCTGGCGCTGAGAATGGTGCCCGCGCCGACATTCGCACCTTCCACCTCGGCAGCAACGGCACGGATTGCATCGAGTGCGGCCGGCGTACGCATGGTGATCTCGATCGCCTTCAATCCGCCCGCAACGAGCGCCCGCGCAAGCGGTACCGCCGACTTTGCGTCATCGACGATCAGCACCGGAACCACCGGCTGGGCCTTCAGGATCGCGAGGAGTTTTTCGGTCTTGGCGGTCATCGGCGCTTCCGTTTCAAACGATTGAACTGATCCGCTCCGATTATCCCCCTCCCCCCGACTTGTCGAGGAAAAATAAACCTTCCGCCGCTGTGAAGGTTTGCCAAATGGCGGTTTTGCCATAGGTTTCAGCAAGACCGGGAACGGGGATGCGCATGGCCAAGGAAATCGAGCGGAAGTTTCTGGTGAAGGACGACGGGTGGCGCGCAGAAGCGGTCTCGGCTTCCACCTTCATCCAGGCCTATGTCGCCACGCAGGAGGATCGATCGCTGCGCGTGCGGCTGATCGACGACAAGCGCGCCACCCTTACCATCAAGATCGGCCGGCAGCTCATCAGCCGCGACGAATTTGAATACGACATCCCCGTCGAGGATGCCCGCGAACTGATCGGCAGCGCCCTCGGCATCGTGCTGGAGAAGACGCGCCATGAGGTGGAGCACGAAGGCTTCACCTGGGAAGTGGACGTCTATGCCGGGGCCTATGAAGGCCTGGTCGTGGCCGAGGTGGAGATGGAACATGAAGACCAGCAGCCCCCCTTGCCGTCCTGGGTCGGGCAGGAGGTAACGGGGGACCGCCGGTTCTCCAATCTGGTGATGGCGACCGAGGACCTGAGCGGGGAGCTTTGCGGTGGCGTTTCGCATTCGGCCTGATCGCCCATTCACCGCCGAGTTCAGGAAGGTTGCCCGAACGCAGCTGGAAAAGGCGATCCATTTCCTGGAGAACCAGCCCGAGGGCCCCCACGAGGCAATCCATGGGGCGCGCAAGAAGTTCAAGCGCGTCCGCGCCCTCTACCGCCTGATCCAGCCGGATGCCAAGGAGTTCCGGCAGCGCGAGAACGCCCGCATCCGCGACATGGCGAAGACGCTTTCGGCGGTACGCGACGCCACTGCGCTGGTCGAGACGGTCGACTACCTTGCTTCTGAAGCGACATCACCAGACGAGATCTCGGCGCTTGCCTTCGCCTCCAAGGCCCTGATCGAGCGACGCGACCAGATCGCATCGGAGGAGCTGGACCTGGCGGACAAGATCGCCGCCGCCATCGGCACATGCCGCGAGGCAATCGATGCACTGGACGAACTGGAACTCGATGACGGTTCCCGCAAGACCTCGCGGCGACTGGCAAAAGCCTGGCGAAAGCAGGCGTCGCGCGCGGCGGCTGATCTTGTCGCCTGTGAGGAAGGCGCGGATGCCGAAGCCTTCCACGACCTCCGCAAGGTGGGCCAGATCTACTGGATGCACCTGGCACTCCTTTCCGACCTCTGGCCATCGGCCATGCAGGCCAAGCGGAGGGAGGCGAAGGCACTGGTGGATGTGCTCGGCCATGAGCACGATCTTTCGGTCCTGACCCAGGTGGTGAACGAAAACCCCGAGCTCTTCGGCGACAGCGATACTCTGGCAAGACTGATCGGAGCGATCATCGCCCGCCAGCAGGACCTGCGTCAGCGGGCGATCGAGCAGGCAAGGCTTGTGTTCGCGGACGATGCCGATACGGAGGCCACCCGCATCGCGCTCCTTTGGCAGGAGGCGGCATCGCGCAGGTAGCGGAGGGCCCGACAGCGACAGAAAGCGCGTTGCGTGGCCGACCGTCTGGTAGTATTTCCCCACCATGACCGACACCACGACCATCGACCGGCCGGCAGCAGGCACCACTTGCGTGGCCGCGCTCTACCACTTTGCGACCTTTCCGCGCTACGAGACCTTCCGCGCGCCGCTGCAGGCGGTCTGCGACGAGAACGGCATCAAGGGCACGCTGCTCATCGCCCGCGAGGGGATCAACGGCACCGTCGCCGGGACGGATGAGGCAATTGCGCGCCTTCTCGCCTTCCTGCGCGCCCAGCCGGAATTTGCGAAGCTGGAGCACAAGGAGAGCCGCGCCTCGAAGATGCCCTTCCTGCGCATGAAGGTCCGCCTGAAGAAGGAAATCGTCACCATGGGCGTCGAGGACATCGACCCCAACAAGATCGTCGGCACCTATGTGGATCCGAAGGACTGGAACGCGCTGATCTCCGACCCGGAGACGATCGTGATCGATACCCGCAACGACTACGAGACGGCGATCGGGATATTCAAGGGCGCGGTCGATCCGAAGACGAAGACCTTCCGGGAATTCCCCGATTGGGTGAAGAACAACACCGGCCTGCACAATAAGCCGAAGATCGCCATGTACTGCACCGGCGGCATCCGCTGCGAAAAGGCAACGGCCTTCATGAAGGAGCAGGGCTTCGATGACGTCTATCACCTCAAGGGCGGCATCCTGAAATATCTGGAAGAAGTGCCCGCCGAAGAGAGCCTGTGGGAGGGCGCCTGCTTCGTCTTCGACGAGCGCGTCTCGGTCGAGCACGGCCTCAAGGAAGGCAACCACAGGCTCTGCCACGCCTGTCGCAACCCCATCACGGCCGAAGAAGTGAACTCTCCCTACTACGAGGAAGGCGTTTCCTGCAGCCATTGCTACGACACGCGCACGGAAGCCGATCGGGAACGCTACCGCCAGCGCCAGCACCAGATCGCGCTGGCGAAGCAGCGTGGGCAGAAGCATATCGGCGGGTGACGTTCGTTCCATAGGTCCTCACGCAAAAGGCCGCGCCCCACGGGACGCGGCCTTTTCTCTATTTCCTGGGCCGCTATTACCAGCTGGCGATCACGGCACCCTTGAACTCTTCGGCGACGAATGCCTTCACTTCGTCATTGTGGTAGGAAGCGATCAGCGTCTTCAGCCACTCGGCATCCTTGTCTTCCGAGCGAACGGCGATGACGTTGACATAGGGGGCCTTCTCGCCTTCAAGCGCGATCGAGTCCGTCTTCGGGTTCATGCCCGCTTCGATGGCATAGTTGGTGTTGATGGCGGAAGCGTCGACGTCATCGAGCGACCGCGGCAGTTGCGCTGCGTCCAGTTCGACGAGTTGGATGTTCTTCGGGTTTTCGGTGACGTCGGCGATGGTGACCTTGACGCCCTTGGCCTCGTCAACCTTGATGAGCCCCTTGTCCGCGAGCAGCAGCAGCGCTCGGCCGCCATTCGTCGGGTCGTTCGGAATGGCGACGGAAGCGCCGTCCTGGAGTTCGTCGAGGCTCTTTACCTTCTTGGAATAGATGCCCATCGGGAAGTTGACGTTCGTGGCAACGCTGACGATGTCGAAGCCGCGGTCTGCGACCTGGTTGTCGAGATAGGGCTGGTGCTGGAAGGAATTGGCGTTGAGATCGCCATCGGCCAGCGCCTGGTTCGGCACGACATAGTCGGAGAACTCGAGGATCTCGATGTTGAGCCCCTTCGTGGCGGCGATTTCCTTCACCTTCTCCATGATCTGGGCATGCGGGCCAGGGGTGACGCCGATCTTGATGTCCTCGGCAAGCGCCGAGCCGGCGGCAAAGGCAGCGATGGCGGCTGCCAGGATGATCTTCTTCATGGTTCTCTCCTTGTTGGTTTTATGGGTTCAGTTCTTGCGGGTCCGCTTGTCGAAGTGGCGCGCGAGTATGTCGCCGGCGCTCTGGATCGCCTGGACGACGACGATCAGCACGACGACGACAGCGAGCATGACTTCCGGCATGAAGCGCTGGTAACCGTAGCGGATGCCGAGGTCGCCGAGTCCGCCGCCGCCGACTGCGCCAACCATGGCGGAATAGCCAACCAGACTGACGAGCGTCAGCGTCAGGCCAAGGACGATACCCGGGCGAGCTTCCGCCAGCAGGACCTTGGTGACGATCTGCAGGGGTGTCGCGCCCATGGCCCTTGCCGCTTCGATCAGGCCCTTGTCGACTTCGCGGATCGAGGACTCGATCAGCCGCGCAACGAAGGGAATGGTCGCGATCGTCAGCGGCACGATGGCTGCAGCGGTTCCGATCGAGGTTCCGGCGATCAGCCGCGTGAAGGGAATGATCGCCACGACGAGGATGATGAACGGCGTGGAGCGCGTCGCATTGACGATCGCACCGAAGATCTTGTTGACCGTCGGCGCCGGGAACAACTCGCCCTTCCCGCTGGTGGCAAGGAAGATGCCGATGGGCATCCCGATCAACGAGCCGATGAAGCCTGCAACGGCCACCATGTACATGGTCTGCAGGAGAGCCTTCCAGAGAAGGGAAAAGAGCATGTCAGGCGCCATAGCCGAGCACCTCCGTCGATAGACCGGTCTGCCGATAGAAGTCGCCGGCCCTTGTGAGGGTATCCGGATCGGCCGGATAGGAAACGACAAGCGATCCGTAAGGCTCGCCGGCGATCTCGTCGATCGCGCCGGCCAGTATGTTGACGTCAGGGCCGATCTCGGCGACCAGGCGCGCGGTCAGCGGCTGGAAGGCCGTCTCCCCGAAGAAGATCAGCCGTACGAGCGCACGATCACCCTCGGCCGGCGTCTGCTTCAGATCGGAACTGATCCATTCCGGCAGCTTCGCGCCAATCGCGGCCGACAGGAGCGAACGGGTGGTCTCGTGCTGGGGAGCAGTGAACACGTCGAATGTCCGTCCATTTTCCACGATCTTGCCCTTGTCGATGACCGCGACCTGCGAGGCGATCGTCTTCACCACCTCCATCTCGTGGGTGATGAGCAGGACGGTAAGGCCGAGGTCGCGGTTGATCGTCTTGAGGAGTTCCAGGATCGACTGCGTCGTCTCCGGGTCGAGTGCCGAGGTTGCCTCGTCCGACAGCAGAAGCTTGGGTTCCGTCGCCAGCGCCCGGGCAATGCCGATACGCTGCTTCTGCCCGCCGGAGAGTTCTGCCGGGTAGCGGCCGGATTTGTCACCGAGACCGACGAGGTCGAGGAGCGGCGCAACGCGATCGCGGATCGCCTTGCGGTCCATGCCTGCGATCTCGAGCGGCAGCGCCACGTTGTCGAAGGCCGTACGCGACGAGAGGAGATTGAAGTGCTGGAAGATCATGCCGACCTGTCGGCGCAGGTCACGCAGGCCCGGCTCCGGAAGGCTGCCCACTTCGACGCCGTCGACGACGACTCGTCCCGACGTCGCCTTCTCCAAGCCGTTGACCAGCCGGATGAGCGTCGACTTGCCTGCGCCCGACCGGCCTATGATGCCGGTGATCGCGCCCCGCGGGACAACCATGCTCACGCCGTCGAGCGCGGTGAATGCGGGCTGGTTCCCGGTGCCGCCGAAGCGCTTGGTGACCTCCTCGAACGTGACCATCGGGACAGCGGCCGGAGACTGATGGGGATCGACGCGGTTCATCGGAGGCCTCGCAGGGAGGCTTCACGGTATATGGGCAGGTAGGTCATGAACTTCTCTGTGGTGAATGCCGCACATGCGGAAAGACGAACGAGTGCCGGAACGTCAGCTCCGCATACACATTCGGACGGTTTGGCACCGCTCTAGCATCTTTGCATTCACCTGATCAAACCCTTGCCTGCTGCGGCTTGACTGCTCGCCTCATGCTTATCGCACTGCACCACCAGCCGGGCCGAGGCATGACTTTCTAGTCATAGCGTGAAAAGGGAAATAACCGTGCCACAGCCTCAGGCTGCGAGGTCGAACATCGGGGGCGAGAAAGCCTCGAAGGCGGGGCGACCGAAGAGATAGCCCTGCATCAGCGTCACGCCCAGGTCACGGAGCACCGCCATCTCCGCCGAGGTCTCGATTCCCTCGCACACTGCTGTGACGCCAAGGTCTGCAAGCATCGCCAATGTGTGCTGCACGACGACGCGCTTCGCGCGGTCGAGATCGATGCCGCGGATCAGGTCCATGTCGAGCTTGACGATATCGGGCTGGAACCTGGCCAGCAAATTGAGCCCAGAATGACCGGCCCCGAAATCGTCGATCGCGGTCCTGAAGCCCATGCCCTTGTAGGTCCGCAGGATGTTGAGAAGATGGTTGGTATCGACCTGCTCGGCTTCGGTGAACTCGAAGATGATGCGGTTCAGCGGGAAGGACACGCGCGACGCGGTGGCAAGCGTGACGCGTATGCAGGCGCGCGGCTCGTAGACGGCGTTGGGCATGAAGTTGATGGAGAGGCTGGCATCCCGGTCGCTCCTGAGACGGGAGGCAAGCTCGATAGCCTTCTGGCGGCAGCTCTGGTCGAAGGCGTAGCGATTGGCCTCGTTGACGGCAGAAAGAACGCTACCGGCACCTTCTCCATTGACCCCTCGGACGAGGGCTTCATAGGCGAAGACGTTGCCCCTAGATACATCTACGATCGGCTGGAACGCCATCGAGAAGGGAAGCTCGAAGCCTTCTCCGTCCCTGCAGCCCGCACAACTCATCACCAAAGCCTCCGTTCGAGAAGGCCGCCAGTAGAGATGAGAGAGGTTAAGATTTCATCCTGTGGTTGCCCTTGGAAAACTCGGATGCAAGCGCGCTATACCACTTGCCGCTCTTCTTGATGGTCCGGATCTGCGTATCGTAATCGACATGGACGAGGCCGAAGCGCATCTGATAGCCCTTTGCCCATTCGAAGTTGTCCATCAGGCTCCAGGCGAAGTAAGCGCGGAGGGGAAAGCCGTCAGCGATCAGATCCGCGCAGACCGAGAGGTGGTCGGCGTAGTAGTCGAGCCGTGGCTTGTCATCCACCTCTCCGTCTGCACCGACGCCCATATTGTAGGCCGCGCCGTTCTCGGTGATGTACATCTCAGGAAGGTCGTAGCGCCGGTAGAGGTCTTCGACGAGCAGCTTCAGGGCCGGCGCATAGATTTCCCAACCGATGTCGGTCTTCTGATCGCTCTTTGGCGGCGCGTCCTTCGTCCAGGGGAAGTCGCCGCTTTGTGCCGCATCATCAGCCACCCGCATCGGCGTATAATAGTTGAGCCCCCACCAATCGAGCTTGCCGCTGATCGTTGCGAGATCGCCTTCCTCTATCTTCGGCATGCGGTCCCCCAGCGCTTCGAGAAGCGCCGGCGGATACTCGCCCTTGAACACCGGTCCGAAGAAGGCGCCGTTGTGGAAATCGAAGGCGCGCTCGGAGGCGGCCTTGTCCTCGGTGCTTTCGGAACCGGCGATGACGGAATGCGCGTTGAGAACCAGCCCGACGGGCACGTTCGGGGTGACCTCGCGAATGGCTTCGACGCCAAGGCCGTGGGCGAGGTTGGTGTAGTGCATGGCGTAAAGGGCTGCTTCCATGTTGCGCTCGCCCGGCGCGTGTTCGCCGTACAGATGGCTGAGCCAGACGGAGCACCAGGGCTCATTGAACGTCGCGACGGCATCCAGCCGGTCGCCGAGCCTAGACATCACGACCTTGGCATAGCGCTGGAATGCATAGGCAGTGGAGCGGGCCGTCCAGCCTCCATCGCCCATCAAGGCAAGCGGCAGGTCCCAGTGGTAGAGCGTCGCGTAGGTCTTGATGCCGCGCGCCTTGCAGCCGTCGACCAGCCGGTCGTAGAAATCGAGCCCTTTCTCGTTCACCCGACCGACCCCTTCGGGAATGATCCGCGGCCAGGCGACAGAGAAACGGTATGCGGAGACGCCCATCTCCTTGATCAGGTCGAGATCCTCGTCCAGCTGATGATAATGGTCGCAGGCGACATCGCCGTTGTGACGGCCATAGACGCGACCAGGCATGTTCGAGAAGGCATCCCAGATCGAAGGCTTGCGGCCGTCCTCCTTCGTCGCTCCTTCGATCTGAAAGGAGGCGGTGGCAACGCCGAATGTGAAATCGCCGGGGAAACGGGCAGCAAGAATCTTGGGATCAGACATGTTACGGTCCTCTGGTCGCTAGGCCGAGTACTTGATGGATGCGCTTTGTTGCGGGGTGCGGTTTAGACGAAAGCTTGGAGGCAGGGAAGATTGCTGAGGAAAAAACTGCAACGTTGCAGAAGTTGGATATCAGTCCTCCGCGACAGCGCCAGTGATAGCAAACAGGGCAGATGCTTATGCCGCCACGCGGTCATCTCTTGCAGACATTGTGGCTATGATGAGGATATGCGATCTTCCCCCCGAAACGCGTAGTGGAAAGACGTACCGTAATGGCATCACCGGCCGCGTCCGATGATCGAGCAGAACCTGCCGGCAACGCCCGTTTAGAATTCGTCCGTGCCATGGCGGAGACTTCACCGGCCATGCTCTGGATGGGCGACGAAGTCGGCAAGTGCGTCTTCCTGAACCGCGCGCTGCGCTCGTTCTGGGGGGTGGATCCGGAGAACCTGGCGGAATTCGACTGGAGTTCGACGGTGCATCCGGACGATGTGGAGAAACTGTCCGGTCCCTTTGGCCAAGCGATGGCGGACCACACATCGTTCACCGTGGAAGCCCGCTACAAAAGGGCGGACGGCGCCTACCGGACGATGAGGACGCTCGCGAACCCGCGGTTTGACGAGAACGGCGCGTTCCTCGGCATGACCGGAGTGAATATCGACGTAACGGACGAACTTGCCGCGGAGGAGCATACACGCCTCCTCATGGCGGAACTGAACCACCGGACCAAGAACATCCTCGCGGTTGTCCAAGCGATCGCCCGCAGCACGATCTTTCGGGACCCCAGGGACTTCCTGCGGTCTTTCGGGGAGCGTTTGCAGTCTCTCTCTGCATGCAACGACCTGCTGCTGCGCACCGACTGGTCGGGCGTGCTACTGGACGAACTGGTCGCCGCGCAGATGTCTCATCTTTCCGGCATCGCCGAGGATCGTATCCTTGCCTCAGGTCCCACCATCCGCATCGGCTCCCGCGAGGCACAGACACTGAGCATGGCACTGCATGAGCTTTGCACGAACAGCCTGAAATACGGCGCGCTTTCCGACGACAGGGGCAAGGTGCGGTTGAGCTGGGAGCGGACCGGCGAGGGAGCCTGGCGAATGGAGTGGAGGGAAGAAGCCTCCACGCCACCTGCCCCACCGGAACGGAAGGGATTTGGTCAGACCGTCATCGTCGACATGGTCAGGAGCGGGCTGGAAGCAGAGGTGACGATCGACTTCCCGCCCGAAGGATTTGTCTGGCGGATGACGAGCCGGGTCGGAGCATGAGCCCGGCAGGGCCAGGCCCTCGCCACGAGGGAGAGGGCTCAACCTGCGGGCCTCAGACTTTAACCCAAGCGCCGTTCTTCTTCGACGAAGCGACGCAGGCCTCGACGAAAGCGACGCCCTTCACGCCGTCGTCGACCGTCGGAAAGACGACGTCCTTGTCGAGCTTTGAGCCCTTCTTGGCTGCATTGATGGCCCGGGCTGCTTCCGTGTAAATTGTTGCAAAGGCTTCCAGATAGCCCTCCGGATGCCCGGATGGAATTCGGGACACGCGACCGGCCGCACTCCCTGCCCCGGCGCCGTTGCGGGTGATCAGCCGCTTCTGTTCGCCGAACGGGGTGAACCAGAGGTAGTTCGGGTTCTCCTGGCTCCATTCGAGCCCGCCGTTTTCACCGTAGACACGCAGCCTAAGCCCGTTCTCGTTGCCCGGCGCGACCTGACTGCACCAGAGCATGCCCTTGGCGCCGCCCTGAAAACGCAGCATGACATGGGCATTGTCATCCAGCCGCCGGCCCTCGACGAAGCTGTCGAGATCGGCCGCAAGGCTTTCCAGCGTGAGACCGGTGACGAAGCAGGCAAGGTTATAGGCATGCGTGCCGATGTCGCCGGTGGAACCGCCCGCCCCCGACTGTGCCGGGTCGGTGCGCCAGACCGCCTGCTTGGCGCCGGTCTGCTCGACCGCTTCCGTCAGCCAGTCCTGGGGATATTCCACCTGCACGACTCGGAGCGCGCCGAGGTCGCCGTTCTGCACCATCTCGCGCGCCTGCCGCACCATCGGATAGCCGGTGTAGTTATGGGTCAGGATGAACAGCGCGTCACTCTCGTCCGCCACCTTCTTCAGTTTCGTTGCGTCTGCCAGGTTCGAGGTCAGCGGCTTGTCGCAGATGACATGGATGCCGCGGCGCAGGAATTCCTTGGCGGCTTCATAGTGCACATGGTTCGGGGTCACGATGGACACGGCCTCGATGCCGTTCTTCAGCCGCGCCTCGCGGATCGCCATTTCCTTGTATGAGCCGTAGGTGCGGGCCGGATCGAGCCCGAGGTCGCGCCCGGACTGCATCGCCTTTTCCGGCGTCGAGGAGAGAGCACCGGCAACCAGATCGAACTGGTCGTCCAGCCTTGCCGCCATGCGATGGACGGCGCCGATGAAGGCACCTGTCCCCCCGCCCACCATGCCGAGCCGGATGCGCGGCTCACGTGCCTGTTCGTCCTTGCCTTCGATAGCCATCGTCTTCTCTCCCTTACAGGCCCAGCATCCGGCGGTTTGCGGCTTCGTCCGTGCCGCCGGCGGCAAAGTCGTCGAACGCCTTCTCCGTGACCCGGATGATGTGCGCCTTGACGAACTCCGCACCCTCGCGCGCGCCGTCTTCGGAATTCTTCAGCGCGCATTCCCACTCGACCACAGCCCAGCCGTCGAAGTCGTTGGCGGTGAGCTTGGAGAAGACAGCGCCGAAATCGACCTGCCCGTCACCCAGCGACCGGAAGCGGCCGGCACGCTGCACCCAGCCCTGGTAGCCGCCATAAACACCCTGCCGCCCCGTTGGATTGAACTCCGCGTCCTTGACGTGGAACATCTTGATCCGGTCCTTGTAGATGTCGATGTTGTCCAGATAGTCCAGGCACTGCAGCACGTAGTGCGACGGGTCATAGAGCATGTTGGCGCGTGGGTGGTTCTTCACCCGCTCGAGGAACATCTCGAAGGTGACGCCGTCATGCAGGTCCTCGCCCGGATGGATCTCGTAGCAGACATCGACGCCGCAGGAGTCGGCATGGTCGAGGATCGGCGTCCAGCGGCGGGCAAGCTCCTCGAAGGCGGTTTCGATGAGGCCGGCGGGGCGCTGCGGCCAAGGGTAGATGAAGGGCCAGGCGAGCGCGCCGGAGAAGGTTGCATGCGCCTTGATGCCGAGGTGCTTGGACGCCGAAAGAGCCATCTTGACCTGGTTGACCGCCCATTCCTGCCGCGCCTTCGGATTGCCCCGGACTTCCGGAGCTGCGAAGCCGTCAAAGGCTTCGTCATAGGCCGGGTGTACGGCAACCAGTTGGCCCTGAAGGTGGGTGGAAAGTTCCGTCACCTCGATCCCGTTCTGGCGGGCGACGCCGGCGAATTCGTCGCAGTAATCCTTGGATTCAGCCGCCTTCTTCAGATCGATGAGCTGGGCGGCCCAGGTCGGCACCTGCACGCCGACATAACCCTTTTCGGCCGCCCACTTGGTGATCGCGTCCCAGGAGTTGAACGGCGCCTCGTCGCCAGCGAACTGGCCGAGGAAAATGGCCGGTCCCTTGATGGTCTTCATGAGCTTGCTCCTTCGATGATCTCTCGGTGTGGCGGACATGAAAAAGGCGCGCGCCATGGAAAGCGCGCGCCGCTGGTTGATCAGAACGGCGAATCCGGGAAGTAGAACTGCTCCGCGTTGTCCTTGGTGACGAGCGTCGCATCGAGGATGTACTCGCCGTTCACCGGAACCTGGTCGAGCAAGCCGTCGGCGGTAAGCTGCATCGCGGTTGCGATCATCGCCGGCGGATAGAGCACGTCGACCGGCACCATCTTGTCGCCATCCATGACTCGCTTGACCATGTCCTTGGAGCCGGCACCACCGACCACATACTGGATATCCGTGCGGCCGGACTGCTCGATCGCTTCAAGGATACCGACGACCATGTCGTCGTCCTGCGCCCAGACCACGTCGATCTTCGGATACTTGGTCAGGTAGTCCTGCATCACGCGGAAGGCGTCGTCGCGGTTCCAGTTGCCGTACTGGCGCTCCAGCACCTTCACGTTGGACCCTTCGATGCCCTTGTCGAAGCCGTCCTGGCGCTGCTGGTCGATCGGGATCGGCAGGCCGCGGATGACGACGACTTCCGCATCCGGCGTGGTCTCGGCAATGTACTTCCCGGCCACTTCGCCGAGCGCCGGGTTGTTGCCCGCGACATAGAGGTCGCGCACCGAGTTGTCGTTATTCGAAGGCGCGCGGTCTACGAGCGCGACGAAGGTGCCGGAATCCTTGACCTGCTGGATGGCGTTGACGAGCGGATCCGGATCCGTCGGCAGGATGACCAGCGCGTCGATGCCCTGCACCGCGAGGTCCTGCACGGCATTTGCCTGACTTGCCGGATCAGGCGACGTCTTGACGATGACGTTGAGGCCCGGATGCTCTTCCATCAAGAGCTTTGCCACGCGCTCGGCATGGTATACGACGCCCGCGGTCCAGCCGTGATCGGCTGCCGGAATAGACACGCCGATGGTTGCCTTCTTCTCTTCCTGCGCCCAGCCAAGGCTGGGACCCATGGCTACCGAAGCCGCAAGTGCCGCAACCGCGATCCCGAAAGTTCTTCTACGCATGTTCTCTCTCCCAAGTTTGGGTCTTTGATTTCGGCTGGGCGCGACCCGTGAGCCCGGCCGGTTCTCACGACCGCCGTGACAGCGAGCGCTGCACGAGCATGGCGATGATGATGATCGCGCCCTGAATGGCGCCAATGAGGTATTCGCTGACGAAGTTCGACAACAGCATGATGTTGCCGACGATCTCCAGGATGAAGGCGCCACAGAGCGTGCCCCAGATACGCCCGACACCGCCTCGCAAAGCGGTGCCGCCGACCACGACGGCCGTGATCGCCTGCAACTCCCAGAGGATACCGGTGGTGGCAGAGGTCGATCCGAGGCGCGGCACGTAGAGCAGCACCGCGATGGCGACGCAAAGCCCCTGCACGACATAGGCAACGGTGCGCACGCGCTTGACCGAGATGCCGGAATACCGAGCGACGTCCTCGTTCGAACCGACCGCGATCAGGTGGCGACCGTAGCGCGTGCGGTAGAGCACGAACGCGGCAATTGCTGCGGTCACGAAGATGACGATGATCGGCACCGGGACGCCCAGCACCTCGCCGAAATAGACCGGCCGGTAGAGCGACTGAAGCTCGCGGTCACGCAGCGTGATCGCCCCGCCCTGGCTGAGCCAGGTGGTCAGGCCGCGATAAATGCCCATCGTGCCGAGCGTCGCGATGAAGGGCTCGATCTGGCCGACCGTGGTAATGAGGCCGTTGAATAGCCCGCAGGCGGCACCGATCGCCACGGCGAGCGCCATTCCCGCGATGAGCAGCAGCAAGGGATCGGCGATTGCGCCAGAATTCAGGAACATGATCATCAGGCTGGCGACGAAAGCCACCATGGCGCCGACGGAAAGATCGAGACCGCCGGACGAGATCACATAGGTGGCCCCAAGGGCGATGATCGCGATGAAGGCGCTGCGGGTGATGACGTTCGACAGGTTGGCAACAGAGATGAAGTTCTCGTTGGCCAGCGCCCCGAGCACGAGCAGCAGCGCGAGCGCGACGAAGGGTGCCACCGCGCGCAGATCCCAGTCGCGCGAGGTCTTCGGCTTGGCCGTTTCAGTTGCGGCAGTCGTCATGGCTTCAGGCAGCCTCCCCGGTCTTCACGCCCGTGGCGAGCACCACGATCTCATTCTCGGTCATGTGTTCTCCCGTCACTTCGCCGACGATCTGCCCTGACCGCATGACGAGGATGCGGTCGCAGATGCCGATCAGCTCCGGCATTTCGGAGGAGACGACGATGATCGACCTTCCCTCTTCCGCCAACCGGGCGATGAACTTGTAGATTTGCTGTTTCGTGCCGATGTCGATACCGCGCGTCGGCTCGTCGATGATGACGATCGACGGATCGAGCATCATCATCTTGGCGATCAGCAGCTTCTGCTGGTTGCCCCCTGAGAGTTGGCCTGCAAGCAGGTCCTTCCGGCCGGTGCGGATGTCGAATTCGCGGATTGCCCCATCAAGCGCCTCGGCCTCTCTGTTCCTGTCGATCTGGAGACCGCGCACGAAGCGACGGATGGAGGCAAGCGTCAGGTTCGTAGCGAGGTCCTTCAGCAGCAAGAGGCCCTTGCCCTTGCGGTCTTCGGACAGGTAGACGATGCCTGCCTTCATGCTCTGGCTGGCATCCCGGAAATGAACTGCCTGGCCGTTGTGGCGAACGGTTCCGCTCGCGCGCCTGACGCCGACGAGGCCTTCCATCAGTTCCGTGCGCCCGGCGCCGACGAGACCTGCGAAGCCCAGGATCTCTCCCTTGCGCAGCTGGAAGCTGGCGTTCTTCGCATAGCCCGGCACGTCGAAGTTCTCGACCTCGAGCACCGTTTCACGCGCTGCCGCCGATTGTCGCTCGGGATAGAGCTTGGCGACGTCGCGCCCCACCATCAGCCGCGCCATGTCGGCAGGCTCGAGCTCGGATGCCAGGTGGGTGCCAACGAGCCCACCATCCCGGAGCACTGTCACGCGATCCGCGATTTCCTTCACCTCCGGCAGGCGGTGCGAGATGTAGAGTACGCCAACCCCCTGGGCGCGAATGTCCTTGATGACCTTCAGCAGCGCTTCCGTCTCGAACGGCGTCAGCGACGCCGTCGGCTCATCGAAGATGACGATCCGGTGCGGGACGAGCAGCACACGGGCGATCTGGACCAGCTGGCGCTGGGCGATCGACAGGGTGCCGACGATGGCCTGCGGGTAGATGTCGGCGCCAAGCTCCCGAAGGCCTTTGGCAGCACCCTCGTTCATTGCGCGGTCATCGAGTGTCAGGCCCTTCGGCAGTTCACGGCCGAGGTAGATGTTCTGGGCAACGGTGAGATCCGGCGCCAGCAGGATTTCCTGGTGCACCAGCACGATGCCGCGGTTTTCCGCATCCACAGGACCGGCCAGATGTACCGGCTGACCATCGATGAGGATCTCGCCTCGCGTCGGCTGATGGTTGCCGGCGAGGATCTTCATCAAGGTCGACTTGCCGGCGCCATTCTCTCCGATGATGGCATGTACCTCACCCGGCAGTACCGTGAGGCTGACGTCGCGCAACACCTCGACAGGCCCGAATGCCTTGGAAAGGCTTCGCGCTTCCAGGATCGGCAGGCGGTCGGAAGAGGGTTGAGGTGTCATGGGCCATCACCTGCAGCCCGACGCCCGGAAGTCATCACGAGCGCGCCCGCGCGACCAGCGCCAGCAGATCCTGATAGGACTAGATGCACCTGAACTTCCTCCCGATTTCAGGCTAGCCAAGATTTTGAGGTACGTAAAGCAGCTTTGCGTGCAGAATTCACATTGGTGACGCGATCCCATTGCTGCTGCGAAAAGACACGCCTATCATCTGCTTGCGAACGAGTGGAGCATCAGGCTCCAACCGCTGAGAAGGCAGGCTGACCGCGAGAATCCAGATGGACAACACGCCCTTCGTGGAACGCCGGTTCGAACTCGATGGCGCGCCGCTCGTGGTGAGGTTTCAGGTCCCTGCCATGGCTCCGACCGGCGAATTCCAGTGCCGGTGGTCGATCGGGTGGCCCGAGGGTGAAATGGCCCATCGCACCTGCGGCGAGGATGGCGTGCAGGCGCTGACGCTCGCCATGCAGGCGGTTCATGATCGGTTGCGCGACAGCGCGGCCTACAAGACAGGGCGGCTGACCCTCTGGGGCCAGAGCGATCTCGACCTTCCGCCGAGCTGGACGAGGGGGCAGCTCTACACGGCTCCTTCACCGCCTGGCGCCAAGGAGCCCAGGCAGGATGATTGAGAAAAGAGCGGGGCCGGCACGTGATGCCCGCCCCGCCATGATCTGATCAGACGTAGCGGTTGACGACGTTTTCCAGGTATTCCTGACGGCCGGAGCGCGGCTCCGGATTGATGTTCTCCCGCTCCACCATGGCCGCGATGTCGTCGAGCTTGTATTCGCCGCGCAGCATCTTCTGCGCCTCGGGGCTTTCCCAGCCGGAATAACGCTCCTCGAGCGGCTTCGACAGCGCGCCGTCTTCGATCATTCTGGCTGCCGCCTTCAGGCCACGAGCGCAGCAATCCATGCCGCCGATATGGCCGATCAGCAGGTCCTGCGGATCGAGCGACTGGCGGCGCAGCTTGGCATCGAAGTTAGTGCCGCCGTTGCGGAAGCCACCCCCCTGCAGGATGTGATAATAGGCGAGCGCCATTTCCGGCACGTTGTTGGGGAACTGGTCGGTGTCCCAGCCCGACTGGTAGTCGTTGCGGTTCATGTCGATCGAGCCGAAGATGCCGAAGGCGTTCGCCATGGCAATCTCGTGCTCGAAGGAATGGCCGGCGAGGATGGCGTGGCCCTGCTCGATGTTGACCTTCACTTCCTTCTCCAGCCCATGCTTCTGCAGGAAGGCGTAAACGGTCGCGACGTCGTAGTCGTACTGGTGCTTGGTCGGCTCCTGCGGCTTTGGCTCGATCAGGATCGTGCCCCCGAAGCCGATCTTGTATTTGTATTCGACCACGAGGTTGAGGAAGCGGCCCATCTGGTCGAGCTCGCGCGAAAGGTCGGTGTTGAGCAGGGTTTCGTAGCCTTCGCGGCCACCCCAAAGGACATAGTTCACGCCGCCGAGGCGCTTGGTCGCGTCCAGGCAGGTCTTTACTGTCGCCGCAGAGAAGGCGAAGACGTCCGGATCCGGATTGGTCGAGGCGCCTGCCATGAAACGGCGGTGCGAGAAGAGGTTCGCCGTCCCCCAGAGAAGCTTCACTCCCGTCTCGGCCTGCTTCTTCTCGAAATAGTCGACGATCTCGTTGAGGTTCTTGGTGTTCTCCGCAAAGGAATTGCCTTCCGGCCGTACGTCCGCATCGTGGAAGCAGTAGAAGGGCGCACCGAGCAGCTGGTAGAATTCGAAAGCGACATCCGCCTTCATCTTCGCCGCCTGCATGGTATCCTCGAACCAGGGGCGCTGGAAGGTCTGGCCGCCGAAGGGATCGCCGCCCGGCCAGGTGAAGGTGTGCCAGTAGGCGACGGCGAACCGCAGATGGTCCTCCATCCTCTTGCCGGCAACGAGCTCGTCCGGGTTGTAGTGGCGGAAGGCCAGCGGGTTGGTGCTGTCGGGGCCTTCGTACTTGATCTTCTGGATGTCTCCGAAAAAGCCTGTGCTCATGTGTTCCTCCTGGGAGCCCGATCTGTCTTAGTGCGTGAGGGAGCGGATCGCCGGATAGGCGGCGCGGTAACGTGCGTAGGCGGCCTCGTAGGCCTGCGTGAACGACGAGACGGGATCGACCGTCTCTGCCGTCTTCGGCGGCTGGCAGACCGCGATGGGGTCGGCGCCCGTTGCAGCGATGAGGCCAAGCCGGGCCGCGCCGAAGGCAGCACCGAAGTCGCCATCTGCGGGGATGTCGACGGGGACGCCGAGGGAGGTGGCGATGGAGGCGAGCCAGTAGCGCGAGCGCGAGCCGCCGCCGATCGCGGTGACGCGGGAGATCGACGTACCGGCGGACTTCAGCGCCTCAAGGTTGTCACGAATTGCGAAGGTCACGCCTTCGATCACCGCCTGCGTCAGCACGGCACGCTCCGATTCGTGACCGAGGCCGACGAAGGCGCCGCGGATCTGCGCGTCATTGTGCGGTGTGCGTTCGCCGGAGAGGTAGGGCAGGAAGGTGACGCCCGTTGGCGCCTTCAGCGTCTCGCCAAGCTCCGAAGTAAGTTCGGCAGCACTCTTGCCCGTGACACGCGAATGCCAGTTCAGTGCATCGGTGGCAGAAAGGATGACACCCATCTGGTGCCAGGTATCCGGCAGCGCGTGGCAGAAGGCATGCACCGCACTTTCCGGCTTCGGCAGGTAAGAGCCGTTGGCGGCGAAGAGCACGCCGGAGGTGCCGAGCGAGACGAAGGCTTGACCTTCCGCGACGGTGCCCATGCCGCAGGCGGATGCTGCATTGTCCCCTGCCCCGCCGGCTACGACGACGCCATCCCTCATGCCCCACTGCGAGGCGAGTTCGCCGCGCAGGGTCCCCCCCTGCTCCGTTCCCTCGACCAGCGAAGGCATGTGATCTTCGGACAGATCCGTCGCAGCCAGCAGCTCAGCGGACCATTTGCGCGCACCCGTATCGAGCCAGGAAGTGCCGGCAGAATCCGACATCTCAGAGATATGCTCGCCCGTCAGCCACAGGCGGAGATAGTCCTTCGGCAGCAACACTTTCGCAACCTTGGCGAATATCTCGGGCTCGTTGTTCTTTACCCAGACTAGCTTGGGCGCCGTGAAGCCCGGGAACACAATATTACCCGTAACGCTGCGGAAGCGCGGATCGGCATCCAGTTTCGCGGCCTCCTCGTAGGAGCGCGTATCGTTCCAGAGGATGCAGGGCCGCAGAACCTTGTTGTCTGCGTCGAGCAGGGTTGCCCCATGCATCTGGCCGGAAAGCCCGATGCCCTTCACCGCCGCAAGCTCCTTCGGGAACTTCGCCTTCAAGCCGGCAACCGCCTCTTCCGTCGCGCGTATCCAGTGTGCCGGATCCTGCTCCGACCAGCCCGTGTGCGGACGCGAAACGTCGAGCGCTCCGCTGGCGGAGCCGATGATGCGCTGCTCGCCGTCGATCAGCATCGCCTTGACGCCTGACGTTCCGAGATCGAGACCGAGATACATGCCGTTTCCTTCCTTCCGCCTCAGGGCAGGTTGTCCTTGAGGAAAATGTCTATGCGGATCCGCTCCTGGGCGGCGAGCACCGGCAAGCCGTCGGCCTTCGCCTTCAGCACGCGGATGGCGCTGCGCACCTCGTGGCCGGCATCCTGGTTGAGGACGGCATCGATCGTGCCATCGAGGAGCGCCTCCCGCGTCGAGGCGGTGAGTTCATGGGCGATCACCACCGGCCGCTTCTCCGGCGCCACCGCGCGAAGCGCGCGGATGAGGCCACGATTGCCGGCACCCAGGTTGTATATGCCGTTCAGCCCCACGTGACGGCGAAGCGC
Organism: Pseudorhizobium banfieldiae; assembly: GCF_000967425.1. Lineage (NCBI taxonomy): Bacteria > Pseudomonadati > Pseudomonadota > Alphaproteobacteria > Hyphomicrobiales > Rhizobiaceae > Pseudorhizobium > Pseudorhizobium banfieldiae. The sequence goes on from NZ_FO082820.1 coordinate 2,737,022, forward strand.
CTCCCACACCAGCGCCTCTGCAGCAGTTGCATCGTCGCGCGCCTCCATGACGGGGAGGATCGCCACCTGCGGGAAATCTTCCGACAGGACAGAAAGGAAGCCTTCGAGCCGCTCGCGGTGGTCGCGGACCATCATCGAACCGGCGAGCACGCCGACCCGGCCATCCACCTTGCTGAGGAAGCGCCCCATGAGATTGGCCGCGGTGCGTCCTGCCGCGATGTTGTCGATGCCCGCATAGTGATGGCGGGCGGAGCCGCTGAGGTCGGAAACCAGCGTTACGACTGCGATACCGGCCTCCGCAAGCTTCTCCACCGCCGCCCGCACGCCCGGCTCGTCGATGGCGACCAGAGCCACGCCGTCAGGCGGTACGGAACGGACCGCCTCGAGCGCCGCAACAAGCGCCGGGGTATCGAACGCGGGAACCCGAACGATGTCGATGCGCGTGCGCTCCACCGACGAGCGCTGCATGGCCGCCTCGACCTCCCGCCCGAGGCCGATCATGAAGGAATTGTCGTTCGACGGCAGGATGAAGGTGAAGCGATATGTCCTGCCCTTGGCGAGGTTGGCCGCGGCGAGATCACGAACATAGCCGAGCGATGCGATCGCCTTCTCCACCTTCTCGCGCGTGACGCCTCTGACACCTGGCCGGCCATTCAGGACACGATCGACCGTGGCAAGGCTGACGCCCGCGATGCGCGCAATGTCATGGACCGTCGGCTTCATACGTCCTCCCGCTTTCGTGGTAGCGGAATTTTTGAGGTACGTAAATCAGAAATGTTCGAAACCGGCAGCCTGCGGCAATTTGGGAGGTTCGCCGACCTGCAGGACGCCGCTAGTGGCCGGCACCGCCACCCGCCTGGCCGGACGGCTTGGCGATCAGCATGACCAGCAGGATCAGGCTTGCGAACAGCGCTGTCAACGCGGTGAACACGTCGATGAACGACAACAGCCAGGATTGCTGTGTCACCATGCCGGACAGCTTCTGCAGCGCGACGGCAGCACCATCGAGTCCGAAGCTGTCATAGTTCGCCCCGACACTGCCGAGCCAGTCGAGCGCTGCAGGATTGGTGTAGCTCAGATGTTCCGAAAGCCGCGCGTAATGCTCGTCTGAGCGTTGGGTGAGCATCGTATTGATGATGGCGAGGCCGACTGCGCCGCCGAGATTGCGGGTGAGGTTGAACAGGCCGGAGGCGTTGCCGATACGTGCGGGCGGAAGCGTGCCAAGGGCAATGTTGTTGATCGGCACCATGCACAGCATCATTGAGCAGCCACGCAGGATCTGCGGGATGAGGAGTTCGTAGAAGTCCCAGTCGCCGGTCAGCCCGGTCATCATGTAGGTGCCGAGCGCAAAGCCGAAGAAGCCGATTGCCATCATCACCCGCGGATCGAGCCGGTTGGAGAGCATGCCGGCAACCGGCGCGGTGAAGAACATGGCCAGGCCGGAAACGAACATCGTCTCGCCGATCATCAGCGAGTCATAGCCCCGGATGCGGCCGAGATAGAGAGGATAAAGATAGGTCAGTCCGTAGAGCCCGATGCCCATGACGAAGGAAAACAGCGAGCCGAAGGCGAAGTTGCGATTAGCGAAGGCCTTCAGATCGACGACGGGGAAATCGACCCTGAAGGCGCGCCAGAAGAAGACGACCGCCCCGGCAACCATCACCAGTGAACCGACGAGGATATGCTCGTCGTTGAACCAGTCCTTGTTGTTGCCCTCTTCCAGTACGTATTCGAGCGAACCCAGAAACAAGGCCATCGAAAGCAGGCCCCACCAGTCGAACTTCTTCCACAGGCTTTTCTGCGGCTCGTCGAAATCGATCATGCTCCAGGCAACGGCCGTCACCAGAATGCCCGGGATGATGTTGACGAGGAAGAGCCAGTGCCAGGAGAAGGCATGGCTGAGATAGCCGCCGACCGTTGGACCGATGGTCGGCGCCAGCGTCGCGACCAGACCGATGATAGGCGAGACGATCGCCCGCTTGGAGGGCGGGAAGATAGTAAACGCCGCCGCGAAGACCGACGGGATCATACCGCCGCCGATGAACCCCTGGATCGCACGGTAGACGATCATCTGGTCGATGCTGGTTGCCGTCGCACACAGGCCGCTGGCGATCGTGAAGCCGGCTGCGCAGATGCTGAACAGGACGCGCGTCGAGAGGATCCGCGCCAGCGTGCCGGACAGCGGTATCATGATCACTTCCGCGATCAGGTAGGAGGTCTGCACCCAAGCGACCTCGTCGGAGCCCGCCCCGAGGCCGGCCTGAATCTCGGCGAGCGACGCGGAGACGATCTGAATGTCGAGGATCGACATGAACATGCCGAAGACCATCGCGAAGAAGGCGATGAGCTTGCGCTTGTCCATGGGCTGATCGGCAGGAATGGCACCCGCCGTTGCGGCCGCTGTTGCCATGGCCGTTCTCCTTGAAGAGGCTCGAGTGGTCTGCCGTTAGTCGGCAGCAGCCAAGGCATCGCCCGAAGGGGCGGTGCGGGTGTCGACATCGACCACGACGCTCAGGCCCGCCCGCAGACGCCCTTGCGCCAGCGCCTCCTCCGGAAGGGCGATGCGAACCGGCACCCGCTGCACCACCTTCGTGAAGTTGCCCGTGGCGTTTTCCGCCGGCAGCATGGAGAAGACCGAGCCGGATGCCGGAGCAAGCGAGGTGACCGTCCCGACCAGATCGTGCTCCTCGAAGGCATCGACATGGACGCGCACCTTGGAGCCGGGTTCGAGATTGCCGATCTGCGTTTCCTTGAAATTCGCCTCGACATAGAGTTCGGTGAGCGGGACAAGGGCCGCCAGCCGCTTGCCGGCCGATACGAGATCGCCGGTCTGGACCGCAAGATTGCCGATCACGCCGTCATAGGGCGCCTTCAGAACCGTAAAGTCGAGATCGCGTTGGGCCTGGTCACGCGCCAGTTCCTGCGCGCGGATGCTGTTCAGGGCTTCGTCGCGTTGCGCCCGCAGGAGCCCGATATTGGCCTCTGCAGAGGCGACGCTGGCTTCACCGGCGACAAGATTGGCGCGTGCCTGGTCGAGGGCCACCCGCGCATTGTCGAGGTCAGCTGCCGTACCGATCGACTTCGACGCCAGTTCGCCCGCGCGTCGCTCGGTGATCTCAGCGCCGCGCAATGCTGCTTCAAGAGCGCCGCGCTGCGCCTCCGCCTGCTTCAACGCCGCCTCGGCACCGACGATCTGTGCGTCGATCCGCTTGACGGCGAGCCTGGCGCTCTCGATCGCGTTGGTCGCCCGCTCCAGTGCGATCTGGTAATCCCGCCCATCGAGCGTCACGAGCGGATCGCCTGCCCTCACCTGCTGGTTCTCGACCACATTCACCTTTTCGACGTAGCCGGCGACCTTGGGCGAGACGATTGCGATGTCCGCTTTGATATAGGCGTCGTCCGTCGAGATCAGGAAGCGACCGTCCGTCCACCAGCCATAACCATACCAGCCAGCCCCGGACAGCAATGCCGCAAGGATCAGGGGAAGGACCGGGCTACGCCGCTTCTTCTTTTCCGGAGCGCGTACCTGCTCGGCTGCCGGCGGCGCCGGTTGCGCGTCGCCCGCCTTGCCTTGTTCGGCTTCGCCGTCTGTCGCTACGGCACGAAGTGCACTTGCAGAGGAGGATGCGGTCATGAGAGTTACCACTGTTGCGCTGGTTAATCGAACCGATCGGTTCAGTGTGCTTGACATAGATCGTGTCGCTGCGCATATCAAGGTCAAATCGAACCAATTGGTTCGGAAAGTTAAGAAGAACTGAGATGACCGAGGAAAAAACGGAAGAACGTTGTTCGATCCCCCACCAGCAGGGCCGCTTCGCTGCGGGCGCGGACCCAGCCAAGCGTGGGCAGATTATCGAAGGCGCAAAACGTGTGTTCATGACGCTGGGCTTTGACGCCGCGAGCATGAACGATATCACCCGCGAAGCAGGCGTCTCTAAGGGCACGATCTATGTCTATTTCGAGAACAAGGAAGATCTCTTCGGCGCCATAATCGAGCAGGAACGCCAGCGTATCACGCTCATGCTGAAGGATATCCTGGCCGGCAGCGAGGAAGTGGAGGACGGCCTCTACCGCTTCGGCATGGGATTCGCGACCCACATCACCGCTCCGCAGACCATCAACGCGATGCGGACCCTGATCGGTGTAACGACGCGGATGCCGAAGCTGTGCAGCCGCTTCTTCCACTCGCCGGCGAATGTCCGAACCGTCCTGGAGGACTTTATCAACCGCCACGTCGCGCTCGGCAATCTGGAGGTGGAGGATACCGATCTTGCGGCTCGCCAGTTCATCGAGCTTGCCAGCGGCACCTTCTTCAAGTTGCGCCTCTTCGGCGATCTGGACGATGTTCCGCCGGAGGCTGATCTCGACCGAACGGTCAGGAGCGCGATCCGCATGTTCATGGCGGCCTATGGCCGCTCGGGCTCCACTGCCAGCAAGGTTTGAGAGGACAGCGGCATCACCTGCCGCTGCTCCTCTTGCCTTTGCGCACCGACAGCTTAAATCGCAGATGAAATTCACGCCGATTTGAGGGGCATAACGTGCAGGATATATTGGGGCTTATTCAGGACCCGACAGCTTGGGTCGCGCTAGTGACGCTCGTCGTCATGGAAGTCGTGCTCGGCATCGACAACCTCATCTTCATTTCGATTCTGACCAACAAGTTGCCCCAGGAGAACCGCGAAAGGGCGCGCAAGATTGGTATCGGTCTTGCGCTGGTGATGCGGCTTGCGCTTTTGGGCACTGTCGCCTGGATCGTCCAGCTGACCAACCCTCTTTTCGAAGCTTTTGGCCACCCCTTCTCGTGGAAGGACCTGATCCTCATCGCGGGCGGCCTCTTCCTCGTCTGGAAGGCGACACGGGAAATCCACCATTCGGTGGACCCGGTGGATCACAAGGAGGACATGGTGGGCGGCGCAGCGGCAATCACCTTCGGCTCCGCGATCACCCAGATCCTTCTCCTCGACCTGGTCTTCTCGATCGACAGCATCATCACGGCGGTCGGCATGACTGAGCATCTCATTATCATGATTATTGCGGTTATTGCCGCCGTAACCGTCATGCTAATGGCCGCCACGCCCCTAGCAAACTTCATCGAAAAGAACCCCACGATCGTCATGCTTGCACTGGGCTTCCTGCTGATGATCGGCACCACGCTGATCGCCGAGGGCATGGGCTTCCATGTGCCGAAGGGATATATCTACGCGGCGATGGCATTTTCGGCCCTCGTGGAGGTTCTCAACATGTTTGCTCGCAACGCGCGTCGGCGGAAAAAGGCGGAAACGACGCTCCACTGACTGTCATCTCTCGGCCCGGCTTAGTCCGGGCCGTTTTTATTTTCATACCCAGGGATACCTTCTCGCGCTCCGGGTGTTATGGATACCTTGCGGTGCGGCGTCTCTTCCAGACGACGCACTTCACCTTATTTCCGGGGCCATATGTCGACTGATCAGATCCTCGCCTTTACCGTCATCGGCGTGATGATGGCCGTCTTCATCTGGGACAGATTTCGTTATGACATCGTCGCCTGCTGCGCTCTGGTTGCCGGAGTGGCGGTGGGAATCGTCCCCATAGAGGAGGCCTTCTCCGGATTTTCCGACGATATCGTCATCATCGTCGGCAGCGCGCTGGTGGTGAGTGCGGCGGTCGCTCGCTCCGGCATAGTCGATATCGCCATCAAGAAGTTCTTCCCGAACCTCAACTCGGTACGGGCTCAGCTGGCGCTGCTGATGATCGTCGTCGCCGTCATGTCCGCCTTCATCAAAAATATCGGTGCGCTGGCCATCATGATGCCGGTCGCATTCCAGTTTTCCCGTCGGTCGGGTGTTTCTCCCTCCAAGTACCTGATGCCGATGGCCTTCTCCGCGCTGCTCGGCGGCCTGATGACGCAGATCGGCACCTCGCCCAACATTGTCGTCTCGCAACTCCGCGCAGACCTCACCGGCACCCCGTTCACCATGTTCGACTTCACCCCGGTCGGGGTGATCCTGACGCTGGTGGGCATAACCTTCCTCATGTTCTTCCACTGGCTGGTACCGTCCCGCACCAAGCAGAACAGCTCCATCGAGGATGCGGTGGAGATTGCCAATTATACGTCCGAGGCAACGGTCCCGGCCCAGTCCCCGATTGCGGGCAGGCCGTTGAGCGAACTGCTGAAGCTGGGCGATGGCGAGGTACTGGCGACCGCAGTTCTCCGCGGAACGACGCGCATGTCCCCTTTTCCTGATCTTGCCCTGCGCGAGTTCGACACGCTGATCCTGGAAGGTCGCTCCGCGGCGATCGACCGCGTCGTATCCAGCGCCAAGCTCCAACTGTCCGGCAAGCCGCTCAAGGGCAAGGGACAACAGGGCGACGATCTGGTCTCCATAGAGGCGATCATCTCGAGGGAATCGCCATTGTCGGGACTTTCGGCGCGGGAACTGGCGCTTTCCTATACCCGCGGAGTCAACCTTCTGGCGGTCAGCCGGCGCGGGCAGCGATTGAGCGAACGCCTGAGAGATCTGACGCTGATGGCAGGCGACGTGATCGTGCTGCAGGGAAATCGCAACGCACTGCCCGGCGTGATGCAGGACTTCGCCCTTTTGCCGCTGGCCCAGCGGGAAGTGATGCTGGGCACGCAGCGGCGAGCCTTCATCCCGCTCGCCATTCTCGCTGCCGCAATGATTGCCACGGCAGTGGGCTGGGCGCCCGTCGCGGTCGCCTTCTTCGCAGCCGCCCTCGGCATGGCTGTGTTCCGCGCCATCCCCTTGACCGATGTCTACAAGGCTGTCGACGGCCCGATCCTCGTCATGCTGGCGGCGCTGATCCCGGTTTCGGACACCTTGCGGACATCCGGCGCGAGTGAACTGATCGCGGCCTGGCTGGGGCAGATCGCTGGCGGCATGCCCGCCTATGCGGCATTGATGATGATCCTGCTGACGGCAATGGGCGTGACGCCCTTCCTGAACAATGCCGCCACGGTGCTGGTCATGGGGCCGATCGCGGCCAGTTTCGCGACCGCCCTGCAATACAAGCCCGAAGCCTTCCTGATGGCGGTCGCCATTGGGGCCGGCTGTGACTTCCTGACTCCGGTCGGACACCAGTGCAATACGCTGGTCATGGGTCCGGGGGGGTACAAGTTCAGCGACTATCCGCGGCTTGGCTTTCCGCTATCCATCATCATCGTGCTGGTCAGTGTCCCTGTGCTGCTCTGGATCTGGCCGGTGGCCTAGCTTGGGTCCCACGTCTTGACGCTCGCGCCTGAATATGCGCTAAGGCCAGCAATCCCGAGACACGCAGGTCCGCGCCGCATCCGGCGCCAAATCGAGCATTATCCATGAGCACTTCCGGTCCCCGCGTCCGCATCGCCCCCTCGCCGACCGGCGAGCCCCATGTCGGCACCGCCTACATCGCCCTCTTCAATTATCTCTTTGCAAAGAAGCACGGCGGCGAGTTCATCCTGCGCATAGAGGACACCGATGCGACGCGCTCGACGCTGGAATTCGAGCAGAAGGTCCTGGACGCGTTGAAGTGGACAGGCCTCACCTGGTCGGAAGGTCCGGATGTAGGGGGCCCCTACGGCCCATACCGCCAGTCCGAACGTAAGGCGATGTACCAGCCTTACGGCCAGGAACTGCTCGACAAGGGCCACGCCTTCCGCTGCTTCTGCACGCCCGAACGGCTTGAGCAGATGCGCGAGGCGCAGCGTGCTGCCGGCAAGCCGCCGAAGTATGACGGGCTCTGCCTCAACCTGAAGGCCGAGGAAGTCACCGCCCGCATGGAAGCCGGCGAAGCCTCCGTCATCCGCATGAAGATCCCGACTGAGGGTTCCTGCGACTTCACCGACGGCGTCTACGGCGATGTTTCGATCCCGTGGGACTCGGTGGACATGCAGGTGCTGATCAAGGCCGACGGGATGCCGACCTACCATATGGCGAACGTCATCGACGACCATCTGATGAAGATCACCCATGTGGCGCGCGGCGAGGAATGGCTGGCTTCGGTTCCGAAGCACATCCTGCTCTACCGCTATTTCGGTTGGCAGGAGCCCGTATGGATGCACCTGTCGCTGATGCGCAACGCCGACAAGTCGAAGCTGTCGAAGCGCAAGAACCCGACCTCGATCTCCTACTATTCGGCGCTCGGCTACCTTCCTGAAGCGTTGATGAACTTCCTCGGCCTGTTCTTCATCCAGATTGCCGAGGGCGAGGAACTGCTGTCCATGGAGGAGCTGATCGAGAAGTTCGATCCGGACAACCTCTCCAAGGCTGGCGCCATCTTCGACATCCAGAAGCTCGATTGGCTGAACGGCCGATGGATCCGCGAGAAGCTGACGCCGGAGGAGTTCATCTCCCGCACCCTTGACTGGGCATCGGAGAACGAGCGGCTGACCGAAGGTCTGAAGCTGTCGCAGAGCCGCATCTCCAAGCTTGGCGAACTGCCGAACCTGGCTGGCTTCCTGCTCGCCAACGACGTCGGCCTGACGCCCGCATCCTTCTCGGGGCTGAAGACGACCCCGGCGGAGACGCTGGAGATCATCAATACGGTCCAGGCGGATCTCGAGAAGATCCTCGAATGGAATGTCGAGACGATCGATCAGGAACTGCGCAATGCTGCCGACAAGCTGGGCAAGAAGCTGCGCGTCGTCACCCCGCCGCTCTTCGTTGCCATGTCGGGCTCGTCGCGCTCTCTGCCGCTCTTCGATTCCATGGCGCTCCTTGGCCGTTCGGTCGTGCGCCAGCGCCTGAAGATCGCGGCCACCGTGGTGGCTTCCATGGTCGGCGCACAATAAAGAAGGAAGGTCCCGCAGAATGGCCGATACCAAGAACGAAACCACCCTCTCCTCCGACGCCACGGAAGTCCGTGCCCAGAAGCTGAAGCTCCTGCGCGAGAAGATCGGCGACGTCTACCCGGCGCATTTTCACCGGACTATGACCAATGCGGATCTGGCGGAGAAATACGAGAACCTCGAGGCGGACGTCGAGACGCAGGACGTCGTGACTGTGGCGGGCCGCGTCTACTCCATGCGCAACTCCGGCATGTTCATCGACCTGCGCGACGCTTCCGGCAAGATCCAGATCTTCAGCCACAAGGATACGACGCCCGAGGAGGCGCGCGACATGCTGCCGATGATCGACCTCGGCGACATCATCGGCGTCACCGGCGTCGTCCGCCGTACCAAGCGCGGTGAACTGACGATCAACGCGCAAGAGATCACCATGCTGACCAAGTCTCTCCTGCCCATGCCGGAGAAGTATCATGGTCTCGCGGACATCGAGATGCGCTACCGCAAGCGCCACCTCGACATACTGTCGAACGAGGAGTCCAAGCTTCGCTTCCAGCAGCGCAGCCGGATCCTTTCCGGCATTCGTCGCTTCATGGAAGACGACGGCTTCATGGAAGTCGAGACGCCGATGCTTCAGTCGATCTACGGCGGCGCAACGGCCGAACCCTTCAAGACGCACCACAACACGCTGAAGCTCGACATGTACCTGCGCATCGCGCCGGAACTGTTCCTCAAGCGCACGCTGGTCTCCGGCCTTTCCGACAAGGTCTTCGAGGTAAACCGGAACTTCCGCAATGAAGGCGTGTCCACCCGGCACAATCCCGAATTCACCATGATGGAGTGCTACTGGGCCTATGCCGATTACGAGGACATGATGGACCTCGTCGAGCGCCTCTTCGCGCGGCTTGCGATGGCCGTCCATGGCTCCACGGAATTCAAGTACGGAGACAAGGAGCTTTCCTTCAAGGGACCGTTCCGCCGCGTGCCCATGCCGGACGCCGTCAAGGAGGCCACCGGCATCGACTTCCTGGCGATCAAGACGGACGAGGAGGCACGCGCTGCGGCCAAGGCCGCCGGCTTCGAGGTCGAGAAGGACTGGACCTGGGGCGAATGCCTTGCCTTCATCTTCGAGGAGAAGGTGGAAGCAACGCTGATCCAGCCGGCCCACGTGACCCACTTCCCGAAGGACATCTCGCCCTTCGCCAAGGAAGTGCCGGGTGAGCCGCGCCTTGTCGAGCGCTTCGAGACCTACTGCAACACCTGGGAGATCGGCAACGCCTTCTCGGAACTGAACGATCCCGAGGAACAGCGTGCCCGCATGATCGAGCAGCTCGAGCAGGCGCATGCGCGCGGCGAGAAGGACAAGCAGCTGGACGACGAATTCCTCGACGCCATCGACCAGGGCATGCCTCCGGCAGGCGGCCTCGGTATCGGCGTCGACCGTCTCATTATGCTGCTGACGGATGCTCCATCCATCCGAGACGTGATCCTCTTCCCCGCTCAACGGAGCCGGACGAACTGATTTCCCACAAGAAAAGGCGGCCCTGGCCGCCTTTTTTGTATCCGCAGTCCGACGTTCTCAATGCGTCTCTTGCAGCTCCGGCTTTCTGCGATGCTTTTCTGGGTCGTCGTCCTCCGCCACCACAGGCGCATGCGACGCCTCGGCGGCAGGCGCTGCCTCCTGCCCTTCTGGCTCTTTGTGGCTTGCTGCTTCTGAAGTCATCGGCTGGGCCCGCAGCTTGGCGAGCCAAGCTGCGCCGTGATCTTCCCCAGCCGCCTTGGCCGGCGTCTCCCCGCTATCATGCGGCACTGGCACCGCCCGCTCTGCGTCATGTTCATCCGGTCCGGCAGGCGTGGCCATCTCGTCCTTGCGATCTTTGGCCGGATGCTCGGCCTCATGTGCCGGCGCTACCTGCTCCGAATGCTCGGCATCCGTGCCGAAACCAGCCATGCCCTTGATTGAATCGAGCCAGCCTTTGGAGGCTGGGTCCGCCTCGCCGGCGTGGTCATCGCCCTGTGTCCCGACAGGTAATTCCTCACTACCGAGACCGACCATTCCCATCAGGGACGCGACGAGACCCTGGCCGTCATCCTTGCCATGCTCCACGGCAGGCGTTTCCGGGCCATGCGCTTCGTCGGCGCCGCCATGACCGGCGTCAGGGATCTCGCCGTGACCGGCGGCCTCTCCCTGTTCCTTCGTCTTGCGGTGATCGGCAGCTGTGCCGTGGCCGTCGCCCCCCTCGATCACCGGATCGACGCAATCGGCATCGTCCGTAAGAGAGGCGGACATGGCTTGCGCATCTTCCAGCGGCAGGTCGATCCTGAGCCCCCAGAACTCGCCGGTGGCGCTGGCGCTGCCGTCGACGTAATAGGCGCTGATGGCTTGGTCAGGGCTACCAGCAGGCAGCCTGCTCGTATCGGGGACATAGACGACTTGTGCCCCAATCGCACGCCCGCGCATTCTTGAGCGATCGGCAGGGCCTGCAGGATCCAGCACCGTGACCTGAACGAGATCGGAATGTTCGGCCTGCTGGACAGAGCGCGCCACCCGCAGGGCCGTCTTCAGCCTGGCAATTCCATCGCCCGGCTTGTCGGTGGTGACATACTTGCGGATCCAGTAGCGGTCGGCCTTCTTGATCCTCACCGTCTCGATCGTCGTGCAGGAGAGCCCGTTGAGATCACCATAGGAGGGCCCAAGCAGCCTGTCGGCACCTATATAGACGGCCGCCGCGCCGCTGCCGCCGCCGAGGACGGTCACCCCTGCAAGGATCAGGAGGAGCTTTCGCGGGATGCGGGACACGATCGATTTCATCCGCAAAGCTCCGGCATTCCAACCTCACTACGCAACACTCAAGGGGCGGCGGGAGTGACAGTGCCTCAAGGTCGTTGAGGAAAGTTTAAACGGAACCTTCAGATGCGAGCCGTCGTTCCCCCTGCAGCTCCGGACATTATGCGAATGACTTTCATTAGCGTTGACAGCAGGGTCTCCGGTAAATATTGTTATTGCAACTTAATTGCAAAAGAGGTTGACTATCGACATGACGGCATCCCAGTTTCTTTTTCGCGGTCTCTTCCTCGCAGCAATGGTCATCGCGCCCACGGCATCTGCCGTTGCGGAGGACAAGGTGAAGGTCGTCACGACCTTTACGGTCATTGCCGACATGGCTCGCAATGTTGCGGGAGATGTTGCTGATGTCGAAAGCATCACCAAGCCGGGCGCCGAGATTCACAACTACCAGCCGACACCGCACGACCTGCTGCGTGCCCGGGACGCCGACCTCATCCTGCGCAACGGCCTCAACCTGGAGCTCTGGTTCGAGAAGTTTCTCGCCAACCTCGGCGACGTTCCCAGCGTGACGGCCTCCGACGGAGTAGAGCCCATGGCAATCGCCGGGGGAAGCTATGAGGGCAAGCCAAACCCACATGCCTGGATGTCTCTGGAGAACGCCGTGATCTATGTGGAGAACATACGCAGGGGCCTGAGCGAGGTCGATCCGGACAATGCCGAGACCTATGCAGCCAATGCGGCAGCCTATACCGAAAAGCTGAAGGCAGCCGTGCAGCCGATCCGCGACCAGCTCGCCGCACTTCCGGAAGAGCAACGCTGGCTCGTCACCAGTGAGGGCGCCTTTTCTTACCTCGCCCGCGATTTCGGGCTGAAGGAGCTCTATCTCTGGCCGGTCAATGCGGATAGCCAAGGTACGCCGCAGCAGGTTCGCGCCGTGATCGACGCCGTGCGCGAACACAGGATCAAGGTCGTCTTCAGCGAGAGCACCGTATCCTCCGATCCCGCGGAACAGGTGGCGCGTGAAACCGGCGCTGCCTATGGCGGCGTCCTCTATGTCGACTCGCTGAGTGAAGAAGACGGGCCGGTGCCCAGCTATCTCGATCTGCTGACAGTGACGGTCGATACGGTTGCGAAGGGTCTCGCCTCATGATGATGGGCAGGGCGAAGCCTGCACCCGCCGGGCTCCGGGTCAATGACATCACGGTAGCCTATCGCAACGGCCTGACGGCCCTGCGGCATGCAAGCTTCACCGTCCCCAGAGGAACGATCACTGCGCTTGTCGGCGTCAACGGGGCCGGCAAGTCCACCCTCTTCAAGGCGATCATGGGCTTCGTTCAGCTGACCAATGGATCGGTGGAAATCCTCGGCATGCCTGCGCATGACGCCCTGCGCCAAAATATGGTGGCCTACGTGCCGCAGGCCGAGGAGGTCGACTGGAATTTCCCTGTCCTCGTCGAAGACGTCGTGATGATGGGCCGCTACGGCCACATGAACTTCCTGCGCATCCCTTCCCGCCGCGACCACGACCTGGTGACGGAAGCCCTGCAGCGGGTGAACATGCTGGAGTACCGCAAGCGCCAGATCGGCGAATTGTCCGGCGGCCAGCGCAAGCGCGTCTTCCTTGCCCGTGCGCTGGCGCAGGAGGGCCAGATCATCCTGCTCGACGAACCGTTCACGGGCGTCGACGTCACGACCGAGGAGCAGATCATCGAATTGCTGAAGAGCCTGCGTGATGAGGGACGGGTGATGCTCGTCTCCACGCACAACCTTGGGAGCGTCCCGGACTTCTGCGATCGAACGGTCTTCGTCAAGGGCACCGTGCTCGCCTATGGCAGGACGGAGGACACCTTTACGGAGGCGAACCTGGAAAAGGCCTTCGGCGGCGTCCTGCGCCACTTCATCCTGAGTGGAACCGACCTGCACGACGACGCCGATCCGCGCCATCTCAAGGTCATCAGCGACGACGAGCGGCCGTTCGTGGTCTATGGCGACCGGCAGCAGAAGCAGAAGACGAGAGACGATGCTCCAGACGCTTCTTGAGCCGTTTACCTACGACTACATGCGCAACGCCATCTGGGTCAGCGCGCTGGTGGGAGCTGTCTGCGGCTTCCTGTCCGCCTATCTGATGCTGAAGGGCTGGTCGCTGATCGGCGATGCCCTCTCCCACTCCATCGTGCCGGGCGTCGCCGGAGCCTATATGCTGGGCCTGCCCTTCGCGCTCGGTGCCTTCCTGTCCGGCGGGCTTGCCGCCGGCGCCATGCTGTTCCTCAACCAGCGCACCCGGCTGAAGGAGGACGCCATCATCGGGCTGATCTTCACCTCCTTCTTCGGGCTTGGCCTGTTCATGGTCTCGCTCTCGCCGACCTCGGTGAACATCCAGACGATCGTACTCGGCAACATCCTCGCGATCACGCCCGCGGACACGCTCCAGCTCGTCATCATCGGCGGCGTCAGCCTCGTGATCCTGACGCTCAAGTGGAAGGATCTTATGGTCGCCTTCTTCGACGAGAACCACGCGCGCACCATCGGCCTCCGGCCGGACCTCCTTCGTCTGCTGTTCTTCACCTTGCTTTCCGCATCCACCGTCGCCGCACTGCAAACGGTAGGCGCATTCCTCGTGGTCGCCATGGTGGTGACGCCTGGTGCGACTGCCTATCTGCTGACAGATCGCTTCCAGCGGGTTATCGTCCTTGCCCTCGCCATCGGCGCCGCAACTAGCTTTGCCGGCGCCTATCTCAGCTACTTCCTCGACGGCGCGACTGGTGGGATTATGGTCGTCCTCCAGACGGGGCTCTTCCTCCTCGCTTTCCTGTTCGCTCCGAAGCACGGCATGCTGGCGGCGCGCCGACGGCTCCGCACGACGCTGGAGGAGACAGCATGAGCGGCTTTCTCGACTTCATCGACCTCGCCACCTTCCCCTTCCAGATCGACTTCATGCAGCGCGCCTTCCTGGTGACGCTGATGATTGCAGTGCCGATGGCCATTCTCTCATGCTTCCTAGTGCTGAAGGGCTGGTCGCTGATGGGCGATGCAGTATCGCACGCCGTTTTTCCCGGCGTGGTGCTCGCCTACATTTTCTCCATTCCCCTTGCCATCGGCGCCTTTGCGGCGGGAATGACATGCGCGCTGGCAACCGGCTTCCTGAAGGAGAACAGCCGGATCAAGGAGGACACGGTGCTCGGCATCGTTTTCTCCGGCATGTTCGGCCTCGGCCTCGTCCTCTACGTCAAGGTGCAGAGCGACGTGCACCTCGACCACATCCTTTTCGGAGACATGCTGGGCATCACACCCTACGACATGGTTGAGACCGGCTTGATCGCGCTGGCGTCAACGCTTTTCCTGGTGATCCTGCGCAAGGACCTTCTCCTGCAGTCCTTCGATGAGCAGCACGCCCGAGCGATCGGCCTCCCGACCCGTCTGCTGCATTACGGCCTGCTCGCAGTGCTGTCGCTGGTCGTGGTGGGTGCCTTGAAGGCGGTCGGCATCATCCTGGCAATCGCGCTGCTGGTTGCCCCGGGAGCCATCGCCTTCCTGCTCACGCGACGCTTTGCGGCAATGCTGCTCGCCGCCACCGCTGTTGCCGTCACTGCCACGCTCGCCGGCATCTATCTGAGCTTCTTCATCGACAGCGCACCGGCACCCACGATCGTGCTGGTGATGACGGCCATGTTCATCGTCGCCTTCGCGAAAACGACGCTTGCCGAAAAAGGCCGCACCTCGGCCACCTGAACGCAAAGAGCGGCCTCTCGACGAGAAGCCGCTCTTCATTCCGACGTCTGCGATAATCAGGCCGCAGCCAGTTCCTTCTTCACCATGGTGCGGAGTGCGACGAGGTCCTTGGCGAACGAACGAATGCCCTCGGCGAGCTTTTCCGTCGCCATGGCATCCTCGTTCAGCATCCAGCGGAAGCTCTTTTCGTCTATCGGCTGGAAGGGATCTTCGGTGATGTTGTCCGGCGAGAGCTTGCGCTCCAGCTTTCCCTGGTCCTTGTCCAGTTCGTCGAGAAGTGCCGGGCTGATCGTCAGGCGGTCGCATCCTGCCAGCGCTTCGATCTCACCGGCATTGCGGAACGACGCGCCCATGACGATCGTCTCGATGCCGTTCGCCTTGTAGTAATTGTAGATCTGGCGGACCGAAATGACACCCGGATCCGTCTCGGCGGTATAGTCCTCTCCAGTCGACTTCTTGTACCAGTCGAGGATGCGGCCGACGAAGGGCGAGATCAGGAAAACCTTGGCATCGGCGCAGGCAATGGCCTGGGCCTTGGAGAAGAGCAGCGTCAGGTTGCAGTCGATACCCTCAGTCTGCAGCACTTCCGCTGCCTTGATGCCTTCCCATGTGGACGCCAGCTTGATCAGGATGCGGTCCCGCTCGATGCCGCGTTCCTTGTAGGCTGCGATGATGCCGCGCGCCTTGGCGATGGAGGCTTCCGTATCGAAGGAGAGATCGGCATCGACTTCCGTCGAGACGCGGCCCGGCACGATGTTGGCAAGCGCTGCGCCGACCGAAATGGCCAGACGATCCGCGACAGCGGCAATCACTGCATCCGAGCCGCCGTTCTGTGTCTTGCCCCAGGTTATGGCCTCCTTGACGGCATCCGCGAACATTGGTGTGCCTAGCGCCTTCAGGACAATCGTCGGATTGGTCGTGCAATCTACCGGTTTCAGGCGTGTGACCGCTTCGATATCGCCGGTATCGGCGACGACCGTGGTCATCGAACGGAGCTGTTCTAGTTTCGACGTCATGCCGGCAATCCTTCGGATGGTGAGTGGACGACTGGACGACCATATGGCCGACCTCACATCGACTATCAACAGCCGAACATGGCCAAGTCAAGACATTTGCTCATTCGCATCGACATAAGTATCATGCCCTTCGACAAAGACCTCAGACGGTGTTTTCTTGGCAAAGCTTAGGCGCGAAACCCATCCCGGCATAACCGAAGCCTCTTCGACGCGGCTGCGGGCAGCATGGCTCTACTACAATCAGGGACTGACCCAGAAGGAGGTCGCGGAACGCCTCGGCGTCAGCCGTTCCACCGTCATCCGCATGCTGGACGAGGCCATGAAGCGGTCGGAGGTCCAGATCTGGATCGATGCCGGTGTCGACGACTGCCTGGCGCTGGCGACCCAGCTGGAGCAGGCCTACGGCCTCGATGAAGCGATCGTCGTGCCACAACCGCGTGACGCGAGTGCCGAAGCCCAGGCGAAGGCCGTTGGCCTGGCACTCGGCCAGTTCCTGTCGGAGGCGATCCAGGAAGACATGACGATCGGTGTCGGCTGGGGCCGCACGATGACCGCCTCGCTGGCAAGCTTCCGGCCGCCGCGCCGCCAGAATTGCAAGGTGGTCTCACTGCTTGGCGGTATCGTCGCCGTGCACAGGACCAACCCGATCGACTACACATGGCGGCTGGCCAGCCAGCTCGGGGCCGAATGCTACCTCTTTCTGGCGCCGCTGCTCGTCGATTCCAGCGCGACCAAGCGCGCCCTCATCGAGAGGTGCGGGCTGAAAGCGATCTATGACCTCGCGGAAGAAATGGATCTCGCCGTCGTCAGCTGCGGCGATATCGGCCAGCATTCCACGTCGCTCTCGGAAGGCTTCATCTCCAAGGCGGAACTGGCCGAACTGATCGACGCCGGCTGCGTCTGCGACACCATGTTCAACTTCCTCGATGCCGACGGGCGCTCGGTCGACCATCCAATCAACGAGCGGGTGATGTCGGTCGATCTCGACACGTTGAAAAAGGCAAAGCACATCGTGCTCTCCTCCGGCGGCGCCCACCGCGCCCTCGCCATCCGCGCCACCATCCGTCGCATCGGCTGTAACACCCTCATCACGGATGAGAGCGCGGCCAGGGAGCTATTGCGGCTGGCGAAGAACTAGAGGTTGCCCGCTTCCCAGCCGAGGATAGCCCGCTTGCGCGTCAGCCCCCAGTGGTAGCCGGTAAGTGCACCGCTCTTGCCGAGCGCCCTGTGGCAGGGGACGACGAAGGAGATGGGGTTTCGGCCAATCGCGGCGCCGACGGCGCGGCTGGCCGATGGCTGGCCGATGTCGCGCGCTACGTCGGAATAGGTGACCGCCTTGCCGAAGGGGATCTTCAGGAGGCTCTGCCAGACGCGTACCTGGAAGTCCGAGCCGATCAGCACGACCTTCAGCGGCTGCTCCGACGACCATTGAGAGCGGTCGAAGATGCGGCGGATATAGGGCGCCGTCGCCTCCAGATCTTCCACATATTGCGCCATCGGCCAACGACATGTCATGTCGTCGAGCGCCGCCCGCTCGCCACCTAGATCGGAGAATGCCAGACCGGCGAGACCGCGATCCGTGGCCATCACCAGGGCGACGCCGAACGGTGACGGATGGAAACCGTAGCGGATGGTGAGTCCGCCGCCCCTGGCCTTCCACTCTCCGGGCGACATCGCCTCGTGCGTCACGAAGAGGTCGTGCAGGCGTCCGGGCCCGGAAAGACCGAGTTCATAGGAGGTGTCGAGTAGCGGGAGCCCCTCCCGTCCAAGCAGTCGCTTGGCATGATCGAGCGTTACCGCCTGCAGGAATGCCTTGGGCGACAGCCCGGCCCAGCGGGTGAATACTTTCTGCAACTGTGTCGGCGACTGGCCGAGTTCGGAAGCGATCGCCTCCAACGACGGCTGCTGACGGTAGTCGAGGGTAATCCGTTCGATGACCTTGCGAACGATCTCGTAATCGTTGCCATGTGGTGTGGCGTCGAATGCGGGCTCGGCAAACTGGGCAAGTGCGTTCATCGGTCGTCTCCTTTGCCTGCAGAATGACGCAGTCACGAGCGCGAGACCACCCGATTCTTGCAGTTGTCAGAGCCTCTGCGTCACGGTCGCAAGCGCTCCGCGGAACGCCTTCGCAAAACTCTCCCGGTCGTCAGGATTGAGGAACGAGCCCACATCCGTGCGGCGTCCCTCGCCGGTCACATACATGGAGGTGATGCCGAATTCGTCATGGCGGTTGACGCGGAATCGGGCCCAGAAGGGATTGAAGCGGTGCTCAATCATGCGTCCCGCCGGGGAGTACTTGCGGATGGACAGATTTGTTCGCGTGACCGTCACCTCCTCGCGGGCCCGCCCGGAGCGATAGCTCAGCTTGAAGGCGATATAGAGGGCGAGAAAATCGAGCCCGAGGAACAGTCCGATCGGCCAGGCACCCGTGACAAGGAAGAATACGCCGTAGATGAGGCAGATGCCGCCGGTGAGGATGAGCAGGACGTGAAAGCCCTTGCGGCCGAGCGAGCGGTAAGGAGTGAGTTCCGCGGCAAAAACGGGCTGCTCATCGGTCATCTGCACGTTGCCTTTCTTCGCGTGCGCTGGATATAGAGACGATATGGCCATTCCGAAATCCAAGTCCAGCACGGCTTCTTCACAAAAATCAAGCTCCGCCGGCACCCGCGCCCGCAGGCATATCCGCAGTCGCTATTCCAAGGCGGAAATGGAGGAGATCTTCCGCCGCTTCTCCGTCCAGCGGCCGGAACCGAAGGGGGAACTGGAGCATACGAACGCGTTCACCCTGCTGGTGGCCGTGGCGCTGTCGGCACAGGCAACGGACGCCGGCGTGAACAAGGCGACGCGCGCCCTGTTCAAGGTTGCCGACACACCTGAGAAGATGCTGGCTCTCAGCGAGGATGGCGTGATCCAGCACATCAAGACCATCGGCCTTTACCGCAACAAGGCGAAGAACGTCATTGCCCTGTCGCAGAAGCTGATTGCACAGTTCGGTGGTGAAGTCCCGAGGACGCGGGAGGAGCTGGTGACGCTGCCGGGCGTCGGACGAAAGACCGCGAATGTCGTCATGTCCATGGCCTTCGGCATACCCACGCTCGCCGTCGATACCCATGTGTTCCGTATCGGCAACCGGCTGCTGATGGCGCCGGGAAAGACACCGGACGAGGTGGAGGAGCGCTTCCTCAAGGTGATCCCGAAGCAGTATCTCTTCCACGCCCATCACTGGCTGATCCTGCATGGCCGCTACACCTGCAAGGCACGCAAGCCCGAGTGCGAGCACTGTGTGATCGCCGATCTCTGCAAGTCTCCAGAGAAAACCTGCGATATCCCGGCAGCACTGGTGGAACTGCCGCCGCAGCGCATCGGAGAGATGGAGAAGTAGCGACTACTGCGTGTGTGTCCGGATGACTTCCAGGAAATCATCCCCGTAGCGCTCGAGCTTGGACTGGCCGACGCCGGAGATGCCGAGCAGGGCCTCTCGCGTGGTGGGCCGGTTGGTTGCAAAAGCCACGAGAGTGGTGTCCGGAAAGACCACGTAGGGTGGAACTTCGAGGGACTTCGCGATCTCCAGCCGCGTCTGGCGAAGCGCCTCGAACAGTTCCGCATCCGCGCCCTCCAGTGCCGAGCGGCTTGCGCCGGTGCTGGAGCTTCTCGAGGATCGGCCGGCCTTGGGCCGGTCCTTGCGGAAGCGGACCTCCCGTTCACGTCGAAAAACGGATCGCGCATCTGGGCCAAGCTTGAGGGCGCCAAAGGCATCGTGGTCGATGCTGACGAGGCCGGCTGCGAGAAGCTGACGGTAGACCGACTGCCAGGTCTTCGCGGGTAAGTCCCTTCCAGCGCCGAAGACCGGCATGTCGACATGGCCGAAGCGGATGGTCTTGTCGTTCTCGTTGCCGGTCAACACGTCGATCAGGTGCCCCGTACCGAAGCGCTCGCCGGTGCGGTAGACCGCGGCCAACGCCTTGATTGCCGCCTCTGTCCCGTCCCAGGTCTCGACCGGCTTCAGGCAGGTGTCGCAATTGCCGCAGCCGCCAGGATGGGCCTCGCCGAAATGCGCCAGAATCGCCTGCCGCCGGCAGCCGGCGGTTTCGCAGATGCCGAGGAGGGCGTTCAGCTTCGCCCGTTCGACCCGCTTCACCTCGTCGCTCGACTGGCCGCCATCGATCATCCGGCCGCGCTGGATGACGTCCGTCATCCCATAAGCCATCCAGACTTCCGACGGCAGACCGTCCCGTCCGGCTCGTCCCGTCTCCTGGTAATAGGCCTCCACGGAGCCGGGCAGGTCGAGATGGGCGACGTAACGGACATTCGGCTTGTCGATGCCCATGCCGAAGGCAACGGTCGCGACGAGGCAGAGGTCCTCCTCCTTCAGGAAGGCGTCCTGGTTGGCATCGCGGACGGCGCGGTCCATTCCTGCATGATAGCCGAGCGCCCTCACGCCCTGCTCGTTCAGCCAGTCTGCGGTCTCCTCGACCTTGGCCCGCGAGAGACAATAGACGATCCCGCTCGAGCCCTTGTGGCGAGACAGGAAGCGCAGGAGTTGCTGACGCGGCTGGTCACGCTCGACAATCTCGTAGGCGATGTTGGGCCGATCGAAGGAGGTGGTGAAGACCTCCGCTGAATGCAGCCCCAGCCGCTCGATGATGTCGTCGCGCGTATGCGGATCGGCAGTCGCCGTCAGCGCCATGCGCGGCACGCCTGGGAAGAGGTCCGCCAGTTGCCCCAGTTCCCGGTATTCCGGGCGAAAGTCGTGCCCCCACTGACTGACGCAATGGGCCTCGTCTATCGCGAACAGTGCGATCTTGGCCGAGCCGACGATGTCGCGGAAGCCAGGCGTCACGATCCGCTCCGGCGTCACATAAAGAAGATCGAGAGCGCCCTGGTTGAGCAGGCGGCGAACTTCAGAGAACTCATCCGGCGACAGCGACGAATTGAGGGCGGCAGCACGCACGCCGAGCTGCCTCAGCGCCTCCACCTGGTCGCGCATCAGCGCGATCAATGGCGAGACGACGATGCCGACGCCGTCCCGGCATAGCGCCGGAACCTGAAAGCAAAGTGACTTGCCGGCCCCGGTCGGGAACAAGACCACGGCGTCGCCGCCCGACATCACCCGGTCTATCACCGGCGCCTGCTTGCCCCGGAAGCTGTCATATCCGTAGACGTGCCGCAGCACCGCCAGTGGGTCACGTGTCGAGGGAGTGTCGAACAGGGCAGAATTGATGGTGCTGGGTTGCGGCATAACGTGGCTTTCGCGGGAGAGGCCCTCTTCTCCCATACCCTGCACCGCCTTCGCAAGGGCGGCACGGCCCGTCAACAGATCATCGGCCGGCGCCGTGGGGCTCCAGGCGGAAAGTCGGGTCGCGACGCGAAATCTTCTTGTGGAGATGCACCATCAGCCCGGCGGCAAAGAGCGGCGTCAGCAGGTTGACGATCGGGACCGCCAGGAAGCATGCGATCAGCAGGCCCGCCAGGAAGACGGTGCCGCGATGCTTCGACCGAAACGCGCGCGCTTCCGGCGGCGAACGAAAACGCATGGCGGCAAACTCGAAGAACTCGCGGCCGAGCAGGTAGCCGTTCACCAGGAAGAAGGCGATCAGGTTGATCCCCGGCACGAAGAGCAGCAGCAGGGCAAGAATATTGCCCGCGATCACCACGCCGAGGAACTGCAGCGAACTGATGATGGCCTGGCCAAGCGGCATGGCTTGCCCGGCCTGATCGCCTGGATAGTCGCGTTTCTCCACCACCTCGGCGACGTCGTCGAGGAAGAGCCCCGCAATCAGCGCGGTGATCGGCGCGATCAGAAGGGCAAGCGCAAGCGCCAGCCCCACGCCGGCGAAGATGGCGGCGACAAGGGTAAGCCAGCCCGCCCAGTCCGGCACATCCGGCATGTAGACGGCAAACCACGGCCAGACCACGGAGACGAACGTCTGCCGCAGCGCCAGCCAAAGGCCGACAAGGACGAGGATGGTAAGCCCGAGGACCTTCCAGAAGACGGAGCGCGTCTCCGGCGCAAACAGGTTTATGAGCGACAGGCGGGCGGCGTCGAGGATCATGAAGGGTCTCCGGTTGCCGGAAGGATGTAGGTTCCTCAGGCCACTGGAACAAGCGCCGCCTGACCGCGTCAGCTTTGCCCGTCAGTACTCAGCGGCGCGCCCGGCAGATAGAGCAGGATGGGCCGGATCTCGTAGACAGCAGTCGGGTTGGCGCGTTGAAGTTCTCGCGCCGCCGCAATTGCGCCGTCGATGTCTGGAAAGTCGACAACGTAGAAGCCGAGAAACTGCTCCTTCGTCTCGGCGAATGGACCGTCAATCACCATTCCGTCGCCCTTGCCGCGGAGCGTCACGGCCTCCGACGTGGGGCCGAGGCGCGCCGCGGGGCCAAGCGATTTCTCTTCCACCAGTCGGTCGTTGATCCTGAGCAACTCGGTCATGAGGGCGGCGTCTTCCTCCTCGCTCCAGGACTGGACGATGCCTTCTGCATGATAGGCGAGGATTGCGAAATACATGATCAGTCCTCCAGTGCAAGCCCGCGATGGGGCGGAGCTAGTGGATCTCGTTCAACTCGTCCCGGTGGCGGAGCATCGCCAGAAAACGCCGATAGTCACGGTCATAGGTTCCGCTCCGCCCGGCATCAGGATGGTACTCCCGATCGGCGGCGGCCATGCCCCGTCCGGCCGAGGCAATATCCGGAAAAAGGCCACCTCCTGCTGCGGCCGTCATTGCGGTCCCGAGAAGCACCGCGTCCTGCGTCTGCGGGACAACCACCTTGCGGCCCGTGACATCGGCATAGAGTTCGAGGAGAAGGGGATTGTGGGCATGTCCTCCGGTGAGGTGCAGCGTCTCGAACCGGTAGCCATACTGCTCCATGACTTCCAGGATGTGTCGTATGCCGAGAACGATGGCCACGCAGGTTCGCCAGTAGAGGCGGCAGAGGCCGTCGAAGGATGTGTCGAGGGTAAGGCCGCTGATGACACCCCTGGCATGGGGGTCCGCCAGCGGCGACCGGTTACCGTGGAAGTCCGGCAGGATGTTGAGATCGCCGGCGAGATCACCGCCTTCATCCGAACGCAACTGCTGCACGCGAGCCACGATCCTGGCGTGGGTATCCGCCTCGGGCTCTCCGCCGGCCGCGTGCATTCGCACCACGTGATCGAGCAGAGCACCGGTCGCCGATTGGCCGCCTTCCACCAGCCAGCGACCCGGCAGGACAGCCTCGTAATAGGGACCCCAGATGCTGCGGCCGGACTTGGCGTCCGTTGCGAAGGAGACGATACAGCTCGACGTGCCGCCGATCAGTGCGACGGATTGCTCGAGCGCCGCGCCCTCGTCCACGCCGCCGAGAACGCCGAAGGCACCCGCATAGGCGTCGATCAGTCCTGCTGTCACCCTGCAACCGGTATCGAGCCCCAGTTCCCGTGCAGCCTCCGTCGACAACTCGCCTATCGCCTGACCGGCCGGAACGGTCTCGGCGGACAGGCCGCCCCGCTCCAGGAGGTCCTCCAGGCCCGCCAGCGCCAGAAAATCCTCCTGCCAGCCCTCGTCACGATGGGCCAGGTAGTTCCATTTCGCGGTCAGCGTGCAACGGGATCGCGCAGGCAATCCTGTTGCCTTCCATGTCATGAAATCGGCGAGGTCGAAGAGATATCCTGTCCGCTCCCAGGTCCGCGGCAGGTGGCGCTTCAACCACATAAGCTTCGGCATTTCCATTTCCGGGGAAAGCGAGCCTCCGGAATAATCCAGCACCGGATGGCCGGTCGCCGAAAGCACATCGGCCTCCGCGATGGCCCGGTGGTCGAGCCAGACGATCGTATCAAAGCGATCGTCTCCGGTGGTCGAAACACTGATCTGCCGACCATCGCGATCCCGCGCCACCAGCGAGCAGGTAGCGTCGAAACCCAGTGCCGCGACACGGGCCGCGGCGATCCCTGCCTCCATCATCGCCGCGCGAACGGCCCGGCAGGCGGCGCGCCATATGTCCTCGGAGTCATGTTCCGCATGATTTTCGATCGGTCGCTGCATAGCGATCGGGTGCTTGGCGCGCGCGAGCAGCCGCCCGCTACGATCGAACACACCGGCGCGGGCGCTGGTCGTGCCGATATCGACAGCAACGACGTGATCTCGCATCTGGACGTGTTCCCTGCCCCGCGGGCCCTTCCATCGCGTCCCCGCCGCTAGCTGGCGCGAGGAGACCGATGCCTGTCCGGGCCTTCCATGTGTTGGCGGACAAGGTGGATCAAATCCGGCATGGCGTCAAACACGACATCGGGGGCCAGGCCCGCAATGCGCTCGCTGTACCCAGGCGCACCGGCATGCGACCCGCCAGTGAAGGCAAACACCGCCATCCCTGCGCGCTGCGCGGCCTCGATCCCCGCCGGGCTGTCCTCGATCACGATGCAGTCCGCCGGATCCGTCTTCATGGCGCGGGCCGCGTGCAGGAAAAGATCAGGAGCAGGTTTGCCGTTCTCGACCATGCTGGCACTGAAAATGAAAGGTTCGAAGCGCTCCAGCAGACCGGTCAGCGAGAGAGACAGGCGGATGCGCTCGGGCTGACTAGAAGATGCGACGCATATGGTGGAATCGAGCGTCTCCAGCACCCCTGCGATTCCCGGCACCGGCTTCAGTTCCTGGCGAAACCGATCATAGAGTTCATGGCGGAGATCTTCGAGAAAGGCGGCGTCGATGCTGTGGTCGAAGTCGTCGTGCAGGATCTGGGCCAGGGTGGATAGGCTTCGACCGAGAAAACGGGCATAGGCCTCTTCTTCATCGATCTCGACGCCCCGTCGATTGAGCGCATCCACCAAGACCTGGACGGACAAGGGCTCGCTATCGACGAGCACGCCGTCGCAATCGAAAATCACCAGCGGCCGCGTCCCTTGCACCACCCTCACCCCGTCATTTGACCAGAGCATCCTGAAGATAGAGCTCCAGTGTCCTCGCCGTCCCCTCGGCCCAGAGCGTCTTCAGCGCATGCGAGAACCGCTGGCGGAAGAGCTCCGATCCGGCAACCTCGCCGAAGATCTCCTCGAACACAAGGAAGGCGCTCGGGTTGTCCCGTGCTTCCTTCGCCGCTGCGTGCAGCTTGTCAGCGCTCGTATCGTTGAAGACGATCTGCCTGCCGCTGTCGCTGGTGCCTTCGAAGTAGCGGCACCAGAGCGCCGAGACGAGTGAAAGTCCGACAATGTCCTTGCCCTCGCGCAACCGGTCCGCCGTGGACGGCAGGATGAACTTCGGCTGCCGGTTCGAACCGTCCTGCGCCAGACGCGGGATGGTGTCACCGATCTTCGGGTTGGAGAAGCGGCGCTCGATCAGGTCGTAGTATTGGTTGAGATCCGTATCCGGCACCGGCGGCACGATCGGGATGATCTCTTCCTTCTCGAGTTTTTCCAGGAAGGCACGGATCAGCGGATGCTCCATCGCCTCATGGACGAAATGGATGTCGAGGAGTGCTGCCGGATAGGCGATGGCTGCATGTCCGCCGTTGAGAATGCGGATCTTCATGTGTTCGTACGGCGCTACATCCGGCACGAACTGGACGCCGACTTCCTCGAGCGGCGGGCGGCCGGCGGGGAAATCGTCCTCCATCACCCACTGCTTGAATTCTTCGCAAAAGACCGGCCAATTGTCCTCGATGCCGAAGGTATCGCGCAGGAAGTCAATCTCCCGCTGGCCCGTCGCAGGCGTGATACGATCGACCATCGAGTTAGGAAACGCCACGTTGTCGGCGATCCATTGCGCAAAGGCCGGATCCGACAGCGCCGCCAACCCGACGACGGCATTCTCGGTCACCTCCCCGTTTCCAGGAATGTTGTCGCAGGACATGATGGTAAAGGGCGGAATGCCCGCAGCCCTTCGACGTTTCAGTCCGGCGACGATGAGCCCGAAGACCGTCTTGGGCCGGTCGGGATTCTGGCCGTCCTGGAAAATTGCCGGATGGCCGGGGTTGAATGCACCAGACGCATCAATGAAGTAGCCGCCTTCCGTTATCGTCATCGAGACGATCCGGATTCGCGGGTCGGCAAGTGCTGCGATGATCTTGTCGGTATCGTCGGGGGCGATGATGTCGATCATCGGCGCCGTGACACGCGCTGCAGTCTTGTTCATGTCCTGCTCGACGACCGTGGTCAGGAAATCCTGTGCGGCAAGCCTCTCACGCATCAGAGCGTCCGATGGCATCACGCCGGCGCCGACGATCGCCCAGTCCAACCCATGACCCTTGTTGAACAGGTCATCGAGATAGACAGCCTGATGGGCACGGTGGAAGTTGCCGACCCCGAAATGGAGGATGCCGGGCGTCAGCATGATGGGATCATAGGCCGGAACGGCGGCCGTATGGGCAATCTCACCCAGTGCCGCTGAGGATAGTTTCACTGTCATAGCTTGCTCCATTCCGACGCTAGATCGCCAGGCCTTGCTCGTCGAACCGATGAAGCTTCGTTCCGTTCGGCGTCAGATAAATGCGGTCGCCATGGCGCGCCCCAAACTCACCATCGCAACGGGCGTTGATCTGCCCAATCCCATCAACGTTGACGTGAAGGAAGGTGTCCGACCCCAAGTGCTCGGCAACAGTTACGGTGCCGCTCCATAGGCCGCTTTCGTGCGACAGCGTGAAGTGCTCCGGGCGGATGCCGACCGTCTTGGCGCCCTTCGCGCGAGCGAACTCACCTTCGATCAGATTCATGCGCGGGGAACCGATGAAGCCTGCGACGAAGAGGTTGCGTGGCCTGGAATAGAGTTCCAGAGGCGAACCCACCTGCTCGATGTTGCCGCGGTTCAGGACGACGATCTTGTCCGCCATGGTCATGGCTTCGATCTGGTCGTGCGTGACGTAGATCATCGTCGTCTTCAGCTGGTTATGCAATTCGCTGATTTCGAGCCGCATCGTGCCGCGAAGAGCGGCGTCGAGGTTGGATAGTGGCTCGTCGAAAAGAAAAGCCGAAGGTTCGCGAACGATCGCGCGACCGATTGCGACGCGTTGCCGCTGCCCGCCCGAAAGCTGCGACGGGCGGCGTTCCAGATAGTCCGTCAAATTCAGGATGCCTGCGGCGTCCCTCACCTTCTTGTCGATGACCGACTTGTCCACCTTCGCCATCTTGAGCGGAAAGGCGATGTTGTTGCGCACGCTCATGTGCGGATAGAGGGCGTAGGACTGGAACACCATGGCAAGTCCCCGCTGCGCCGGCGCCTTCTGCGTCACGTCCTTCCCATCGATCAGGATCTGGCCGCCGCTGACGTCTTCCAGACCCGCGATCAGGCGCAACAGAGTCGACTTGCCGCAACCGGAGGGTCCGACGAAGACGACGAATTCGCCGTCCTGGATCTCGAGGTCGATGGACGGGATGACCTTTGCTTCCCCGAATGACTTCGACACCTTGCTGAGCGTGATGCTGCCCATGTCCGTCTTCCTTACTTAACCGCGCCGAAGGTCAGGCCGCGAACGAGTTGCTTCTGGCTGAACCAGCCCATGATCAGGATTGGCGCGATCGCCATGGTGGAGGCGGCCGACAGCTTCGCCCAGAACAGGCCTTGGGGGCTGGAGAAGGAGGCAATGAAGGCCGTCAGCGGTGCCGCGTTTGTCGTCGTCAACCGGATCGTCCAGAAGCTCTCGTTCCAGGCCAGGATGATGTTGAGGAGAAGCGTCGAGGCGATTCCCGGCACCGCCATCGGCGTGAGCACGTAGACGATCTCCTGCCACAGCCCCGCTCCGTCCATCCGCGCGGCTTCGAGGATCTCGCCCGGTATCTCGCGGAAATAGGTGTAGAGCATCCAGATCACGATCGGCAGGTTGATCAGCGTCAGCATGATCGTCAGGCCGATGCGCGTATCAAGAAGGCCGAAGTCGCGGAACATCAGGTAGATCGGCACCAGCACGGCAACAGCCGGCATCATCTTCGTCGACAGCATCCACATCAGCACGTCCTTCGTGCGTTTTGTGGGCGAGAACGCCATGGCCCAGGCGGACGGGATGCCGATAACCAGCGCCAGAATGGTGGAGCCGACGGAGAGAATGACCGAGTTCATGAACGGCTTGATGTAGTCCCGCTGGGTCTGCACCGTCACGTAGTTCTCAAACGTGAAGGAGGGGATCAGGTTGAAGCCGGCGATCGCTTCGGGCTCGGTCTTGATGCTGGTGATCAGGGTGTAGAGGATCGGAAAGAAGATCACGAGGGCAACGGCCCAGGCGGCGGCGGTGGCGATGATCTTGTGCCGGGTGGTGACTGCGCGTGCCATGGTCTTCCCCTATCGGTCCAGGTTTCGGCCCACCGCGCGCATCAGGAAGATGGCGACGATGTTGGCGAGGATGATGGCGATGATGCCGCCTGCAGACGCACCGCCGACGTCGTAGCCGAGCAGCGCGGTGCGGTAGATCAGGAAGACCAGGTTGGTGGAGGCGTAGCCGGGTCCCCCATTGGTCGTGACCAGGATTTCGGCGTAGACGCCCAGCAGAAAGATCGTCTGGATCAGGATGACGACGGTGATCGCCCGGGCGAGATGCGGCAGGGTCAGATAGATGAAGCGGTTGAGGACGTTCGCACCGTCCATCTCGGCCGCCTCCTTCTGCTCGCTGTCGAGCGACTGAAGAGCGGTCAGCAAGATGAGCGTCGCGAAGGGCAGCCACTGCCAGGCAACGATGATGATGATTGCCAGCAGTGGGTACCGGGCGAACCAGTCGACAGGCTGCAGACCCAGCAGGCGATTGATATCCGCCAGCACCCCATAGCCCGGATGCATGATCATGTTCTTCCACACCAGCGCCGCAACCGGCGGCATGACGAAGAAGGGCGAGATCACTAGGATGCGCACGATGCCCTGCCCGAAGATCGGCTGGTCGATCAGAAGTGCAATCAACGTCCCCCCGACGACCGTGATCAGCAGCACGCCACCGACAATCATCAGGGTGTTCCAGATCGACTGGAAAAAAGCAGGATCCGTGTAGAAGAAGCGGTAGTTGAAAAGGCCGGCGAAGCTGACATTGGCCGGATTGAGAAGGTTGTAGTTCTGGAACGAGAACCACAGCGTCATCGATAGCGGCACGATCATCCATACCAGAAGAAGGATGACGGACGGCGCCATCATCAGGCGGGCCAGCCCTCGCGTATTCTGTGTTGCCATCCTGGCGCCCTCCTCCAAATGCCGCGGGTTCCGATCGTCGAGGACCGAGGCGGCATGTTCTCCGTTCAACGAGGCAGACTGGAAAAAGGCCGCCCGACGTCAAGCCGGGCGGCAACTGCTCGGGAGGAGCTTACTTGATGTAGCCCGCGCGGGTCATCTCGCGGACGGTTGCGGATTGCGCCTGGGCCAGCGCATCATCGACGGAACTCTGGCCCGCAACCACTGCCGAGAACAGCTGGCCGACATTCGTGCCGATCGCCTGGAATTCGGGGATCGCGACGAACTGGCCACCCGTGTAGAGCACCGGCTTCACCGAAGGCTTGGTGATGTCGGCGGCGTTCATGGCGGCAAGAGTGGGTTCTGCGAAGGCGGCAGCCTTCTTGTATTCCTCGTTCTCATAAAGCGAGGTGCGGGTGCCCGGGGGAACGTTAGCCCAGCCTTCCTTGGAAGCCACGAGCTCGGTGTATTCCTTGCTGGTTGCCCAGGCGATGAATTTCTGCGCCGCTTCCGCCTTCTGCGAGCTCGCCGGGATGGCAAGGTTCCAGGACCACAGCCAATGGCCATGATTGTCGACGCCTTCCTTGGACGGGAAGATCGCATAGCCGACCTTGTCGGCAACCGTCGAGTCATTGGGGTTGGAAACGAAGGACGCCGCCACCGTGGCATCAATCCACATGCCGCACTTGCCCTGCTGGAAGAGTGTCAGGTTCTCGTTGAAGCCGTTCGATGACGCACCGGCCGGGCCTGCATCCTTCATCAGGTCGACATAGAACTGCAGAGCTTCCTTCCATTCCGGCTGGTCGAACTGCGGCTGCCAGTTCTCGTCGAACCAGCGTCCGCCGAAGGAATTCGTCAGCGCCGTGATGAAGGCCATGTTCTCGCCCCAGCCGGCCTTGCCGCGCAGGCAGATGCCGTTGATGTCGGCATCACGATCGGTGATCTTGCGCGCGGCGTCTGCGATGAACTCCCATGTCGGGCTCTCCGGCATCTCCAGGCCGGCCTTCTCGAAGAGGTCGGTGCGATACATGATCATCGCCGACTCCCCGTAGAAGGGTGCCGCATAGAGCTTCCCATCGACGGTGAGGCCGCCACGGATGGCGGGAAGCAGGTCATCGACATCGTAGTTGTCGCCAAGGCCGCTGAGCTCGGTCAGCCAGCCCTGCTTTGCCCAGATCGGAACTTCGTAGTTGCCGATCGTCATGATATCGTACTGGCCGCCGGAAGTCGCAATATCCGTCGTCACGCGCTCGCGAAGGACGTTTTCCTCCAGCGTCACCCATTCGAGCTGGATGTCTGGGTTCTTCGACGTGAAGTCCTCCGTCAGCCCCTGCATGCGGATCATGTCGCCGTTGTTGACGGTTGCGATGGTGAGCGTTTCGGCCGAAGCCGTGCCGGCGAGAGCCAGCGCCGAGCACGCGCTCAGCAAGATCGTCTTCAAAGTCATATCTTCCTCCCGAAGATTGAAACGAGCATTCGCTTTGCCCATGGGCAATTACTCATCGATCAGGCAGCGAAGTCAATTCGGATTCCGTGCTGCACCGCAACGAAGATACGCAAGTGAATGAAAATCCGAAAAGATTTCTGCTCGTCAGCCGAGCAATTGCTCGGCAGTCTTCTCATCCGTGATCAAACCGTTGATCAACCGGCCCCTCAAGGCCGCCTTGATCGCCGTGAGCTTTCGAACTCCCTGTGCCAATCCGATGACGCAGCAGGTTTCTATAGAGGGGATAGGGACGCTGGCGACGCGATCATTGATCGAGTCGGATAGAAGGCGGCCTTCGTGATCGTACATCCAGCCGCATATTTCCCCGGCGGCTCCTTCCCCTACGAGGTTCTCCATTTCCTCACGCCCGAGGAACCCGTCGACGCAGAGCGGCCCCTCCGGGCCGAGTTCGCCAATGCCGACGAAGGTGACGCCCGCCTGCGCGCCCAGCGCAAGAGTGGATCGCACCAGCGCCTGCTCATGAAGCGTTTCGCGTTCTTCCGGTGATGAGCAAAGAACGGGCAAGGGCATGGGGAAATGCCGTGACTTGATCGCGTCGGCCATGGAGAAGATGACATTGTAGTAGGCCGCCGAACCGTCGGGTCCGATATTTCCCGTCAACGAAACGATCCGATGCTGGGGGCAGTCCATCGGCGGCAACTGGTCGACGGCAGCCTTCAACGTACGGCCCGTGCCGATCGCCAGGATGGTGGGTTCCTGACGCTTCAGCCAGCGCTCGATCTCCGCGGCACCGGCCTCGGCGATGCCAACCGTGGTGGAACTTCCCATCGGGTCGCTGGGTACGACCTCGACCTGACGAAGGCCGAACCTGCGCTTGAGCGCTTCGCCGCGTTCCAGACAGGCGGCAATCGGATGGTCTAGGCGAACCTTGATGAGCCGTTCGGCAACGGCGAGAGAAACCAGTCGCTGCGCCGACTGCCGGGAAATTCCCATGGCCGCGGCAATCTCGTCCTGCGTGCGACCCGCCACGTAATAGAGCCAACCAGCCCTTGCCGCATCATCCAGCCGCCCGTGCACATCGGACCGTCTCGCCACTATCCACTCCTCCCCGCCGCAATCAATGCTTCCATGTTTGCCGATCCCCCGCCAAACGGCAAGGAGAGACCCGCCGTCAGGGAACCTGCACCAGGTGTCCGTGCGAAACCTCCCTGTAGTGTCGGGCCGGCGGCACGTAGTCCACCGGGCGGATCGGGCTCTTGATCTCGTCGGTGGATATGTTTCGCTTGAGACCCCGCCGA
This sequence comes from Pseudorhizobium banfieldiae, assembly GCF_000967425.1. Lineage (NCBI taxonomy): Bacteria > Pseudomonadati > Pseudomonadota > Alphaproteobacteria > Hyphomicrobiales > Rhizobiaceae > Pseudorhizobium > Pseudorhizobium banfieldiae. The sequence goes on from NZ_FO082820.1 coordinate 2,769,167, forward strand.
GAAGGATCGGGGATCGGCACTGCCGCCATCAGCTTGCGCGTATAGGGATGCTGCGGGTTTTCAAAGACGGCGGCTCGGGGGCCTATCTCGACGATCTCGCCGAGATACATCACGGCTACCCTGTGACTGACCCGTTCGACGACGGCCATGTCGTGGCTGATGAACAGGTAGGCCAGCTTCAGGCTCTGCTGCAGGTCGAGCAACAGGTTGCAGACCTGCGCCTTGATGGAGACATCGAGCGCCGAAACCGCCTCATCCGCGACGATTACCTTGGGATCGAGCATCAGCGCCCGCGCAATCGCGATGCGCTGCCTCTGCCCGCCGGAGAATTCGTGCGGGAAGCGCCGCATCATGTCGGCCGAAAGCCCCACCTTCTCGAGAAGATCCGCCGCCTTGTCGCGCGCCTGCTGCTTCGAACCCAGGCTGTGCTCGAGATAGGGCTCCATGACCGCCGAGCCAATACTCATGCGCGGATTGAGGCTCGCGAAGGGATCCTGGAAAACCATCTGGATCGACCGCCGCATGGTCCGCAGCGCGTGCTTGTCGAGGCTCATCACATCGAACCCGTCAATCATGATCTGGCCGCTCGTGGGGGTGATCAGCCGCGTGATCGATCTTCCGGTGGTGGACTTGCCGCAACCGGACTCGCCGACCAGCGACAGCGTCTCGCCCTCGAAGAGATCGAAGGATACCTTCTCGACCGCATGGACGGCGCCTGTCTTGCGGCCGAAAAGCCCGGAATGGATATCGAAACGGGTGGTGAGGTCGCGCACCTGGAGGATCGGCGTCTTGCGACGCGAGACGGTGTCGGTCACGTCGACCTGGATCTGCTGCTCTCCCGTCTTCACGTCGATGAGCGGAAACCGTTGCGGGAGCGTCCGCTGCACCATGGAACCGAGACGCGGTACGGCCGAAAGCAGCGCTCGGGTATAGGGGTGCTGGCCTCGATGGAATATGTCGCCGGTCGCGCCGGACTCCACCACTTCGCCACGGAACATGACCATGGTCCGGTCCGCGACTTCGGCAACGACACCCATGTCATGGGTGATGAACAGGACGGACATCCCCTCCTCGTCCTGCAGTGTCTTGATGAGATCGAGGATCTGGCCCTGGATGGTCACGTCCAGCGCCGTCGTCGGCTCGTCGGCAATGAGCAGCTTCGGCTTCGACGCCAGCGCCATCGCGATCATCACGCGCTGGCGCATGCCTCCCGAGAACTGGTGCGGAAACTCGTCGTACCGATTCTTCGCGTTCGGGATTCGCACCTTCTCCAGCAGCCGGATGACCTCGGACTTCGCCTCCGCCCTGCTGATGTCCCTGTGGACCGTCAGTGCCTCGGCGATCTGCTTGCCGATCGGAAAGATCGGGTTGAGGGAGGTCATCGGCTCCTGGAAGATCATCGAGATCTCGTTGCCGCGAACCTGCCGCATCTGCTCGTCAGGCAGCGTCAACAGTTCACGGTTCTCGAGCCGGACGCTGCCCTCGATCCGGCTCGAGGCCTTCGGCAGAAGGCGCATGATCGACAGCGAGGTGACGCTCTTGCCTGATCCGGATTCGCCGACGATGGCCACCGTCTCCCGCGCACCAACGTCGAAGGAGACGTTGCGGACAACGGTGTGCCAGCGGTTCTCGACCTTGAATGAGGTACTGAGGTCACGCACCGAAAGCACCGTCCCGGCCGGTTCACCGGTTGCTTCCGTGGAGGTTTCCGCGAGAGACATTCCACTCTCCCTGTCAAGGGGTTGCGACGTCAGGCGGCCAGCGCCGTCTCGGCAAGGTTGACCCAGTAGCTGATGCCGTAGGGGAGCGCCTCGTCGTTGAAGTCGTAGGCCGGATTGTGGAGGTTGGCAGTATCGCCGTTGCCGATGAAGATAAACGCGCCCGGCCTCCGCTCAAGCATGTAGGAAAAGTCTTCGGCACCCATGTGCGGCGCCATGTCCGTGTCAACGGAGCCTGGCCCGCCGACCTTTGCGGCGATCCCGGTTGCGAACTCCGTTTCCGCCTCGTGGTTGAAGGTCACCGGATAGCCGCGGCGGTAGGCGATATCGGCCGTTGCACCATGCGCAAGCGCCGTCGCCTGCACCAGTTCCTTCAGCCGCTTCTCTGCGAAATCCCGCGTCTCGGGCAGAAGCGTGCGCACTGTCCCGCCCAGCTTGACGGTATCGGGGATGACATTGTTGGCATCCCCGCCATGGATGGAGGCGACGGTGACTACGAGCGACTTCAGCGGATCGGTCTGCCGGGACACGATCGACTGCAAGGCCACCACGATATGACCAGCCGTCAGCACCGGATCGACGGAAAGATGGGGTTGGGCCGCATGGCTGCCGCGCCCGGTGACGGTGATTTCAAATGTATCGGCCGCAGCCATGACCGATCCCTTGCGGATCGCAAACTGCCCGAGCGGCAGGCCGGGCGAGTTGTGCATCCCGTAGACCTGGCTGATGTTGTGCTTATCGAGGAAGCCATCCTCGACCATGGCGAGCGCTCCCGCGCCGCCCTCTTCCGCAGGCTGGAAGATCACTGCCACGGAGCCCCTGAAGTTGCGGGTTTCTGCCAGATATTGTGCCGCCCCAAGGAGCATGGCGGTATGGCCATCATGGCCGCAGGAATGTGCCTTTCCCGGCGTCTTCGATGTCCATGGCTTGCCGCTCGTCTCCAGGATCGGTAGCGCATCCATGTCGGCTCGGAAACCGATTACGTTTCCCTCGCCGTGACGTCCCTTGATGATGCCGACGACGCCCGTGCGGCCGATACCGGTCTCGACGACATCACACCCGAAGGACCGGAGCTTGTCAGCGACAAACGCTGCCGTCTGGTGCACGTCGTAGAGGATCTCCGGGTGCTCGTGCAGATGACGCCGCCAACCCGCAACGACTTCCTGCATTTCAGCGGCGCGATTGAGGACAGGCATGCATACCCCGTTCTTGTTGTGACCATTTCCACCGTTCGTGGTGGATACTGTGCAGCCAGACCGGGTCTTGGCAAGCGCCAATTTTCGCGCTTGAACGCAAAATAGGCCTATGCTTAGATGGCCCAAAATTTGGTCAGGCACAACTGGGAGTGCATGACCAGCCACGCGACCATCAGCTCTACCTCAAGGAGGATATGAGACCGCCGTCTGCGAAACCAACAACTTATAAGAGCGAATTTGCAGCGGCAGTGATACCGGCCGGGAACTGGCGGCCGTACCCATCACAACCCTAACGATAAACATAAGGGGACAGCAGCATGAAGACCTTCAATACCCTGCTTGCGGGGACTGTAGCATGCTTGGCACTTTCGACATCGCTTGCCCATGCCGAGCGAGGCGCCGACGGTGAGCTCAAGATCCTGTTCTGGCAGGCAGTGTCCACCATGAACCCCTTCCTGTCGGCAGGCACCAAGGAAGTCTATGCCTCGTCGATGGTGATCGAGCCGCTGGCCCGCTATGACGAGAAGGGCGAGCTCGTTCCTTGGCTCGTGACGGAGATCCCGACGGTAGAGAACGGCGGCATTTCAGAAGATCTACTCAGCATGACATGGAAGCTGATGCCTGACCTGAAGTGGTCGGACGGCTCTGCCTTCACGGCCGACGATGTCGTCTTCACCTGGAAATACTGCACGGCGCCAGATGGCGGTTGCGCCCAGCGCGCCCAGTATGAAGGGGTGAAGAACGTCGAAGCGGTCGATCCTCAGACCGTGAAGGTGACCTTCGAAGAACCGAAGCCTTATCCCTACAGCGCCTTTGTCGGCGCCCAGTCACCCATCATCCAGGCCGCGCAGTTCAAGGATTGCCTTGGAGCCAAAGCCCCCGGCTGCACGGACGCCAACTTCAAGCCCGTCGGCACCGGTCCCTTCGTCGTCACGGACTTCAAGCCAAACGACGTGATCACGTTCGAAGCCAACTCGAATTATCGCGATCCGGACAAGCCGGCCTTTGCTTCCGTAACCTTGAAGGGCGGCGGCGATGCGGCCTCGGCCGCGCGCGCCGTGCTCGAAACCGGCGAGTTTGACTATGCCTGGAATGCTCAGGTCGAACCGGAGGTGCTGGAGGCGATGATGGCTGCCGGCAAGGGCCGACTGGAGATATCCTTCGGCACCCAGGTCGAGCGCATCAACATCAACTTCACCAATCCGGATCCAGCTCTTGGCGACAAGCGCTCGACGACGGAAGCCGGTCCGCATCCGTCGTTGAGCGATCCCGCCGTCCGCCGCGCGCTGTCGCTGGCGATCGACCGCGACATCATCGTCGAAGCGGGCTACGGTCAGTCGGGCAAGCCCACCTGCAACATCGTGCCGGCGCCCGAAGCAGTCGCCTCCACCAAGAATGACAGCTGGTGCCTGAAGCAGGATATCGAAGCGGCCAACAAGCTGCTCGACGATGCCGGCTGGGCCCGCGGTCCCGATGGCATCCGCGCCAAGGATGGCGTACGCCTCTCCTTCCTCTACCAGACCTCCACGAACTCGGTCCGTCAGGCGACGCAGGAACTGGTCAAGGCGATGTGGGCGGAGATCGGCGTCGATGCGGAACTCCGCAATGCCAGCGCCTCGGTCTTCTTCGGCGGCGACCCGGCAAGCCCCGATACCTTCCAGAAGTTCTATGCCGACGTCGAAATGTACACCAACAACTTCGACGGAACCGATCCGGAGAAATATCTGGCAGAGTGGCTGTGCGACAAGATGCCGTCGCCCGAGAATGGCTGGCAGGGTCAGAACATCCCCCGCTACTGCAATCCCGAGTACGACAAGTTCGTAGGCGAACTGTCCCGGACATCGGATCTCGACAAGCGGGCGGAACTTGCCAAGCAGCTCAACGACATGCTGACCGAAGAAGGCGCCCATATTCCGCTTGTCCATCGCGGCGACCAGTCGTCATTCGCGGTTACCCTGGACGGCATCCTCATGAATTCCTGGGACTCCCAGGTCTGGAACATCGCCGACTGGCATCGCAAGAAGTAAGGAGCAGCCGGGGTTTGCAGCATGAGCCCCGGCATCCCTTCTGCGCTGGCACATCGCCGGAGCGCCCCGGCGATGGTCGCAGTTTCAGAAACCTGCAGCCTTGAAGACCCCGAAGCGGGCACCAAGCTGCAGTCCGGGGAACATCGATGTTCACATACACGCTGCGGCGATTGTTGTTTGCGATCCCGACCCTGCTGGTCATCAGCTTCGTCATCTTTGCGCTGCTCGACCTTGCACCGAACGACCCGACGGGCGACCTGCCACTCACCATCCCGCCGGAAGTCCGCGAGCAAATCCGCGCCTCGCTCGGCCTCGACCAGCCCTTCCTTGTTCGCTACCTCCGCTGGCTGCAGCAGTTCTTCATCAACGAACCGCTGAACATCCTGGAAAGCATCACCGGCTGGCAGTTCGGCGATGGCGAGCGCATGCGCGTCCTTTCATGGGCGACGCGAAGCCCGGTCGTCGATCTCATCGTCCAGCGCCTGCCGCAGACCCTCTGGGTGGTCGGCCTCGCCTATCTCTTCGGCATACTGATCGCCATTCCGATCGGCGTGATCTCCGCCTACAAGCAGTATTCCATCTTCGACCAGATCGGCACCTTCGTCTCCATGGTCGGCTATTCCGTGCCGACCTTCTTCACCGGCGTCCTGCTGATCGTCATCTTCTCCTCCTACCTGCAGTGGTTTCCCTCCGTCTACGACACCAATCTCCGGGTCACGGACTTCTCAAGCTTCGTCGCGCAGATGCGGCAGATGGCGCTGCCGGTCGCCGTACTGGCGCTCTACAACGCCTCCCAGATCGCCCGCTTCGTCCGCGCCTCGATGCTGGACAACCTGCATCAGGACTACGTGCGCACTGCCCGCGCCAAGGGCGTGAAGGAAAAGGCGGTTCTGCTTGTACACGTGCTCCGCAACAGCCTGATACCCGTAGTGACGGTCATTGCGCTCGGCGTGCCGACCATCTTCTCCGGCGCCATCATCACCGAACAGATCTTCCGCGTGAACGGCCTCGGCCAGTTGCTGATCATCGCCATCCAGGGCGCAGACATTCCGCTGGTCCAGACCCTGACCTTCATCTTCGCGGTGCTGATCGTCCTCTTCAACCTGATTGCCGATGTGCTTTACGGCATTCTCGACCCGAGGATCCGGTATGACTGACACGGTACTTCCCGCAGTCCCGGCAAAGGCCGAAAGCCCGGCCCGCTCCGCCGCCCGCGACATTTGGAGACAATTCCGTGCCCACAGGGGCGGTGTCGTCGGACTTGGCGTCTTCGTCTTCATCGTCCTGGCGGTCTATGTCGGACCCTATATCCACACCGTCGCACCGAACGCGATCAACATCCGCGACAAGAACCAGTGGCCATCGCTGGCGCATCCCTTTGGAACCGACAATCTCGGCAAGGACATGCTGGCGCAGGTGCTCGCCGGAGGGCGTATTTCCCTCGCCGTCGGCATCACCGCAATGCTGCTGGCCCTCTTTCTCGGAACGCTGGTCGGCTTGCTCTCCGGCTACTTCCGGCGGCTGGACGGACCATTGATGCGGGTGACCGATCTCTTCCTTGCCCTGCCGCTGCTGCCACTGCTACTCGTCATCATCATGCTTTTTCGCGATACGCTGCGGGCCTCGTTCGGACCAGAGACGGGCATATTCATCCTGATCGTCTTCGTCATCGGCATCACGAGCTGGATGCACACCGCGCGCATCGTCCGCGGCGACGTGCTGGCGGTGAAGAGCCAGGAATTTGTTACTGCCGCCAGGAGCAGCGGGATGCGCGAGCATCGCATCATCCTACGTCACATCCTGCCGAACGTGCTGAGCTCCATCATGGTCTCTGCGACCCTCGGCATCGCATCGGCGATCATCACCGAGTCGGCGCTGAGCTTCCTCGGTCTCGGCTTTCCTTCCGATTTTCCGACCTGGGGGCGGTTGCTCTATGACGGTGCCAACTTCATGCAGCTCACACCCTCACGCGTACTCTGGCCGGGGCTGGCTATCTCGCTGACGGTCCTGAGCGTCAACTTCATGGGTGACGCAATTCGTGACGCGCTTGACCCGCGAACGCTCAAGCGCTGACGAGAATTCGGACCGGGCGAAAAAAATCGAAAATATCTTCAGACGAGAGGAACGTTCCGGAGAGATGGTCGTTATGTGGATGTCTGGAAGCACCCCCCGTCCCCCGCCCTACAAAGCTTCCAGACATACTCTTCAGTCCCCCTCGAAGAGATGAGTTGGCTCGGTTCCCCTGGAACCGGGCCAATTCTGCATCTGGCCCAGAACGCGTCACTCTCTCCTGTATGAGCGACTTCAGCCTTCGTCGGTCACGCCGGGTTCCAGCGGGAACGTCAGGTGGTAGGAAATTCTGTCTTTCGCGATGATATATTCGGCCTTGCCGTTGACCGATGCGGGAACCACGCGCTCAAGGACGGTGCTGCCGAAATGCGCCTTCATGTCCTGCGGGTCATTTTTCTCGTCTGCGGCGAGCGAAAGCGGCTCATTCCAGACCATTCGCACCATGTCATGGCCGTCGATGCGCTTTCGCGTGCAGGACACTTCGATTGGCAGGCTGCTGTGCAACAGCGAGCCGTGGCTGACTGCATTGACGATCAATTCGTGCAGCGCCAGCCCCAGATGAAGCGACGCATTGGGGCTTAGCAGAAGATTGACGCCCCTGACGCTCACCAGATCCCGATTCTCAGGAAGATACTTCTCGGTCTGCTGCTGCACGAGGTCGAAGAAATACGCCCCGCGCCAGCTCGAATCCGTGATTAGGTCCTGCGACTGCGACAGCGAATAGAGCCGCCCGCGGAACTTGTGGAGGAAGAGATCCAGCGAACCCGAATAGCGCGCAGTCTGCAGCGCAATGCTCTGGATGATCGCGAGCAGGTTTTTCGACCGGTGGCTCACCTCGCGCAGCAGCGCCCGCAGGAGGCGCTCGCGATGCCGCTCTTCCGAGCGGTCCACTATGGTCGTGACAAGATGAAGCCCGCCATGGGCGAATTCGACGGCCTGGACCCGGAACTCGAAAAACTGCTCCGCCCCGACCATCACCTCAAGCTGGCCTTTCTGGCCGGCCTCGAGCATTTCCGCCTTCAGCGACGTCAGGCGGGCGGCAACTTCTGCTCCGAAAAGGCTGCTGTCGGTGGGTGAGGCAAGCGTACCGCTCTCCCAGCCATCCGGAAGCCATACCTCTGGAAGGTTAGCGACGAGAAGATAATCGTGGCGAGCATCCTGGATGATGACGCTGGCGCCGAGGTCGACCAGCGCAGGCAGCAGAAACTCTCGCAACTTGTCATCACTCTGACCAGCTCGCTGCCATGTCAGCGGATGCACCAATTTCTCACCTCGTCCAACTTGAAGGAAAGAACCGGCAACACCCGCGCACTTTCCCGACCTGCCTTTGTCCTTATAGAGACTGGCAACCGGGGCAACAACCCGCCAATCTGTCTCCGAGGAGCCAGGGGTGAATGGGGAGACGCTCGATGAGTTCCCCACCCAAATGCTCTACGCTCAAAAAAATAAGGCTGGAAAACTGCTGCCGGAGGAATACAACCGGCAGGCGCGTCACCCCTCAGCGAACGACAGATTTCGATACCTGCTCAAGCAGCCGCCTTGACAGTTTCGTTGAAGAACAGAGCCTGGCTGATCAGCGCCTTCACCATGTCCGGGTTGAACGGCTTAGTCACCAGAAAGGCGGGCTCCGGACGCTCGCCAGTCAGCAGCCTCTCCGGGAAAGCGGTGATGAAGATGACAGGCACCGTGGAGGTCTTCAGGATCTCGTTGACCGCGTCGATCCCGGAGCTTCCGTCGGCAAGCTGGATATCGGCAAGTACCATCTTGGGCTTCGAACTCTGGAAGAGGTCGACCGCTTCCTTGTGGGTCCGGGCGATACCCGTGACGCGATGGCCGAGTTCCTGGACCATCTGCTCGATGTCGAGCGCAATAAGCGGCTCGTCCTCGATGATCATGATGTCGGTCGCAACCTGGCGGGAAATCTCTCTTGACGCTTCATCAAGAAGTTCGGTCGCCTTCTGTACGCTGACATCCAGAACTTCCGCGGTTTCCTCAATTGTGAAGCCTTCTACGGAAACGAGAAGGAAGGCGTGGCGAGCCATCGACGGCAGCGAGGAAAGATTCGCAGCCGCACGCTGTTCCCAGGCGAAGGGGGATTCGATGGGCCGGATTTCGATCGATGTGGAACCAAAGATCGCGACAAACAGTTTGTAAAGCGAAACACGGTCCTTGGACGTTTCGGGAAAGATCGAGACATCCGCGATCAACGCTTCCAGTACGGCGGCCACATAGGCGTCTCCGGAAGTCTGGGATCCGGTGACGGCACGTGCATAACGGCGCAAGTACGGAAGGTGTGACGCAACGCGTGTAGTAAGTGACATACAGAATTCTCCCCTGTCGCCCGGCGGGCAATTACGTGGGAAGAACGTGGTGCCGGAAAAAAAGTTCCGCAAGGGGTGGAACTTTTTTTCCGTTGCCGCATTGTTTCCTCACGATATCGCAACAGGCTGCCGGCGTGATGAGTGACGACAACAGAAAAAAGCAAGATATGACCCTTTCCCCGCATGACATGAGACCCGGATCGGTGCCGCCGAACGCATCGATCTCCAGGAAGCTGCGCGAGTTCTACGACGCGGTGCAGGAAGAGGGCATTCCCGATCGGTTTCTGGATCTTCTCGAGAAGCTCGAGACTGCTGAACGCAATGCGCAGTCGGTTAAGGTGAAATGACGATGACCGAGAACGATGATCGCGGATTCAAGCGCGACCTTCTCGCATCCCTCCCGAATCTCCGTGCCTTTGCGGTCTCCCTGACTGGGCGCCACGACAAGGCGGACGACTTGGTCCAGGACACGATCATGAAGGCCTGGGCCAACCAGACAAGCTTCACGGCCGGTACGAACATGCGGGCATGGCTCTTCACAATTCTCCGCAACGAGTTCTACAGCCAGATGCGCAAGCGCGGGCGAGAGGTGCAGGATACGGACGGGCTGTTCAGCGAACGCTTTTCCGTCCACCCTGAACAGTACGGGCGGCTGGATCTGCAGGATTTCCGCAAGGCTCTCGACACCCTCCCGGACGACCAGCGCGAGGCAATCATCCTCGTCGGCGCCGCGGGATTTGCTTACGAAGAAGCGGCAACCATTTGCGGCTGCGCCGTCGGGACCATCAAGAGCCGCGTCAGCCGAGCGCGTACCCGTCTGCAGGAACTGCTAGGCGTTTCGGGCGAGGGTGACTTCGGGCCTGATGCTGGGCACGCCGCAATCACGGCTCGTGCATTCGGCAGTTAGTGATCCAGCTCCGGCACCAGCCGGAAGGCGGCGCGTGCCGCTGCCGCAAGCTCGTCCCCGAAAAAGGGTTTCGCGACCGCCGCGGAACCCGGAAACTCATCCACCCGGGCAAGATCCTCTGCCATGAGCGTGGTCAGGATGACCCGGGTGCCGGATTCCTGCCGGCGTCTGAGCAATGGCGCAACCTCTTCGACAAGGTCGACATCCAGCACCAGCAGTTCGAAAAGATCCTCATCGAGCAGACTGCCGAGCTCAGCCGGCGTTGCGATCCGGATTTCGCACGGCATCGCCTCGGCGAGGATGCGCTCGGCCTCCATCGCGACAAGATATTCCCGTTCTGCAATAAGGATAGTCGGGATCGACGGAATCGCCCTCTCCTTCCGAAAGAACCTCTATGGGAGCAGGAAAAATCACGGTCATTTAAAAAAGACACAGTGCGTCGGTCCGCGATAAGCTAGGAGCGGTTACCTCGCCACACGTGATTCATCATGGCCATATCGAAGCCTGCCGTACCGCCGCGCATCCCGTGCCAGCAGTGTCCGCTGCGGCCACGACCTTCTTTCCGGGATTTTACCGATGACGAGCTTGATTTCGTCGCGAGCTTCAAAGTCGCGGAGACGCCAGCCGAGCCGGGCATGGCGATCATGGTTGAAGGGGAGCGTAATCCCTCGCTCTACACCGTGATGAGTGGCTGGGGCTTTCGCTACAAGATCCTTGAGGACGGCAGGCGCCAGATCCTCAACTACGTCCTGCCGGGCGACATGATCGGCCTGCAGGGAAACGTCATGAAGGAGATGCAGCATTCGGTGGAAGCGCTGACCCGAATGACGCTTTGCACCTTCGAAAGGGAACGGTTCCCGCAACTTTTCCGCAGCCAGCCGACGCTGGCTTTCGACATCACCTGGATTGCGGCGCGGGAAGAATCCATGCTGGACGAGCACCTGCTGAGCGTCGGCCGACGCAGCGCATACGAGCGCGCCGCCTATCTTCTTGCATTCCTGGATGCACGCGCGCAGGCGGCTATAGCCTCCCACACTGAGCTTCGGCAACTACCGCTGACCCAGCAGCATGTGGCGGACACGCTTGGCCTGTCACTTGTCCACACCAACAAGACCTTGAGAAAGCTGATGGATCAGGGGCTTGTGCGCTGGCTCGACCGCGGCTGCGAGATCATCGATGCCGCAGGTCTTTATCGAGCGGCGGAATGGCGCCCCCCTAAGGAGGGAGCCCGGCCTTTCATCTAGGCGGCATGTCTTGGCGCGGAGGGTTGTTCTCGCGCTTGCCCATCATCGGCGCAATCCTATCCATGCTGCGCATCGCGAGAAAACCCAACCCGCCGGCAATTGCAAGCGCGGCCAGTGGACGCGAGCGGACGAGAATCGGCAAGGCAGAAAGCCCCGCTGTGATCATCAGAGCGCGACCACCGCTGTTTGCGGCAGCCTCCCGCTTTCGTCTCTCTTCTGCGCGGGCCATGGATCCTGCGATGAGGAAGATGACCAGTGCGAGGAAGAGACCGCCTCCGGCGATGGTGAGCAACGCCCCCACCGCCCCGAGGTGCTGCGCGATCGCAAGGGCCGCTGCTGCTACCAGGGCACCATAGGCCGTCAGCACGAAGAGCAGCATCAGCGCGTACAAGACGGCATTGCGCCGCAGACGGTTCACGAAGGCCGCCGCATCGATCGCTGCCACCGATGCCAGAAGCGGTGCCAGTCCCGAGAGCATCAGCGGCGGACCAGCAGAGCGATCAGGAAGCCTACGCCCGCGGCCATGGCCACGGCCTGCAGCGGGTTCGTGCGGATCTTGCCTTCGAGGTCCTTTTCAAGGGAAAGAGCTTGGTCGCGCGCCGCCTCAACCATCTGCATGGAGACATCTGTGGCGTCATTGGTCGCCTTCCGCACGCGATTGCGGTAATCGCCGGCCTTGTCGGAGCCTACCGCGGCAACGGTACGTGCGAGATTTGCGATATCATCGCGAAGCTGCTGGAGCTGGGCCTCGATATCGCTCCGGGATGCGGAAGAGCCCATCGGCTCGTTCGGTGTATTGACGGGTGCCATCACTTACTCCTGTTATCGTCTCGGCAAGAAAATCATTCGGCGCAGTCCTTCGGCCGTCTCGACGAAAGCCGAAGAGCTAGAGCAAGATTATCGCGGGGATGGGGAAACCCAACCAGCCACAGAAGAATATCCTTTCATAGGAACCTCCTGAGGCGAACGCAACCGTGGCACGCGCGGCTCGCCCCCTCCTCGTTGCAAGCGGTGAATGGGCTCAGGGCGGTTTTGTTCCAGAAAAAGTTCCCGACCATCAAGAGCGGCGATCGAGATGATCCCGCAGGCCGTCCCCAAGAAGACTGAATCCGAGAACCGAGAGGAAGATCGCCAGCCCCGGGAGAAGCGCCAGCCACGGCGCCTGACCGACGTAGGTCTGGGCATCTGCCAGCATCCTTCCCCAGCTCGGAGCGGGTGGCGCCATGCCGAGCCCCAGGAAGCTGAGGCCGGCTTCCGTAAGGATCGCGAGCCCTAGCTGGATCGTCACCTGTACGATGATCTGCCCGGCAATATTGGGAAGCACATGCACGAGCGTGATCTTCCACTCCGCCCGACCCATGCCGATGGCTGCACTGACATAAGGCAATGTCCAGATCTGCGTCGCCGCACCGAGCGTCAGGCGGGCGAAGACCGGGACCATGAAGACCGCAATGGCGATGATGGCGGTAAATTGCCCTGCCCCAAGGAAAGCCGCCAGCATCATCGCCGACAGGATCGGAGGGATCGCAAAAATGATGTCGCATCCCCGCATCACGACGGCGCTCCGCCACCCGCCGCGTGCCGCGACCGCAAGTCCGAGCACCGTCCCAATGCAGCCTCCGATTGCGACCGCCACAGCCGCGGTCGAAAGGGAGTTCCAGGCTCCTGCCATTAGCAGGGAGGCAACATCACGCCCGAACTGGTCGGTGCCAAGCAAGCCGTACTCCAAGGGAGATTTCAGCCTGGACGCGATTTGCATCTTGGCCGGAGAAAATGGCGTCCAGAACAGAGAAAGGATGGCAACCAGCGACAAAGCCGTGGTCAACACCAGCCCAGCAAGGAGCAGCGGTCGACGAAGCATGGCACGGCTCATCGGCTTGCCACCCGCATTCTGGGGTCGATGACGAGATAAAGGATGTCCACGAGGAAGTTAACGATGATGACGAGTGCCGCGAAGAACAGCACCACATCCTGCATGACGATGACGTCGCGCTGGGACAGTGACTGGAAGGCGAGACGGCCGAGGCCCGGAAGATTGAAGACATTCTCCACCAGGACTGCACCCGCCACCAGAAAGGTGAACTGCAGGCCGAGGACGGTGACGATCGGCACGAGCGAAGCCGGGAGTGCGTGCCGCCAGACGGCCGCCCGCTCGCTCAACCCCTTGGCGCGGGCCGTCCTGATGTAATCCTCGGCAAGCACATCGAGGATCGCCGAACGGGTTACGCGCGTCAGCACTGCGGCCTGCGGCAGGGAGAGCGCAAGTGCCGGCAGCAGGAGCGCCCGGAGGGCGGTCGCGTAGCCGTCACTCCAACCCGGAAATCCGCCCGCCGGAAACCATCCCAGGCCAGTCGCAAAGAACATGATCAGCAGCAGCCCGAACCAGAATGAAGGAACTGCAATGCCGGCATAGGAGAAGAGGGAAACCGCTAGGTCCACGGATCGGTGGTGGCTCCGTGCTGCCTGCACCCCGAGCGGGATGGCGATGACCAGTGACATGAGGATGGTCATGGATGCCAACGGCAGCGTCACGGCAAGGCGTTCGCCAATCAGGCCGGCGACCGGCACCCCATAGGTGTACGAGACGCCGAGATCGCCTTGAAGCACACCACCAAGCCATTCGACATAGCGAAGCGGAAGCGGTCGATCCAGTCCCAACTCCCTCTGTAGTGCCGCCAGCGTGTCGGGGCTCGCCGAGGTGCCGAGCATGATCGAGGCCGGGTCCCCCGGGAGCAGGTCCATCACCGTGAAGATGAACACCGACACGACAACAAGCGTCAGGATCAGGCCGGCAAAGCGGCGAGCGACAAGGCCGGTCATGATCGCTGGGCGGCCCGCCGTCTGGTCCCGCGATTGCTCCCAATGCTGAGGGTTCTGTCCCCCAGCATCACCAAAACGCGGTCGAGGGATTGAAGTCCAGCCACATGCCCAACCTGAAGCACCACGGAGCGGCTGTCAGTCATTCCGGAACCTCGGCACTCACTCCTCCCAGTAGACCTCCGCCAGCACATTCGAAGGAATGGGCTCGTTCTCCCACAGGCCCTTCAGCTTGCGGTCCCAGACGCCCAGCTTCGGCATCACGAAGAGGTAGAGCGCCGGAACGTCCTCAGCCAGGATTTTCTGAGCCTCTCCGTAGAGGGCTGCCTGTTCGCTAGCGTCACTGGTCTGCTGTACCTTGTCCAGCACCTCGTTGAAGGCAGGCTTCTTGTAGTTGAAGTAGTATGGGTCACGGGCATAGATGTCGATGTCCATCGGCTCGGCATGGGCGACGATCGTCATCTCGTAGTCCGCCGCCTTCAGCACGTCTGACACCCATTTGGCGGGAAACTCGGTGGTTTCGATGTTCATCGTCACGCCGATCTCGGCAAACATGGCCTGCATGATCTGCGAAGTCCGCTGCGCATAAGCCATCTGCGGCGCCTTGATCGTAAAGCTCAGGCCGCTTGCGAACCCTGCCTCCGCCAGCAAGGCTTTCGCCTTCTCTGGATCATAAGGATAGGCGCCAGTCAGGTCGACATAGCCCGGATCATTGGGGGTATAGTGGCTTCCAATCGGCGTGCCGAAGCCGGACCAGGCACCCTCCACCACCATATTACGATCGATCGCCATCATCAGGGCCTGGCGCACGCGCTTGTCGTCGAAGGGTTTGCGGGCATTGTTCATGCCGGCGACGACCTTCAGTTCCGTATTGCCGATGACCGTGGTCAGCCGTTCGTCGCCATCGAAGCTCTGCATCAGTTCAGGTGCCGCGAATTCCGGAAATGCGTCCACATCCCCTGCCTTCAGCGCTGCTGCCTGCGCCTGGGGGTCCGACATGAAGCGGAAGGCAGCCGTTTCCAGCCGGGCTGCGGCTTCGGGGTTCCAATAGTCCGGATTGCGCGCCAGCTCTACCTTGTCCCCCTTAGCCCAGCTGACGAACTTGAACGGACCAGTGCCAATCGGCGTCGTCTTGTTGTTCTCGGCTGAACGGGTGCCAACCATGCTGGAGGACGGCCATGCCAGCCAGTAGAGAAGACTGCCGGTCGGCTTGGAAAGCCTTAGCACAAGCGTCTGCGCATCAGGCGTTTCGACGGATTCGACCGTCGCAAAATAGCGTTTCTGCGGATTGACGGAATCCTCCCCGCGAGCCCGCTCGATCGTAAACTTGGCGACGGATGAATCGAAGGCTTCGCCGTCATGGAAGGTGACGCCCGTCCGCAGCTTGAATGTATATGTCAGCCCGTCTTCGGAAATCTCCCAGCTTTCGGCCAGCTGGGGCTGGACCTGCCCGTCCCGGTCGATGGTCGTCAGCCCCTCGAAAATGTTCTGCCAGGTGACCTGTCCGATCGCGACAGGTGCGGCAATGGTCGGATCAAGACCCGTCGGCTCGACCGACATGCCGATCGTGACCGAGGTCTTCGGAGCCGCAAGCGCATTACGGGGTGCACCCGCGCCAAATGCTGCAGTTACGATGCAGGCGCTGATCGTCGCGGCGGCGATCTTGGAACGAGTACGCATGGGTCAAGCCTCCAACTGGAAAGAACCAGAAGGCATATGGCATGTCACCTGCGAGCACACAATAGTAATAAAGAAGCACATGCGTTGCCGAAACGGCTACACAGGGAGGTATGCGAGATGCTAGATGTGGGCTGGACGCGCTTGAGCCATGTATTCCTCAATGAACTGAACCAGCGCGTTGGCCGCGTGAGACAGCTGCCGGTCGGAGGAGACACAAAGATCGATGGATGTGTGGACGGCCTTCCCGTCCGCGACCGGCACCGCAGCCAACAGGCCACCTTCTATCTCTCGCTGGACGGAGAGCGCCGGGAGCAAGGTTACCGCAGCGCCGCGCAGGACCAGTTCCTTCAGCATCTCGACCGAACTGCTGACAAAGACTGGATCGACATCGATCCTCTCACGGGCAAAAATATCCTCGATCGCCTGGCGAGCGGCAAAGCCGCGCTCGGGAAGGGCGAGCGGCATGCGCGCCAGTTGCTCCAGAGGGATGTTGCTCGCCTTTGCTGAAGGGTGATTGGCACTGACAATGACGTCATAGACGATCTCGGAACGCAGCCGGAGCTTCACCCCTGAGGTCGAAGGGGCGAACAAGGAGACCGCAAGGTCGGCATCGCCGGAACCAAGCGCCTCGATCGCCTGCCGGGCGCTGGTAATTGCAACTTCGAACCTCAGCTTCGGATGACGAAGACTGAATTGCGCCAACACCGGCGCGATGACGTTGGCGACCGTGGCCCCATTGGCATAGATGACGACCTTACCACCCTCCAGGCCCTGCAGGTCGTTGATCAGCTGATGGACATGCTCCAGTTCGCGCAATGTCCTTCCTGCACGATCCGCCAGCAGCCGGCCGGCCGCCGTCAGCCGGATACCGCGATTGGTCCTTTCGACGAGTTGGGCGCCGAAATGCTCTTCCAGATTTTCGATCTGGCGGCTCACCGCGGTCGCGGCAACATTAAGGTTCTCTGCAGCCGCTCGCATCGAGTTGGTACGGACGACTTCGTCGAAATACATGAGGGCGCGAAGGTTCATTCCCTTGGCCTCCCGTCAGTCACGACGAAAGCCCTCGCTCGCCGTCAACAGCCGACGTGTGTAGTCCTGTGAGAACTCGCGCCTCTCGAGCGCCTCCACGGGCACCGTCTCCACGACTTCACCGCCCTTCATTACCGCCACCCGTTCGCACATGTGGCTGATGACGCCGAGATCGTGACTGACCATGATGAAGGTGAGGTGCCGGTCGCGGCGGGCCTGTTCGAGCAGGTTCAGGATCTCCGCCTGGATCGACGCGTCAAGCGCAGAGGTGGGCTCATCAAGAAGCAGTATCTTCGGCTCGACGATCAACGCCCGGGCAATTGCGACGCGCTGCCGCTGCCCGCCTGAAAGCTGGTGCGAATACCGAAAGCGGAAACCGGATCCGAGCCCCACCTCATCCAGGGCCCTTGCAATACGCCGGTCGACCTCGTCGAAACCGTGGATCACCAGCGGCTCCAGCAACAGCCTGTCCACCGTCTGACGCGGATGCAGTGAGCCGTAGGGATCCTGGAACACCATCTGGACGGTGCGGTAAAAATCCGCGTCGCGTTTCCGGCCGTCATAGCTGCGGCCATCCACCGTCAGGCTTCCCTCCTGGAAGCGGGTCAGCCCGGTGACCGCCCGCAGCAGGGTGGATTTCCCGGACCCCGACTCCCCGACGATGCCAAAGGACTCGCCGTGACTGACGTCGACGCTCACCCGGTCGAGAGCCGCGAACCCGTCATAGACGACTGTCATGTCGCGTACCGAAAGGGCCGTCGTCATAGTGCCCACTCCGGCTTTCGCTCCAGTACGGGAAGCGGATGGCGATGTTCGCCGATCTGTGGCAGGCAGTTCAGCAGACCCTGCGTATAGGGATGTTTCGCCGCGTGCAGATTGGCCGAAGAAAGCTCCTCGACGACCCGCCCTGCATACATGACGAGAACCCTGTCGCAGAAGGTCGAGACCAGGCGCAGGTCATGGCTGATGAAGATCAGCCCCATGCCGCGTTCGGCTACGAGCTTGTCCAAAATCCCGAGTACCTCGATCTGCACGGTGACGTCGAGCGCAGACGTGGGTTCATCGGCGATCAGCAGTTCCGGGCCACAGATCAGCATCATGGCGATCATCGCCCGCTGGCCCATCCCGCCCGAGACCTCGTGCGGATAGAGGGTAAAGACCCGCTCCGGATCATTGATCTGTACTGCCTCCAGCATGGCGAGCACCCTCGCCTTCGCTTCCGACCGGCCGACATCCTCGTGCGTCTGCAGGGTTTCGACGATCTGACGTCCGATCGTCATCACCGGGTTCAGCGAGTATTTCGGATCCTGCAGAACCATGGCCATTCGCCTACCGCGCAGTCGACGCCGCTCCTTGAGCGACAACCGCAGCAGATCCTCGTTCGCGAAGGTCAATCGATCCGCGCTGATCACCGCTTGCGGCGCCGTCAGCCCCATGATGGCGCGGCCGGTCTGGGACTTTCCAGAGCCCGATTCCCCGACAATCCCCAAGCGCTCACGGCCGAGTTCGAAGGAGACCCCGCGAACGGCCTTGACCAGTCCGGCGCGCGTGGGAAAGCTGACCTGCAGGTTCTTCACGCTCAGGAGCGGCGTCATTGCCCCGCCTCCTTCGGATCAAGCGCATCACGCAGTCCGTCGCCGAGCAGATTGAAGCCGAGGCTGACGATCAGGATGGCAAATCCGGGCATGGCGGCCACCCACCACTGGTCGAGAATGAACCGGCGGCCGGAGGCGATCATCGCCCCCCATTCCGGCAGCGGCGGCTGGGCACCGAGCCCCAGAAAACCGAGACCGGCGGCCGTCAGAATGATGCCCGCCATGTCGAGCGTCACCCTGACGATCAGCGACGAGAGGCAGAGGGGCATGACATGACGCAGCACGATCCGCGACGGAGAAGCACCCATCAGCCGCACGGCGGAGATGAACTCGGAGTTGCGGAAGGTCATCGTCTCCGCCCGGGCGATGCGTGCATAGGGTGGCCAGGAGGTGACGGCGATCGCCAGGATCGCATTCTCGATGCCGGGTCCGAGCGCCGCAACCAGCGCAAGCGCCAGCACCAGCTTCGGAAAGGCGAGGAAGATGTCGGTGATCCGCATCAGTACGGCGTCCACCCATCCACCGGCATAGCCGGAGACCGTACCGACGATCAGTCCGACAGGTGCCGCGATGACCGCGACCAGCACCACGACCAGCAGCGTCAGGCGCGAACCGTGGATCAGGCGCGAGAGGATGTCACGACCCTGGTCGTCCGTGCCGAGGATATAGCCGTCGGCGCCCGGCGGCAGCAGCCGTGCGTTTCGCAGATCGCCCTGCAACGGATTGTGCGGAGCAAGGACATCCGCGAACGCCGCCACGAACAGCAGCGCGAGCAGGATCAGCAGACCGAGAAGGGCGAGGCGGTTTTCCGAAAAGCGCCGCCAGATGACATAGGCGCGACCGAGCCGCGCCTGCCGGCGCGACGACGGCCTGTCCGACAGCAGCCACTCGCGGCTGTAGGGTCTGGGAGGTGTCTCGGCAATGCTCATCGGCTGCGCGTCCTTGGGTCGAGCGTCCGGTAGAGAAGGTCGGACAGAAGGTTGATGCCGACGAAGACGGAGCCGATGACCACGGTCCCGCCGAGCACGGCGTTCATGTCCGCATTCTGCAGTGAGTTGGTGATGTAGAGTCCGAGCCCCGGCCAGGCAAAAATCGTTTCCGTCAGCACAGAGCCTTCGAGAAGACCCGCATAGGACAGCGCGATCACGGTGACGAGGGGGACCGCCGCGTTGCGCAGGGCGTGGAACCAGATGATCCTGGCCTCCGATAGGCCTTTCGCCCGCGCGGCGACGATATACTCCTGCGAAAGCTCGTTCAGCATGAATGACCGGGTCATGCGGCTGATATAGGCGAGCGAGAAATAGCCGAGCAGCGAGCCGGGAAGGATGATGTGCCGGAAGAGATCCCAAAGCACGTCCCACTGTCGCTGCATGGCCGCATCGAGGATGAAGAACCCGGTGACTGGGGTAAAGCTGTATTCGTAGACGATGTCGACGCGGCCCGGATAGGCGACCCAGTTGAGCCTCGCATAGAAGAGAAGCAGCGCGAGCAGGCCAAGCCAGAAGATCGGCACCGAGTATCCGACGAGACCAATCACCCGGACGATCTGGTCGATGATGGAGCCCCGCTTGACGGCTGCGAGCACGCCAAGCGGCACGCCCAGGACCGCACCGATGATCGTGCCGACGGTCGCAAGCTCGATCGTCGCGGGGAAGACCCGCTTGATGTCGGTGAGCACGGGGTGGGTGGTCAGGACCGAGGTTCCGAAATCGCCCGACAGCGCCTGCTTCAGGTAGATCCAGAACTGCTGGTAGAGCGGAAGGTGAAGGCCGAGCTCCAGCCTTACCCGTTCGACCACATGCGCCGGCGCACGATCACCGACGATCGCGAGCGCCGGATCGATCGGCACGACGCGGCCGATGAAGAAGGTGACGGCAAGCAGGCCGAGGAATGTGGTGGCGACCGTCAGCAGGAAGCCGAGGATGGCCAGCCCGCGACGCCTGGCGCGGCTCTCGCCGCGCCGAAGCGTCGCATTGGTGTCAGAAATAGCCAAGGTTCGACCCGACTATTCCTTGGAGACGCTATGGAGGAAGTTGGTATCGAAGCTCGGACCGAGCTTGTAGTTCTTCAGCTTGTCCGAATAGCCGGCTACTTCCGTCTGCTGGAAGATAATCACGAAGGGACCCCGCTCCAGGACTTCCTTCTGAAGCTCCTCGTAAATGGCCGCGCGCTTGTCGCTGTCCTTCTCGAGAAGGGCGGCCTGGGTCTTCTCAGTCAGATCCTGCGGATCCCAGGCATTGCGCCAGGCCAGCGTCTTGTTGGTGCCCTCATCCGAATTGTCCGCATTGTAGGTGAAGGTCTCGGCATTGGAGTTCGGATCGAAGTAGTCCGAACCCCACTGACCGATATAGATGTCGTGCTGGCGCGCGCGGTACTTGGTCAGCGTCTGCTTGCCGTCGCCGGGGATGATCTCCAGCTTGATGCCAGCCTGGGCCAGCGTCTGCTGCACGTTTTCGGCAATGCCGGTCACCGGCTGCGTATTGCGCACGTCCATGGTCACCGAAAAGCCGTCGGCAAGTCCTGCCTTGGCAAGCAGTTCCTTGGCCTTCTCGACGTTCAGGCTGTACGGCGTGTCGTTCGACGCTCCGAGCTGGCCGGCGGGAAGGAATGTCTGGTGGATCGTGCCGATCCCCTTGATCAGGGTCTCACCGATCGCGTCATAGTCGACGAGATACTTGAAAGCCTCCACCACCTCGGGCTTCGCCAGGTTCTCGTTCTTCTGGTTCAGGCTGAAATAGTAGATCGTGCCCTTCGGCGCAGATGTGGTGTCGAGACCTTCCTTGTCCGAGATCGCCTGGATGTCGCCGGGCTCGAGGTTCCGGGCCACATCAATATCGCCGTTCTCGAGCGCAAGGCGCTGGCCTGCACTCTCCTTCATGTGGCGGTAGATGACCCGTGCCAGAGGGGCCTTTTCGCCGAAATAGCTGTCGTTCCGCTCCAGCACGACGACCTCGTTCGCACGCCATTCGCGCAGCTTGAACGGGCCCGAACCGGCATAGCCGGTCTTCAGGAAGGCATTGCCGAAATCGCTGTCGTACTTGTAGTCCTCGCTCGGAGTGACTGGCTGAGCGTTCTCCATGACCAGCTTCTTGTCGACGACCGACGCCACAGTCGAGGTCAGCACGTTAAGGACGAAGCTCGGTGCATAGGGCTTGTCGACGGTGAGTACGAACGTGCTTTCGTCGGCGGCCTTCGCCTTCTCTGTGACGTTGTCGCCGGTGAGCCCGAACTGGGTCAGCAGGAAGGCGGGGGACTTGTCGAGCTTGACGGCACGCTCGAACGAGAAGGCAACATCGTCCGCGGTGATCGGGTTGCCCGAAGCGAAGGTGAGGCCAGGCTTCAGCTTGAACGTGTAGGTCAGTCCATCATCGGAGACGGTCCAGCTGTCGGCAAGCTCTCCCACGACCTTCGACGTGTCGTTGAGGTCAAGCCCGACGAGCTTGTTGTAGGTGTTGGCGGTCACTTCGGCCGTCGAGATCTCGAAGGCTTCCGCGGGATCGAGCGTGATGATGTCGTCGAAGGCCCAGCCCTGCACCAACGTGTCGGCCGGCGTTGCCGCAAATGCCTGCGGCGCACCGGCCAGAAGCAGCGCCACTGCGGCACTCGTTGCCATCAGGCGCACGCGTTTGTTCAGCAAGTCGATCATTGTTCTTGTTCCCCTGTTGATCAGTTGCTTTTCCGGCAGTCGGCCCGCTATTCGCGCCAGGCCGACGCCAGGATCCTGAGCCAGTTCTCCCGGCAAATCTTCTTCAAATCGTCGTCACCGTATCCCGCGCCCCGGAGGGCCGCAACCAGATTTTGAGTGCCTCCGGCATCCCCTATGGCCGCTGGAATCGTGGCCCCGTCGAAGTCAGATCCGAGGGTGACATGCTCGATTCCCATGCGCTCCACCAGGTAGTCCACATGACGGACTATGTCCGAAATCGGGGTATCGGCACTGTCGCGTGCATCGGGCCGCAACATGGTAACGGCGTAGTTCAACCCCACGATACCCTTCGTCTCCCGGATGGCATCGAGCTGCCGGTCGGTCAGGTTGCGGGCGACGGGTGTCAGGGCATGCGCATTCGAATGGCTGGCGACCAGCGGCTGGTCAGTGGTCTTTGCGACGTCCCAGAAGCCCTGTTCGGTTATGTGCGCAAGGTCAACGAGAATGCCCATCCGGTTACAGGCGCGCACCAGCTCGAAGCCCGCCTCGGTGAGCCCCGGCCCCGCGTCCGGCGACCTCGGGTAGGAGAACGGAACACCGTGGCCGAAGATATTGTTGCGGCTCCAGACCGGTCCCAGCGACCGCAGCCCCGCCGCATAGAAGACCTCCAAATTGTCGAGATCGGCATCGATCGGCTCGCAACCCTCCATGTGAAGAACGGATGCAAACACCCCGTCTGCCATCGCCTGGCGGATGTCCGCCGTAGAGCGACAGATGCGCCACGCCCCTGCCCTTTCCAGCCGTAGCGCTATTGCCGTCTTTTCGAGAGCGATCTCGAGCGAGGGTTCGAGCACTAGCGGCGCGGCCAGCGGCGTGTCGTAGTGGCCGGATGCGTCCGGCTCCTTGAGGATCAGGTCGCCGGACGGGATGTAGATGGCGCAGAAGCCACCTGCGAGCCCACCCGCTCTGGCGCGCGGGGAATCGATATGTCCGTTCGTCACCCCGCCGATATACTCGGCAATCGGATCACCGCCCGCCTTCATCGTTCGCCAGAGCCGCAAGAGCACGTCGTTGTGGCCGTCGAACACGAGTTCCATGGAATGTCCTGAGAAGCTTGAAAGGGGAGTCGGATGCGGATGTCTCGCCAATCCTATCCAGCACGCCTATGGCCGCAAGCCCAATTTCGTGATCCTGAACAGCTGAGCAATGCTACCAGGCGATCACCTCGCCACCGCGATAGCGTTCCACCTCTTCCAGAAGCCAGGAGCGGAAGGCGACCACGGGACGGAAGTCCGTCTTGGTGAGGGGCGCAACTGCGTAATAGGCGCTCGGGCTGCGTACCTGATGCGGATAGGCCTGCACCAGTTGGCCTGTTGCAAGTTCGGAATCGATCAGGAAGAGCGGCATCAGAGCGACGCCCAGTCCGGCCGCACAGGCCTGCGCGACGCTGCCAAACTGTTCGAACCGCATGCCTTGGGCAGGTCCGCCGGCAATGCCCATGCTCTGGAACCAGTGAGCCCAGGCACCGGGCCGAGAAGCCATGTGCAACAGCGGCAGGCTCAGGATATCTTCCGGACGCGTGATCGGATGCTCCGCAAGGAAGGCGGGGCTGCAGATCGGCGCAACCATTTCCTCCATCAGAAAGGTACAGTCGGCGCCCGGCCAGTCGGGCTGGCCGATATGGATCGCCATGTCGATGCCGTCCCGATCGAAGTCGAAGACACCGATGCGGGTGGCGAAGTTCAGCGTGATCTCCGGATGGCGGGCGACGAAGCCTGGAATGCGGGGCATCAGCCATCGTGTGCCGAAGGTCGGGAGGATCGCGAGGTTCAGGGTGTCGCTATGCCGTTTTGTCATGGCCTGCAGCGAGGCAGACCGTATCTGCGACAAGGCGGCACCGACCGATTTCGCGTATTCCGCCCCCGCCGATGTCAGCACGACGCCGCGGCTCGTTCGCTCGAAGAGAAGGATTCCCAGCAGGTCTTCGAGCCCGGAAACCTGCCGGCTGATCGCCCCCTGCGTCAGCGCGAGCTCCTCCGCGGCCGCCGAAAAGCTGCGCAGGCGCGCAACGGATTCGAATGCCGCAAGCGCAGCAGTGGAGGGAAGCAGTCGTCGACTGAGGCTGGTCATGTTCCGGTATTACTATCAGTCATGGGAGAATGAGTAAACGCGCCTTGCCGTGTCTAAGGCGCTGACCGATAATCCGGCAACAACAATTGGAGGTTCACCGTGAGCGGACGCGCAGCATTTTCCTGGGAAGACCCCTTCCTTCTCGACGACCAGTTGACCGATGAAGAGCGCATGATCCGCGACGCGGCCGCCGCCTTCGGCAAGTCGGAGCTTCTGCCTCGCATCCAGGACGCCTATCTCAATGAAACGACCGAGCCGGAACTCTTCCGCCTGATGGGCCAGGCCGGACTTCTGGGTGTGACGCTTCCGGAGAAATATGGCGCGGCCGATGCAAGCTACGTCGCCTACGGGCTGGTTGCGCGCGAAGTCGAGCGTATCGACAGCGGCTACCGTTCGATGATGAGCGTCCAGTCCTCGCTGGTGATCTATCCGATTTACGCCTATGGCTCCGAGGAGCAGAAGGACAAGTACCTGCCCGGGCTGGTCTCCGGCGAACTGATCGGCTGCTTCGGACTGACGGAGCCGGATGCTGGCTCCGATCCCGGCGGCATGAAGACCCGCGCCGAGAAGATCAACGGCGGCTATCGCCTGCGCGGCTCCAAGATGTGGATCTCAAACGCGCCGATCGCGGATGTCTTCGTCGTCTGGGCAAAATCGGAAGCTCATAACAATGAGATCCGCGGCTTCGTGCTCGAAAAGGGCATGAAGGGCCTGTCGGCGCCGAAGATCGGCGGCAAGCTGTCGCTGCGTGCCTCGATCACCGGCGAGATCGTCATGGAGGGCGTGGAAGTTGGTGAAGATGCACTGCTTCCCAATGTCTCCGGACTTAAAGGGCCTTTTGGCTGCCTCAACCGCGCCCGCTACGGCATCTCCTGGGGCGTCATGGGTGCGGCGGAAGACTGCTGGTTCCGCGCCCGCCAGTATGGCCTCGACCGCAAGCAGTTCGGCAAGCCGCTCGCCGGCACCCAGCTCTACCAGAAGAAGCTAGCCGACATGCAGACCGAGATCGCCCTCGGCCTGCAGGCATCGCTCCGCGTCGGCCGCCTGATGGACGAGAAGAAGATGGCGCCGGAAATGATCTCGATCGTCAAGCGCAACAATTGCGGCAAGGCGCTCGACATCGCCCGCCAGGCGCGCGACATGCATGGCGGCAATGGCATCCAGATCGAGTATCACGTCATGCGCCACGCGCAGAACCTCGAGACGGTTAACACCTATGAGGGCACGCATGACGTCCATGCCCTGATCCTCGGCCGTGCCCAGACCGGCATCCAGGCATTCTTCTGATACACTGAACCTATGCCGGCGGCCGCTTTCCGCCGGCATAGGCCGCCGGTGTCGTCGGGGGCCTTGGATCGATCTGCAGGAAGGCCTATGTGAGGGAAGCGGAAAGAGCGATCTTGCCGCTATTCACGCCATTTCCCGGGGCTCCTCCGGCGTCCAGCCAGCAGGTTCTGCCGCCGGCATGTCCGTTCCGGCACCACCGGCTCCGGTCTTCCAGATCACGAAGGTTTACGCGATGCACTCCTATCCCGACGTTCAGCTCTTTATCGATGGCACCTGGCGCGACGCCGCCGGCGGCGAGACCATTCCTGTTTCGGATCCGGCTACGGAAGAGGTGATCGGCAAGATTGCACATGCCCGTCAGGCAGATCTCGACCTGGCGCTTGACGCAGCTGAACGCGGCTTCAAGACCTGGCGGGAAACCTCTCCTCTCGAGCGTTCGAAGATCATGCGCAAGGCCGCCCAGTTGCTGCGCGAACGCGTCGGCTACGTCTCCTGGCTGATGACCCGCGAACAGGGCAAGCCGCTGGCACAGTCCAAGGCCGAGATCCTCGGCGCGGCCGACACGATCGACTGGTTCGCCGAAGAGGGCCGTCGCACCTACGGGCAGGTCATCCCGTCGCGCTTCAGCGGCGTATCGCAGATGACGGTGAAGCTCCCCGTCGGCCCCGTTGCCGCCTTCACGCCTTGGAACTTCCCGATCAACCAGATCGTCCGCAAGCTCTCCGCAGCGCTGTGCACGGGCTGCTCCATCATCGTCAAGGCGCCCGAGGAAACTCCCGCCTCTCCGGCGGAACTGATCCGCGTCTTCGTTGACGCCGGTGTGCCGGCGGGCGTCGTGAACCTGGTCTATGGCATTCCGTCCGAAATCTCTGAGTACCTGATCCCGCATCCGGTCATCCGCAAGATTTCCTTCACCGGTTCCACTCCGGTGGGTAAGCACCTGGCAGCCCTGGCCGGCAAGCACATGAAGCGCGCCACGATGGAACTCGGCGGCCATGCCCCGGCGATCATCTTCGACGATGCCGATCTGGAAAAGGCAATTGAGGTGACCGCGGCCGCGAAGTACCGCAATGCAGGCCAGGTCTGCGTCGCACCCACCCGCTTCCTGGTGCAGGACGGTATCGCCGATCGCTTCCTCGAAGGTTTCGTGAAGGCGTCCCAGGCGATCAAGGTGGGCAACGGGCTGCAAGAAGGCGTGACCATGGGGCCGCTTGCGAACGAGCGCCGCATCCCCGCGATGGAGGAGATGATTCACGACGCCATTTCCCACGGAGCGGAGTTGAAGAGCGGCGGCAAGCGCATCGGCAACAAGGGACATTTCTTCGAGCCGACCGTGCTCGCAGACGTGCCGACTTCGGCCAAGATGATGAACGACGAGCCGTTCGGTCCGCTCGCCATCATCAACCGCTTCTCGTCGGTTGAGGACGCGCTCGAGGAAGCGAACCGCCTGCCCTTCGGGCTCGCCTCCTACGCCTTCACGGGTTCCGTGAAGACGGCGCACGCGCTGAGCCGCAACATGGAGGCCGGTATGCTGACCATCAACCACAACGGACTGTCGATCCCGGAAGTGCCCTTCGGCGGCATCAAGGATTCCGGATACGGCACGGAAGGCGGCTCCGAAGCAGTCGAGGCCTACCTGGAGACCCGTTTCGTCACCCAGATGAACTGAGGCGTCCTCGCGCTATGTAAAAAAGCCGGCGGATCGATCCGCCGGCCTTTTTACGTATCTCGCCTACTCGGCAGCAAACACCTGTGCCCGCCGCAGCGTCACGAAACCCTGCTCGCCCGCTCGGATCGCCAGTTCCGGCTCCACGTCGAACTCCATATGTTCACCGTCCACCGTGATCGCCATGACGCGACGTCCGCCGGGCCGATCGAGGACACGCGTGATGGTCGCAGCGATACCGGGCCCCGTAGGTGACCAATCGAGATCACCGGGACGCGCATAGACCTCTGCCGCGCCATCTTCCACGCCACGAGCAGGCACCGAAGCGCCTCCCGAATAGGCGACGCCGCCGCGCACCTCCGCCGAAAACCGGTTGGCGTCACCGAGGAAGCGGGTCACAAAGGCAGACTTCGGATCGCGGCAAACGGTCTCCGGTGTTCCCTCCTGCACGATCGTCCCCTCGTTCAGGATCACCACCCGGTCCGCAAGGTCGAGCGCCTCTTCCTGATCGTGGGTCACGAAGAGCGTGGTAATCCCGAGTTCGTCGTGGATCTCTCGCAGCCAGCGCCGCAGATCGCGGCGAACGGCGGCATCGAGTGCGCCGAAGGGTTCATCGAGCAGCAGCACTTTCGGATCAACGGCAAGGGCCCGGGCCAGGGCGACACGCTGACGCTGCCCGCCGGAAATCTGTGCCGGGAACCGTTCCCCCAGACCCTCCAGCCGCACGAGCCGCAACAGATCCTCGACGCGCTGGGCGATCACCGCCTTCTCGCGCTTGACCTTCGAGACCTTCATCCCGAAGGCGATGTTCTCCGCCACGGTCATGTGCGGGAAGAGCGCATAGTGCTGGAAGACGAAACCGACGCCGCGCTCGCGCACCGGAATGTCCGTCGCGTCCTGCTCCCCGAAATAGATGTGCCCGCCATCGGCGTATTCGAGCCCGGCGACCATGCGCAGGATCGTCGTCTTGCCGGAACCCGAGGGTCCGAGCAGGGCGACCAGTTCACCGCTCTCAATGTCCAGCGAGACGTCCCGGACGGCGCGGAAGGTATCAAAAGTTTTGACGACGTGCTCGAGGCGGATCTTCATGGCTTTGGCTCCACGGCAGGCACAACCGGCGCAGACAAGGCGGGACGACGAACACGTCCCGCACCCTGCCGCTCCAGCGCGACCTTGGCGATGATGGTGAATACGGCGATGACCGCCAGTATGGAGGCCGAGGCGAAGGCGCCGGCCGCCTGGTAGTCATGGTAGAGCAGCTCGATGTGCAGCGGCAGGGTGTTCGTCTGGCCGCGGATATTTCCGGACACGACGGACACGGCGCCGAACTCACCCATCACGCGGGCATTGCAGAGCACCACCCCGTAGAGCAGGGCCCACTTGATGTTCGGAAGCGTGACGGAAAAGAAGGTTCGCCAGCCCGATGCCCCGAGCGAGGTCGCAGCTTCCTCGAGGTCCCGCCCCTGCGCCTGCATCAGCGGGATAAGTTCACGCGCCACGAAGGGTGCGGTGACGAACATGGAGGCAAGCACGATGCCAGGCAGCGCGAACAGCACCTTCACATCGTAGGCGTCGAACAGTGGCCCGAGATAACCCTGCAAACCGTAGACGAAAAGATAGGCGACACCGGCGACGATCGGCGAAATCGAGAATGGGATTTCGATCACCACCAGCAGGAAACGGCGACCAGGGAAATCGAACTTGGTGATCGCCCAGGCTGCGGCCACCCCGAAGATCGTATTGATCGGGACGGCGATCAACGCGGTTACCACCGTCAGGAAAATGGCGTGGCGTGTGTCGGGATGAACGAGGGTCGAGGCATAGACGCGCCAGCCTTCCGAGAAGGCCTCGAACCCGATGACGATGAGCGGGGCCAGGATCAGTAGCGCGCCGATGATCAGTACGAGTGCGATCAGGGACCGGCGGAATAGTGGCTGGTCGCCGACGCGCGGCGGCTTGCGGCCGGGATGGGCGGCAGACATCTTCAGTTCCTCACGGTGTAGCGCAAGGCCCGCGCCTGCAGCAGGTTGGTAATCGCCAGCATTGCAAAGGCCGTGAAGAGCAGGACGGAGGCGATGGCGGCGGCGGCCTGGTAGTCGTATTCCTCCAGGCGGATGAAGACGAGAAGAGCCGTGATCTCCGTCGACATGGGCTGGTTGCCGGCGATGAAGATGATGGCACCGAACTCGCCCAGCGAGCGCGCGAAGGAGAGCGACAGCCCGGCCAGGAGTGCCGGCTTCAGCAGGGGAAAGATCACCTTGCAGAAGATCGTCCAGTCCGAGCCGCCCAGTGATT
The DNA here is from genome assembly GCF_000967425.1 of Pseudorhizobium banfieldiae. Taxonomy (NCBI): domain Bacteria; kingdom Pseudomonadati; phylum Pseudomonadota; class Alphaproteobacteria; order Hyphomicrobiales; family Rhizobiaceae; genus Pseudorhizobium; species Pseudorhizobium banfieldiae. The sequence continues at coordinate 2,798,795 of NZ_FO082820.1, forward strand.
GCCCTGCCTCTTCCAGCGCCGGATCGAGATCCTCCAGCACCGGCTGCACCGTCCGCACGATGAAGGGCAGCGACGTGAAGCACATGGCGATCATGATGCCGAGCGGCGTATAGGCGACTTTGATTCCCAGGTCGGAAAGGAACGAGCCGAACCAGCCGTTACTGGCAAACAGCGCGGTCAGCGAAATTCCCGCAACGGCGGTGGGCAAGGCGAAAGGGAGGTCGACCATGGCATCGACGAGCCGCCAGCCGGGGAAGCGGTAGCGGGTCAGGACCCAGGCCAACGCCAGACCGAAGACCAGGTTGAACGCCGTCGCGCCCAGTGCAGTGAGCACCGTCACGCGGTAGCTTGCCACCGCCCGCGGCGACGAGATGATCGACCAGTAATCGGCAGGACCAAGGCTGGCCGCCTTGAAGATCAGTGCCGTGAGGGGCAGCACCACGATCAGGCCGACATAGAAGAGCGTGACGCCGAGCGAAAGTGACAGTCCCGGCAGGACATTGCGTCTCAAGCGTATTCCCCTGTTCTTGGAATGCGAAACCCGACGGTCTCTCGACCGCCGGGAGGGTCGTCCTGGGAGACGGATCAGCGGCTGCCGTACAGCGTGTCGAGCGTGGCGCCGGAGGCGAAGTGCTCCTCCTGAATCTTGCTCCAGCCACCGAAGACATCATCGACGTTGACGAGACGGATATCCGGGAACTGGTCCTTGAATTCGGCGGAAACCGTTTCGTTGTGGACACGGTGACCGAATTCGGCGGCAATCCGCTGCCCTTCTTCCGTATAGAGGAAGTCGAGATAGCTCTTTGCGAGATTGCGGGAGCCACGCTTGTCCACCACCTTGTCGACAATCGCCACCGGGAACTCCGCAAGCAGGCTGACGGACGGCACGACCGCGTCGAACTTGTCTTCGCCATACTGCTTGGCGATAGCGCGGGTCTCGGCCTCGAACGTGATGATCACATCGCCGATCTCGCGCTCGACGAATGTGGTCGTTGCGGCGCGGCCGCCAGTGTCGAAGACCGGGACGTTGTCGAAAATTTTGCTGATGAACTCTTCGACCTTCTCCTCGTCTCCACCGAAGGCTTCCTTCGCGTAAGCGGTTGCCGCGAGATAGGTGTAGCGGGCATTGCCCGAGGTCTTCGGGTTCGGGAAGATCACCTGCACGTCGTCGCGCGCCAGGTCGTTCCAGTCCTTGATGTTCTTCGGGTTGCCCTCGCGCACCAGGAAGGACGGGAAGGAGTAGAAGGGAGAGGCGCTATTTGGGAAATCCTGCTGCCAGTCATCCGAAACGAAGCCCTGCTTCACCAGGAAGTCGATGTCCGTGACCTGGTTGAAGGTGACGACATCCGCTTCCAGGCCCTCGACGATTGCACGCGCCTGCTTCGACGTACCGGCATGCGACTGGTCGATGGTGACGCCGGGATTTTGCTTCACAAAGGCTTCGTTCTCCGCCGCAAAAATTTCGCGGGCAATATCATAGGACGCATTGAGGAGGGTGTTCGGCGACTGCGCAAAGGCCGGCGCGGCAAACAGGGCGGCGAGAGCAGTGCCAAGGACGAGGAGGCGGTTCATGGAGGTCTCCGGAATTCGTTGATGCCCGGAAGGTACCGATTGATCCTTGCGACTGCGAGGAACCGGCGCCCCACGCCGCAGCGCGCATGGGAATTCTGTTCCTTTTATCGGTAGCCGCACGACAGATTCTCCCACCGCCAGGAGAGAAGCCCACTTTGGGGTACTCAGAGGCGATGGTCGGGAAACAGGCTGCCGTGCTTGCCGCCGAGATAGGCGTCGATGCTCTCCGCCTGCACCTCATCGAGGCTTGCAGGCGACCACTGCGGGTTGCGGTCCTTGTCGATGATTGCCGCACGCACCCCTTCATAGAAGTCGTGATTGCGCAGAATCTCCACGCCCGCGCTGAACTCCCGTTCGAGACATTCCACGAGCCCCGAGCTCTGCCGCCCCGCGCGCAGCAGGCGCAATGTCAGCATTAGGCTGGTCGGAGAACGCTTGAGCATGGTGTCGCGGGTGGTGGCGGCGAACTCCCCACCCTCATCGGCGAGTGCTTCAAGGATGTCTTCGACACGGTCGAAGCCAAAGCAGCGATCGATCACAGACCGGTTCTTCTCGAGTGCGCTCTCCCCCGGAGGGAGTGTGAAGCGAGCGATCGTCGCTTCGACATTTCCGTCCTCTGCCTCTCCAGCCAACGCCCCGATCGCTTCCACAAGCGCATCCAGTTGATCGGACGGTACAAGCACGTCGGCAAGTCCCGCGTAGATCGCACCGGCTGCGTCGACTTCGATGCCGGTGAGCCCCATCCAGGTTCCCACTTCACCGGGAGCCTGCGGCAGGAGCCAGGTGGCACCCACATCCGGGAAATAGCCGATGCCGGTCTCGGGCATGGCGAGCCGCGTCCGCTCGGTCACGATGCGATGACGGCCATGCGCCGAAAGCCCGACACCGCCCCCCATTGTGATGCCGTCCATCAGAACGACATACGGTTTGGGATAGTGCGAAATGGCATAATTGAGCGGAAATTCCTCCCGCCAGAATCGGGTCGCCTCCGGATCTCTCGCCTTTCCCATGTCGTAGAGCACGCGAATGTCGCCGCCGGCACAGAGACCTCGCTCGCCTTCTCCCGTCAGGATGACCGCCTTGATGGACGCATCGTCCAGATACTGCTCCATCGCCTCGCGGATCGCGCGAACCATTGGCAGGTTGAGGCTGTTCAGCGCCTTCGGCCGATTGAGCCGGATCACCGCCGCCGATCCCACCCTGTCGAGAATGACTTCGTCGCTCATCGCCCTGCCTCCCTGTTCATTGATTGTCGGCCAGAATCATCTCCGCCGCCTTCTCGGCGATCATGATAGTCGGGGAATTGGTGTTGCCGGAAACGATATTCGGCATGATCGACGCATCCGCTACGCGCAGCCGTCCGAGCACTCGCAGCCTCAGGCGCGGATCGACAACGCTGTCGGGATCGGCTCCCATGCGCACGGTGCCGACCGGGTGAAAGATGGTTGTTCCGATATCGCCCGCCGCCTTTTCAAGATCGGCGTCGCTGTCGTAGCTGGGCCCCGGCTTGTACTCCTCCGGATGGTACCGCGCGAAGGATGGCATCCGGACGATCTCGCGCGTGAGCCGGATCGCCTTGACGGCGACCTCGCGGTCGGCCGCTGACGACAGGTAGTTTGGCCTGATCGCCGGCGTTGCAGCAAAATCGCTGCTCTTCACGTGAACCGAGCCACGGCTTTCCGGCCTGAGGTTGCACACGCTCGCAGTCATGGCCGGGAACCCATGCACAGGGTCGCCGAACTTGTCGAGCGAGACCGGCTGGATGTGGTACTGCAGGTCGGGCATCTCCTTGTCCGGGCCTGACCGCGTGAATATCCCAAGCTGGCTCGGCGCCATGGACATCGGCCCTGAGCGGCGGAAGGCGTATTCGAGACCGATCGCCGCCTTGCCGATAAGGCGGGATGCCTTTTCGTTGAGCGTCGGGACGCCTGTCACCTTGTAGACCATGCGCAGCTGCAGGTGATCCTGCAGGTTCTCGCCAACACCCTTCACCTCCTTGACGACTTCGACGCCCGCCTGCTGCAGCACGTCGCCGCGGCCGATGCCGGAGAGTTCGAGGATCTGCGGCGAGCCGATGGAACCGGCACTCAGGATGGTTTCGCGGGAGGCGAAGGCTCGCTTTGCAACTCCGCCATGCTGGAATTCGATGCCCTTCACCTCGCCGCCCTCGACGATCAGGCGCCGTGCATGGGCCTTGGTCAGGACAGTCAGGTTGCGCCTTCCCTTGGCCGGGCGAAGGAAGGCCTTGGAGGTGTTCCAGCGTATCCCCGACCGCTGATTCACGTCGAAATATCCGGAACCTTCGTTGGAGCCGCGGTTGAAGTCTTCGGTGATCGGGATGCCGGCCTCCTCGGCCGCCTTCTGGAACGCATCGAGCACCGCCCAGCGCACCCGCGACTTCTCCACCCGCCATTCACCGCCAGCGCCGTGGAGGTCGTCGGCGCCACGGTAATGGTCCTCCGATTTCTTGAAATAGGGCAGCACATCGTCCCACCCCCAGCCTTCGCAACCCAGCTGACGCCAGAGGTCATAATCTCGCGCCTGACCGCGCATGTAGATCATGCCGTTGATGGATGAGCAGCCGCCCAGCAGCTTGCCGCGCGGATAGGAGAGCGAGCGGCCGTTCAGCCCCTCTTCCTTCTCGGTGGTGAAGCACCAGTCGGTGCGCGGGTTGTTGATGCAGTAAAGATAGCCGACCGGAATATGAACCCAGTGATAATTGTCGGTGCCCCCTGCTTCCAAGAGCAGCACACGGTTGCGGCTGTCAGCCGACAGCCGATTGGCGAGCACGCATCCGGCGCTTCCTGCCCCCACGACGATGTAGTCGTACTGTTCCATGCCACGTCTCCAAAGGCTCGCCGTCACCACAGGCGGAGCCTGCAGTCCAGTGGCCTCGATTTTGTGCGATGGACGCGCGCCCAGGCGCGTCCGGTCCGCCTACTGCCTGTGTTCGAACCCGAGCCTGCGACCGAGCCGCGAGGCGTAGAACTCGCCGATGATGCCGCGACGGAAGACGAGCACGCAGACCATGAAGACGACGCCGGTGATGATCGTGACCGGGAAATCGGAGGTAGCCAGATAGTTCTGTAGCGTCACCACCAGACCAGCACCGAAGATCGGTCCGATCAGGGTGCCGATCCCCCCAAGCAGAGTCATCAGGATCACCTCGCCCGACATCTGCCAGGTCACGTCCGTCAGCGTCGCGAACTGGAAGACGAGCGACTTCACACCGCCGGCGAGGCCGGCGAGCGCTGCCGACATGACGAAGGCGCCGAGCTTGTAGTGTGCGACGGAGTAGCCGAGCGACGTCGCCCGTGCCTCGTTCTCGCGGATCGACTTCAGGATCATGCCGAAGGGCGAGTTGACGAAGCGCCATATGACGGCGAGGCCGATGACGAAGACGGCCAGCACGAAGTAGTACATGTTCGTCGCCACATTGAGATCAATGAAGCCGAAGAGATGTCCGCGCGGCACCTGCTGGATGCCGTCCTCGCCGCGTGTGAACTCTGCCTGAAGGCAGAAGAAGAAGAACATCTGCGACAAGGCCAGCGTGATCATCGCGAAATAGATGCCCTGGCGGCGGATGGCGACGAAGCCCATGACGAGGCCGAGCACGGCCGCGCCCGCCACGCCGAGCAGTACGCCAAGCTCCGGCGTCCAGCCCCATTCCTTCACCGCATGCGCGGTGAAATAGGCTGCACCCCCGAAAAAGGTGGCATGCCCGAAGGACAGAAGCCCCGTATAGCCGAGCAGCAGATTGAAGGCGCAGGCAAAGAGGGCGAAGCAGAGGAGCTTCATCAGGAAGATCGGATAGAAGAACATCGGCGCGACCAGCAGGAAGGCAAGTCCCGCCAGAAGGAACGCCGCGTATGTGAACGATACCGTCGGGGCCTTTTCGCTCCGGATGCCGGTTGTTGTGTCGGTGGTATGGCTCATGTCACGCATCCCGTCCGAAGAGGCCTGCCGGCCTGATGAGCAGCACGATCGCCATGATGACGAAGATGACGATGTTGGAGGCTTCGGGATAGAAGACCTTGGTCAGTCCCTCTGCAATGCCGAGCATATAGCCCGTGATGATGGCGCCCATGATCGAGCCCATGCCACCGACGACGACGACGGCGAAGACGACGATGATGATGTTCGTACCCATCAGCGGCGAGACCTGGTAGATCGGAGCCGCAAGCACGCCGGCAAAGGCCGCCAGTGCCGCTCCGAGCCCATAGGTGAAGGTCAGGAGCAAGGGCACGTTAACGCCGAAGGCCTGCACGAGCACCGGATTTTCGGTTGCAGCCCGGAGATAGGAACCGAGCTTGGTCTTCTCGATCAGCAGCCATGTGGCGATGCAGGCGACAAGAGAGATGACCACGACCCAGCCGCGATAGATCGGCAGGAACATGAAGCCGAGATTGGTGCCGCCGGCCAAGGCTGCGGGAACCGAATAGGGTTGTCCGGCCGCGCCGTAAAGGTAGCGGAAGGTTCCCTCGATCGTAAGCGCCAGTCCGAAGGTGAAGAGCAGGCCGTAGAGATGGTCTAGCTTGTAGAGCCGGCTCAGCATTGTCCGCTCGATGGCGGCACCCACAACTCCTACGATGACAGGCGCAACGAAGAGAGCGATCCAGTAGTTGATGCCGAAATACTGCAGGAGGAGCAGCGCCACGAAGGCACCCAGCATGTACTGCGCCCCGTGAGCGAAATTGATCACCCGCAATAGGCCGAAGATCACCGCCAGCCCGAGGCTGAGAAGGGCATAGAAGGAGCCGTTGATCAGTCCGATGAGCAACTGCCCGAGAAATGCCTGGATCGGGATCCCGAAGATCATCGTCATGGTTAAACCCCCAGAACCTTGTGAAGCATGTCCATCCGCTCGGGCAGTTCGCCGACGGGGAAGTCGGCCACCATCTGGCCATGCTCCATGAGATAGAAACGATCGGCGACGCGGCTGGCAAAGCGGAAGTTCTGCTCCACCAGAAGCACGGTCATGCCCCGTTCCTTGAGTTTCTTCAGAACCTCGCCGATCCTCTGGACGATGACGGGCGCGAGGCCCTCCGTCGGCTCGTCAAGGACCAGCAACCGGACACCGGTGCGAAGAATGCGGGCGATCGCCAACATCTGCTGTTCACCGCCGGAAAGCTTCGTGCCCGGGCTCGTCCGCCGCTCGAGGAGGTTGGGGAAGAGTTCGTAGATCTCGTCGAGCCCCATGCCGGTACCGGCGACGACCGGCGGCAGCATGAGGTTCTCCTCGACCGTCAGCGTCGCGAATATTCCCCGCTCCTCCGGCACGAAGCCAATCCCCGCATGAGCCGTGCGATGGAGCGGCACCTCCATCATGTCCCGGCCGTCGAAAAGGATCTGGCCCTTGCGCTCGCGAACGATGCCCATGATCGTCCTCAGTGTCGTCGTCTTGCCGACGCCGTTGCGGCCGAGAATGGTGACCATCTCACCTTCGCCGACCGTCATGTCGACGCCGTGCAGGACATGGCTCTCTCCGTACCAGGCATTGAGGCCGGAAACCTGAAGCAGCGGTTTCATGTCAGGCCTCCTCGGTGCCCATGTAGGCGGTGCGAACCCGCGGGTCCTGGCTGACGGTCGCATAATCGCCTTCGGCAAGGATCTCGCCGCGCTGCAGGACGGTCACGTGATGGCAGATATCGGCGACGACTGAAAGATTGTGTTCGACCATCAGCACGGCGCGCTCCTTGGCGACGTTGCGGATAATGCTGGAAACGGTGCCGATGTCCTCCTGCCCCATGCCGGCCATGGGCTCGTCGAGCAGCAGGACCTTGGGATCGAGCGCCAATGTGGTGGCGATTTCGAGCACGCGCTTGCGGCCATAGGATAGATCTGCCGCGACCGTGTTGCGGGCGTCAGCCAGCCCAACCGCCGCAAGGAGCTCCTCGGCGCGCTGGTTCAGGCGATCGAGCGACGACATCGGCAGCCAGAATTGCGTTGCCAGATTGTTGGGCCGCTGCAGCGCCACCCGCACGTTATCCAGCACCGTCAGGTGCGGAAAGACCGCCGAAATCTGGAACGAGCGCACCAGCCCCATGCGCGCCACCTTGTCAGGCGCGGTGTTGGTAATGTCCGTTCCCAGCAGGTTGATCGTGCCGGCCGAAGGCTGGAGGAATTTGGTGAGAAGGTTGAAGACCGTGGTCTTGCCGGCACCGTTCGGCCCGATCAGCGCGTGCACGCGAGCGTGATGGACATCGAGATCGACATCCTTCACCGCCGCGAAAGCCCCGAACACCTTGGTGAGGCCGCGGGCGGAAAGCACCACCCGCGGCTCCTCATGCGTCTGAACCGCATTAATTGCCATGACGGCTTACTTCACCAGTTCGCAGCCGCTCTTGGCGGGGTCGATATAGGCTTCGTCGCCCGGGATCGTCGACAGAACACTGAAGTAGTCCCACGGCTCGTCGCTTTCGCCCGGCTTCTTGACCTGGAGCAGATACATGTCATGGATCATACGGCCATTGGCTCCGACCTTGCCGTTACGAGCGAAGAAGTCATCGACCGGCATCTCGTGAAGAGCCTTGGCAACCGCTTCAGTCTCATCCGTTCCAGCCTTCTCGATGGCCTTCAGATACTGCATCACGGAGGAATAGGTGCCTGCATGGACCATGTTCGGCATCTTGCCTGTCCGCTCGAAGAAGCGCTTGCCGAACTCGCGGCTCTGGTCATCGAGGTTCCAGTAATAGCCTTCCGTCAGCGTCAGCCCCTGCGCTGCCTCGACGCCGAGACCATGAACTTCCGCCAACGTAAACAACAGGGCCGCGAGGTTCTGACCACCCGCAGTGATGCCGAACTCGGCAGCCTGCTTGATCGCGTTGGCGGTATCGAGACCGGCATTGGCGAGGCCGATGACCTTGGCACCGGAGGACTGCGCCTGCAGCAGGAATGACGAGAAGTCATTCGTGGCGAGCGGATGACGAACGGCACCGACCACGTTTCCGCCAGCCGACTTCACGAAAGTACCCGTCTGCTCTTCAAGCGAGTAGCCGAAGGCATAGTCCGCCGTCAGGAAGAACCAGCTGTCGCCGCCCTGCTTCACGAGCGCGCCACCGGTGCCGACGGCGAGTGCGTGCGTGTCATAGGCCCAATGGAAGCCGTACGGGCTGCACTGCTTTCCGGTCAGGTCCGTCGTCGCGGCACCCGTGACCATGTTGATCTTCTTCTTTTCCTTGCTCAGCGCCTGTACTGCGAGCGCAACCGACGATGTCGTCAGCTCCATGATCGCATCGACCTGCTCCGTGTCATACCACTGGCGAGCAATGTTGGACGCGATGTCGGGCTTGTTCTGGTGGTCGGCATCGACCAGCTCGACCGGAACGTCCAGCACCTTCCCACCGAAATCCTCGATTGCCATCTTCGCGGCTTCGACAGACGACTTGCCGCCGAAGTCGGCATAGACGCCGGACTGGTCGTTCAGGATGCCGATCTTGACCTTGCCGTCCGAGGCGCTTTGCGCCAGTGCGGCGGTGCTACCCGCCAGCAGGATTGCGAGCGACGTGACGATGTTCTTCCGCATGATGTTCTCCTCCCAGAGAAAGCCAGATTGTGAATCTGTTCAATTTTGGAAGATCGCCCTCCTCAAGGCGACCCTTACCGCGACGCATCGTTCCGGAATTCGGTGATTGACGCAAGGCGATATGAGCATCTAATTGCAAACAAGGTCTGTGCATTTTTGAACAGAAGAGACAATGTCAGCCAATCCGAGCTTTACCTGGGACGACTTGCAGTACTTCCTGGCGGTTGCCAGGACAGGCCAGCTATCCACCGCTGCCCGTCACCTGCGAACGAGCCACGCGACCGTTTCACGACGGATCGACAGGCTGGAATTCGTGCTGAAGGTGAAGCTCTTCGAGCGCAATCCGCGCGGCTATGTGCTGACGACCGTCGGCCAGCGCTTCGTCGAAACCGCAGAGAAGATCGAGGCCGAGACCGATCGGCTTCAGGCGGATGTCGCCGCCGGCGCGATGATCCAGCGCGGCGTCATCCGGTTGAGCGCGCCGGAAGGCTTTGCCAACTTCTTCTTTTCGCAGCAGATGGGAGCCTTCTTCGAACACCATCCGAATATCTCGCTGGAACTGGTGACAATCCAGCAGATCATGTCGCTCTCCCGCAAGGAGGCAGACATCGCCGTTACGCTCGACCCGCCAAAGGCCGGCCCCTATCGCACCGAGAAGATCACCGACTACACGCTGAACGTCTATGCCTCGCGCGACTATCTCGCCCAGGCGGCCCCGATTCGCGAACGTGACGATCTCCTGGCGCATCCGTTCATCGGCTATATCCAGGACATGATCTTTGCGCCGGGCCTGGATTACCTCGGCGACGTCCATCCGGGAATCAGGCCGCAGTTCCAGAGCTCCAGCATCTTCGCACAGCTCACTGCAACGAAGAACGGCCTCGGCCTTTGCGTGCTGCCCCATTTCATCGCCCGTCGGCAGCCGGATCTCCAGATCGTCCTGCCGCAGGAGATCACGCTCACTCGCAACTACTGGCTCGCCTGCCACCGCGACCTCAGCAACGTGCCGAGAGTGCGGTCCGTGTCGGACTTCATCTACGCTGCGGTGCGGGCAAGCCAGGATGCTTTCCTGCGTCCCCCATCAGGAGCGGGCAGTCGGACCTTCCAACAGGAGCTCAATTAGACGCAACGCGACCTGAAACAGGCGCCTGTGCAGACTGTCCGTCTTCGAACTGGAACCGCAGCCAGCACTTGACGTTTGTCATTCCTGATCGATTTAAGGCCGAATCTGAGGGGGAAACAGATTTCAATGCCACATGAGTTACCCGTGACCGCGATTCAGGACGAGCGTTATCGCCTCCTCGTCGACGCGATCACTGACTACGCCATCTACATGCTGGACCCCGAGGGGCGGATAAGCAGCTGGAACCCCGGGGCGGAACGATTTAAGGGCTATCGTGAACCGGAGGTCCTCGGGCATCACTTTTCGCGGTTCTACACGCCGGAGGACAGGGCGCGCGGTCTTCCGGCGACAGCATTGCATCGTGCGCAGACGGAAGGCCGCTTCGAGAACGAAGGATGGCGGGTAAGGAAAGACGGAAGCCGTTTCTGGGCACACGTCATCATCGACCCCATCTGGAGTCCCTCAGGCAGCCTCCTCGGCTTTGCGAAGATCACTCGGGACCTGACGGAGCGGCGACAGGCGGAACTGGAGCTGAAATCCAGCGAGCAGAAGTTTCAGCTGCTGGTGCAGGCCGTCAGTGACTATGCGATCTACATGCTCGATCCGACGGGCCACATCACCAACTGGAACTCCGGCGCGCAACGCATAAAGGGCTACAGCGCCGACGAAATTATCGGCTCCCACTTCTCACGCTTCTATACCGACGAAGACCGGGCTTCCGGCTTGCCTGAATTCGGCCTGGAAACGGCGCGGCGGGAGGGCCGGTTCGAGAAGGAAGGAACCCGGGTTCGCAAGGACGGCTCGCGGTTTCTCGCCCACGTGACCATCGACGCCATCCGCGACGAAACGGGGGAACTGCTCGGCTTTGCGAAAGTCACCCACGACATCACCGAGAAGGTCGAGGCCCAGAACGCGCTGAACAGAGCGCGGGAGGAGCTGTTCCAGGCCCAGAAGATGGAGGCGATCGGACAACTGACCGGCGGCATCGCCCATGACTTCAACAACCTGCTCATGGCAATCCTCGGCAGCCTCGAGATCCTCAAGAAACGGCTTCCAGACGACCCGTCGATGATGCCTCTCCTCGACAATGCGATTCAGGGCGCCGACCGGGGCGTCGCGCTGATCCAGCGCATGCTCGCCTATTCGAGAAGACAGGATCTGGATCTGGCGGCGGTGGACATCCCTTCGGTCGTGGCCGGCATGATGGAGTTCGTGCAGCGATCCGTCGGCGCGGCAATCCAGATCCAGACGGATTTCGAAGAAGGACTTCCCGCCGTCCTGACTGACGCGGTCCAGCTGGAAACCGCTCTCCTGAACCTTATCGTCAACGCCCGCGATGCCACGCCAAATGGTGGCACCATCACGATAGGCGCTACTCGAATGCAGGCTCAAGCGGATCTCTCCGAGCCCCGAACCCCCGGACTTCTTCGCCTCTCCGTCAGCGATACCGGCGAGGGCATGGACGAGGAGACGCTGGAGCGGGCGGCCACGCCCTTCTTCACGACAAAGGGCGTCGGCAAGGGGACCGGCCTTGGCCTCTCCATGGTTCAGGGGCTTGTCGAGCAGTCCGGGGGCAAGCTGCTTATCGAGAGCCGCAAGGGCGAAGGAACGACTATCTCGCTCCTCCTCCCGCTGGCGCACCCGACCGCATCCTCCCAGCCTTCTCTGGAAGCAACACCCAGGCAGGCATTGCCTGAGTTGCCGGCCTCTCTGAAGATACTTGCTGTCGATGACGATGCTCTGGTCCTCATGAACACGACGCTGATGCTGGAGGATCTCGGGCATCAGGTCGTCGAGGCGTTCAACGGCGCTCAGGCTCTCGAGGTTCTGGAAAAGGGCGAGAGGTTCGATCTCGTGCTCACCGATCACTCCATGCCCAAGATGACGGGTGCTGAGCTGGCGGGCCGCATCCATGAGCGCTGGCCGAGCCTTCCGGTCGTTCTCGCGACCGGCTATGCTGAACTCCCCTCGGGAGAAGGCGGAAAGCTCCCCAAACTCTCCAAGCCGTTTTCCCAGAGCCAGTTGGCCGAGATACTCGCCTTGGCACTGCCGGGGCGCTGAACAAAACGGTATAGCCATGCGTTGATCCGGGGTTTCAATCCGGAGAAAAACGATCATGGTCTTCAAGCATCAAAGCTTCCACGAACATCCACCAACGGTAGAGAACGAGTTTCCTCCGGCAGCTGCCTTGGAAAGTGCCGTCTCCGATGCGCTCGCCGCGGCTGGCGGCATCGACGCGACCGGCGTGCACGTTGTCGCGGAAGGTTCCACGATCATGTTGACAGGATCAGTCATGTCCGAGGCCGAAGTCGCCCGCGCAGAGCAGATCGCCCGAAGCGTCGCTGGCGTCAGCAATGTGCGCAATGACATCAAGTCCGGCAGGATTGCCTGATCGAGCAACGGTGTGGCGGAGGTTGCCAACCACCGCCTCTGCCTGCCGAGTTAATCCCTCGGCAGAGCGTATGCGATAACATAGTCGCCGGGCTTCGTTCCGACCGAACCGTGACCACCCGCGACCATGACCACGAACTGCCGCCCGTCCTCAACGGCATAGGTCATCGGCGTTGCCTGACCTCCAGCCGGCAGGCGCGCACGCCAGATTTCCTCACCGGTGGTGAGGTTATAGGCGCGGAGATAATTGTCGACGGCCGCACCCAGGAAAGCGACGCCGCCCTTCGTGATCATCGGACCGCCGATACCCGGCACCCCGACCTTGAACGGCAGCGGCAACGGCGTCATGTCGTAGACGGTACCATTGCGGTGCTTGTAGGCGATCTCGCCGGTCCTGAGGTCGGCGCCGGCGACATAACCCCACGGCGGCGCCTGGCACGGGATCTGCAGCGGCCCGAGGAAGGGCCCCATGTAGACGCCATAAGGCGCGCCTTCATTGCGGTTCAGCCCCTGCTCGCTCGCCTTCTCGTCGGCACCCTTCGGGGGAATCTCTTCCCGCGGCACGAGACGTACCGTGAAGCCCAGGTAGGTCGGCATGCCGAACATCACCTGACGCTCGGGATCGATGGCAACACTACCCCAGTTGAACGTGCCAAAATTGCCGGGGTAGACCAGCGTACCGTTGATCGACGGCGGCGTGTATCGACCCTCATAGTTCAACTCGTGGAACCGGATGCGGCAGACCATCTGGTCGAACATCGAAATGCCCCACATGTCCTTTTCCTCCAGCGGCTCGGGCTTGAAGGTCAGGGCCGAGGTGGGCTGGGTCGGGGCGGTGAAGTCTTCCGGTATGGCACCCCCAGGTGCCGGCTCTGCCGTCACGTCGAGGAGCGGCTCACCGGTTTGGCGATTGAGCACGTAGATGTCGCCCTGCTTGGTGGGCCCAACCAGTGCCGGCACAACCGTCCCGTCATCCTGGGTAAGATCGAGGAGAACCGGCTGTGCCGGCACATCCATGTCCCACAGGTCGTGATGGACGGTCTGGAAGACCCACCGATCGGCGCCGGTATTGATATCAAGCGCGACGATAGAGGAGGAGTACTTCTCCACGGACTCGCTACGCCCCATGCCGAGCTGATCGGGAACCTGGTTTCCAAGCGGAATATAGACGAGCCCTAACTCCTCATCGACGCTGAATATGGACCAGCTGTTGGGGGAATTGGCGGTATAGGTCTGCCCCGGCGGCAGTGGCTCCGTTTGCTCGGGGTTTCCCGAATCCCAGTTCCAGACAAGTTCGCCACTGTTGACGTCGAAGGCGCGGATGACACCGGACTGGGATTGCGTGGAGTAGTTGTCATTGACGGCGCCGCCGATGATGATTTTGCCGGCCGCAATTACAGGCGGAGAGGTGGAATAATAGTAACCCGCCGGATTGTAGGGCATCCCGGTTTCGAGGCGTAGAACCCCCTGATCTGCAAATGACGTGCAGACTTCACCACTCGCAGCATCGAGCGCGATCAGCCGCGCGTCGGACGTCGGAAGGTAGACCCGCTCCGCGCAAGGCGCATCCGCCTGCGCTTGCGGATCCGCGTAATAGGTGACGCCGCGGCAGGTCTGGTGCTGTCGATCGGGATTGAGTCCTGCATTGGGGTCGTACTTCCACTTTTCCTCACCCGTCGTCGCGTCGATCGCAATGGCCCAGTTGTGAGGCGTGCAGATGAAAAGGCTGTTGCCCACCTTCAACGGCGTGACCTGATAGGTCGTCTCCGTGACATCTTCCGGGAGCTTTACGTCGCCGGTCTGATAGCGCCAAACCTCCTCCAGCTCGTCGACATTCTCGACATTGATCTGATCGAGCGGCGAATAGCGCTGGCCGTAGTTCGTGCGACCATACTGGTGCCACTCACCCGGAGGAACAGGATTGCCCATGGTCGGGGCCGCCGCCACAGCGTCCTCTGGAAGTTCCCCCTCGACGTCGTAGGGATCCGTGAACATGGAGATGACGGCGATCAGGATCGCCAGCGCAACAGACGCGGCAAGCGGTGCCGCACCAACGGGATAACGTGCGCCCGTGGGGCTCTGGAAGCCGAGCGGCTTGCGCATCCAAGGCGTCAGCAACCAGATTCCGAGCAGGATGATGACCCCGCCCCTCGGACCAAGCTGCCACCAGTCGAAGCCGACTTCCCAGATCGCCCAGCCGAGCGACCCCAGCACGATAAGGGCATAAAGCGTCAGGGCCGTTGACCGGCGCAGGTAAAGCAGCACAGCCGTCACGATAAATGCGATGCCGGTGATCAGATAGTAGATACTGCCATCGAGCGCGAGCAACTGCCCTCCACCTACGGCGAGCGCAAGCCCCACCAGGCCGAACAAGATTGTCGTGATCAAAATAGCCATGCTGTTGGTCCTGTCCCGATTACGTCATCGGGCTGCGGCTCGGCACCGCAACCCCCCGGGCCTCAACACATCGCCTTTGCGAAAGTTCCCTTCGGGAACAGATGCGGGAACCAATCCGGCCAGATACGGTTGCGGGGCTGGAGGCAGCGATGGCGGCAACAGGTCGGGCATTCGGGTCAGGTGGGGAGCCAGGGAAGAATCTGGGCGCGATCAGGAGTGCCGCCGAAAACTGTACCCGTTGCGACCTCTACAGGACAGCGACACATCTTGTTTTTGGTGAAGGCGCCGCTGACGCCAACGTCGTTCTTGTCGGAGAGCAGCCGGGCGACAAGGAGGATCTCGCCGGTAGACCCTTCATTGGTCCCGCGGGCCGCTTCCTTGACGATTGCCTTGAGGAGGCAAACATTGACCGCACGCGCTGCTATGTCACCAATGCAGTCAAGCATTTCAAGTTCACGGTGCGGGGCAAGCGACGCATCCACTCCAAACCAAACCTGGGTGAGATTAGAGCATGCGCATGGTGGCTGTCGGCCGAGCTTCGCATGATCCAGCCGTCACTCGTGGTAGCACTCGGGGCCACCGCCCTTCATGCGCTTCTCGGAAAGGATGCGAAAGTTACCCGAGACAGGGGGCGCATCCTCTCGGCGCAGGACCTGCCACCGGTTCTTGTCACCATCCACCCCTCGGCATTGCTGAGGGCGCGGGGCCGACCCGACGCAGCACAGGAGCGCCAGCGGTTCGTGAACGAGTTGCGCCAGATCGAGGATTATCTTTGACCCTTGGAGATTCTGATGACCTACGAACTCTACTACTGGGACGGCATTCCCGGCCGCGGCGAATTCGTCCGACTGGCGCTGGAGGATGCCGGGGCAGACTATCGTGACGTGGCGCGAGAGCCCGGCAGGATGCGGGAAATGATGGCGTTCCTGAACGGCGAACGCGGCCCGCATGTCCCATTCGCGCCGCCATTCCTGAAGGATGACGATCTCGTCATCTCCCATGTTGCCAACATTCTTCGATATCTCGGCCCGAAGCTCGGACTCGTACCGGCCGATGAGGCATCCCGGACTTTTGCCCACCGGCTGCAACTGACGTTGACGGATTTCCTCACCGAGATCCACGATACTCATCATCCGCTTGGCGTGGATGCCTACTACGAGGATCAGAAGGTGGAGGCGCAAGGCCGCACAGCCCGCTTCCTCTCCTCGAGGCTTCCAAAGTTCCTCACTACTTCGAGACCGTGCTGTCGGCGAACCACGGAAACGAGGGAAATCTGATCGGAGGGCAGATCGGCTATATCGATCTATCGCTTTTCCAGGTGATGGAGGGGCTGCATTATGCATTTCCCCGCGCCATGCGGGACAGCGGCAATCGCTGGCCCGGGATCACCACACTTCAGGCGAGAGTGAAGGCGCGCCCCCGCCTTCGCGACTACCTGTCCTCACAGCGGCGGCTGCCGTTTAACGAATCCGGCATCTTCCGCCACTATCCGGAACTGGACGTCGAGGCCTAGGCTAGCACCCGCCTCTTACTCCACGACAGCGCAGGCCAGTCGCTCTCCGGCCTTGCCCGAGGGCTGGCTCTCGTAGTCGTCGGCGCCGCCGTGGACCATCAGGGCCCTGCCCTTTACGGATTTCTCTCCATCGTCCAGGGAGACAAAGGTGTTGAGCACCTGTGCCCGCAGGGTTCCATCGGAGCCAACGTATTGGTTCGGCATGTCGCCGGCATGTGGCCCGTTGGCAGCGTTGAATCCATGCTCCTTCCCACCCGGGTTGAAGTGTCCACCGGCGCTTTCATGACCGCCCGTATGGTCGCATTGCCCGGTCTCATGGAAGTGGAAGCCTACCCATTGCCCGCCCGGCAGGCCGGACACCTCGACGTCGATTAGGACGCCGGCGGGCGTCGAAGTCAAAGTCGCAGCACCCGCTTCTGCACCGTCGGCGCCGACGAACGACGCATTTGCCGTGGCTTCCTGCGCTCCGGCATTCGCCGAAAGTGTCGCGAATACGAAAGCTGCTGTGCAAAGTCGCGCTACCATAGGTTCCTCCCTTTGTTTCTCAGGCCGGCTCTTCGCCGAGTTCAAGCAGTATCTGATGCCTTGCGCGGTTGAGCCGGCTCTTTACTGTTCCCACTGCGCAGTCACAGATCTCTGCGGTCGCCTCATAGCTCTCGCCGAGAATCGCGACGAGGGTCAGTACCTCCCGGTAGTGCGGCGGCAGCTTCTGCAGCGCGCGCTGCACTTCCTTTGCTCGGGCGCTCACCTCTTGTGTGGCCGGCATCGGTGTATCACCGGATACGGGCTCGTCCAGCCCAGGCGCCTCACGTCCCAACACCTTCGACCGTGTATAGAAGGTGTTGCGCATGATGGTGAATAGCCACGATTTAAGCTTCGTGCCGGGCTCGAACTTGTCCAGGTTCGCCAGCGCCTTCATCAACGTCTCCTGAACGAGATCATCCGCATCCGTCGGATTGCGGCAGAAGGTGCGGGCGAACGCGCGGAGAGCGGGGATGAGTTTTACAATATCTGCGCGTGCAGGATCACGTTTCAACTGTGATTCAGACACCGGGGCCTACCTCTCCGTCGTATCACTGGGCGGGATGATGGTGGCAAACGCACCGTTATGGCTTTGGTTCCGCAATGGGATCGGGCTTGGTTGTTGCTTTCTCGCGGGAAACCTGACGAACGGAACAAAGTTCCACCGCCCCTGTTGATAGGGTTTTCGGGGAGTTTGAGTCGTGGCGCCGCGTGCAAACTGGAAGGGTTACTTGAAGGTCGGGGAGTTAAGCTGCCAGGTCGCGCTTTATACGGCGGCGTCGACTGCAGACCGCGTCAGCTTTAACATCATAAACCGCGAGACCGGCCACCGCGTCCACCGTCAGCTGGTCGATGCCGATACCGGCAAGGAAGTCGACAATGACGACATCGTCAAGGGCTATGAGGTGGCGAGCGGAGAATACGTCATACTCGAACCCGACGAGATAAAGGATGCCGTGCCGAACAGCGACAAGACGCTGGAACTGGAAACGTTCATCCCTTGCGGAGAAGTGGACACCATCTTCCTGGATCGACCCTATTACCTTGCCCCTGCCGACAAGGCCGCAGCGGATGTCTATGCGCTGATCAGGAAGGGGCTGGAAGAGAAGAACGTCGCCGCCCTCGCCCGCACCGTCCTGTTCCGCCGGCTGCGGACGCTGCTGATCTGTCCGAGCGACGAGGGCCTCATAGCCAGCACGCTCAATTACGACTATGAGGTTCGCGCCGCTGAGGAGATCTTCTCCGATATCCCGGAGTTCAAGATCGAAGGCGAGATGCTCGACCTCGCCCGCCACATCATCTCCACCAAGAAAGGCGAATTCAATCCGACCGAGTTCGACGATCGTTACGAGGCGGCGCTTACTGAGCTCATCCAGGCGAAGATAGAAGGCCGCAAGCTGCCGAAGAAGCCGAAGCCCGAACCCAAGAAGGTCTCCAGCCTGCTTGACGCGCTGCGTCAGAGCGCCGGCTCCGGCTCAGGCACAAAGAAGAAAACGACAGCGGAGAGCAAGTCTGCCCGCAAGCCGAAGACGCGCGCCCCGCAGAGGAAAGCGAGCTGACCATGGCACTCGAGGCCTATAACGAGAAACGCGATTTCAAGGCGTCGCCCGAGCCGAAGGGGAGAAAAGTCAAGTCCGGGGGAAACAGCTTCGTCATCCAGAAGCATGCAGCGCGCCGGCTTCACTACGACTTCCGGCTGGAAATGGATGGCGTGCTGAAGAGCTGGGCGGTCACGCGTGGCCCCAGCCTTGTGCCAGGTGAGAAGAGGCTCGCCGTCCATGTCGAAGATCACCCGCTCGACTACGGCGATTTCGAAGGAACGATCCCGCAAGGAAACTACGGAGCAGGCTCGGTCCTCCTCTGGGATCGCGGCACCTGGCATCCGATCGGAGATCAGAAACGCGGCTACAGCAAGGGACACATGGAGTTCGAGCTCAAGGGGGAGAAGCTCGAGGGCCGATGGCATCTCGTGCGCATGGCCAACCGCCGTGGTGAAAAGCGGGAGAACTGGCTCCTCATCAAGGGGGAAGATGAATTCGCGCGGGCCGAAGGCGATGCCGACATCCTGGAGGAGCTTCCCAAGTCCGTGAAGACCGGACGGCTTCTCGAGGAACTGCAAGGCGGCACGAAGGCGAAGGCCAAGCGAAAAACGCCGCCGAAGACATCCGACCCTTCTCCTTCGGACGAGGCGCTGAATGGACCCGTCAAGAATAACAGCTTACCGAAGCTGAAGGGAGCGAAGAAGGCAGAGCTGCCTGACTTCGTGACACCTCAGCTTGCGACGCTCGTGAAGAGTGCGCCTTCCGGGAAGCGATGGATCCACGAAATCAAGCTGGATGGATACCGTGTCCAGGCACGTATCGACGGCGGCGACGTCAAGCTCCTGACCCGGACCGGCCTCGACTGGACCCACAAATTCGGCGATGCGATCGTGGATGCACTCAAGCGCCTGCCGGTGCAGCAGGCCGTGCTGGACGGCGAAGTGGTGGTCAACGGCGGATCGGGCGCAAGCGAATTCTCGCTTCTCCAGCAGGATCTGAGCGAGGGGCGAACGGATCGGCTGGTCTTCTTCGCCTTCGATCTCCTCCATCTCGATGGGTTCGATCTGACTCCCTCCAAGCTTGTGGATCGCAAGCAGACGCTGGAAGGCATCCTGTCCGGCAGCAGCGACATCGTTCGTTACAGCGAGCATTTCGATGACGAAGGAGGGCTTGTGCTGAAGCACGCCTGCCGCCTCAGCCTCGAGGGGATCATCTCCAAGATCGGAGATGCCCCCTACCGCGGCGGGCGGGGAAAAGACTGGGTGAAGTCGAAATGCTCGGCGCGGCAGGAGTTCGTTGTCGCCGGCTATGTCCCCTCCTCCGTCTCCAGCAGCGCCATTGGCTCGCTGGTGATGGGCTATTACCAGGACGGCAAGCTGATGCATGCTGGCCGGGTGGGCACCGGTTACAGCAACAAGGTCGCCCAGACGCTCTTCCGCCAGATGCAGGAGCTGAAGGTCACGAAGAGCCCGTTCGAGGAGAAACTGACGGCGGTCGAGCGGAAGGATGTCGTCTTCCTCAGACCCGAACTGGTGGCGGAAGTCGAGTTCCGTGGCTGGACTGCTGATGCTCACATCAGACACGCCTCCTTTCGTGGTATGAGGGAGGACAAGCAGGCAAGGGATGTGGTGCAAGAGGCCGGTCCAGCCATGGCAAGCAGCGATGACCAAAAGGAACTGGGGAGCCGGACGGTAACGCTCACCCACCCGGACCGCATCTACTGGCCGGATGCCGGCGTGACCAAGGCTGGCCTTGCCGATTACTACGTCGAGGTTTGGCGGCACATGGCTCCGTTTGTGGTCAACCGCCCCCTTGCATTGGTGCGAGGTCCCGATGGCATCGGCAAACCTCTTTTCTTCCAGAAGCATGCCTGGAAGGGCATGAACAAGCATATCGGCACGGCGAAGGATCCCGCCGATCCTTCCGAAGAGGATATCATCATCCGGGACCTCGACGGCTTGCTCGGTCTCGTTCAGGGCGGGACGCTCGAAATCCATCCCTGGGGCTCGACCATCGACCAGTGGGAAAAGCCGGACATGGTCAATATCGACCTCGACCCCGGCGACGGAACGACCTGGGAGGACGTCATCGCAGCCGCCTATGAGGTTCGCGAACGCTTCGAGGCGATGGGGCTTTCCGGATTCGTCAAGACGTCCGGTGGCAAGGGGCTGCACGTCGTCGCACCGGTGAAACCCAAGGCGGAGTGGCCGGACGTCAAGGCGGCGATGAAGGCGCTCGCCGACAGCATGGCCGGCGATAGCCCCGACCGCTATGTCTCCACCATCACCAAGTCAAAGCGGAAGGGAAAGATCCTGATCGACTACCTGCGCAATGGGCGAGGCGCCACGGCTGTGGCCCCCTATTCGACGCGGGCTCGCCCTGGAGCCCCGGTATCCATGCCCATCGCCTGGGAGGAGCTGGAGCAGGCAATCGGGCCGGCGTACTTCACGGTGAACAACGCAACGAGCCGCCACGAGCAGTTGGACAGGGATCCGTGGTCGGATTTCAGGGAAGCAGAGGCGGAGATCAAGACGTCTCGGACAAAGCGCCAGAAGCGCTAGTCTCTACCTGGAGGACTTGCGCTCCGCAGCAAGGCTCTTCTTCAGCGCGCTCATGATGTCGATGACGTTGCTGGGCGTCTCCTGCTTCGGTTCCGCTGGCTTCTTCACCTTCTTGCCCTTCTGGCGGGCAGCGACGATATCGAGCAGGCGATCCTGAACAGGGTCGTCCGCCATGCTCGGGTCCCAGCGCGCAGTACGCTCTCCAATCAGCTTCTTCATCATGGTGAGATGCTGCGAGGACGGCTTCTCCTTCCCGACGTCATGGAAATAGGAGCCTGCATCACGCACCTCGTCACCGTAGCGAAGCGTCCACACGACGATCCCCTTGTCCTTCGGGATGAGAAGGACAGCGCGCTCGCGGCGATACATGACGAGGCGCGCAATACCGGCCGTGCCGGTCTTCGCCATGGCCTCACGGATCACCGCGAAAGCTTCCGCACTCACCTCGTCATCAGGCGCGAGATAGTGCGGGCGGTCATACCAGATCCAGCCGATCGACTCGACAGGCACGAAGGTGGAAATGTCGATCGTGCGAGTGCTTTCGAGGCCGACATCGTCGAACTCCTCGTCCTCGATCAGGACATAGTCATCTTCTCCCTTGGCATATCCCTTGACCTGATCCTCGTCCTCCACCGCTTCTCCGGTGACAGCGTCCACATACTGGCTCATGACCCGGTTGTGCGTCTTACGATTGAGATTGTGGAAGCGGACCTTGCCGGACTCGGTAACCGCCGGCGTCATGCTTACCCGGCACGTCACCAGTGACAGCTTCAGATAGCCTTTCCAGAACGATCGGGGCGCCATGACAGTCTCCTACGTGCTGCGCAAACGTCGTGTGCGCGCCGGAGGTTCCCTCCGGAACCAAGATCGCACGCCAACGTTTCCCCTGGAACAATCAGGCACGGAGGACATGCTATGACTACAGAACAAGATACGCAGAAGATGCCGGACAAAGGACAGCGCACGACCCCCTCGGCGCGCGAAAAGGACGACGCGGCAAATCTGGAAGAACAACTTGAGGAAGGACTGGAAGATACCTTCCCCGCGAGCGACCCCGTAGCCACGACGGTTACGTCCATTCCAGCGGGAACACCTCCTCCCCCACGCAGGTGAAGCACGGCGATCTGCTTCTCGAGGCGATTCACTCCCGTGGATCGCCTTTTTGCATTTTGTCACCTGTGACATTTTCGGGATTTCCGAAGATTGGAATATTGCTGTAAGGAGGACTGAGATAAGCTCTAGTGCAGAAGGTGGACGATGACCGTCACAGCATCGTCCGAGGTCGGAATGGCGAAAAAGATCGATCCCAGTACAGAGGCGGAAATTCGACTAGGGCGGCGCGTCAGCCGCGAAGTATCGGTTCTCCTGCACGAGATCGAGAAGGAGCCTGTTCCCGATCGTCTTCTGGAACTCGCTCAGCAGCTTCAAAAGGCGCTCGGCGAGAAATACGAGCAGTAGCTGACCTTTATCGGCCTGGTCGCGTGGCAAGCGATCTCTCATTCCACGACGTTCGGCTTTGCAGCCTCACACCGGCTCGTCCTTTGACGCGGCAGCCCCTCTCTCTCTCTCTCTCTCTCTCTCTCTCTCTTGAGTGACCGCCCTAGCCGCTCGGAACCTTGACCCGTCCGCTTCGTTGGAGCCAGTCCGATCCGGAGGAGAGAATGGAAGATCCGAGACGTTGCCGCCATCTTTGCGTCGACATGCAGAGGCTGTTTGCCGAAGATACCCCTTGGAACGTCCCATGGATGCAGAAGGTCCGCGACCCGGTCACCATACTATCCTCGGCCCACGCGGCTGAGACCATTTTCACTCGCTTCATACCGCCCGTTCATCCCGCCGATGTCACCGGGACCTGGCGCGAATACTACCAGAAATGGCCGATGATGACCCGCGAGGTCCTTGGCGACGAGATGGTCGACATACTGCCGGAACTGCGGGAGCTTGTTCCTCCCGCGACAGTCTTCGACAAGCCCATCTATTCCCCATGGCTGGAGGGCCGCCTGCATCGATATCTTCGCGGGCAGGATGTCACCACCCTCGTCATCTCCGGTGGAGAGACAGATGTCTGCGTCCTCGCTGCCGTGATGGGTGCGGTCGACCTGGGATATTCGATCATCCTCCTGAAGGATGCAATCTGCAGCACCTCGGACGCCACGCATGATGCGACCCTCGGCGTCTACGCATCGCGGTTTTCGACCCAGCTGCGCCTCTCTAGCGTCCCGGAAGTCCTCGACTGGTGGGCATGAAGGAACCTTCGCGAGGGGAATCCGGTTGTCTCGGCATGGACCTTGCGAAGGAGAAACTCCGATGAAGAACGAACAGCCAAAATCCGGACGACCCGGCGAAACCTCGCAGTGGCCGCGCTGGGAGGGACCCGCTGAAAATCGCCCCAGCGGATACCTGCAGGGAGAAGCGAATATCTTTGCGGAGGGCAGCGGCCAGGAGAAGAAACGCTGCCTCGCTCCGGACGGATACGAACGCTCCGACAGTGATCTGCAAACCGCCGTCAATGAAGCTCTCACGCAGGACGCATTTCTGGATCCCCGAGGCATCACAGTCTCCGTAAATGACGGCATCGCTTCCTTGGAAGGCACGGTGGCAAGCGCTGATGATGTCCGCCGCGCAGAGGACTGCTGTCGCTCGGTCGATGGGCTGAAGGGATGCACCAACAACCTGCACATAGCTGGCGAACACCACTGAGGATCAACCGGGAGAAAGAACATGGCCGACAAACTATGGTTCATGATCGTCGCGATAGGCCCTGTCCTGCTGGGCCTCGTCATCGCTTTTGGCTTGATGCGTAAGAGACGCATCGGGACGGTCGAGAAAGCTCGGCAGGAAGAGGCCGTTGAGCGCTTGTACGACAAGCCCGAGGGTGGTCGCGAACCCAGCTACAGGCAGAACTGAGACGCGGAACTTTTAACAGGTCGCTTCGTTATCTGCAGCGGAAAGATCAACCCTGAACCTTCACCCAGGAGACTTGCAATCATGGCAACGAAAACCCTCGACGACCTTTTCTACGAGACGCTCAAGGATATCTACTACGCCGAGCGTCAGATCCTGAAGGCGCTGCCGAAGATGGCGCGCGCTGCCCAGGACGAGAAGCTCAAGACCGCCTTCCAGGACCACAAGGAAGAGACCGAGGGCCAGATCGAGCGCCTGAAGCAGGTTTTCGAAATTATCGGCAAGCGAGCTCGCGGCAAGACCTGTGACGCCATCGAGGGGATCATCTCCGAGGGCGAAGAAATCATGGAAGAATTCAAGGATACGCCCGCCCTCGACGCCGGCCTTCTTGCCGCCGCCCAGGCTGTCGAGCACTATGAAATCAGCCGCTATGGCACGCTGCGCTCCTGGGCCCAGCAGCTTGGCCTGAAGGATGCGGTGAAGCTTCTGGAGGAGACGCTTGCAGAGGAAAGCAAGACCGACGAGAAGCTGACGGGCCTTGCCAAGACGGCGGTCAACTCCGCTGCCCGGAAGGCTGCCTGATCCTCGCTATGAAAAGGCCCGGTTCGCTGAACCGGGCCTTTTGCTTGGGCGTTGCAGAGCCGTCAGGCATTCAGGCCGGAACCCGGCTGTGGCTGGACTGGCAGCATATCCCCGTTAAGCTCCATACGCCGGAAAACGCGGCTGTGCTTGCGCTTCGCCATCTCCACCCTCGCAGCTGCGACGGCAAGCTCATAGGTGTGAAATGAGCAACGGGACTCGATCCCGTTCATGACGTAGGTCCATCCGTCAGGGTGAGGTATGATATCGCAGAAGTTGTTCATGGCGGCTCCCTTCAGCGGCCCTAAACTCCCGACCTCCCATAAGGTTCCGCCTTCGTAAGCCGAGACCTCGAATTATTCGTCGCCAGCAGGAACTTTCGGTTTTCTTGATCGTTCTTCGTCCACGAAAAGTGGAGACCTTGATGGCGGATCACGAGGACGACTGGGTACGCAAGCGCGCCTATTCACTTTGGGAAGAGGAGGGATATCCGGCAGGAAAGGATCTGGAGCACTGGGAGCGGGCGAAACGAGAGTTGGATAGCTTTAAGCCGGGTCGCATGAAACGTGCGACGTCGCGGCCCGCCGCGGCTAGTGCGAAGCCAGCGAGCATAAAGCCGGAAGGAGCGAGCATAAAGCCGGAAGGCAAGGGTTCAGAGGCGCTGCCTCCTCCTCCAAAGAAGAAGGCTGCGCGGACGAAAAAGACGACCAGCAGCTGACATCCTGACATGCGGCTGCGGCAGACCTGCCGCCGCAATCTCTGCTCTACCTGCTGCGTGGGTGCCGTGCGCTACAAGACTTTCTTTCTCTCATTTCGTTGGAACGCTTGCGGCCCTCCGCGCGTTCGGCAGGACCGGCCGAGTGCACGGTGGAGGCTGGCATGACGGACGCTTTCTTCTCTTTCGAGGATCCTGGCTCGGTCAGTACGGCGGAAACATCCGGCACCGTGAAGCGACGAGGTGCCTCTGGCGCCATCAAGGTACTTTCCGTCACCTCCGAAATCTTCCCCCTTATCAAGACAGGCGGCCTCGCCGACGTCACCGGCTCCCTGCCGAAGGCGCTGGAACGACTTGGGATCGAGACACTCTCACTGGTCCCGGGTTATCCGTCGGTAATGGGGCAGCTCAGGACGGCGCCGCCGCTGCTCGTTTTCGACGAACTGCTGGGCGAACGGGCCTCTCTGCTCTACGCGCAGATCGAAGGCCTCAGCCTGCTGGTTCTTGACTGCCCTGCCCTCTATGCACGCGACGGTGGCCCCTACGTTGACGCTGCGGGGGTTGATTATGCCGACAACTGGAAACGCTTCGCAGCGCTGAGCCTTGCAGCCGCCGAAGTGGCGGGCGGAGCGCTCCCCGGCTGGATACCGGACATCGTTCATCCCCACGACTGGCAAACGGCCCTGACATCAGTTTACATGCGGGAACTGGAGGTACCCACTCCAGTTGTGCTCACGGTGCACAATCTCGCCTTCCAGGGACAATTCTCTGCCTCACTTCTGCCGGCACTGGGGCTGCGGCCCGAACTCTACGCGACCGACTGCCTCGAATACTTCCGGGACATCAGTTACCTGAAAGGCGGTCTGCAGACGGCTGATGCCATCACCACGGTCAGTCCGACATATGCCAGGGAAATCCTGACGCCTCGCTTTGGCATGGGCATGGATGGCATTCTGAACCAACGGCTCGACGTCCTTCGCGGTATCGTCAACGGGATCGACCTAGAGGTCTGGGACCCGGCCGCCGATCCCTACCTACCCGTGAACTACGACGCTGCCAGCCTTCGCAAGAAGCGCCAGAACCGTCGACATCTGCTGGAGGCGTTCGGCCTGGACACAGACGGCGCAGGGCCTGTTTTCGCCGCGGTCAGCCGCCTGACATGGCAGAAGGGCATGGACATGCTGGCAGAGACTGCAGACGAGATCATCAACAGCGGTGGCAAGCTGATCGTCTGCGGACAAGGGGACCGGGAGATCGAGCGCCAGCTCCTGGAGACTGCGGCGCGGCATCCTGGCCAGATGACCGTCCATATCGGCTATGCCGAGGCGATCGCGCATCTCATGCACGCCGGAGCGGACGCGATCATCCAGCCGTCCCGCTTCGAGCCTTGCGGCCTGACCCAGCTCTACGCGCTTCGGTACGGCTGCGTGCCGGTGGTCTCCCGGACGGGCGGCCTTTCTGAAACGATTATCGACGCCAATGACGCAGCAATGTCTGCACGCGTGGCCACCGGGTTCCAGTTTCATCCGGTCACAACCGACGGCCTGCGGACGGCGCTGAGGCGGGCGGTCGAAGCTTATGCGGACCCGAAGCAATGGGCGAGACTGCAGAACCAGGGCATGAAGGCCAGGTTCTCCTGGGACCGTAGTGCCCAGCAATATGCCGCGGTCTACGCCTCGCTCATGAATCGATCGAAAACATCGCCTTCGCGGCCTCTGCCCAAAGCCGTCTCCTGAAGAAGGCAACCGTCCGAGAGCGGCTGACTTGCTTCAGCTGCTTGAACAGTCAGGCTCTCCGAAGGACAACCAGAGTACGGCCCTCAAGCTCGAACTCCTGATCCTGCTCTACTTCCACGCCTCGCAGCGACGGATCCGCCGTCGTGAGTTCGAGGATCCAGCGCCCCTCAACCATTGGCGGAATGTAAAAGGGGACGTTGCCTTCGAACGGGTTGAAAAGCACCAGCACGTTAGACCAGAGACCCTCCTCACGCTCGAGATCGACGCGACGGAGGTTGAGACCAAGGGTCGTGCCTTCCTGCCAATGCTCGGGAAGCTGCTCACCCCCACCCGCGTTGAACCAGCGAACCTCCATGCCGTCGCGCCAGTTTTCACGGCGGAAGATGGGCTGCTCCTTCCGCAAGGCGATGATGTGACGGGTGAACTCCCGCAACTGCTCGTTCGTCTCGGGAAGCCCCTCCCAGCGGACCCAGGAAATCTCGCTGTCCTGGCAATAGCCGTTGTTGTTTCCCATCTGGCTGCGGCCGAATTCATCGCCGCCGAGGAGCATCGGTGTTCCGTGAGAAAGGAAGAGGGTCGCCAGGAAGTTGCGCTTCTGGCGCTCGCGAACCCCATTGATGGCCTCATCCTCTGTGGGGCCCTCAGCGCCATAGTTATAGCTGCGGTTGTCGTTATGGCCGTCGTTGTTGTCCTCGCCATTCGCCTCGTTGTGCTTTTCGTTGTAGGAGACGAGATCATTCAGCGTGAACCCGTCATGGGCGGCGATGAAGTTGACACTTGCCCAGGGCCGGCGACCGCGCAGGTCGTAGATATCGCCGGACCCCAGCAGACGAGCCGCAAAGTCGGGTGCGACGTTATCGCCCTTCCAGTAGTCCCGGATGGTGTCGCGATACTTGTCGTTCCATTCTGCCCAGCCTGGCGGGAAGCCGCCAACCTGATATCCGCCGGGCCCGATGTCCCATGGCTCGCCGATCAGCTTCACCTTCGACAGGACAGTATCCTGCGTCACCGCATCGAAGAAGCCGCCACGCTGGTCGAAGCCCTCCGGTTCGCGGCCCAGAATTGTTCCGAGGTCGAAGCGGAAGCCGTCGACATGCATGTGCTGCACCCAATAGCGTAGCGAATCCATGATCAGCTGCAATACCCGCGGATGGGACGTGTTGACGGTGTTTCCGGTCCCGGTGTCGTTGATGTAGTAGCGGTGCTGGTCCGGCATGGTCCGGTAGTAAGAGAAGTTGTCAATACCCTTGAAAGAGAGTGTCGGCCCCAGCTCGTTACCTTCAGCCGTGTGGTTGTAGACGACGTCAAGTATCACCTCGATGCCGGCATCATGGTAATTTCTGACCATCTCCCGGAAGCCTTCCAGCCCCCGCGGGCCGTAGTAGCGGGATGCGGGTGCGAAGAAGCCGAGAGTGTTATAGCCCCAGAAATTATGGAGCCCCTTGTCGAGGAGGTGCTGGTCGTCCGGGAAGTAGTGAACCGGCATCAGTTCCACCGACGTGATCCCGAGGCTTCTGATGTAGTCCACCGAGGCAGCGTGACCCATGCCGTCGAACGTACCGCGCAGTTCCTGAGGAACCGCGGGATTGAGTTGCGTGAAGCCCTTCACATGTGTTTCGTAGACAACGGCTGAGGACCACGGGATGTTGGGCCGGTTCGCATCATGCCAATCGAATCCGTTCGGATCAACGACGCGGCATTTGGGCATGAATGGAGCGCTGTCCCGATCGTCGAATGTCAGATCCCTGTCATCGTGAAGAAGGTCGTAGGCAAAGTGGGCATCGTTCCAATCCACGTCTCCCACAAGCTCTCGTGCATACGGATCGACAAGAAGCTTGTTCGGATTGAAGCGATGTCCGTTATCGGGATCATAAGGGCCGTAGACGCGATAGCCGTAAAGGGCTCCGGGTTTCAACCCGGGGACGTAGCCGTGCCAGATCTCGTTCGTATATTCGGGCAGCTCAAGCCGCGCGATCTCAGCCCTGCCGCTGCTGTCGAAAAGGCAGAGCTCGACCCTTTCGGCGTGGGCGGAGAAAAGAGCGAAGTTGGTGCCTTCGCCGTCATAGATCGCACCGAGCTCAGTCCAGCTGCCCGGCAGGATGTTGAAAATCGCGTTGTCGCTTTTCATACGTCGCCCCATTGAAGAACCATCTAACAATGGGGCGACGCAGCATTCGTTCCCGCAGAAGCAGCCGATTTAGCGCTTTACGGTGCCGGTGGAACTGTCGACTGGGCTTTGGCCGCCGGTTCCGCTCTGGGGGGTCGGGTCGGCGTCTGTCGGAGCAGAAGCAGCAGGGCCACCCGGCGGCGTATTATCGACGGTGTCGGACTGGTTGTTGCCGCCATCGCTGCAGGCACTGAGGAGCAGGCCAGCAGCCAGGGCAATTGTGAGCTTCTTCATTGGTTTTCCTTCCTCATGTCTGTCGATCCGGCATGCCCTGAAGGTTTGCCTCGCGGTATCGCGGCAGACACCATTCCGCGTCTTCGTTCCCGCGGATAACTTTGAGGCCCCCTCACGGGTTCCCTTTCGAGCAAAGCGCCTATTTCTCCCGCTACGGAGGAATGAAGACATGAGCACGTTGACACCCGAGGAACTGGAAGGTCGGCTCAATGCCCACCGGGAACTGCTGATCGACATGCTCGCCGCCATGATCGGCGGTGAAATGCAGATCACCCGGTTTATCCAGAGGCTTCGCGACGACGCGACCTTCAAGGACAACGAAGAGGATCCCGGCGTACTCCCCGAGGGTGGCTTCGCGATCGAGAATGCCGCCGCCCGGGAGCTGCGAACGGTTCTTCAGGCGGCGCAAGCACGTGCTGCTGCAGACGCCTCCTAGGCGCCATAATCGTGACAGGCTCGACACATTCGCGTCTCATATGTGGAACATGATGGCCACCACGCTCGTTCACTCACCATATCGCCAAACGCGTATGGAGGGAGGCACAGATGGTCAAGGATTGGGTCGAAGCCGCCGGACTCGTGATGGTCGTCGCCGCCTGTTACATGATGGTGGTTCCGATCTGACAGGTCTGGGTCATTCCGATCGTTGTGAGAAATAGGCCGCCGCGGCCGCGACATCTTCGGGCTCGAGATTTTTCGCCACCTCATTCATCAGGTGGCTATACTTGGTTCCGCCCCGTACACCGTCGACGAACAGCTGAAGCTGGCGAGTGAGATAAGGGCGGCTCAGCCCGGAAAGCCTCGGATAGGCTGGATTTCCATCGGGCTTCTCGTGACAGGACAGGCAGGCCGGGATCTTGTCGGCAGCGCGTCCCTGTTGTGCCAGTATTCGGCCCTGCTCGACCAGTCCGGCATCGACGTCCGCAGGATTGCGCACTGACCGCTCCTGTCCGGCATAGTACCGTGCGAGGTCCCCGAACGCTTCCTCGGGAAGCGAACTGACCGCCAGTTGCATGATACCGCTTGCACGCCTGCCGTCAGCATAAGCACGTAGGCTTTCGACCAGATAGGTCTCCGACTGTCCCGCAAGGCTCGGCACGAGGCTCTCCGCATTAAGCCTCCGCTCCGCATGGCAGCTTTCGCAGCTGAGAGGCAGATTATCCACCTCTCCTTCCATGGGTGGCGGGTAGAGCCCCGACAGCTCCCGGTAGCGTTCGGCCTCCATGCTGGGTAGGTGGCGCAGGAAGGCGACTATGGACCATACTTCGTCAGGACGCTTCTGGGTCGGCCAGGCCGGCATGCCGGTGAACCTCACCCCGTGCTGGACGATCTCGAACAACTGCTCGTCCGTCCAGCTCGAAATCACGGGCACCAGATCCGGCGGCTCCGGAAGCATCTGCTTCACCGTCTCCGATCTCGGCCGCGCCGGTGAGCCGTGGCACATGGCGCAGCCGATTTCGTAGTGGCCTGCTGCAGGAGGAAGCAAGGCTGGATGGTCCAGCGGCGGAGCTTCATGCGAAAGCGCGGCGGTGCGGACGGAATTCCGCATGACCCAGTGAAGAAACCAGTCGGTAACTGCCCAGTGCCCGGTACTCGCCCTGACGCCGATCAGGCCCGACCAACCCACCAGAAGTCCGACGACCGGGAGCAGGACAGCCGCTGCGATGATGTACTTGCGCCGGACGATCACAGACGCCCTCCCGAATGTTCGCGTGGCCCCAAGGCCGAGGACAGCAGCAGGACGCCGCCGAGGAGATAGACGACCGCTCCGACGAGCAACATCACGACGCCGCCGGCCTGCTGGTCGACGGCAGCCCCCAGCGTGACGCCGAAGCATGTGACGTTTTCGGTGCCGTAGAGCGGTCGCGGTGACAGCGAAAGCAGGGCACCGAGCAAGGTCATGTGCATGGACGTGAACAGCAGGCCGAAGGTGCCGGCAAGCTGACGAGCCTCCCGCCCCTCCTGGGCGCCGCCAAGGCAGGAAAGCCAGAGCAGCAGTCCGGCCGCGAGAAACGTCGCCTGCTCCAGCGCCGTGATGATCCAGAACGCCTCAGCCATCACCCGCGCAGCCGGAAGATGCCATCCCCATACTGCCAGGAGTTCAACGAGGGAGGCGATGACCGGTGTGAACCACGGCCAGCGCACAGTAAGGTCATGACGGGAGCCGGACAGCCCGACTGCAAGCAGCGGAGCAGCGCCTGCCACCACCGACATGTGGACGATCATGTGTATAGTGAAGGATTCCCGTCCGCCGAAGGGCAGTACGATGATCCATGCCACCGCCAAGAGAAGCAGACCCGTCGCGAGAGACGCCCTCCTCATTGGTAACACCCGTCGATGAGGATCAGCGGGATGGCGACATAGATTACGGCGACGAAGCTCAGCCCCGACAGAAGCAGCGTGGCAAAACCCTGGAAGCGGCGGCGGTCCAGGGCCGTCGGTTGGTCATGCGGCGGATCGCCCGAGCCGAACCCCCACTGACGCCAGGCGAGATAGGCCGACAGGACAATCATTGCCAATGCAAGCAGCGTGACCGCGCCAAGCGCAACCCTGATCTTGCCGAACTCGATGCCCCAAAGGGCAGCCTTCTCGCAATAGATCGCGACTACGACGTAGCAGACCATAAAGTGCAGCGCCCAGACGACCGGCGCCGTGAACAGCGTCCACAGGGTTTCGACTTCGCGGGGCAGGATGTGTCGCATGGCCTACCTCATCAACGGAAAGAGGCCAAGCACGCCAAAGGATGCCACGGCGGTTACGGTCAGGAAGTGCCAGTAAAGGGTGACGTTGACGATGTCCTGGTCATAGCGCGCGGTCATCCTGCCGGTGAGGCTTCGAGCGAGGCAATATCCCTGCATGATGCAGCCAGCCCCCGCATGGACCACGGTCCAGATCGCAATGATCCAGACCGTAGCCGGATAGACGTGGATGGTCGGCTGCATGTCGTGGGTATAGGGGCCGAGCAGCCCGGCCACTGCGGCGGCGACCGTGACGATCAGGGACAGGCCGATTGCGGCCCGGGCTCCACCTGCCCTGTCCTTTCGGTTGAGGTGTCGCGCAGCCAGCATGAGGCCCCATGAAATGAGAAACAGCACGAGTGCCGTCATCGGCCAGAGGATGCCGGGCCCGCCGAGACCCGCAGTGAAGTCGCCATGGATGGTCCAGTAGAAGAAGTAGCCGAACATCAGGCTGGCAAAGGCTGTGCCGTCACCCACCATGGTGATGAACATCGCCCACCACCCGACGGAAGCCGGGCCTGACCGGTAGATCGGCAGGCGCTTGCCCAGGCCGACATCCATGTCCGGGGCCTCCGGTATCTCTGCCGTGCCCGTCCATAGCCAGTAGAGGATGGCAAGGAGGGTGATAATGGCGCAGACGATCGTCACCGCCCACCAATGGAATGTCAGCGCGATGAAGACGCCACCTAGTGCCATGGCGGCGATGATTGTGACATGGGACGTGCCTCCCACGCGCAGGCACTGGATAGGCTCCGCGTCCAGCACTGAGGTGACGAGCGTTTCGCGTCGACCCGACTTGGCATCCGGAAGGTAATAGCGTCCTTCGTCGATATTCTTCTGGAGGTCTGGCTGGTCCCAGAGTGGATAGCGGCTCTCGATGATCGGAACCGATCGCATGCCCCAGTTCTCATCGGGATCGTTCGTCCATTCAAGCGTCCCGGATCGCCAGGGATTGAGGTCCCCAATCTTCGGCTTGGGCCTGAAGATGTCCACGACGATGGTGAGGACGCCGCTGGCGAAGATGAAGGCGCCGATGGTGGAGACCAGGTTGAACCAGTCCCAGCCGATATCCTCGGGATATGTGAAGACCCGGCGCGGCATGCCGCGAAGCCCCGACAAATGCATCGGGAAGAACCCGACATTGAAGCCGATGAACATCAGCCAGAAGGCCACCTTGCCCCAAGCATCGCTCAGCTTCTTGCCGGTGACGAACGGGAAGTAATAGTAGATGCCGGCAACCACCGGGAACAGCATCCCGCCGATCAGCACGTAGTGCAGGTGGGCCACGATGAAATAGGTATCGTGCGCCTGCCAGTCGAACGGCACCAGCGCCACCATGACGCCCGTCAACCCGCCGATCACGAAGGTGATCAGGCCGCCAGCACCGAACAGCATGGGCACCGAGAATATCACCCGGCCGGCAAGCATCGTCGCGATGAAGACGAATATCTGCACGCCTGTCGGAATGACAACTGCCTCCGACGCCGCAGAAAAGAAGGCAAGCGATATCTGCGGCAGGCCGGTGGTGAACATGTGGTGGACCCACAGGCCAAAACTCAGGAATCCGGTTCCCACCGCCGCAAGCACGATCCAAGAATAGCCCACGATCGGCCGCTGGGAAAAAGTCGGCACGATCATCGCCATCAGCGCGATGGCCGGCAGGAAGATGATGTAGACCTCCGGATGCCCGAATATCCAGAACAGATGCTGCCAGAGGAGCGGGTCCCCGCCGCGCTCTGCGTCGAAGAACGGCCAGTCGAACATCCGCTCCATTTCGAAGAGGAGGTCGCCAGCAATCAGCGGCGGGAACGCGAACAGGATCATACCCGCCACGATCAGCAGATACCATGCAAACATCGGCATCATGTTGATCCGCATGCCGGGCGCGCGGCATTTCATGATCCCGACGATGATCTCGACGGCGGCAGCGATGGATGCGACCTCGATAAAGGAGAGGCCCAGCAACCATATGTCAGCGCCGATCCCCGAGAATTCCTTGTTCGTCGCCAGGGGCGGATACATGAACCAGCCGGTGCTCGGCGCCGAATTGAAGAAGATCGAGCCGCAGACGAAGATGCCACCGAGGAGAAAGCTCCAGAAGCCGAAGGCGGAGAGGCGCGGAAACGGCAGTTCCCGGGCGCCCAGCATGGAGGGAAGGAGGAAGATCGCGATCGCCTCGAAGATCGGTACGGCAAACAGGAACATCATCACTGTGCCGTGCAGGGTGAAGGCCTGGTTGAAGAAATCGGCCGTCAGCAGATCATTGTCCGGCACCGCGAGTTGCAGCCGCATCAGCAATGCAAGCACGCCAGCAAACAGCATGAAGCCGAATGAGGCGACGCCGTACCAGAGGCCGATTTCGCTGTTGTTGACGGAGGTCCAGTAACGCCAGCCGCCCGGCGTCTTCCAGACCTTCCGCAGTCGCTCCTCCTGCGCAGCCCGCTCCTCGGGAGAGAAATCGCCGAGTACCTCTGTCATTTCAGCCCCGCAAGGTAAGTGGCGATACGTTCGGCATCTCCGTCTGGAAGCATCCCGAAGGACGGCATCCGTGATCCTGGCTTGATCTCGGAGGGGTGACGAATGAAGCGGGCGACATTTTCCGGCGTGTTTGGCATGGTTCCGGCGCCGACGCTGCCGCGCGCGCCGAAGGCGGTGAGGTTCGGACCGATCCTCCCCTGCGCCTCCGTTCCGTCGATCGCATGGCAGGCTCCACAGCCGTGTCGCAGAAAAAGGGCATGCCCCTCGCTGGCTCCATCGGTCTCGGCTGTTCCGCTCCCCGCAAGCCACGCCTCGAAATCCGAGGGCTCGAGTGCCTCCACGAAGAAAGCCATCAGCGCATGCGACGGACCGCAGAACTCGGCACAAACACCGCGATAGATGCCGGGCTTGGACGCCTCCAGCATGATGTGATTGGTTCGGCCCGGAATCATGTCCATCTTGCCCCCGAGGGAGGGAACCCAGAAGGAGTGGATGACGTCCGGAGACTTGACGAGGAAGACCACACGCTGGCCGACCGGCATCTTTATCTCGTTCGCACGTTCCAGAAGGACCTCGCCTTGCTCATCCAGATAGCGCACCCGCCACCAAAACTGTTCTCCGGTAACCTCGATCTTGCGAACGCCCTCTGCAATGGCCGAAGACCAGGGTCGCAGGTTTGGGATCAGCCAGACGGCGTAGGAAAGGAGCATCGTCAGCACGATCACCGGACCGATCGCCCCGCACCAGAGAATGACGCGACCGGCCACCCGTTCAGAATGCGGCTCGCGCGCCTTGCGTGCGGCATAGAACAGCACCAGCACCACGGCGGCCCAAATCAGGCCACCTCCGATCAGCATGACGTAGAAAAGGCGGGCCACGTCAGAAGCCTCGGGACCGGCCGGATCCAGGGCAGACTGAATACCGCTGCAGGAGGTCAGCAGGGGAACGGCGATTACCCAAGGGGTGTGCCTAAATAGTCTCTGCCTCCGCTCGACAAGGCGGGCAGTGAGGTGCCTTGGCTCGTCTCTTCCAACGCTCAGGCAAGCTGTATGTCGCGTCAATTCACCCCCCGGTATTCCCGTCCGCGTCACCCTAAGGCCTCGTGGCGTAACCGATCCAAAGAAGATTTGTTCCCGGAAGGGGTTCAAGTTAAATTTCAAGGGGAAAGAAAGTGGAACCCAGGACGGTCTCGCGGGTTTGCTCCTCGGAGAGGCCTTCAAGAAGGAAGATCGACGATGTTCAATTTTCTCCAGCGCTTGTTTGGCCGGACCAGAACCTCCAATCCGGATCTGCACACAGAGCACGCATCCGAAGAAGTGCAGGTCCTGGTACCTGAAGCCGTGGAACTGCCCCTGCCCAAGGGGCCCCAGGAGGAAATCAGCGTACCGGCGTCGATCAACGGGCGGGACCTCTCCAGCGGCAGGCTTTAAGCCTCGCCCACGTAACAAACTCAACAGGAGCAAACAATGGCTGACTTCAAGTCTGCGTCCATTCTTATTCTCGCGACCGATGGTTATGAACGGTCGGAACTTCGCGTCCCCCTCGAGGAACTCAGAAAACAGGGTGCTGAGGTGCGGATCGCCTCGATCAAGCCGGGACAGATCAAGAGCTGGGACGAGACGGACTGGGGCGATAGCGTCCACGTCGACCTCGTCATCTCGGAGGTGAACGTCGAGGAGTTCGACGCCATTGTGCTTCCCGGCGGGCAAATCAACCCCGATGTCCTCCGCACCGACGAAGGTGCGGTAGAGCTTGTCCGGAGCTTCGTGAAGAGCGGCAAACCCGTGGCCGCCATCTGCCATGGGCCATGGCTTCTGGTAGAAGCCGACGCGCTGCGCGGCCGCAAGGCAACGTCCTACTCATCGATCAAGACCGACCTACGTAACGCTGGCGCGCAGTGGGTGGATGAGGCCGTGGTTGTCGACAACGGCATCATCACTTCGCGCTCGCCGAAGGACCTGCAGCCCTTCGTCGCCAAGATTGTCGAGGAAGTCAAGGAAGGTCGCCACGCCCGTCGCGCGGCCTGATCATGCCTCTGCGGCTGCGGCCCTCCACCGCTGGAGGGGGTCCGCAGCCGCACCCGTTTGCGTCTGAAGGCTTGAGCTCTTCAGTACTGCCAGCAGACGCCGCTCATCGGCGCGCAAGCCACGCAGCTGCGGAAGCTCAAGCTCGTTCTTGAGCAGCCGTTCCACCGGCGATGCGTCATCCACGAGGGCCAGCACGGCCGGATGGATATAGCTGGAGCGGCAGACGGCGGGGGTATTGTGGAGCCGCTCGGATGCGGCCTTGCAGATCAGCTTCACACGGGGCTGAGAGCCTTCCTTGCAGGCCTGCCAGACGGCGGCAAAGCCGGCAAGGCTCCCACCCCAGGTCCTAAACGTTTTCGCCGAGACCGGAAAACCCGCGACGTCGGCGAGATAGGCATTGAGCCGGCCGGAATCGACGGGATGGGCGGTACCACCATCATCGGGCCAGGAAAAGAGTTGACGCCCTGGCAGATCGGCTATCTCCTCGAATATCCGCTGGAGCCGTGGGTGCTTGATCGTGTGACTGACCCGTTTTCCTCCCTTTGCCGTGAAGCGAAGGACCACGGCCTCTTCCGTCAACGTCATGTGTCGCTTCAACAGGGTCGTCGCCCCGTAGGTCCTGTTTTCCTTTGCATAAGCTTGATTGCCGACGCGCAGATGCGCGGTATCCATCAACGCGATGATCGCGGCGAGGACCGCCTCGGGGGTGTCCAGTCCTAAAGCCAGATCCCGCTCGATCCGCCGCCGGATTCGCGGCAGCACCTCCCCAAAACGGGCAAGTTGATCGAACTTCAGCTCGCTCCGAAGACTCTGCCATTCCGGATGATACCGATACTGCTTGCGCCCGCGGGCATCATACCCGGTCGCCTGCAGGTGTCCTCGGCGATCCATGCATATCCAGACATTTTCATAGGCCGGGGGCAGTCCAAGAGCCACAATCCGGCGCTTCTCCTCCGGGTCACTCAGGACGCTCCCATCGGGTAAACGATAGCAGAAACCCTTGCCCCTCCTTTCACGGCGTATTCCGGGTTCGACGTCGCTCACATAGGTGAGACCTGCAGCCTTGAGGGACTGTTCATCGAAGGTGGGGAGATCTGTGATGGCATCCATGGGCCTAACAACGGCGGCCCCTGACCTTCGTTCCGCTGCGGCGAAATCACAGAAGGAATTCCTGCGCCGCCTCCCCCGGGCCCCGCTCAAAGGCGTCCCTCGGCGCAACAAGGGTCCAGACGAGCCCGGTGGCGAGATAGCTGATCTCGACCTGTCCGCCAAAGGCCGCAGCAGCGTGACGCCTGATGATGGTCGTGCCGAAGCCGGTCGTCTGCGGTTCGACGGCAGGGGGACCGCCGATCTCCTCCCATGACAGGTGGAGCAGGGACTTCGGGTCAGACGGATCTTCCTGTCGCCACGACATGCGAACCCGGCCATCAGGAACCGAAAGTGCACCGTACTTTATGGAGTTGGTGGCAAGTTCATGCAGGACCAAACCGAGATTCTGGACCGCCTCGGCGCGCAGGAGGAAATCGTCGCCCTGCAGTTCCACGCGGTCCGCGACGTTTGCGAAGGTATCAAGTTGCACAGTGACGAGGCGCCGCAACGGCACCCCGGTCCACTGTTCGATCGCGAGGGCCTCGATAGACTTCCCCAAACCCTGGATTCTGTCGGAGATCGCCTTCTGGAACTCATCCATGTCCTTTGACTGGCGAGCCAGCTGTCGCATCATGGCCTGGACCAGGGTGAGGATGTTCTTGGTTCGATGGACGAGTTCCTGGAGGATAAGGTGCATCCGGTCTTCCGCCTGGCTGCGGTCGAAGGATGCGTTGGAGAGAGCCACGGAGATCTGGCTGGCTTCGCGGATTCGCGTCTCCACGGGCGAAACGATTTCTCCCTTGCCGATACGCTCCGCCATCTGGGCAATCTGCCGGATGGGTATCCGCAACTGGCGGGCAATCAGGTAGCCGCAAAGCATGCCTATACCAAGAAAGAGCAGGCTGCCGATTATCAGGCTCCGGGAGGCTTCGACGATTTCACTCTGAGCAGCCTCGATCGGCCCCCAGATCACCGCCCTCCAGGTCGATCCCACAACCTGTCCATATCCGTAGATCTGCCGTGGCTTGCCATCCACATCTTCGATCGTCCCGTTGATGCCCGTCATCAATTTCAGTGTCTCTTGTGGAAAGGCACTGATCGGCGAAGCGTTACTGGCTCCCATGGAGGTGATTATCGTGCCTGCGCCGTCCACGATTGCCACCGACCAGCCAGGGGGCAGGTTGTCCGTGCTGATCACTCTGGCGAGATCGGCCGCGTTCTGCGTCATGATCAAAGCGACAGCGTCAGAGGAGCGAGTCATCCTCTCTGGAAGGGGCATTGTGACGTTAAAGACGAACTGCTCGCTCGTTGCGCCGAAGAAGACGTCGGAGACATGCGTGACGCCCGTCTCGAGCGCAGTAGCGAGGGCAGATGGATTCGACACTTTCCTGAGCGGCGTGCCGTAGGGCAGGCGCGTGTTCAAAAGCTGCTGTCCCTCGGCGTCCACCGCCAGAACATAGAGCGAATTGGAGCGAAGGCTATTTTGCGTGCGATTGTGGAAGGCTCGAAGATCGCCCTGCTCCAGTTCGGGCGAAGTGGAGAGAATCCGCAGAGTCGTCGTCATATCCTGCAGCGTCCGCTCAACCGAACGCGCCACAACTTGCGCGTCCTCTGCAGTATTGGCAGCAAGAATCTCGCGGTCGCGGCGCTCCAGCTCCATCATCAGGAGCAGCACGAACACCACGAGCGGCAGGGCCACGACCGCTGAAAGGGCCATCAGATAGACGCTGATCGGTGCAGTGGGGAAGGTCGGTGAAAACCGAAACAGCTTCCGCACTACATCTTACCTCCCGCGGCGTCTGAAACGGCCGCATCCGCAGAAAGCCTCATATGTCCGCCCTCACGTGATATGCACGAGGACGTAATTTAGCGACTTTTCAAAGGGGGCCAATCTTTTGATCGTCCGCGATGAAAATTTGCGTGCCGGGGTAAAGGCTGCCTGCGCGCAACGGCCTCGGCCGACATGCGGAGTCACAGATCGAAGCAATGTTGCGCCGCTTCGAAACATGTGGCCGAGCACGCCCTATCGATCCGCAGGATGCTCCCCAACGTCGAAGTTCGAATCCCACTCATTCGCGGGCTCATCCTTGCCTGGCGGAACCTTATGTGCAGTGGCGTCTTCCGACCCGGTAATCACGGTGGGTTTTGCGCTAGCGACCCCAGAACTGTGCCCGCCCGCCTTCACGTTCGCGAACTGACCCGTCGCGTCACGCTCGACTGTCTTCGCATCGGCCGGTTTTTTAGAGGAAGTCATCGTCTACTCCTGTCTGTGCCAGTATACGACAGCCGGAGTCACTCCGGCTCGCGCTTCGTCTCTCGGCCTTCAACGCGCTTCGACCCGAATTCGTTGCGGCTGCCGGTGCCGGCACGCTGGTAATCGGCGCGATAAGACTCGCGTGCCCACGCCTTTGACATCTCGTTTCGGCCATAGGAATCTTCGGCAGTTGCCGCGGAGGGGCTTTCCCGATTGTCGGCGGAAGGGGGTCGATCGCTTGGGACGTCGCGCTCGTCCCGCAATCCGTCTTTGCGGTAGCCGTCAGACAGTGTCTGATCCTTGCTCATGATAACGCCTCTCTTCGGTAATTTCGGTCACCTTCCAACAGACGCGGGAAATGATTGTTCCGTGGGGACGGCTCAGGCGAGACGCTGCGTGGTCGAGGGATCGAACACCACGGCCTTGTCGAGATTGAACACAAACGTGAAGCGTTGTTTCGGAGCGATGGCGACATCCGCACGCACACGTCCGGTGAACGTTTCACCTGCGAGGCGGGCAGTCACGAAGGTGTCCGAGCCAGTCGGCTCCACAAGGCTCACATCGGCCTCAACCATTGCGATCGCATGGGCGGTGGGGTCGACCATTCCTTCGTCGGTGATGCCTTCGGGCCGCAGGCCGAGAATGACCTCCCTGCCGTCCGGAACGTCTGTCGTCACGGACGAAGGCATGGCCACATTCACCTTGCCACCAAAGAGCGCAATCTGCCGGACGCCGTTGCTTGTCAAGGTACGCCCCTTCAGCATGTTCATGGCGGGCGACCCCATGAAGTCAGCCACGAAGAGGTTGGCGGGACGGTTGTAGATCTCCGAGGGCGTGCCGACCTGCTGGATACCGCCATCCTTGAGGACGACGATCTTCGTTGCCAGGGTCATCGCCTCGATCTGGTCGTGGGTGACGTAGATGATGGTCGCATCGGTATTATGGTGCAGCGACTTGATCTCGGCCCGCATCTCCACGCGCAGCTTCGCATCCAGATTGGAGAGCGGCTCGTCGAACAGGAAGACGCGCGGTTGCCGGACCAGTGCCCGACCCATTGCCACGCGCTGGCGCTGCCCGCCCGAAAGCTGACTCGGCCGCCGATTCAGCAGATGCTCGATCTGCAGCGTTCCGGCGACATTCTTGACGGCCTCGGCGCGTTCCGCCTTGCCCACCCCGCGCATCTCGAGCGCGAATCCAATGTTCTCCTCCACCGTCATGTTTGGATAGAGCGCATAGCTCTGGAACACCATGGCGATGTCCCGCTTGGAAGGATGCAGGTCGTTGATCACCTGGCCGTCGAGGACAATCTCGCCGGAGGTCGGCGGCATCAGCCCCGCAATCGCATTGAGCAGGGTGGACTTGCCGCAGCCCGACGGTCCAACCAGGACAAGAAAGTCGCCCTTCTCCATCTCGACGTTGATATCCTTCAGAACCTCGTTGTTGCCGATCTTCTTGTAGAGGTTGCTGATCCGAAGAAAGCTCATTGCGGTTATCCCTTGACTGCGCCGGCCATCAGGCCTCGCACGAAATAGCGTCCGGCGACGATGTAGACGAAGAGCGTCGGCAGGGCGGCGAAGACGGCCGCCGCCATGTCGACGTTGTATTCTTTGACGCCGGTGGATGAGGAAACGAGGTTGTTGAGTGCGACGGTCATCGGCGATTCCGAGCCGGAGGAGAAGGACACGCCGAACAGGAAGTCGTTCCAGATATTGGTGAACTGGTAGATCACGGTGACGACGATGATCGGGCCCGAACTCGGCAGCAGTATCCGCCAGAATATCTTGAAGAAGCCGGCGCCGTCGATCATTGCCGCCTTGATCAGCTCATCCGGAAAGGCTTCGTAATAGTTGCGAAAGAACAGGGTGGTGAAGCCGAGACCGTACACGACATGGACGAAGACGAGCCCGGACGTCGAATTGGCAAGGCCGAAGATACCGAGCACCCGCGCCATGGGAATGAGAACCGCCTGGAAGGGAATGAAGCAGGCGAACAGCATGAGGCCAAAGACGATCTTGTGGCCGGGAAAGCGCCACTTGGTCAGCACATAACCGTTGAGCGCACCCAGCACCGTGGAGATCGCCACCGCCGGCACCACCATCTTGATGGAGTTCCAGAAGTATCCCTTGATGCCTTCGCAGGTCACGCCGATGCATGCGTCTCCCCAGGCTTTCGTCCAGGCGGCCCAGGAAGGATCGCGCGGCAGGGCCAACATGTCGCCGCCGCGAATCTCGGCGAGCGACTTGAAGGAGGTCGTCAGCATCACGTAGAGCGGCAGGAGGTAGACTGCTGCCAGAGCGATCAGAAGCGTGTAGATGACGATGCGAGCGGTTCTCGCCGAACCTGCACTGACGGAATCGCTGGCGGCGCTCATGTGCGCTTCTCCCGAAGCTCGGAATAGAGATAGGGAACGATGATCGCCGTGATGCCCATCAGCATCATCACCGCACTTGCAGAACCGACAGCCATTTGGCTGCGCGTGAATGTGTAGGAATACATGAAGGTCGACGGCAGTTCGGTCGCGTTGCCGGGGCCGCCCCCCGTCAAGGCAATCACAAGGTCGTAGGACTTGATCGCCATGTGCGCGAGCACGATGACGGCCGACAGGAAGACCGGCCGGAGCATGGGGATGATGATCCGGCGGTAAATGGCAAGGGTCGGTGCGCCATCGATCTGCGCCGCCTTGATGATTTCCCCGTCGATGCCGCGCAGGCCTGCAAGGAACATCGCCATGATGAAACCGGACGCTTGCCAGACGCCTGCAATGACAATGGTATAGATCGCCATGTCGGTGTTGATCAGCCAGTCGAACTTGAAGCTCTCCCAGCCGAGGTTGTGCATGGTCTTCTCCAGCCCGAGCCCCGGGTTGAGAAACCATTTCCAGGCAGTGCCGGTAACGACGAACGAAAGCGCCATCGGATAAAGGAAGATCGGCCGCAGCACGCCTTCCGCGCGAATGCGCTGGTCCATCAGGATCGCGATGAACAGGCCGATGGCGATGCAGAGGCTGATATAGAGAACGCCGAAGATCGCGAGGTTCTTGATCGCCATGTACCAGTTCGGCTGCGACCAGAGGCGGTAGTAGGCATCAAAGCCGACAAGGTCGTAGATCGGCAGGATTCGGGAGCGCGTGAAGGACAGGTAGACGGTCCACAGGATGAATCCGTAAACGAAGATCAGGCTGATCGCAAAGGAGGGTGCCAGCACGATCTTGGGCAACGCGGCGCCGAGACGCGCCGCAAGCCTGCGCCGTGGTCGCTCGGGCGTGACGTAGGGAACGGGCTCAATGGTTGTCATGCACCACCTCCGGCAGATCCCGGCTCAACTCGCGTGGACTGGGTGAGAAAATGGCCGGGAATTCCCGGCCATTTTCAGAGATGTCTTCAAGGCCCCAGCTTTACTGAGCCGCTGCAACGGCCTGCGGCAGGCGCTCGAGCGCCTGATCGGTCGTGATCTGGCCGTTGAGATGCTGGGTCACGACGTCGAACACGGCTTCCTTAACCGACGACGGCTGGGCGTGGCCGTGGGCGAGCGACCCGGCGAGGTTACCGCTTGCAGCAGCCTCGGCAAGGTCCTTCATGCCCTTCTTGCCGCAATCGTCGAATTCCGTGTCCGGAACGTCTGTCCGGGCCGGGACCGAACCCTTGACCGTGTTGAAGGCGATCTGGAAGGCAGGATCCTCGACGGCTGCAGCCATTTTGAGCTGCGCATTGCGTTTGTCCTCACCAACGTCGAACATCACGAACTGGTCGGAATTGAAGAGCACCGAGCCCTGCGTCCCGGGGAAGCGGATGCAGACGAAGTCCTCGCCCGGCTTCTTCTCCGCGCGCAGCCACTCACCCTTCGACCAGTCACCCATCTGCTGGGCGCCCGCCTGTCCTTCGATGACGAGCGCAGTTGAGAGGTTCCAGTCGCGCCCGGAGAAGTTCGCGTCGAAGTACTCGCGCAGTTTCGACATGTTGTCGAAGACCTGGCGCATCGTATCGCTGGAAAGCGCTTCGGCATCTGCCTCGATCACGGCTTTCTTGTAGAAGTCCATGCCGCCCACGGAGAGAACGACCGACTCCCAGAGCGTGCCGTCCTGCCAGGGCTGGCCACCGTGTGCGAGCGGCGTGATGCCCTGCTCCTTGAACTTGTCGAGCAGCGCAAACAGTTCGTCCATGTTCTTCGGCGGCTCGCCGCCGGCCTTGTCGAGCGCCGCCTTGTTCAGCCACAGCCAGTTCGTGGAGTGTACGTTGACGGGCGCTGCGATCCAGTCGCCGTCGAACTTGGAGAATTCCTGAAGGGCTGCGGGGATGACCTTGTCCCAACCCTGCTCCGTTGCGAGGTCGTTGAGGTTGCCCACCACGCCCATTTCCGCCCAGTCCTTGATATCGAAACCGAGCATCTGTACCGCGGTCGGCGGATCACCGGAGGTGACACGTGCGCGAAGCGCCGTCATCGCCTGCACGCCAGAGCCACCGGCAACCGGCATGTCCTGCCAGCCGATGCCCTGCTTCTGCAGGTTTTCTTTCAGGACGTTCAGCGCGGCAGCCTCGCCGCCAGACGTCCACCAATGCAGGACTTCGACGCTTTCCTGGGCCTTCGCTGCCCCGGCCGTCAGCGCAATCATGGCAGCGCCGGCGGCCAGCTTTGAAAATATTCCGATCTTCATGGGAATCTCCTCTTGATCCGGGCTCCTCTCCGGATAATCAATTTATAACGATACAAACACGGGAGCTGTCAACCCGAGCCACATGGACTAAAGCGTCTCGCGCCATCGATTCATCCGTCTGTTATCATTTGTCATTTTTTATTCCGCTG
This sequence comes from Pseudorhizobium banfieldiae, assembly GCF_000967425.1. Classification (NCBI taxonomy): domain Bacteria; kingdom Pseudomonadati; phylum Pseudomonadota; class Alphaproteobacteria; order Hyphomicrobiales; family Rhizobiaceae; genus Pseudorhizobium; species Pseudorhizobium banfieldiae. The sequence continues at coordinate 2,843,661 of NZ_FO082820.1, forward strand.
CCGGGACAGGTCGATTGCCCCTCAAATTTATAACGATATAGTTATCGTGGGAGCTGGGATCTGTCCGGTGGAGGAAATGCTACGCCGATGAGCAATCGGAAGAAGAGAGGCGCTGCGTCAACCTTGATGCCGCAGACCCGACCCTACGGTACGGAAGACGTAAAGCCGACCCTGAAGACCCTCGCCGAATTGACGGGCCTAGCGGTCACAACCGTATCGCGCGCCTTGGCCGACGCGCCGCAGATTGCGCTCGAAACCCGCCAGCGTGTGCGGCGGGTGGCAGAGGAGATCGGCTATTTTCCCGACCGCGCGGCGCAGCGGCTTCGCACCGGCCGCACCAATGTGATCAGTCTGGTGCTCGATCCACACGAGGAAATTCTCGGCTACGCGACGTCGATGATCAACGGCCTTACCGAGGCATTGCGCGGCACGCCATATCATCTGGTCATCACCCCACATTTCTCAGACACGCCACCGTTGGACCCGGTCCGCTACATCATGCGCAACCGGATGGCCGATGGCATCATCTTCACCCGCACCGAACCCTCAGATGAACGGGTGAAACTGCTGCTGGAACGGAATTTTCCCTTCATCTGTCACGGCAGGACGGAACTCGCGACGCAGCATCCCTATGTGGATTTCGACAACCATGTCTTCGCCTACGAGGCTGCCCGCAAGCTGATCTCCGCGGGCGCAAGGAAACTGTGCATCATCCTTCCACCAGACAGGTTCACCTTCGCCCACCACATGCGGCATGGCTTCATGACGGCCGTCCGAGAAGCCGGCGTTCCCTTCGAGATCGCGGGGGACGTCACGCTCGACAGCAAGTCGGAGGAGATAAGGCTGGCAATGTTTCGCCTGCTGAGCGAGACGTCGCCTCCCGACGGCTTCATCTGCGGCGGCGAGGTTTCCGCACTCGCCACCATGGCCGCAGCCTATGACAAGGGCCTGCATCTCGGCAGCGACATCCGCCTCGTTGCAAAGCAGACATCCGGCCTGTTTGACCAGATCAGGCCACGCATCGAAACAATCTACGAGGATCTTGCTGCCGCGGGGGCGACTATGGGCCGCCTGCTGCTGCGGCGGATCGCGGAGCAGCCGCAGGTTTCGGAACTGCAGGTGCTCCATTCGATCTGAGCACCTGCAGTTTTCCATTAGTCCTCTTCCTGGAAGACCTCGTCACGCTTCTTCCTGACGCTCGGCAGCAGCACGACGACGAGGACCGCAAGCGCAATGATGAGGAGCGTCGCGCTGATCGGCCGCGTGAAGAACGTGGTCGGGTCGCCGCGCGACAGGATCATCGCACGCCGGAGGTTCTCCTCCAGCAACGGGCCAAGCACGAAGCCAAGCAGCAGGGGTGCCGGCTCGCACCGCAGTTTTGCCAGCACGTAGCCGATGAACCCAAAGAAGGCTACGGCATAGAGGTCGTAGACGTTGGAGTTGACGCTGTAGACCCCGATCGAGCAGAACGCCATGATGATGGGGAACAGCACGTAGTAAGGCACGGTCAGGAGCTTCACCCAGAGCCCCACCAGGGGCAGGTTCAGGACGACGAGCATCAGGTTGCCGATCCACATCGAGGCAATGATGCCCCAGAACAGCGCCGGCTGCTCGGTGGCCACGTTCGGACCCGGCACGATGCCTTGGATGATCATGGCGCCGATCATCAGGGCCATCACGGGGTTCGCAGGGATGCCAAGCGTCAGGAGCGGAATGAACGAGGTCTGCGCGCCGGCATTGTTCGCGGATTCAGGTCCAGCCACGCCTGCGATTGCCCCCTGGCCGAACTCCTCAGGGTTTTTCGACACCCTCTTTTCCACCGTATAGGAGGCGAAGGCTGCAAGGATTGCACCGCCACCTGGCAATATGCCGAGCGCCGAACCGATTGCCGTGCCCCGCAGCACCGGCGCAACCATCTGCTTGAAGTCGTCCTTGGTCGGGAAAAGATTGGTGACCTTGGCCATCAGCAGCGAACGGGTCTTTTCGCTTTCCAGATTGCGAAGGATTTCGGCAATGCCGAAAACGCCTACCGCCACTGCCACGAAATTAAGGCCGTCGGCATATTCGCGAATACCCAACGTGAAGCGCGGGGTGCCCGTATAGATGTCCGTACCGACCAGCCCCAGCAGGAGGCCGAGCGTGACCATGGCAAGCGCCTTGATGATCGAGCCATGGGCGAGCGCCACGGAGGAGACGAGACCCACGACCATCAGGGAAAAGTACTCGGCGGAACCGAACTGCAGGGCGATTGCCGTGAGTGGCGGCGCAAAGATTGCCACGAGGAAGGTTGAGACGCTGCCTGCGAAGAACGATCCGAGTGCAGCGATTGCGAGCGCGACGCCCGCCCTGCCCTTTCGTGCCATCTGGTAGCCGTCGATCGCCGTCACAGCCGATGATGACTCACCCGGCAGGTTGATGAGGATCGCCGTCGTCGAGCCGCCATACTGCGCACCGTAGTAAATCCCCGCCAGCATGATCAGCGAGGAGACCGGCTCCAGCTGGAACGTGATCGGCAGCAGCATGGCAATGGTCGCCGTTGGTCCGATCCCAGGAAGGACGCCGATAAGGGTTCCGAGAAGGACACCGATAAGGCAGAAGAACAGGTTGTTGAACGAAGTTGCCGTCGCGAACCCCAGTTCGAGATTGCTGATGAAATCCATGGCGCGTCCTCCCTTAATAGCCGAGCCAGGGGCCGACCGACCGGAACGGCAGATTGAGCCCGTAGCTGAACACGAGGAAGCAGAAGATCGTCAGGCCAGCGGAAAGCAGTACGGCAGTGACCGGCTTCATACGGCTTGAAGCAAAGCACGCAATCAGCGCTGTCAGGAACAGCGCCGGCACGAAACCAAGGCCGCGGACGGTGAAGCCGAAGAAGATCGGTGCCGGCAGGATGAACAGCATGCCTCGCCAGGCGATATGTCCGATTGCCTCGCCCTCGACGCGAACTGATTGAATGATGAGAATTAATCCGAATAGCGCAAGGCAGCAGGCAAGCACGAAGGGAAAGTAGCCCGGCCCCATGCGGAAGGCCGTTCCCAGGTCCAAATCATAGGACTGCATGCCGAAGAAGAGGGCGAGAGCAATAAACAGGAGTCCGCAAATGACATTGGGGACGTCAAATCTGAAGGATTTCATGGTCGCTCCGTTAAGAGGAGGCGGCGCCGGCGAGACGGCGCCGCAAAGCCGACCCTCGCCCACTGAAGGGAGAGAATCGGCGTCAGCATTTTGACGGAACTCAGTCCGCGTACTGACCGGCAGCCTCAATTACCGGCTTCCAGCGCGCAATCTCGCTTTCGAGCTTCGCCTTCAGTGCGTCAGGCGTGCCATCCGCTTCCGGAGAAGGCTCGGTGCCGAGTTCTGCGAAGCGGGCCGCGACGTTCTCGTCCTTCAGCGCAACTTGGAGAGACTTGGAAAGGCGCTCCACGGCCTCGGCGGGCGTGCCCTTCGGCGCGTAGATGCCGTGCCAGATGCCGACCTGGAAGTCCGCGAGACCCGCTTCGGCGGTCGTCGGGACATCCTTCAGCACGTCGAGGCGTTCCGGCGAGGTCACGGCATAGGCCTTAATCGTGCCCGCCTGAATCTGCTTCGTCGTATTGGTCGTCTGGTCGCACATGATGTCGACCTGTCCACCAAGAAGATCAGTCATGGCAGGGCCGGTGCCCTTGTAGGGTACCGTTACGAGCGGCGTTTCGAGGGCGCTCATGAACAGCATGCCACACAGGTGCGATGCAGCGCCGATACCGGCGTTAGCAACGGTCACGGTATCCTTGTTGGCCTTTGCGTATTCGATGAGGCCGGCCATGTCCGTAGGCTCGAGGTCCTTGCGGGCCACGATCGTCATCGGCACTTCCGTCACGAGACCAACGTACTCGAAGGCATTGAGAGGCTCATAGGGAAGCTTCCGGTAGAGCGTCGCGCTGGTCGCCATGCCGATGTGGTGCAGCAGCACGGTGTAGCCGTCAGCCTCGGCATTGGCGACCCGGGCCGCTCCGAGCGTGCCACCGGCACCGCCGACGTTCTCGACGATCACCTGCTGGCCAAGATCCTTGGACATCGATTCCGCTACGAGACGGGCAACCGTGTCGGTTGGTCCGCCTGCGGAAAACGGCACGACCATGGTGATCGTACGATCGGGATAGGTCTGTGCGCCGGCAGTGGCTGAAAACAGCGAAACGGCGGCGACAGCCGTCGCGCCGAGAATGGCGTTCAGTATCTTCATGAGATTCCTCCACAGTACAGTAATCAGCCAGCGCAAGTTCCTCCGTCGCCAGCCGTGATGCACCTTGTTGCCGCAATTTAGCACGAGGCAATTGTTCAAGATTGTTTAACGGGCGATAGAGCCTTCTCTGATCAGAACGATGGGTGGAAAAGGAAACAAGCCCCGAGAATAGTGGGTGGAAATCCACCCACTAGACAAATCGATGAGGCGTCAGCCCTCGCGGTCTTCCGAGCCCGCGTGCTCTGGACTGAGCATTTTCTTGTCCAATCCGTATTTCTGCATCTTCTCGTAAAGAGTCTTCCGCGAGATCCCGAGCATCTCATAGACTGGTCGCAGGGCTCCGCCATGCGCAGCAATGGCGCTGGCAATAACGCTGCGCTCAAAGGCTGCCACCTTGTCGGAAAGCCTCTCGCTTCCCTCGCGGATAATCAAGGGGTCACCCGGACCTGCGTCCAAGCCCAGAACGAAGCGATCCGCGGCATTCCTTAGTTCCCGAACGTTGCCGGGCCACTCCCTCTGTGCAACGGCGGATATCACATCCGGCGGCACCTCGGCATCTTCCCGGCCGTAGCGGGCCGCTGCTTCACGGACCAGTTGCAGGAACAGGAGTGGAATGTCGGCACGGCGCTGTTCCAGCGACGGGACATGAATTGTCGCCACGTTGAGACGGTAGAGAAGGTCGGCACGGAAGCGCCCGGCACCCACTTCTGCCTCCAGGTCGACCTTGCTGGTGGCAATGAACCGTACGTCGAGCGGAACGACCTCATTCGATCCAAGGCGGGTAATGACACGTTCCTGCAGGACACGCAGGAACTTCGCCTGCAAGTCGAAGGGAAGCGACCCGATCTCGTCCAGCAGGATCGTGCCGCCTCGCCCGTGCTCGAACTTGCCAAAGCGAGCCCGGATGGCACCGGGAAAGGCCCCGGCCTCATGACCGAACAACTCGCTTTCGATCAGGTTCTCCGGCAAGGCCGCACAGTTGATCGCGATGAAGGGACGGTTTGCCCTTGGGCTGATATCGTGCAGCGCACGGGCGACTACCTCCTTGCCGGCCCCCGTGTCGCCGATGATCAGCGTGTCGGCATCCGTCGCGCCGATGGCACGGATCCGGTATCGCAGATCCACCATGACCTGGGTTCGGCCGGGCAAGCGCGCCTCAAGGTCGTCCCGCTTGCCGGCAACCGCCCTCAACCGCCTGTTTTCGAGGACCAGGCCTCGTCTGTCCATCGCCCTGCGGATCACGCCAGCGAGGTGCTGGGGGGTGAAGGGCTTTTCCAGGAAGTCGTAGGCCCCCTCCCGCATCGCCTTCACCGCCAGTTGCACATCGCCATGACCAGTGACCAGGATGACGGGGATTTCGCTGTCGAGGTCGCGAATCCGATGCAGCAGCGTCATCCCGTCCGTTCCGGGCATCCGGATATCCGTGACTACAACGCCGTCGAAGCCGTAGCCCATGAGCTCCAGCACATGGTCGGCGTTGGAAAAGGTGACGACCGGCAGACCGAAGAGTTCCAGCGCCTGCGCTGTTGAACGGCGCAACTCCTCCTCGTCGTCGACCAGAAAGACGCGCTGCTCGCTCATTCCGCCGCCTTCAGGGCTTCGGAAGCGGCATGGAGCTCGACGCGGAAGACCGCGCCGCCGTCGGGATGATCCGACACGGTCAGGCTGCCACCGAAATCCTTGATGATGTTGTAGGAGATCGAGAGCCCAAGCCCGAGCCCCTTGCCGACACCTTTGGTGGTGAAGAAGGGATCGAATATTCGCTCCCGTATCGCTGCCGCAACTCCCGTCCCCTGGTCCCGGACAAGTATCACGACCTTGCCCGCCTGATGATGCGCGGAGAGCTCGATCACCCTGTGCTCCTGCCCCTCCACCACGTCGGCGGCGTTGGTGATGATGTTGACGAGAACCTGTTGCAGACGAACAGCCCCTGCCCTGACCTGTGGCAGATCCGGCGGCAGGTCGATCCTGAGTTCCGCCTTGGCGATCTTCAGGCGTGCATCGACGATCTCGCACGTATCCTTCACCACCTCGCTGACGGTTATCGCACCCAGTTTCTCGTTCGGCTTGCGAGCGAAGTTGCGCAAATGCCTGCTGATCGATGCCATCCGATCGATCAGTGCCGAGATACGCCGTACATTGTCACGAGCCTCGTCGACACGCCCCAGTTCGATGAGGACGTCCGCGCTTTCGGCATAGGTCTTCGCTGCCGCAAGCGGCTGGTTGAACTCGTGCGAAAGGGCAGCCGACATCTGCCCGAGCCCGGCGAGCTTGCCCGCCTGGATCAGATCGGCCTGCGTCTGCCGAAGGCGCTGCTCCGTCAGTCGCCGCTCGGCGATCTCCTTTTCGATGCGACTGTTGACGCGGGCAAGATCGGCCGTCCGCTCCGCGACCCGCCTCTCCAGTTCATGCTTTGCCTCCGCCTGCATCTGCATCCGCTCGTTCAGCCGCGCCCGGCGCTGCATGATGATTGCCATGAAGAGTGCGGCGAGGCAGATGAACAGGAGGATCGCCACGACGGTGGTCTTGGTCTGAGCACGGACGGTGCCGGTATCCATGAGCACGTTGACCGTCCATCCTGCCTCCTGCATCAGGGTCGATACCACCAGATATTCCCGCTCACCGGCCGTATCGGAAATCGCGATGCTTTCGTGTCCGGCATAGCTACCGCGACGGATCGGCAACTCCCTCAGCCAGGCATCGGCATACCGCCGAGACGCTTCCGTGCGGGCGAGACGCTCCGGGGTCAGTGGCTCGATCGCCGAGTAAAGCCATTCGGGCGAGCCGGTCATGAAGATGATGCCTTCCGGATCCGACACGAAGATACGGCTGTCACCGCCGGTCCAGGAACGTTCGATGCCATCGATATCGACCTTGAAGACGATGACGCCGAGCACCGCACCGCCCACCTTGATCGGCGAACCGAAATAATAGCCCCTCTTCAGCGAAGTCGTACCCAAAGCATAGAAGCGAGACTGCTTGCCGTTCGCGGCGTCCTGGAAATAGGGCCGGTAGCTGAAATTCTCGCCGACGAAGCTCAGCGGACCGTCATAATTGCTCGCCGCGATCGTATCGCCGTCCGGCGTCATCACATAGATGTCGGAGGACGTGAGAAGGGTGTTGATCTCCTTCAGGTACCGGCTGGTCCGTTCCCGCAGTTGCTCGTCATGCGGCTTCTGCACCAGTTCCTCGACCAGTGCCTGATCGGCGATGAGCGCAGGCAGCGCTTCGTAACGTTTCAAGTGACCTTCAAGTGCCGAGACCGCCAGACGAAGCGTCGTGCCGGCCTGGGCAGCCGTTTCGTCCATGTACCGGCGCGCGACGATCTCGCCACCGCCGAATATCACGCCGAGACTGAGTGCAACAAAAACTAGGGACAGGATGACGGTACGGCGACGCAAGACAGCAGTTCCCACGGACAACGACTTGTCATCATAGAGAATACCGCGCCGGTTTCCATATGCTTCGGCAGTGTCAACAGGCCATCCGCTCGGGACCGAGGATTGCGGCGGCGCTTTCCGCTTGACTAATCCTGTGGTCGTGCTTGCATCGCATGACTGTCTCGATGAGCATTAGAGACATCGCCCACAGAAAGGCGCCCAATGATTTATCTGCTTGCATTATTGATGGGCGTGATCGCCGGATTGCGCGCCATGACCGCGCCTGCGGCGGTAAGCTGGGGAGCCTATTTCGGTTTCATAGGATTGACGGGCACCTGGATGGCCTTCCTGGGCTCGATCTGGGCTGCCCTGATCCTGACGATGCTGGCCGTCGCCGAACTGGTGACAGATCAGCTTCCCGCCACGCCCAGCCGAACCGTTCCAGTTCAGTTCGCAACCAGGGTGATCATGGGAGCCGTCGCCGGCGCGGCGATCGGCGCAGGTTTTGGGCAATGGACGAGCGGCCTTGCAGCCGGAGCTATAGGTGCTGTGGCGGGAACATTTGGTGGCGCGGCTTTCCGGTCCGTAATGGCCAAGGCGTTCCGGCGCGATGCACCCGCGGCATTCATCGAGGACGCGATTGCGATCGTCGGCGCTTGGTTGATCATCAACGCACTCACCGTGTTTGCCGTCTCATGAAGGATTTCGATGCCATCATTGTCGGCACCGGACAGGCGGGCCCGCCGCTCGCCGGTCGATTGACGGCGGCGGGAATGTCCGTTGCGATCATCGAACGCAAGCATGTGGGTGGCACCTGCGTGAACACCGGCTGCATGCCGACCAAGGCGCTCGTTGCCAGCGCCTATGCTGCCCACCTGACGCGCCGCGCGTCCGACTACGGCATTGAACTGGAAGGTGTGCCGACGGTGGACATGCCGAAGGTCATGGCGCGCTCTCACCAGGTGACGCTGAACGCGCGAAGGAACAATCGCGATTGGCTGCAGTCGATGGAGAAATGCAGCCTGATCGAAGGCCATGCACGCTTCGAGTCCCGCCATGTCATACGGGTGGGCGAGGAGCTTCTGCGGGCTCCGCGGATATTTCTGAACGTCGGCGGCCGGGCCGCCATTCCCGATTTCCCCGGTGTCGATCAGGTGCCCTATCTGACCAACAGCAGCATTGTCCTGCTGGAGCGGGTGCCCCGCCACCTCGTCATTGTCGGCGGCAGCTATATTGGCCTGGAGTTTGCGCAGATGTACCGCCGGTTCGGCGCTGAGGTTACTGTGATCGAGAAAGGCGAGCGTCTCATCGGCCGGGAGGATCACGAAGTCTCCGACGCCATACGCGAGATCCTGGAGGCGGAGGGCATCCAAGTACGGATCGGGGCCGAATGCATTCGCCTGGAGCCTCATCCGGATGGCGTTGCCGTCGGCGTGGATTGCAGTGAAGGCGCACCGACCATCATCGGATCGGACGTGCTTATGGCGACGGGCCGGCGACCCAACACCGATGACCTCGGCCTCGACACGGCAGGGGTGGAAGTCGACGACCACGGCTATATCAAGGTTGGCGACGACCTCGCAACGACGGCCGAAGGCATCTGGGCTCTGGGCGACTGCAACGGCAAAGGCGCCTTCACCCACACCGCCTACAACGACTTCGAAATCGTCGCCGCCAATCTCCTCGATGGGGAGGACCGACGCGTCTCCGACCGTATTCTGGGTTATGCACTTTATATCGACCCGCCCCTGGGGCGCGTGGGGATGACCGAAGCTCAAGCATTGAAGGCGGGAAAGAAGGTCCTGGTTGGCAGGCGTCCTATGAGCCGCGTGGGGCGAGCGATCGAGAAGGGAGAGACGCAGGGCTTCATGAAGATCGTCGCTGACGCCGACACCAGACAAATCCTTGGAGCCGCCATCCTCGGAACCGGCGGGGACGAGGCAATCCACGGCGTCCTGGACGTCATGAACGCAGGAGCGACCGTCGATTCGCTTCGCTGGGCCGTACCAATCCATCCGACGGTATCCGAGCTCTGGCCGACGGTGATTTCGCAGATGTCACCGCCTTAAGATTCCGTTCACCGTTTCTGCCTTTTGCCGATCATTCTTAACTCGGATTGCAGGCGTGTCCGCTAGGTTCTCGGCGCGAGAAGGTGGCCGGATATGTGCGGATTTGCAGGATTTCTGGGTGAAACAACTCATCCCGGCGGAAAAGAACGCCTCCTGAACGGAATGGCGGAGGCGATTGCCCATCGCGGGCCTGACGGACGCGGGACCTTCACCGCAGACGGCGTGGGTCTTGCCCATGTGCGCCTTTCGATCGTCGGCCTTTCCGACGGAAGGCAGCCGATGAGCAACTGCACCGGGGACATCGCCATTGCCTTCAACGGCGAGATCTTCAACTATGTCGAACTGCGGGACGAGTTGGTAGCGAAGGGTCACCGTTTCCACACCCAAACCGATACCGAAGTTCTGCTGCAGCTCTACGAATCCATCGGCGAGCAATGCCTCCAGCACCTGAACGGCGATTTCGCTTTCGCCATCTGGGACGGGCGACGTCGGCGTCTCCTTCTGGCCCGTGACAGGATGGGAGTCCGTCCCCTTTTCTACACTCGGTCCGGTGACACCCTCTACTTTGCCTCGGAGATCAAGGCGCTGCTGGAGGTCCCGGGCGTGGAGGCGGAACTCGATCCTTTCGCGCTGGACCAGATCTTCACGATGTGGGCGCCGATTGCGCCGCGCACCACCTTCAAGGGGATCCTTGAGCTAGAACCCGGCCACGTCCTGATGGCGCAAGGCGGCCAGGTCACGGACAGGGCCTACTGGACGATGCAATTTCCGGACGCGCGGGATATCGATCCCGGTCGGATAGCTGATCGGCAGGAGGAACTGCAGGCACTCCTGACAGACTCGGTGCGACTGCGCATGCGCGCCGACGTGCCGGTGGGAGCCTATCTTTCCGGAGGCCTGGATTCCTCCCTCATAACTGCGCTCGCGGCTCCGATGGCTCCGAGCGGCCTCAACACATTCTCCGTAACCTTCGACAGCACCGAGCATGACGAGAGCAGCTTCCAGCGGCTTGTTGCCGAAAGCCTGAACACGCACCATCGGTCCGTCCGTTGCGCTGGCTCAGAAATCGCCTCGTGGTTTCCAGATGTGGTGCACCATGCGGAACGCCCGGTCCTAAGGACTGCCCCCGCGCCTCTCTACCGCCTCTCCGGCCTGGTACGCGATGAGGGGATGAAGGTGGTGCTGACCGGCGAGGGTGCCGACGAAGTGTTTGCCGGCTACGATATCTTTCGCGAGGCACGCGTCCGGCGCTTCTGCGGCCGCCAACCGCACTCCCGCATCCGGCCGCATCTGTTCCGCAAGCTCTACCCCTATCTGCCGGGGTTGAAGCAGCAATCACCCCAGTATCTGGCGGCCTACTTCGGCGCTGGCACCGACCGGCCCGACGACTTGCTTTTCTCACACCGGCCGCGCTTCCGCAGCACCACCGCCGCAAAGATCTTCTATTCGGATGAATTCAAGGCGACCCTTGGCAGTTACGATGCTGCCGAAGACTTGACGTCGCGCCTCCCGCGAGACTTTGGCCGCTGGCATCCGCTCCACCAGGCCCAATTCCTCGAAGCGCGTTTTCTCCTGCCGGGCTACATCCTCTCCAGCCAGGGCGACCGGATGGCGATGGCGCACGGGGTGGAGGGCCGCTTCCCGTTCCTCGATCATCGCGTGGTGGAATTCGCTGGCCGGCTTTCGCCTGAGGCAAAGCTGAAGGGGCTAGAGGAAAAGCACATCCTGCGCTGCGTGGCGAAAGGCCTTGTCCCTGATACGGTTATCCACCGGCCAAAGCAGCCCTACCGGGCGCCGGACAGCAGCTCCTTCGTCGACGGGCAGGCTCAGGCCTATGTCGGAGAGTGCCTGAGCGAGCAGGCGATCGCGGGCACCGGACTTTTCAATCCCCGCGCCGTCTCGCGCCTTCACGACAAATCCCGTTCTCGCCCGCTGACCGGCTTCCGCGACAACGCCGCCTTCGTCGGCATCCTCTCCACACAATTGTGGCATCGGCAGTACGTGCAAAACAACCGTCATGGCGTCGCCTCCGCCCGCGTCGCGGCGCCTGTTGCAGGGTGAGCGCAATGGGTGAGCACGCGTCGCGGATCCGCAACCTTCGCGCCCTCCTGCCGCACGCGGCAGCCTATGCCGCATCCGGCGGCAGCCTGATCGTCAGCTCGGCCGCGCAGCTCCTCACCTTCGCCATCCTTGCCCGCTTCCTCGGCGTCGATGAGTTCAGCCTCTTCGTTGCCATAACGGCTCTTTCCAACGTCGCCGTGCATCTCTGCGGACTAGGGGCGACGGAATGCCTCGTGCGCAGGGTCGCGCGGGACCAGGCAATCTACCCGATGCTCCTGGGTCACAATCTCATCCTGATCGCGGCAACCGGGCTTCTTCTGCTTGCGATCGGCGCCGCCGCCCTGCCATTCTTCTTCCAGGTCGCCGAGAGCCGGCTGGCAAACGTCCTGCTGATTACGACGATGCTGGCGACGAATATCGTCCTTGTCCGGGCCATCCTTTTCACCGAACAGGTCTTCATCGCCTTCTCCAACTTCGGGGCTGCAAACAAGGCTGTCATGGGCTTTGCGTTGATACGCACTGCCGCAGCGGCGCTCGCGTGTATCGTCTTCGGGGTGTCCACCCTGCAGGGCTGGATCATCTGGCAGTTTGCGGCACACGCTCTGTTTCTGGCTGCATGTGTCGCCGCTCTGCGCCCTCTCGGCCCACCTCGGTTCCGCATAGTCCGGGAAGAGCTCAGGCTCGGGCTCTATTTCAGCATCCCGTTCATTCTGAAGGCAGCCAGGCAGAACGCCGATCTCGTCGTGCTGAGCCTCGTGACCAGCGCCGAGATCATGTCCAGCTACAGCGTTGCCCGACGGATCATCGAGAGCAGCTACCTCTCGGTGGATGCCCTCAACCGCATCCTCTATCCGGGAACTGCCCGGGCAAGCGCCGCCGGCTTGCACCATGCCTCGGCGCGGGTGGGACGGATCTTCCTCGTGGCGCTTGCGATCAGTGTCGCAGCGGCAGTGGCGGTGTTCCTGCTGGCGCCGGTGCTGCCCTACCTGTTCGGCCACGAGTACACCTCGCTCGTGCAGTTCGTCCGCTACCTCTGCTGGGTGCTGATCCCGGTCTCCTGCTGGGCGATCGCGCTCGAGGCGCTGGGCGCGGCCGGACACCAGGGGTCCCGTGGCGCGGTTCTTGGCGGCGGCAGCCTGCTCGGGGCCGCACTCGCCGCCTGGGCGACCTGGTATGCCCCGCCGGCTGGTACGATCGTCTCCTACTATGTGATCGAGATCGCCATGACGATCGCGGCCTGGCTGGTCTATTTCCGCGTCCTCGCCAGATCCCGTAATGGTGACGTCTCCATTCGGTCCGGTGTGCCGGCCGAATGAACCACTTCGCCCCCGCCCTCCACGCTCCTTCACCTGTAGGGTCTTCGACGCCAGCCCCATCTCGCGGGGTGCAGCCAATGTCCCGGGGCGACCTCGAGGATGTTGGCCGCCTTTTCAACCAGGCCTTCCGGCAGGTGGCCAAGGCACCTTCCCGAGATTTGGTCGCCTACCTGGATCACCTCTTCCTTTCTTCGCCCAACTACACGGAAGAAGCTGGATCTCTCGTGCATCGAAACGCCGCCGGGCGGATTGACAGCGCCCTCCTGGCGCTACCCATGACCTTCGAAATCGAGAACAGGAGGATCACCGCACGCCTCCTCTGCGCCTTCATGGCCGACGGCAGGGCAGGACTGGCGGGGGCGGCACGCATAGCCCGCGCCATCCGGGTCTCGGATCCGGAGTTCTGCTTCTCCGACAACGCTTCTCCCGTCAGCGCCGACCACTGGATGGCCGGAGGCGGCAGCTTGCTTCCGGTCCAGAGCCTGGAATGGCGCCGGACATTCCGCCCGACAGGCGCGATGATGGAGCGGATACGGACCAAATTGCCGTGGTTGAACGAGCCGTTCCTCTCCATCCTGGCGTACCCCGTCGACCAGATGGCACGCCGCATGATGCCTTCGCTCGCCGCACGGCAGGAACTGCGGGGCCGTTGGGTCACTGCGGACGCCGACAGCCTGCTGCACTGCTTCCAAACCATGACACGCCACTTTCCCCTGCGCCCTTCCTGGTCGAAGGATGAGTTTGTCTGGCTGCTCGAAAACGCTGCCTCGAACCGGATGCAGGGCACGCTGACATCCAAGGTCCTGCTGGACCGAGAGGACAAGGAGATCGGAGCCTGCATCTACTTCCACAGCCCCCGCCGGACGGCTCATGTGCTGAACGTGCTGAGCGAACCGGGGCACGAGGTGGAAGTGGTCGAAGCGATGTTTGCCGAGCTCGAGGCATCGGAGCATGTGGCGGCGCGCGGGATGGCGCAGCCCTTCCTGATGAACGCGCTGCTGCGAACCGGCAGGACGAGCTTTGCGAACCGCGGCTACTTCTGCATGACGACGGATCGCAAGGATGTGCGCAGTGCCGTCGTGCATGATGATCTCTACGTCGGCGGCCTCGCCTCCGAAAGCTGGAGCCGGCTACTGACGGACTTCCGCTGAACCGGATTAACCCAATATTCATCGCGCGAGACTAGGTTCAACAGGATATTCGCTGTCGCAGAACCGCGCTCTCCCCGCGCGACCCGGCCCGGTTGGAGGTAGGAGATGTATCGGCCGAAGGAGCCTGAAACCCGACGACCGGACGCAGGTCAGGCGTCGCCCGGCCGCTCTCCCGCATCGCTCCTTGACCTCATCGGCCACCCACAGACAGAAGAAGGTGCCGAAACATATCGCCGGCTCGCAGTTCCGGAGAACCGAGGCAATGCCCCGGAGATTGACAACGCGACGGAAGAACAGGCTCCGGACAGCCATCGCACATGGATTCAGAACCGGCTCAATGCGCAGTTAGGCAGCCTGCGCGAACTCGGCCCGGCGGACATTATCCTGTGGCTGCAGCAACGACTGCTTCTGGTCATCGTCGCTACGATATTGGGAATATGTGCAGCCGTGGCCTACGGACTGACTGCCACGCCCCGCTACACCGTCTACACCGACCTGATCATCGACCCGCAGAACCTGAACGTCGTCTCGGATGATGTCTTCGCGTCGAACCCGCAGCGCGAGGCGCAGTTGCTGGAGGTGGAGAGCCGCCTCAGGGTGCTGACGTCGCGAAACGTCCTTCGACAGGTCATCTTCGACCTCAATCTGACGGAGGATCCGGAATTTGTGAAGCCGGGCCTTCTCGAGCCTCTTTTCCGGTTCTTCTCTCCGGCCACTTCCCTGCAGGACAGGGAACTGGGTGTCCTGCGCCAACTGAGTGAACGGGTAGACGCGCGCCGCGAAGAGCGGTCCTTCGTGGTCGTCCTTTCCGTCTGGAGCGAAGAGCCTGACAAGGCCGTCCGGCTGTCGGAATCCATCGTGCGCGCCTTCGAGTCGGAGCTGTTCGAATCGGCAGCCACGAGTGCCGGACGCATTGCGGCGGGCCTGAATGAGCGACTGGACGAACTCCGGGCGGCTGTCACGGCTGCCGAGGAGAAAGTGGAAGCATTCCGGCGGGAAAACGACCTGCAGGCGACCGCCGGTGAGTTGGCGAACAGCCGTATCTCCTCATTGGTCGATACGCAGGTCGTTGAAGCCCAGCAGAGACTGATCCAGGCCGACGCCCGTTACGCGCAGATGCAGGCCGCGGTTGCCAACGGCCAGGCGGCCACGGCGGCGGTCTTCGAGTCCCCGGCAATGACGACGCTTCGCGGTAGCTACAACGTGCTGCGCCAGCAGATTGGCTCCATGGAGCGGACCTACGGCAGCCGGCATCCACGCCTGATCGCCCTGCGCTCCGAAGAGGCGGCACTCGAAAACGCCATCACCGACGAAGCCCGACGCATTCTGCAGTCCGCAAGGACCGACACGGAACAGGCAAAGGCGGCCCTGGAGGAACTGCGAACCACTGCCGAGGATGGGCGGACGACCGTCTATGGCAACAATGATGCGCAGGTGCGGCTTCGCGAGCTGGAGCGGGAGGCGCGGGCCAAGGCAACGGTCTACGAGACATTTCTCGCTCGCACCACCCAGATCACCGAGCGCCAACAGATCGACACCACCAATGTCAGGGTGATCTCCCCCGCCGTACCGCCGCAATCAAAGAGCTGGCCGCCCCGGACAATCATAATGGCTGCGGGAGGAGCAGCGGCTGGTGCCGCTTTTGGAATCATCCTTGCACTCGGACTTGGCCTGTGGGGACATCTGTGGAGAGCACGCTCCGGCCTAGGCCGGCGCTTTGCCTGAGGAGGTTCAGTTGAGGAGCGCTGCCGCAGAGGCAATTTCTCCCTTCGCCATGGACAGGAAGGTCTTGGGCGGACTGCTTTTTCTTGGGATCTTCCTGTTCTTTTGGATCTCGCTCAATCCCTTTGTCGACCTGACGTTGCAGGCCAGCGCCAGCATCGCGACCGACAACTCCAATAAACTGAACCAGATTCTGTTCCTTTGCCTGCCACTTGCATCCGTGGCCATGGCAATGGCGACCCCCATGCGCGGCAAGCTGCTACAGCCACTGGCACTGACGGTACCGATCTTCTTGTGGTTCCTGCTGGCCTCGCTGGTCTCCAATCACACGCTGAACAGCCTGAAGGCCCTGATCCTTTCCTACCTTGTCGTCCTGGGCGCCAACTGCTGCCTTCTTCTCCCGCGATCGCAGGTGCACTTTGCGAAGCTTATCGCAATCGGCACCGGCGCTGTTCTTCTGCTCTGCTACTACGGGCTCTACTTTCTCCCGCATCTCTCGATCCATTCGGCAGCAGAGGTCATGGAACCGATGCATGCCGGGCTGTGGCGCGGGTACTTCCCGCATAAGAACAATGCTGCAAGCGCCATGGTGCTGTTGGCGTTCTGCGGAATCTTCGTCATGCGCGCCTGGTCGAAGTGGACAGGTCTTGTTCTGCTGGCAGGATCGGTATGGTTTCTGCTTCACACAGGCGGCAAGACTGCCTCGGCCATGCTTCCCGCCATCCTGCTGCTGGCGTTCATCTTCGAGCGTTTCGCATGGCTTCGCACTGCCATCGCCTTCGGCGGTGTGCTGCTAGTAAACGTCGTCGCCGTAGGAGCGGCCGTATCGCCCGGACTGACGAGCTTCATTACGTCACTTGGTGTCGACGCGACATTCACGAACCGGGCCGACATATGGAGGCTCGCAATGAATGCCGTCTCCGAGTTTCCATTGGCTGGATATGGCCTCAAGTCGTTCTGGCGCACCGAGGAACTCGTCTATGGGGGCACAGGCATCGAAACCTGGGCGGTACAAGCTGCTCATAGCCATAACGGTTATGTGGAAATTTTACTTAGCGTCGGATTTCCGGGCCTGATCCTCTCGCTCTTGTGGTTCCTCGCTGTTCCCTTGCGCGCCTTCAATAGTCTGGAAAAGGCCGGCCCGCCGAGCCATGCTGCCCGGCTTTTCTTGAGAATCTGGCTTTACCTTCTCTTTGCGTCCACGCTGGAAAGTCTCTTTTTCGAAAGCGCGAGCGGCTACAACCTCGCCTGGTTCATGTTCGCGTTGGCTCTTTTCGGTCTTCG
The DNA here is from genome assembly GCF_000967425.1 of Pseudorhizobium banfieldiae. Taxonomy (NCBI): domain Bacteria; kingdom Pseudomonadati; phylum Pseudomonadota; class Alphaproteobacteria; order Hyphomicrobiales; family Rhizobiaceae; genus Pseudorhizobium; species Pseudorhizobium banfieldiae. The sequence continues at coordinate 2,860,863 of NZ_FO082820.1, forward strand.
GTACGAGGCCGACGCCCAGCAGGTCAGGGAACGCCCTAGGGGGGCCTGCACGTCATGAAGCAAACCTCCCCGTCGCTGGGACAGTTCATCGACCGCCTGGGCAACCGGCTGATCTGGCGCCTGGCCTCCAGAAGCCGCACTGTCGAGACCAAGGTTCCCCTTGTCTCCTTCACCTTCGACGACGTGCCTGACACCGCCCTCACGAATGGAGCGGCGATCCTCGAGAAGCATGGAGTGCGGGGTACCTTCTACATTGCCGGCGGCCTCGCCGGACAAGTCGAGCCAGACCGGACGCTGATCTCGCCCAGCGGCTGCCAGGAGCTGGAAATGCGTGGCCATGAGATCGGCTGCCATACCTTCGCCCATCGCAGCGTCCGCAGCTATGGCGGCACGCTATCCCGGGATCTCGAAAGAAACAGGCAGTTCCTCGAGAAAGCGGGCGTGAGCCGTGCTCCCAAAAACTTCGCCTTCCCATACAATGCCGCCTGGCCGCTGGCACGGAAGACACTGAAGGCTCGCTATGCGACCTGTCGCGGCGCTGGCGAGGCGATCAATCGGGGACACGTGGACCCGTGGATGCTGAAGTCCGTCGAAATTCGCCAGCCGGAAAAGCACGCGCGAGAACTGAGCCGTTGGATCGACGACGTCGTTGCCGACAGCGGCTGGCTCATCTTCTTCACCCATGACATCGCCGACCGCCCCACTCCTTACGGCTGTACGCCGGATACCTTCGACCACTTGGTCGGGCACGCAGTTCGGACGGGTTGTCAGGTGGTGACCGTTGCCGAAGCGGTTGGTCGGCTTGGATGGGGGGACGTCCGATGAATTTCGTTGCTCGCAATGCCTCACCGCCTCGCCTGCTCAATATCAACAACTACTTCTACCGGCGCGGCGGAGCGGAGGCAGTCTTCCTAGACCACTCGACGCTCTTCGAGGAAGCGGGCTGGGATGTCGTTCCCTTTTCGATGCAGCACGAGAAGAACCTCCCATCGCCCTGGTCGGACCACTTTGTCTCCGAAATCGAATATGGCCGGGAAGCTGGTGGACTTGGAAAGGTCCTGCAGGCGTCCAAGGTCATCTACTCGTTCGAGGCGCAGTCCCGGCTGAAGAAACTGATAGCAGAGGCGCCGCCGGACATCGCCCACGCCCACAACGTCTATCACCACCTCTCCCCGGCGATCTTCTCGACACTGAAAGCGGCGCGCATTCCGGTGGTCATGACTGCCCACGACCTGAAGATTGCCTGTCCGGCCTACAAGATGCTGCGCGATGGGCGGATCTGTGAAGACTGCCGCGGCGGTCGCATTCACAACGTCGTGCGGCACAGGTGCATCAAGGACTCACTCCCGCTCAGCACGGTCGTTCTTGCCGAGACGGTCCTGCACAGGATGCTTGGCCTCTACCGCAACAAGGTGGACCGCATTGTCGTACCGAGCCGCTTCTATCGTGCCAAGCTTATGGAATGGGGATGGCCGGCCAAGCAGTTGAGCTATGTCCCCAATTTTGTCGATCTGGACGGGTTCGGTACTGGCTGGAATGAAGGCGACTACTTCGTCTTCGCCGGGCGCCTCGCACCCGAAAAGGGCCTGACTACCCTGATCCGAGCTGCTGCGAGGGCAAAGCAGCGGCTGATTATCGCCGGGACTGGACCGGAAGAGGCAGCGCTGCGTAAGCTCGTCGAGGAGACCGGCGCAGACGTCATCTTTGCAGGCTTCGTCGCGGGCGAGGCTCTTCACCGGCTGATCGGTCAGTCCCAGGCGCTGGTGCTGCCCTCGGAATGGTACGAGAACGCCCCGATCAGCATCCTCGAAGCCTATGCACTTGGCCGTCCCGTCATCGGCGCAGCGATCGGCGGCATACCGGAGATGGTGAGGGTCGGGGATACGGGACTCACGCCCGAAGCGGGCTCGGTGGAGGACCTTGCCGACGCCCTGTCGCAAATGGCAGCACTTGGCGCCGCCCGAAGATCAGCGATGGGCGCGGCCGGCCGCGAATGGGTCTCCCGCGATTTTTCGCGTACCGCCTACCGCGAACGAATGCTGGCGCTGTACGGGGAGCTTTCTCCCGGCATCTCCGCCCAGGCGCAAGCAGTCCCGCAATAGCACGAGAGCAAGGCTTTTTTCCTCGATCCTGTGCCAAACAGGCACAGGATCGATCAAATTCTACTGATCACGTTCTCGGAAATCGAATGTTCCATCTGTAGAACCTTCGCAGAAATGATTTCCGGACCGGACACCATGAAAACGAAGCATCGGGAGCCAGCGGCGGGAGCAGAGCCGGCACAGCGGCAGTCGATCGCGCCACCCGCGCTCGACGGAGCTGATGCCTACTCGGCTGAACAATTCGAACAAGTCGAGGCGAATGGGACGGCTGCGGTTTCCGTCGCCGGTAGTTTTCAGCCACACCCTGCATTCAAGGATTTGGCCGCCGCGAGATCCAACGCTGATCGCGGCGGGAGCGCCCGACCCCTTGTCATGATGCTCGGCCTGCGCGGCGTTCCCGACGTTCAGGGAGGTATCGAACGGCATGTGGAGATGCTTGGCCAGGAACTGGCCCGCGAGGGCTGGTCGGTCGAAGTTCTCGGGCGTCGCCCCTATCTGAAGGAAAACAAGCCTTTCACCTGGAAAGGGATGAGGGTGACGCCGCTTCTCGCACCGCGTTCGATGATGCTGGAGGCATTTGTCCATACCTTCTCCGGCATCCTTTATGCGGCCCTGAAGCGTCCTCACATTCTTCATATTCATGCAATCGGCCCTGGCCTGCTCGTGCCCCTTGCAAGGCTGTTCGGTCTGCGGGTTGTCACCACTCACCATGGCTACGACTACGACCGCGAGAAATGGGGCGCCAATGCAAAAAAGATCCTGCGGCTTGGAGAGCGGCTTGCGGTAAGGATGTCGCATGCGGCGATTGCCGTCTCCCGCGATGTGACCGAGACGATGCAGGAACGTTACGATCGCCGCCTCAGCCACGTGCCGAACGGCGTCCTGGTTCGGCCAGCCGCTCCCCATCCCGAAATTCTGGAGAGGTTTGGCCTGACACGACGCCGCTACGTCGTCATGGTCGCAAGGATCGTGCCAGAGAAGCGCCAGACGGACCTCATCAAGGCCTTCGCTCAGTTGCGCAGCGCGGACTGGAAACTCGCCATTATCGGCGGAGCCGATCACAAGAGCCGTTACCACGAGGAAGTAGAGGCCCTTGCGAGAGAAGTTCCGGGCGTCGTGATGACCGGTTTCCAAAGTGGCGATAACCTCGCGGGACTTTTGTCGCAGGCGGGTTTGTTCGTTCTGCCCTCCCTCCACGAAGGCATGCCGATCTCCCTTCTCGAGGCCATGAGCTATGGCCTCCCCGTGCTTGCCAGCGATATTCCCGCCAATCATGAGGTTGAGCTTCCCGATCAGGACTATTTCCCTCCGGGGGACGTTGACGCCCTCACTGCCGCACTTCGCCGCAAACTGGCCGAGCCTTTCAATGAACAAGCGGCCCTGGCGCGTATCCGCTATGCGGAGAAGAACTACACCTGGTCCTCGATCGCTGGGGCCACGACTGCGGTCTATCAATCCGTCCTTGATGGCGGGAAGGTCGGGAAGCGCCATTGATCGTCTCCGTCATCATAAAGACACTGAACGAGGAAAGGCGGATCAGGCGGACCATAGAGACCGCCCTGGCGGCAATCGCGTCCGTCGACGGCGAGATCATCGTCGCCGACAGCGGCTCCTCCGATCGCACGATCGAAATTGCCTCTGCCTATCCGGTGCGTATCGTGCAGATCATGCCTCCGGCCGAACCGAGCTGCGGCATTGGTCCCCAGCTTGGCTACCAGTATGCCAAAGGCAGCTATATCTGCTTGATCGACGGCGACATGGAACTGGACGAGACCTTCCTGGGCGAGGGACTGGACTTCCTCGCAAAGAACCCGAACGTCGCAGGAGTCACGGGTCACGTCGAGGAGAAGATGCTCGATAGCTTGGAATACACCAGACGCGTGACGCGAAACGCTCCGGAAGCAAGGACAGGCAGTATCGACCGAATGAATGGCGGTGGTCTCTATCGTCGCGCGGCGATAGGGAGCGTTGGCTACTTCACCGACCGAAATCTCCATTGCCATGAGGAATTCGACCTGGGCGTCCGTTTGCGGAGCAAGGGATGGCTCCTCCACCGGCTCGACTGGCGCTTCGTCTCCCACTACGGCCACAGCATCAATTCATATCGGCTGCTGGTTCGACGTTGGCGCACGAAGTATCTCTTCGGGATTGGAGAGTTGCTGCGTGCCTCGGTAGGGCAACCATATTGGAAGAACGTTCTGGCTGATCTGCCGGAATTGAGGCTGTGGGCACTGGTTGCATGCTGGATGCTGGCATCGCTCGCAATGCTGGTTTTCGTTCCGGCGAAGGCTTTGGCCGTGTCGGCCGTACTTGTCTTGGCGGCGGCTGTAGTCGCCGCCATGTCGATACGCAAACGCAGCTTCACGATGGGGCTCTACACGGTCGTTGCCTGGCTTTTCCATACCACCGCCGTGCCGTTCGGTTATCTTCGACCGCGACGAGATCCGCGGCAATGGATCGAGAGCCGCGAACTGGGAGGACAGGATGCGGAAAATGCTCCGGCTGGTCTGGATGGCGATGGCAATCGCTGGACCGGAGTCTGCCAGCGCGTCGGATGACTGGCTTCCGGTGCGGGAGACAAACCTTGCCATCGCAGCAGGCAGTCCGCTCGATTTTTCGCCCTTTCTGCCCAACCTCCCGATAAATGGGTCCGGCGCTCGCCTGATAGCCGGCGAAGGCGGACGCATGGCGCGCGCCGAGGCGCCGGCGGAACCGTTGCGACTGCACTGTGCGTCACTGGCCTGGAGCCCGGCTTCCGGCGGTTTCCCCGATCACGCCACTGCCGACATCTACGCCCGCCAGTTGGCGATGCGCGGCTATAACCTCGCCCGTCTCCACTTCGTCGACGCCAGCCTGATGATGGGGCGCGACCGGGATTTCGACTTCGACCCTGAGACGCTGGATCGGATCCACTACCTGATGGCCGCGCTGAAGAAAGAGGGCATCTACTGGATGATCGATGGCCTCACATCTTGGAGTGGAGGCTATGGCGATATCGAGCATCGCTGGGACCCCACTCCGGGATTGAAGCTCGAGATGCACTACGATGAACAAGCTTTTTCTCACTGGCGACGACTGGTCACCAGCCTTCTGGCCGGGGTGAACCCGTATACCGGTGTCGCTCCGATCCGTGACGAGGCTCTCGCACTGCTGATCCTTGCCAACGAAGGCGGAATGGAATTCGAGACCGTCGTCCATGGAAGGAATGGAAAGCCGCACTATCCGGAGGGGTTGCGTAAGCCCTTAAATGAATGGCTGCAGCGGCGTTATTCGAGCGATGCGGAGCTCCAGCAGGCATGGGGTGACCTGCAGCCAAGCGAAAGCCTGCAGTCGAGTACGATCCGATTGCCCGCCGACCGATACAATGACACGGCTCGAATGCGGGATCTGCAGGCCTACTTCGTCAGCGCCGAACAAGCACTCCTGGAGAAGATGACGGAGGTGGTTCACCGCCTCGGATATGACGGCCTCGTCAGCTCCTATAACAACTGGACGACCAACCAGACCGCACTCACACGCTCACGACTACAGGCGGTCACCATGAATACCTACCACGACTGGGTGAGCGGGTATCAGTCCGGCGCGAAGATCACGGGTGAAAGTTCGATCGGCGATGGGGCAGCCTATCTGCGCATGGCGGCAGCAGCGCGCTGGCTGGGAAAGCCGTTCGTCATGAGCGAATACGACCACCTCTTCTGGAACCCCTACCGCTACGAGGCCGGACTTGCTGTTCCGTCCTACGCAGCCCTGCAGGGCTGGGATGCGCTTTGCCGCCATGGGCACGGCCCCATTGCCTTGCGCTATGGGGAGCCGTTCGCGCACAAGCGGGCAATGCTTCCCTATGCCATTGCACTCGATCCGGTGGCACGGGCCGGGGAAACCCTTGCGGCCCTGCTGTTCAGGCGACAGGATGTTTCCCGGGCAAGGAACACCATTCCCTTCCTCGTCGAAGGCGTTTCGGATCTGACGGGAGACATGCAGGCGGCGGAGCCGGATGGGCTGACGTTTCTGGCCCTGGTTTCTAGCATCGGCCTGCAGAAAAGCGAGGGCCTCAGAACGCCCTACACCATCGGGCAGCCGCGATCGGATGGTCAGGCCGAAAACCTCCTGCGCTCCATGAAAGATGCTGGCCTTCTGGCCTCTACCAACCGTACCGATCCTTCCATCGGGGTTTTCGAAAGCGACACGCGCGAGCTCCTGTTCGATGTCGCGAAAAAGACCCTCCAAGTGGTTACGCCGCGAACGGAAGCTGCGGCGTTTTCATCCGTCACAGCGCCCATTTCTCTTGGCTCCCTGCGTATCATTGGCGCCGAGGGAGGAGGGTTGTTGGCGGCCTCGGTCACCGATGGCGCCCCTTCCCTCGCGCAAAGCCGGCGTATTCTCATTATCTACGCGACCGATGCCCGCAACACCGGCATGCGGTTTCGGGATGCCGGAAACAGGGTGATCGACGACTTCGGAAAGCTTCCCGTACTTATCCGAAAGGGAAGTGTTTCACTGTCCTTGCCTCAGAGATCCGGCTCTTGGCGTTTGTTGCCGGTCGGACTGGACGGCACGGTCCATCAGCCGGTGCTTCAACGCGCTGGCCCGGTGGATTTCACTCTCAGCAACGATACCCCCTTCGGCCCGACAACCTTCTTCCTGCTGGAACTCGACTGATCCCTTATCCGCCGGCAACGGGATCAAATCGCTATCGATGTGGTTGGGTGACGGTGGCATGGGGCGCGCTCATTCGCGCCGCCTGCCCAAACAGGAAGGAGAAATCGCAATGGCGAACGCGAGTTCAAAGCACATCGGATCCGGCGCGCACGGGAAGTCCTCCGGAACCGGAGCACTCACCGACGTGGACAAGGATGTTCTGCCGGACAACATGGTCCTGTCGAACCGTGACAAGGCGCAGCATTCGCGAGAGCGCGGTCTGGACAGCAAGACTGTACAGACCGACCAGTTTCATGACCACCAGGACAATCACCTGGAGAGGTAACCTGTAAAGTCTGCGTGAGAATTCAGACATCGGCCGTTCGTAAACGATTCTAACCTCCCACGGCGCTTGCATGTTGCCGTGGGAGGAGTAGGCTTTGCGTCATACCTTGGAAGCGCCGGGACCACATGCGCCAGGACGTTGCTCCGGACCACGAGGGCCACCAATGACTCAGCATATTCAGGGAAGTGCATTCGAGCCGCAGGATCTGGCCTGCATGCAGAGGCTGTTCAGCGCAGCCTGCGCCGCACGAGGCGTCGACGGCAAGGGGGAAGCGGCCAACCAGCTCGCCGCTCGCATCTTCGAACTCTATCAGCAGGGCCTGCGAGAAGAGAAGGATCTAGGTTCTCACCTGCTGGCATAAGTTGCCACAACTCATCGCTTGGCCTGGAGGTCTCGCTCGTCCCGGAGAAGGTAGAGACGTGTGGTGTCGTCCAGATTACCTTCAAGCCAATCGGCCATGGCAATCTCTTCCTGGAGGATTCGTTCGAAGACCGCTTTTGCTTCGACCTCGCCGAGTTCGTCAGCCGCAGCGATGAGAACACGATAGGCAGCGATTTCCATGTGCTCGAAAGCGTAACCCGCCATCGCTCCCCTCACAACCTCGTCGGATGTCAGGACACCCCCGAGCCCCTGAGCCGTTGCCGCCAGTCTCCCCGTCAGATCCCTGACCAGCGAAATCCCTCCGGATGGTAGGGTATCCAGCAATTCCTGGAGAAGACGCAGATGCTCCTGTGTCTCCAGAACATGCCTCTCTATCCGCGCCTTCAGTTCCGGATAACTCTGTATCCGCTTGGCCTGCGCGGTCAGCATGGTCAGCGCCTGCTCCTCCATCGCATGCGCGTCGCGTAGCCAGGCAATAAAGCGATCCTTCATGTGCATCTTGATCTCCTCAGGGACTCGAGCGCTTGCCCTCAACTCGACCTTTATCAGACCGGTTCCGACAAAAATGGGAACTTAGGGCGGCATCTGCAGTTCATCGATCATAGCCATGAAGAACAAGGTCGCCTGATGCGGAACTTGAACCACGCATGCGCGATGATAGGCGCGGCGGCGATCAAGAACTAGATCAGGTACGAAGGAGACGGACATCAACTCGCCAGATCCAAGAGAGCCCCACGAAACCCCGCCGGTTCCGGCACCGGATCTCAACCCTGTGCCACCGATCGACGAGCCTGAACCAGATCGGCTGCCGGACGAAGATCCAGTGCCCAATCCTGACGAGACAAGCGAACCGCCTGTCTACGCCTAGTACACTCGCTGACTCTCATGGAACTAGAGTAATCTGCGCGCGTTCATCTATGATCGCTATCAAGGGGTGCGTAGGTGGACGTGACAACAACCGCTTTTCCGGCAGACCAGGAATCCCGTAAAAATCCAATCATCAAGCCCGGACACAATGCATGGCGCAGTTCGCGCGCTGAGAAAGCTGCATTTCTGGTCGACGGAGCCGATTACTTCCGTCGCCTGGACCAGGTTCTGGAGCATGCCCGGCGCTCTATCTTCATCATCGGCTGGGACTTTAATCCGGATATTCGACTGAGACCGGAAGATCCGGACTGCCCGACGCTCGGCGAGCGGCTTCGGAGTCAGGTCGAGAGCCGGCCGGACCTGGAGGTGCGGCTCATCGTCTGGGGCATGGGGCCAGTCTACTCCGGCAAGAGCCTGAAGATGTTCGGCAAGATGGATTGGAGCGACCACGAGCGGATCATCCTGAAATTCGACTTCGACCATCCGCTGCGCGCCAGCCATCACCAGAAGATCGTCGCCATCGACGATAAAACCGCGTTTCTCGGCGGCATCGACCTCACCGCCCGCAGATGGGATGATCGCGAGCACCGATCTGATAACCCGCTCCGAAAATCTCCCGACGGCACGGCCTATGGCCCGGTTCATGATGTCCAGAGCATTGTCACGGGGCCTGCAGCCGTTCTGATAGGCGATGTTGCGCGGCGCCGGTGGCGCAAGTTGACGGGCGAGACGCTTCAGCCGCTACCCTCCCTGGAGGGCTCCAACCCCTGGCCTGACGATCTCGACGCCACCTTGAGAGATTGCTCTGCGGCACTGGCCCTGACCGAAGCATGGAAATGGAAGGGTCGGCGCGGCCACAGGGAGGCCATCCGCCTGACGCACGACGCGTTACGCGCTGCGGAGCGCCACCTGTATATCGAGACGCAATATCTGGCTTCCTTCGGTGTCGCCAGAACGATTGCGCGACGGCTGAAGGAGCCGCGCGGGCCTGAGATCGTGGTCGTCGTGACGCGCGAATCCCACGGTTTCGTCGAGCAGTTGATGATGGGCAAGAACCGCAACCGCCTGATCCGCAGGCTCATGCGGGCTGATCGGTATAACCGGCTGCGTGTCTACTATGCGGTAACCCCGGACGCACAGGGTAATGACCGTGAGATCGTGGTTCATTCGAAGGTAATTATCGTCGATGATCGGTTCATCCGCGTCGGCTCCTCGAACCTCAATAACCGGTCCGAGGGCTTGGACACGGAATGCGATATTGCCCTGGAGACATATAGCGCTGAAGGACGCCAGTCGATCGAGCGGGTGCGCGACGATCTCATTGCGGAGCACCTGGATGCGTCACCGGAGCAGGTATCCGCACAGGTCCGCAACACCGGCTCCCTCATCGCGGCGATTGAGTCACTTAACACATCTCCACGCGGGCTGCGCCAATTTCACGTCGGGCCCAAGGAGGGCGACACGGAATCGGTGGTGGGCACGGGTATCATCGATCCCAAGCAGCCCTTCTGGCCGATTCGCCCCATGCTGGCATTCGTAAGGCGCAGCTTTTCCCGCCTAACCCGCCGGCTGCTTTGATATCCTCCCGCGCGGCTGGCGGCGAAAATAGGTTTCGCTCGCCACCAGCGTCGGCACCCCCACCATCAGCGGAACGAAGAAGTACAGGATCCGGAAGACAACCAGCGCGCCAATCGACGCATCGATGGGAAGAACACCGAGAATGGTGGCTTCCAGCACGCCCAGGCCTCCCGGCACGTGGCTGATCAGGGCAGCGATGTTCGCAGTGACGTAGGCCGTGGCCACCGTCAGGTAGTTGACCGCAGAAATGCCCAGTAGGAGTTGATGAATGCATGCGGCGACGCAGGCAAAGTTGAGCGTGCCGACCGCGATTTGGCCAAGCGCAAGCCAGACGGAGGGTGGCTGGAAGCTCCACCGGTACAGGATAAGGGGTAGCCGCACGCGCCAGCAGATCAGCAGGTACAGCGTCGGCACCAGCAGACAGATGCAGCCCAGAGCAACCGCCGTCATTTCGTTGATGCCGAGCAGGTCTCCGCCCCGCCCCTGTGTTATGATCAGCGCTAAACCGGCAAGGGTGACCAGGCCTAGACCAACGGTGACGCCGCAGAAGATGATGACCTTGGCAACCTGCTCGCCCGAAAGCCCCCAGCGCGAATAGAAGCGGTAGCGCACCGCACCGCTGCTCAGGGCAGCCATCCCAACGTTGTGGCCGATGGAAAGGCTGCAAAAGGACGCCAGCGCCACCTGCCGATAGAGCAAGGCGTGACCCGCATAGCGCACGGCGAGCCAGTCGAAACCAGAGAGACACGTATAGGAGCCGACGACGAATGCGAAGGCGAAGAGCAACCTCTGCTGCGGGATGGAAGCCACCGACAGCCTGATCTCCTCTAGACTATAGCGTCCGAGACTACGGTAGACGAGGAAGGCCGCGACCACGATCGCCAACGCAGCCAGAATTTTGAAAACGCGTCGCCTCGTAACCATCCGCTCCTCTCTCAGTTCGTGGACGGGGAACGAAAACCGGACAAACGGGTTCCCCCGCTCATGTCAGCCACTCCGCAGCAACCACCAGCCAAGCCCGGCACCATCCTCAAGGTCCTCAGCTACAACGTCCACAGTTGCATCGGCACCGACCGCAAGCTCGATTGTGCGCGCATTGCCGAGGTGATCGCAACCATTGCTCCCGATATCATCGGCCTGCAGGAACTGGATGTCGGCCGCCGACGGACCGGTGGCGCTGATCAGGCACATATCGTCGCGTCGCTCCTGCGCATGGAATTTCACTTCCATGCTGCACTTCACGTGGCGGAAGAACGCTATGGCGACGCTGTTTTGACCGCGTTGCCGATGCGTTTCGTAAAGGGAGCCATGCTTCCATCCTCCGGAGAGCAGCGCGGGGCCTTGTGGACGGAAGTGACTGCCGGAGATCGGACCGTGCAGGTCTTCAATACTCACCTGGGCTTGCGCCGCAGGGATCGCGTCAGCCAGATGACGACACTGCTTGGTCCCGGCTGGCTCGGCAATCCGGACAATGCGGACAAACCGCGCATCCTCATCGGCGACCTGAATTCCATCGGCAGGTCCGCCTCCTATCGCCTTGTTACGAAGCATCTGAAGGATGTCCAACTGGAAGCGCCGCGCCGGCCGCAGCCCACCTTCCCATCCCGCTATCCGATGATGCGCCTCGATCACATCTTCGTATCGGAGGGTATCGAAGTGCTCGACGCGGAAGTGATCTCCACCTCGCTGACACGCCGGGCATCGGACCACCTGCCGCTACTGGCGACTATTCGCCTTTGAATGGCATACCTACCTTAATCGCCCCTGTTCTGCAGCAAGCTTCAGTGCTTGCCACGAGATACGAACTTGTTGAACCGGCTGGTCTTCCCGCTGGAGGTCTCTTCCTGATAGAGGAAGCACAGCTCGTTCTTGTCAAATATTTCGAAGAAGTCATCCCACTCGATCGGCTCCAGCGACTCTTCCGGCTCGCCGAAATCCACCCGTAGGATGCCTCCTTCGCCAGAGTCTTTGACCCGCGCCGGGTGACCGCCGCGTTCCTCGATCCAGTTGCGGATTTGCTTGTGGTCGGTGGTCTCTACCGATTTGCTCATCTTGACCTCCTTTGAACATCTCGCACCCGAACCTGAGCCGGATGCGATTGTTCCGGACCGAAACCTGTCTCGACAGCGGGAACCTTTCTGCTGCGTCCGCGGTTGATCACCCGTCGAAAGCTCTAGAATGCGGACGACAGCGTCATAGTACCCTCCCCAACTCGGCGCCTCCTTCGGGAGTGCGCCGTCTTTCTTCCGACGGCTCTGCGTCGATCCGCCCGTATTGACCTCCCTGGCATTCAACCCATTTTTCAACCAGCGGACCCGTCGCTGCAGTTGTTAAGTGAGGATGGACGATGCTCGAAAACCTCGACGCCACACTCCTGGCCAGGGTTCAGTTTGCCTTCACTGTTTCTTTCCACATCATCTTCCCCGCCTTCTCGATCGGCCTCGCAAGTTATCTGGCGGTGCTTCAGGGCCTGTGGTTGTGGACGAAGCAGGAGGTCTATCTCGAGCTTTTCGACTTCTGGAAGACAATCTTCGCATTGGCCTTCGGGATGGGCGTGGTATCGGGCATCGTGATGTCCTACCAGTTCGGCACGAACTGGAGCGTATTCTCCGACAAGGCTGGGCCCATCATCGGTCCGCTGATGGGATACGAGGTCCTTTCGGCCTTCTTCCTCGAAGCCGGTTTCCTCGGGGTCATGCTGTTCGGGAGGAATCGCGTCGGCCCCGGCCTGCATTTCTTCGCCACGCTCATGGTTGCCTTCGGCACGCTGATGTCGGCGACATGGATCCTCGCTGTGAATTCCTGGATGCAGACGCCGGTCGGCTTCGCCATGAACGACGCAGGACAGTTTGTGCCGGTGGACTGGTGGGCCATCATCTTCAACCCTTCATTCCCATACCGGCTGGTGCACATGGTGCTGGCCGCCTATCTGACCACTGCACTGGTTGTGGGTGCCGTGGGGGCCTACCACCTGTTGCGCCGCACATCGCCGCTTCGCGCGGGAACGATGTTCTCGATGGCCATGTGGATGCTGACGATCGTCGCACCCCTCCAGATCCTCGCAGGCGACATGCACGGCCTCAACACGCTCGAGCATCAGCCGGTCAAGGTCATGGCCATGGAGGGCCACTACGAAAGCCATCCCGATGGAGCCCCGCTGATCCTCTTTGGCCTCCCCAATCCTGAGGAGAAACGGGTCGATTACGCAGTGGAGATTCCCAAACTCTCCAGTCTCATCCTGAAGCACGATCTCAACGCGCCTCTGGATGGCCTCGACACAGTTCCCGAAGAACTGCATCCACCGGTTCCGATCGTCTTCTGGTCCTTCCGCATCATGATCGCCATTGGCTTTGCGATGTTCGGCCTCGGCTTGTGGAGCCTCTACTGTCGTTGGCGCGGCTCCCTCTATGGCAGCGAATGGCTGCACCGGTCTGCGATCGTGATGGGACCTGCAGGATTTGTTGCAGTCCTGGCAGGATGGATCACCACCGAAGTCGGGCGACAGCCGTTCACCGTCTACGGGCACCTGCTGACGGCCGATTCCGTTTCGCCGATTGCGGCACCGGCGGTTGCCACCTCGCTAATCGCTTTCATCATTGTCTATTTCCTGATCTTCGGCGCGGGCACCTTCTATATTCTCCGGCTGATGTCCCGCCTGCCGCGCGACCCGATGGGCGACCTCGATGAGGGGCCGATCCGTACGGCGGGCATCACGCCTGCCCCTCAGGCAGCCAAACACGAGGAAGTGCGTCATGGAGCTTGATCTCGCCTTCATTTGGGCCGCCATCATCGCCTTCGCGGTCCTCGCCTACGTCATCCTCGACGGCTTCGACCTCGGCGTCGGCATCCTCTTCCCGTTCTTTCCGGAGAAGCATGATAAGGACGTGATGATGAACAGCGTTGCACCCGTATGGGACGGCAACGAAACATGGCTGGTCCTCGGCGGCGGCGGGCTGCTTGCCGTCTTCCCCCTTGCCTACGCTACCATCCTGCCGGCGCTCTATGCTCCAATCATTGCCATGCTGCTCGGGCTGATCTTCCGCGGCGTCGCCTTCGAATACCGCTGGCGCACCAAGCGGGCGGAGCCGCTCTGGAACTGGGCCTTCACGGGCGGGTCGGTCGTCGCAGCCTTTGCCCAAGGCGTGGCGCTGGGGGCACTGGTGCAGGGAATTCCGGTTGAGAACCGGGCGTATACGGGCGGCTGGTGGGACTGGCTCACGCCCTTCTCAATCGCCACGGGGCTAGCCGTCCTGATCGGTTATGCGCTGCTCGGGGCGACCTGGCTGATCATGAAGACGAGCGGAGAACTGGCGGAAAGGGCACGGCGCTATGCCTATATGGCCGGGGTCGCCACGCTGGTGGCCATGGGTATCGTCAGCCTCTGGACGCCCTTCCTCGAGCCGCTCTATCTCCAGCGCTGGTTCAGCTGGCCGACCGCAGCCTTCAGCCTGATCGTCCCCGCTCTGGTCGCCGCCTGCTTCCTGGTGCTGGCCCACGGCCTGCGCACCCGTCACGACAGCCGCCCCTTCATTGCGTCGCTTGGTCTCTTCGTGCTCGGCTATGCCGGGATCGGGATCAGCTTCTATCCCTATATTGTCCCCACCTCGGTGACGATCTGGGATGCTGCGGCTCCCGACGAGAGCCTCGCCTTCCTACTGGTCGGTGCGCTGGTCCTCGTGCCGCTGATCCTCGCCTACACCGCCTATGCCTACTGGGTGTTCCGGGGCAAGGTGAATCCCGAGGAAGGCTACCACTGATGGCAGCGTCTGGGACCCTCAGGCGGCTTGCGTGGTTCGTCGGCCTGTGGCTGGCGGGCGTCCTTGCAGTGACTGTCGTCGGGCTAGTCATCAAGCTCTGGCTCGGTACCTAAGTCCATCTCTCGACGCGGTGCGCGCCGACACCACCTGCCACCAAGCGGGATGCAGCGGCTGGACGCCACCGTCAAACAGGTTACAGTCGCCTGAGCTTGAGCGGACGCGGAATGCGGCGCATCGGCATGTAAGGAGGCGACGGGACTTGGCCGCAGAACCACTGGTGCAACGGGATAGCGAAGCGCGCCAACGCTGGACGACCCTTGCCCTTCTCTGCTGTGCGGTCGTCCTGTCCTTCTCGACCTGGTTTTCAGCGACCGCCATCGCTCCAGAGCTGACCCGCGCCTGGAACCTCTCGACCGCTGAAGCGACCTGGCTGACCAATGGTGTCCAGATCGGCTTCGTCACCGGCGCCTTGCTTGCGAGCCTGTTCAATCTGCCGGACCTGATCAGGATGAACCGCCTCATGGCCGGATCGGCGACATTGGCCGTCATCGCCAATGCTGCCCTCTTGCTGGAGCCGCCTCCCATCGTCGCGATCCTCTGCCGGATCATCACCGGTTTCGCGCTTGCCGGTGTCTATCCGCCGGCGCTCAAGCTCGTCTCCACGTGGTTCGTGGCCGGCCGAGGCCTTGCCTTCGCCGCCGTAATCGGGGCGATAACGGCCGGGTCAGCTCTTCCGCATCTTTTCCGTGGCACGACCTCCGGAATCGCCTGGCAACAGGTCGTCGTGCTGTCGACCATCGCCGCCCTCGCAAGCATGGTGCTCTTCCTGCTTTGCGTGAGAGAAGGTCCGTTCCCATACGGCAAGGCTATGTTCGACCCACGCCAGATCGGCCGTGTGCTGCGCGACCGCCATGTCGCCCTGGTGAATATCGGCTACCTCGGTCACATGTGGGAACTCTATGCCATGTGGGCATGGCTCTTGACCTACCTGACCGCGGCCTTCGAGGCCGGCGACTACGGCACGGCGCAGGATGCATCCCTCCTGACCTTTGCAACCGTGGCTCTCGGGGTAGCCGGTTGTTTCGCTGGCGGCGTGCTTTCGGATCGCATCGGGCGCACCGCGACGACCGCCGGCATGATGATCGCCTCGGGCCTCTGCGCGTTGACCGTCGGCTTCGTCTATGACGGACCGCTATGGCTCCTTGCCATCGTGGTCGTCGTCTGGGGGATCAGCATCATCGGCGATTCCGCACAGTTCTCGGCGGCGGTCACCGAACTTGCCGATCGTAATTACATCGGCACCGCTCTCTCCCTGCAGATGGGCATGGGTTTCGCGCTGACGATCGGCATGATTTGGGCGCTGCCCAGACTGGCCGAATTGCTGGGCGGATGGCAATGGACTTTCTCCGTGCTTGCGGTCGGACCCTTCGTCGGCGCTGCTGCCATGCTGTACCTGCGTCGGCTGCCTGCCGCGACCCGGCTCGCGAATGGACGCCGCTGACTTGGCGCTTGCAGGTTATTATCCAAACGTATAACAACAGCGGATAAGGTGGACACGAAAGTGATATCACCGTGTCCCTATCGTATGCTCCCTCTCACTGGACCAAGGCTTGCATGAATACGCGCCGCAGTTATCACCGTGCCAGCGAAGGCGAGCGGCGAGAAGAGCTCATAGCAGCAACGCTCGACTGTATAGCGGAAGCTGGAATAGAGGGCGCAACGGTGCGCCAAATCGCGGCGCGCGCCGGTGTGACGCCCGGATTGATCCGTCACTACTTCATGACCAAGGACCAGATGCTGCAGGCTGCCTACCGGCAATTGATGAACGGCATCACGCAGACCACAACGGCGGCGGCTCAAGGAGATGACCCACGCACTCGGCTGCGCCAGTTCATCGTCGCGAACGTCACGCCACCCGTGACCGACAGCCGGACGCTGTCCCTGTGGGCCGCCTTTATCAGCCATATCCCGCTCGATCCCGCATTCGCCGCCATCCATCGCGAGAGCTATCTGGCTTTCCTTGGAGAGCTGGAAAGACTCCTCTCGGACTTCTTTGCAGACCGCAAGCGGACGGTGAGCGCCACCGAGTGCCGCTCCTACGCGATTGCGCTGAACGGATTGATCGACGGCCTCTGGCTCGAAGGGACGCTCGCGCCGGACATGTTCGACGACAACGAAATTGCCGGGACAGCCATCGTCTCGGTGGAGGCGCTGCTGAGGCTTCCACCGGGTGATCTGTCTCTGGCTTGAAGATGAATAGAGGACCCACAATGCGTTACGCCTCCATAACAGACCGTCTTGCCGATCTCGGTTCCGGCCGCTGGGCGGTGCACACCACCGCTCGCCAGATGAAGCAGGAGGGCGCCGATATCATCGAGCTCACCATTGGCGAACCGGATGTCGCGCCGGACAAGGCGCTCCTGGACGAGGCGACGAGGTCCATGCATTCCGGACGCATCCGTTACTCGAATGGACGCGGCGAACCCTCCGTACTGAAGGCGCTGGTCGAGAGATATGCAAAGCGCCGCACCGGCGTGACGGAGGAGAACTTCCTCTGCTTCCCCGGGACCCAGACAGCCCTCTACGCCGTGATGACGGGCCTGGTCGAAACCGGTGACGACGTACTCGTCGGCGACCCGCTCTACGCAACCTATGAAGGCGTGATCGCCTCCACCGGTGCCCATCCGGTGATGGTTCCGCTTCGTCCTGAGAAGCGATTCCACATGCAGGCCGAGGACCTCGAACGAGCTATCACGCCAAACTCACGCGTGGTGCTCCTCAATACACCGCACAATCCGACCGGCGCCGTACTGACGGCCAGTGAAATTTACGCGATCGGGGAAGTCTGTCGCAAGCACGACCTCTGGATCGTCTGCGACGAGGTCTATGAGCAACTAGTATTTGATGACGTCCCGTTTGCATCGCCATTCGACATGCCGGAACTGGCAGAGCGGACCATCGTGGTGTCGTCGATCTCCAAGTCTCATGCGGCGCCGGGCTTCCGCAGCGGTTGGGCCGCAGGCCCTGCAGAATTCTGCAAACGCTTGCTTCCCATCTCCGAGACGATGCTGTTTGGCGTCCAGCCCTTCATTGCCGACATGACGGCGCTCGCGCTTTCGCAGGACTTCCACATGGCGCCGACCATGCGTGCGAACTACCGCCGGCGCGCGGAGACTGCAGCTCAGGCTTTCGCCGGCAACAATCTTGTGAGACCGATGCTGCCGGAAGGAGGAATGTTTATCCTTCTCGACATCTCCGCGACCGGCCTCACGGGGCTTCAATTTGCTTGGGAGCTTCTGCAGCAGGAAGGCGTCGCGGTCATGCCCGGAGGATCGTTCGGTCAGCAGGCCAACGGCTTCCTCCGCATCTCCCTCACGGTTCCCGACGATACGCTGCTCATCGCCATGAAGCGCATTTCAGATCTTGCCGATCGCCTTGTGGCGCCGGAAGGACGACGCGCGACCGCCTGAGCGGCGAAGGCAGGTCATTTCAGCCGCGGAATGACCTGTGCACCGAAGACATCGATGAACTGCAACTGATTGCGTCCGACATTGTGGACGTAGACCTGCTCAAAACCCATGCCCATGTCTTCCTCGAACCAGGCAACGTGGCGAGAGGGATCGGCCGAGATGCGGACGAACTCGTCCATATCTTCGGGCCTGACCCGTGCGCAGGCAGCATCGAACTCCTCCGGCGTCCTGAGCGTCTCGGCGACTGCGGCGGGCAGCGTGTTGCTCCGCCACTGATCGTATGCGTTCTCGCGGGCTTCTGCGTCGGTCGGGGCATAGGAAACGTGAACCTGAAGATAGGCCGGCTTTCCTTCACCGCCGCCACGACGGAAAGCCTCGACAATCTGGGCCAGCTTGTCTCGCGGCTGGTTGATCGTGATCAGCCCGTCCGCCCATTTTCCCGCCCATTCGGCCGTGGCGATGGAAAGTGCGCCGGCAATCACCTTCGGAGCTTTACGCGGAAAGGTGTGGAGCCTTGCCTCATCCACCCGAATGGGGCTCTCGCGACTTACCGTGTTGCCGTCCCACAGCGACCGGATGATCTCGACCCCAGCCAGGAGCCGCTCATTCCTCTCGGGCTTGGACGGCCAGCGCTCCCCGACCACGTGCTCGCTGAGGGCCTGCCCGCTCCCGACCGCCATCCAGGGGAAGCGGCCAGGGAAGAGTTCTCCGAGGGTCGCCGCCGCCTGGGCGGTGATCACCGGATGATATCGCCAGCCCATCGGTACGGTAATCAGTCCGAAGGGGATCGTCTTCGTCGCCTGCATGGCGGCACCGAGGAAGGTCCAGACGAAGCCTGAGTGTCCCTGCCGCTCGCTCCAGGGCGCCAGGTGATCGGAAGACATGACGGCTCCGAAGCCGGCATTTTCCGCCGCTTGGACGCAAACGACGAGTTGGTTCGGGGAAAACTGCTCGTGGGAAGCGTGGTAACCGATGATCGTCATGGCACCTAGAAGGCTGAAACGCTCGCTTGGTTCCGTCGAAAACGTCAGCCTCTCTTCAAGCCGCGGGCTTCGAGTTCCTCTTCCCACCCGAAGATGCTGCGTCCGCCCAGGGCGTGAGAATCGCGAAATTCGCCAGCCACGATTTCCTTGAGATCCGGGCCAGTCGCATATTGCTCCAGGCGCCGCGCCTGATCGTCCAACCGTTTCAGCGCCTGCAGTTCCTCTTCTCGACCCATCCTGCCCTTGCTGACCGCGGACTTCATTACCCGTATCGTCTCATCGTAGACCTTGAGCGGAACGGGAAACGGGTGGCGGTCCTTTCCACCGTGAGCAAGCGAGAAACGCGCAGGGTCGGAAAAGCGACAGGGGGCGCCGTGAACGACTTCCGCGACCATGGCAAGCGCGTTCACCGTGCGCGCGCCGACACCAGGCGTGAGCAGCAATTGCTGGAAGTCGGTGGGGCCACGGTCCGCCGCCGCTGCCAGGGTGCTGTGAAGACGCTTCATGTTGACATCCTTCTCGCGGACATCGTGATGGGCGGGCATGAAAAGATGCGGCAGCATCGGTTGCGGCACATCGCGGGGCGTTTCGCGCCGCTCGAGTGAAACGAGCTCGCTGACGATCCGGTCCGGCCCGAGGCTTGAAAGCATGTCCAGTTGCGACATGCGGGACGCATCCGCCCGCCGGTCGGCCAGGTTGACGATCCGGCCCTGCTCTCGCCCCTCGATCGCCGCATGGGGCGAGTCCAGAAAGCTCTCCAGCCCCTCCGACAGCCAGTGATAGCGCCGGGCCTGTCGCCGATCGCCGTTCATTCCCTGCTGCACCACCACCCACTTTCCATCGTCCGTCACGATGAACCCGTGCAGATAGAGATCGAAGCCATCCTGCACGGCCGCACTGTCGACCTTGGCGACGAGCCGGCTGGTGGTGGCGAGAGACGCTCCGTCGATCCCGATGCGATCGCCGATTGCCGTGAGCTCGTCCGGTGTCTTGCGCGAATGCTGTCCTCGTCCGCCGCAGACATGGATGCCGAGTTCCGCCGAACGCGGCGTCAGCCCGCGCTTCAGCGCACCGATCACGCTCGTGGTGATGCCGGAGGAATGCCAGTCCATGCCCATAACGGCGCCGAAGGACTGGAACCAGAATGGATGCGCCATGCGACGAAGGAATTCGTCGCGGCCGTAGTGGTGGACCACGGCCTCGGTGATCAGCGCGCCGAGGCGGGTCATGCGCTGCCCGAGCCATTGCGGAACGCGGCCGCCGTGAAGCGGAAGATCAGCGCTGCCTGCTCTCTGTGCCATGGCCGGTCCTTCTCCAGATCAAGCTTATATAGCTGGAATCCGAGAACGAAACAGGATCATTCTATTACGCCGGCCGGAAATCCCGCAGCCGTTCTTCCAGCAGGGAGATCGTCGCGACATCCGCATTAGCAAAGGCAAAGCGGAGGTAGGCCTCCTGGCCATCGCCGAAATAGGCGCCGGGAATGCAGATGATGCCCGCCTCCCTGGCCAGTCGCTCGGCCACGTCAGCCGATCCGAGCCCCGGGAAGGGATGACGGACGAAGGCAAAATAGGCGCCGAGCGAATCGACCCGCCACTCCGGCAGCTTCGCCATCGTTACCGTCAGCGCGTCGGCACGGCGGACGATTTCCTGCCGGTTGCGCTCCCGCCAGTCCGCCAGCATTGGCAGGGCCCGCGCAACCGCGGCCTGTGCCGACCTCGGCGCGCAGATCTGCAGATTGTCCATGACCTTGGCGATCTGCTCCACCGTCTTTGATCCGGCAGTGATCGCACCCAGGCGGTGGCCCGGAATGCAGAGAGACTTCGAGAAGCTGTAGAGACTGATCAGGTGCTCCTGCCAGTCATCCTGGGCGAAGAGGCCATGGGGTGCATGGCCTGCCTCGGGCAGGAAATCGCGGTAGGTCTCGTCGAGAATCAGCCAGATGTCCTTTGTCCGGCACAGCTCGAAGATCGCCAGCAGCAGGTCGGGTGGATAGACGGCTCCTGTCGGATTGTTCGGCGAAACGAGCGCGAGAGCGCGCACCTCGGGCGTGATGGCAGCGGCGATCGTATCGGGCTTCGGAAGGAACCCGTCGTCCGGTCGGCAGGCAACGGTGCGCATTTTGACGCCCATCATCGCCAGCGTCGTGTCGTGATTGAAGTAGAAGGGATTGGTCATCAGCACTGTCTGGCCGGGGCCGGCGACGGTCATGGCGGCACTGGCGAAGGCTTCATTGCATCCCGAAGTGACGTGGATGTTCGACGGCTCCAGCGTCGCACCATAGACCTGGCTCACATGCTCCGCATAGGCTCGCCGCAGATCGGCATCACCCTCGATTGGGCCATAGCCGCAATAGGCGGTCGAAGAGGCCATTTCGCCGAGCAGGGCCAGCATGTCGGGATGTGGCGGATAGCCCGGTACGGCTTGCGAGAGGTCGATCAATGGGCCGCGCGACCCGTCATATGCCCTGCCCCAGGCAAAGACCGATGGAACGGGCGGCGGGGCGAGCTTTTCGACGAGGGGATTGAAGGCAGGCATGGTAAATCCGAATAGAGGCGATTGCGGCAACTGGCATTGATTTGGCCTCCACATCTACCAGTTTATTGCCTCTGGCAAGGACGAGATCTCCACGGAAGGACAGGTCATGGACGACGAGCCTACTCAGCCCGAGGATAGCAAGCTGACGCGCAGCAAACGGGCATGGGCACACGAAGGCCGCTTCCTGACTGGCAAGACCGCGCGCCCCGAGACCGAACGGCTCCCGCCTGGGCAGCACCTGGTAAAGAACTGGCCGGTCTTGGATCTCGGTGAGCAGCCGGAGGTATCGACGGCACAATGGCGTCTTGACGTTGCAGGCCTCGTGGAGAACCCCCGCTCACTGGACTGGAATGCCCTGCTCGCCCTGCCTCAGACGGAGCGCCGCTCCGACATTCACTGCGTCACCACCTGGTCCCGCTATGCCAATGACTGGAAGGGTGTCTCCACTCGTGACCTCATGGACATGGTCGCCCCCAAGGCCGATGCAGCCGCCGTCATGCTGACGAGCTATGATGGCTATACCACCAACCTCCTGCTTGCCGACTTCGCGGCAGAGGATGCCGTCCTCGCCCACAGTTGGCAGAATGAACCGTTGGCGACCGAACACGGAGGTCCCGTGCGGCTTGTGGTTCCGCACCTGTATTTCTGGAAAAGCGCGAAGTGGCTGAAGCGGATCGAGTTCATCGGATCGGATCGCGCCGGTTTCTGGGAGCAGAACGGCTACCACATGCGAGGCGACCCGTGGGCCGAGCAGCGTTACGCCGATGACTGAGCGGGCGGAGCGGCTTACTTTCCCTCGCGCAGGAAGTTGATCAGCCCGGAAAAATCATCGCCCCCGTGCCCCAGCGCGGCGAACCGTTCGTAGAGTTCCGCCGCATGGGCTCCCATTTCCGTCTTGGCGCCCGCCGCGCCCGCGGCGTCCTGCGAAAGCTTCAGGTCCTTCAGCATCAGCGCCGCGGCAAATCCCGGCTTGTAGCCGTTGTTCGCCGGCGAGGTGGGCACCGGGCCCGGTACCGGGCAATAGGTGTTGATCGACCAGCATTGGCCTGACGAGGTCGAGGCGACATCGAACAGTGCCTGGTGGGACAGACCCAGCTTCTCCCCCAGTACGAATGCCTCGCAGACCCCTGCCATCGTGATGCCGAGGATCATGTTGTTGCAGATCTTGGCCGCCTGCCCCGCACCGGCGTCGCCGCAATGCACGATCCGTTTGCCCATCTTCTGGAGGACCGCCTCCCCCCGCGTAAAGGCTTCGTTCGCTCCACCGACCATGAACGTCAAAGTGCCGGCAGTCGCGCCACCAGTGCCGCCCGAGACTGGCGCGTCGAGCGAGAGGCAACTTGCGGTCTTCGCCAGGGAATGGGCCTGCCTGGCACTTTCGACGTCGATGGTTGAGCAGTCGATAAGGAGCGTGCCGGGCGCCACGGCGGCAATCAACTCTTCCCAGACCGACAGCACATGCTTGCCAGCCGGCAGCATTGTGACGACGATGCCTGCCTCTTTCACCGCCTCCACAGCACTTGCGGAGACAAAGATCCCATTCCTCGCGGCGGTCTCGTACGATTCCGGCGACAGATCGAAGCCCGTGACCTGGTACCCTGCCTTCACGAGATTGGCTGCCATCGGCCCGCCCATGTTTCCCAGCCCAATGAACGCAACGCGGTCTTCCATGTCTTTCCTCCGTAAGCGGACGGCGCAGCGTGCCGCCGATTCACAACTCTCTTGCCCTGGCCTCTAAGATGCACGTCCGATCAGCGAGCGTGCAATGATCACGTTCATGATCTCGTTCGTCCCCTCGAGGATCTGGTGCACCCTCAGGTCACGCACGATCTTCTCGATCCCGTATTCGGCGAGGTAGCCATAGCCGCCATGCAGTTGAAGCGCGTTGTTGGCCACGTCGAAGCACCGGTCCGTGACCAGGCGTTTCGCCATGGCACAGAGGGTTGTCGCATCATGAGCCTTGGCATCCAGGGCAGCGGCGGCGCGCCAGAGGAAAGTTCGGCACATTTCCAGATTGCCGGCCATGTCCGCCAGGGAAAACTGCAGTGCCTGGAAAGCCGTCAGCGGTTGCCCGAAGGCACGTCGTTCCCCCATGTAGGCAAGCGCCTTGTCGAAGGCCGACTGCGCGCCCCCGAGCGAGGCCGCGGCAATGTTGAGGCGCCCGCCATCGAGGCCCGACATCGCAATCTTGAACCCGTCTCCCTCTTCGCCCAGCCGATTAGCGACGGGAACGCGCGCACCATCGAGAATGACCGCCCGGGTCGGCTGCGCATGCCAGCCCATCTTGCGCTCATCAGCGCCGAACGAAAGACCAGGCGTATCCGCCGGCACGACCAGGGTCGAGATGTCCTTCGGACCGTCATCTCCGGTCCGCACCATGACAACGTAGACATCCGAGGCGCCCGCACCCGAGATGAACTGCTTCTGGCCGGAGACCACATAATGATCGCCTTCCCGAACCGCCCGTGTCTTGAGGGCCGCAGCGTCGGATCCGGACCCCGGCTCGGTGAGGCAATAGCTTGCCAGCCTCTCCATGGTCACGAGCCCGGGTAGCCATTGCTCCCGCTGCTGCTGGTTGCCGAACCGATCGATCATCCAGGCGCACATGTTGTGGATGGAGATATAGGATGCGACTGCCGGACAACCGGACGCAAGCGCCTCTATGATGAGGGCCGATTCGACACGCCCAAGCCCTGTGCCTCCGATATCGTCGCGAACATAAATGGCACCCATCCCAAGCGCACCCGCATTGCGGATCGTTTCTACGGGAAAATGCTTCTCCCGATCCCATTCCAGGGCAAACGGCGCAATTTCCTCACGGGTGAAGTCCTGAGCCATCTGCCGTATGGCAGCCTGCTCCTCGGTGAGCGTGAAATTCATGTCTGACCTCCCTTGGCCTCCCGCCAAGCTCAGGGGATGGATTTTGCACAAGCCGGCCGCTTGCGCCAGCACGGTCTTCCGTTCTCCAACCATTTGCCAACGGAAGGTCAGCGCGCGAGTGCGACCGACTTGACCACGGCATAGACCCGTCGACCAGTCGAAAGGCCCAGTCGGTCACGGGAGAAGGCGGTGATCCGCGCGAAGATCCGCACTTCACCAATGGCGATCGCCACGCGAACCGACCCGTCAGGATCGTCCTCGAATCCGTAGATCGTTCCAGGGAGAATGTTCAGCGCACTTATCCCGACCGGCATTTCTGTTGCAATCATCACATCCCGTTCCGGGATATGCAGGCGCACCGATTGGCCTTCATGCAAGGCCGGATCGGAAACCGTGATCTCCAAGAACCCGGCAGCTACGACGGCCAGTCCGTGACCGGCCTCTACCGAGCGGACAACCCCGCTCAAGACGGCACCTGCATCGCGACGCTCATGGACGGATAGAAGGTGCCCCTTGAGAACCTCCGACGGCGAGCCGATCGCGGCAACGCGCCCGTCTCGCATCATGACGACGCGATCGGCTAGTTGCCCCACCTCGGTGACGGAATGGCTGACATAGACGATTGGAATCCGCGCTTCATCCCTGAGGCGGCCGAGATAGGGGAGGATCTCCGCCTTGCGGTCGTCGTCAAGGGCAGCAAGCGGCTCGTCCATCAGCAGCAGCCGCGGGGAGGACAGCAAGGCGCGTCCGATCGAAACGCGCTGGCGTTCGCCTCCGGACAGGTGAGTTGGCGGCCGGTCAAGCAAGGATGCGATACCGAGGAGATCGACAACCCGCTCGAACGCGGTCGCATCCTTCCTCGCGGACGCGAACCACTGGCCGAAGCCCAGATTGCGCCGCACGCTCAGATGCGGGAAGAGCCTTGCCTCCTGAAACACATATCCGAACCGCCTGCGGTGCGGCGGCACAAAGCAATCCTTCTCCGTGTCCAGCAGGATCTCCTCATCAAACAGCACTTTTCCCGACTGGGGTTTCGCGAGGCCCGAAATCGCCCGCACAAGGGAGGTTTTGCCGGAGCCCGATTGGCCGAACAATGCCGTCACGCCACCCTCGGCAGTGAAGGCCGCGTCCAGATGGAAGTTTCCGAGAGCCTGCGTCACATTAACGGTCAGTTTCATGACGCGACAGCTTTCTGTCCCACCAGCCGCGCCACCCATTCGGATGCCATCAGCGCCGCAAAGGAAATGCCGATCGCGACCATCGCCAGCCGCATCGCCCCGGCGTCACCCCCCGGCACCTGCGTAAGGGTATAGATCGCGGCCGACAGAGTCTGTGTCTCTTCGGGGATATTTGACACGAAAGTAATCGTGGCCCCGAACTCTCCCATCGCCTTCGCAAAGGAAAGGATCATGCCGGCAATGATGCCCGGGGCGGCGAGCGGCAGCGTGACTGTGAGAAATACCCAGGCAGGACGGGCGCCGAGCGTGCTTGCCGCCTCCTCCAGCTTCGTGTCAACAGCCTCCATGGACAGGCGGATCGACCGCACCATCAGTGGGAATCCCATGATCGCGCAGGCAAGCGCTGCTCCCGTCCACCGGAACGAGAAGCTGATGCCGAACCAGTCATAGAGGAAGGAGCCGACCGCACCCTGCCGGCCGAAGGTCACCAGGAGAAGAAATCCCGTGACCACGGGCGGGAGGACGAGCGGCAGATGAACGATCCCGTTCAGGAAGGACTTGCCCCAGAACCGACCGCGTGCGAGCAGGAACGCTATGGCGATGCCAGCCGGCAGGCTGCATGCGACTGCTACCGTCGCAACCTTCACGCTCAGGCGGACGGCCGTCCATTCCTCCTCGCTCAGCGCCAGCCAATCCACTTTCTTCCCCCGCTCATCAGCGACTGCTCCCGCGACCCGCCCCCTTAACGGATAAACGGGCGACAACGGAAAATCTACGCCGCAAAGCCCGCACCGGATCGGAACTTTTGCTGCGCACCAAGGTTCGTGTCCCGGAACGTCAACCCATCTTGGAGAATGACATGGCTGACACCAGCGCGACCCGTGAGATCTTCGTGACCGGCCTGAAAAACGCTCACGCTATGGAAAACCAGGCTCTGTCGATCATGAAGCCGCAGGTTTCGAGAATTGAGAACTACCCGGAAGTCGCCCGCCGCCTTGAGGAGCATATCCGCGAGACGGAAGGGCAGATGACGCGTCTCGAAGAACTGCTTCAGCAACTGGATGAAAGCCACTCCTCGATGAAGGACATGGCGCTTTCCTTCACCGGCTCGATGGCGGCAATGGGCCACACGATCGCGGGCGACGAGATCGTCAAGAACTCCTTCGCCAACTTCGCCTTCGAGAACTACGAGATTGCTGCCTACAAGTCTCTTTTGACTGTAGCAGAACTCGGCGGCTTCCCGTCAGCGACCTCCGCCCTCCAGGCGAACCTGCAGGAGGAGCAGAACATGGCGAAATGGATCGACGACAACCTGCGCACCGTGACAACGCGCTTCGTGGAACTTCGCGAGGCCGGCGAAAGTGCCAAGGTCTAGGTCTCCAAGATAACACTTTAACAAAGAAGCGGCGCCGTCAGGCGCCGCTTCTTTCCTGAACGTCACGAAATCACTACTGATCGGTTTCGCGCGATCCCGCCTCAGACCTGTTCCCGACGACCCGTCGCGGCCGACCGAAGCATTGCCTCGATCAGGCGATGGACCTTCAGTGCCTCCCGGCCGCTCACCTTGGGGGAGCGCCCTTTTTCGGCGGCATCCACGAAGTCTTCGATCACAGCCCGATGATGCATGTGCGAGAACGCCATGGGATCGGCACCCGCACCGCCGCCGACCTCGCCATCGTCCATCTCGATGTCGGACCCGTCGTGAAATTTCGCAATGAGAGTCGCGCCTTCTATCCTTGCCATCCCCTTGGTGCCGATCAATTCGATCGCATCAGGCGTACCGGGATAGGCGCAGGTGGTTGCACCCACGGTACCTATTGCACCGTTCTCATAGCGGATTGCCCCGGCGACCAGGTCCTCCGTCTCCATGCGATGCACCGGCGTTGTCACAGCATAGGCTATGGCTTCCATCGGAAGACCGGCAACCGAAATCAGAAGGTCAAGCGTGTGAATCCCCTGCGTCAACAACACGCCGCCGCCATCCCTTGCCCTCGTCCCGCGACCGGGCTCGTCGTAGTAGCTCTGCGGCCTCCAGTTGGACAGCCTGGCTGACGCACCCACGATTTGTCCCAACCGGCCGTCAGTGACGATCTGTGCCAGCGCGATGCTCACCGGACGGAACCGGTGCTGCAGCACGACCCCGAGCGTCACGCCGGCCTTCTCACAGGCGTTAACCAGTGCCTCGGCGTTTTCCAGTGACACATCCAGCGGCTTCTCCAGCAGGACATGCTTGCCCCTGGCAGCGGCCTGCTCCACCAACTGGCGATGGGTATTCGGTGGGGTAAGGATGAGGACGGCTTCGATCCGTGGGTCCTCAAAAATGCCGTCGAGGGTATCGGTGACGGGCATCCCCCACCGGCTCGCAAAGGTCTGGCGCCTTGCGGGCGTCGGGCTGTGAGCAGCAATCACCTGTACACGATCGCTAAGGTCGAGGAGGCTTTGGGCATGTGGCGCCGATGCCATACCCAGTCCGATCACCCCTATTCGCATACTTACCTCCTCTGCAGAAAATGGTTGTCATACAAAATACCGATTTTTGTATGTTGACATACCACACGTCGCTGCTCTAGCCATTCTTATGCCGAAGGAGGAGCGGCAGTCTCGATGAATTCACTGGTACACGAGGACGTATTGTTGCCGCCGGAACCCGGCGTCCGCTCGATTGCACGCGCTCTGTATCGGACCGTGTCAAACCTGCCGATCATCAGTCCGCATGGCCATACGGACCCCCGGTGGTACGCGCTCGACGAGCCCTTCCCCGATCCCGCCCAGCTTCTGATCGTTCCGGACCACTACATCTTCCGCATGCTCTTCAGTCAAGGGATCGCACTGGAGGATCTCGGGGTAAGGCGGCTTGACGGAGCAGAGACCGAAACCGACGGCAGGCGGATCTGGCAGCTATTCGCAGAGAACTACCATCTCTTTCGTGGCACACCGACCCGCCTCTGGATGGACTACGTCCTGTCTTCCCTCTTCCACATCGAGGAGCCTCTGAACGCGGAAACGGCAGACAGCAGCTATGACCGCATCGCCGAGAAGCTCCGCCAGCCCGAGTACCGGCCGCGGGCCCTTTTCAAGCGGTTCAACATCGAGGCTATCGCCACGACGGAGGGAGCACTCGACGACCTGCGCTGGCACAGGATGATCCGCGAGAGCGGCTGGGATGGCCGTGTGGTGACGGCCTACCGTCCCGACGCGGTGGTCGATCCGGACTTCGAAGGCTTCTCCGCCAATCTCGATCAGCTGGGGGAGATCACCGGCGAGGATACCGGGACGTGGGCAGGCTATCTTGCAGCCCACCGCAAGCGCCGAGACTATTTCAAGTCCTTTGGCGCCACGTCTTCCGATCACGGTCATGCCACTGCGGACACGGCGAACCTCTCCGCAGCGGAGGCCGCCGCCCTTTTCGACAGGATCAGAAGCGGCAGGGGAGACGCCGGCGATCACCGCCAGTTCCGGGCGCAGATGCTGACGGAAATGGCGAAAATGAGCCTGGACGATGGGCTGGTCCTGCAGATTCACCCCGGCTCCTGGCGCAACCACTCGCCGTCAATGCTATCCCGCCATGGTCGCGACATGGGTTTTGATATCCCAACCCGTACCGACTATGTCGGCGCGCTGAAGCCGCTACTCGACGCGGTTGGCCTAGAGCGTGACCTCACCGTCGTGGTGTTCACCCTGGACGAGACCTCCTATGCCCGCGAGCTTGCGCCGCTGGCGGGTGTCTATCCGGCGCTGAGACTTGGACCGGCCTGGTGGTTCCACGATAGCCCGGAGGGCATGCGCCGCTTCCGGGAGATGACGACCGAGACCGCCGGCTTCTACAACACCGTCGGCTTCAACGACGACACCCGCGCCTTCCCATCCATACCGGCGCGGCACGATATTGCGCGACGCGTGGACTGCGCCTTTCTGGCGCGCCTCGTCGCCGAACACAGATTGAGGGAGGAGGAAGCCTTCGATCTGGCCAGAGAGCTTGCCTATACGCTCGCGAAAAAAGCGTATCGGCTTTGAGTGGCGCGTGGGCGCCGAGGAAACAGGGAGGAGAACATCATGTTGCATTTTGGAAAGGTCGCTGCTGCCTTCACGGTCGCAGCAACGCTGTTTGCGAGCACAGCGCTGGCGCAGACGGTACTGAAGTCGTCGGACACGCACCCGGATGGATATCCGACCGTTGAGGGCGTGAAATATTTCGGCGAACTGATCAAGGAACGAACCGAGGGCCGCTACGAGGTGGAAGTCTACCACTCCGCCCAACTCGGCGAGGAAAAGGACACGATCGAGCAGGTTCGTTCCGGCGTTCTCGAACTCAACCGCGTGTCCATGGCCCCGTTCAACGGCACGGTGAAGGAATCGATCGTTCCGGCCTTGCCCTACCTCTTCCGTTCGGAAGAACACATGCACAAGGTCATGGACGGTCCGATCGGCGATCAGATCAAGACGGCCTTCGAGGGAGCCGGCCTCGTAGTCCTGGCCTTTTACGATGCGGGTTCCCGCTCGTTCTACAACAGGACGAAGCCCATCAACAGCGTCGACGACATGAAGGGCCTGAAGTTCCGCGTCATCCAGTCGGACATCTTCGTCGACATGGTCGCAGCACTTGGCGCAAATGCGACGCCTATGCCGTATGGCGAAGTGTATTCCTCCATCGAAACCGGCGTCATCGACGGTGCGGAGAACAACTTCCCGAGCTACGACACGGCCAAGCACTACGAAGTGGCCAAGCACTACTCGCTCGACGAGCATACCATCCTTCCGGAAGTCTTCGTGATGAACAAGGCAGCCTTCGATCAGCTGACGCCTGAGGATCAAGAAATCTTCCGCCAGGCCGGGAAAGACAGCGTCGCCAAGCAGCGCGAACTCTGGGCGGCGAAGGTAAGCGAGTCCCGTAAGATCGTGGAAGAAGCGGGCGCGCAAATCACCACACCCGACAAGCAGGGCTTCATCGATGCGATGGAACCGGTTTACGCCAAGCACGTGACCGATCCTGTGCTCCAGAAGATGGTGGATGACGTCAAGGCTGTCCAGTAACGCAAGTTCCGGGGCGGCTGGTCTCCAGCCGCCCCGAGCTTCGGGCGGACGTCAGCCGGAAGCGATCTGCAACTGCCACAAGCACAACCACGAGCACATCATGTCGGACCGTCTTAAACTTGCGGCCGGGCTTCTCGGCCGGCTCAATACACTGGCCCTCTGGAGCGCCGGCATCGGCCTCGTCCTGATGACGGCTTTTGTAGCCTGGCAGGTCTTCTGCCGTTACGTGCTCAACGACTCTCCTAGTTGGACCGAGCCAGGCGCGGTCATGCTGATGAGCTGGTTCATCTTTCTGGGGTCAGCGGTTGGCGTGCGCGAGAACTATCATCTCGGCTTCGACGTCATCCTCTACGTGATCCCCCGTAGCGGCAAGAAATGGCTGCGCATGATCTCTGACGTCGTAGCGTTCGGCTTCGGAGTCGGCATGATCTGGTACGGCTGGGAGCTCATCCTGCTGACATGGAACACGACACTGCCGTCGCTCGGCATTTCAGGTGCCTGGGATTACGTACCGCTGGTGGGCGGTGGGGTACTGATCGTTCTGTTCACCCTGGAGCGGATACTTTTGAGACTTTCTGGCGCTCCTATCGACGACATTCTGGACGAAACGCCGTCTGCGGAAGTGGCGGCCGAACTCGACACTGCCAATGTGAAGGCTTGATGCTATGGAATATTGGATCCTCTTTGGCGTCTTCACCCTTCTGATGCTGATCGGCACGCCGATCGCCTTCTGTCTTGGCGTGGCCAGCTTTGCCACCGTAGCCTATATCGGGCTTCCCCCGCTGGTCGTTTTCCAAAGGTTGAACTCCGGGATGAGCGTCTTTTCGATGCTCGCCATCCCCTTCTTCATCTACGCTGGCGACCTTATGGTTCGTGGCGGCATCGCTCAGAAGATCGTGGCATTCGCGGCGTCCCTCGTGGGCCACATCCGTGGCGGACTCGGTCAAGTCAACATCGTAACTGCGACCCTTTTTGGTGGTATTTCCGGCTCTGCAGTTGCCGAGGCAGCAGCCGTTGGCGGCTTGATGATCCCGCAGATGAAGGAACGAGGCTACGGCGCAGACTATGCCGTGAACGTGACCTCGATGGCGGCGTTGATCGCCCTTCTCCTTCCGCCCTCCCACAACATGATCATCTATTCCATCGCTGCGGGTGGGAAGATCTCCATCGCCGATCTTTTCACTGCCGGCGTTATCCCCGGTCTCCTGTTCGCGCTCACATTGATGGTCACCGCATATTTTGTGGCCCGCAGCCGCGGCTACCCCGTCGAATCATTCCCGGGCTTCCAGATCGCACTACAGCTGGGAGCCGTTGCCATCCCAGGCCTGCTTCTGATCGCCATCATCTTCGGCGGCGTCCGCTCCGGTATCTTCACGGCGACCGAGAGCTCGTGCATTGCCGTTCTATACGCCCTGCTCATCACGGTCTTCGTCTACCGGCAGATGACCTGGGAGGGCTTCGTTCATGCCACCATGGGTGCGGTGCGCACCACCGCAATGGTCCTGCTCATCATCGGCATGGCAGCCGCTTTCTCCTGGCTGATGGCCTTCCTCCGGGTGCCCGCAGCCCTGATCGCCTGGATGAACACCATCTCGGACAACCCGCTGATCATCTTGTTGCTCCTCAATATCCTGATGCTCTTCCTGGGCACGTTCATGGACATGGGCCCGACCATCATCATTGCCACGCCGATCTTCCTGCCGGTGGCGCAGGCCTATGGGGTCGACCCGGTGCACTTCGGGGTGATCATGATCCTGAACTTCGGGATCGGCCTGAACACGCCGCCCGTGGGTGCGGTGCAGTTCGTCGCCTGTGCGGTTGGTAAGATCAGTGTCTGGCAGGCGATGCGCTCCATTTGGCCCTTCTATCTCGCCGGCGTTGCGGTACTCGGCCTCGTCACTTACGTCCCCGCCATATCGCTATGGCTCCCGGGCGTTTTCAAATAGGACGCGGATATGCCTGCAGATCTGACCGTCGCAACCAAGGTTGAACGCAAGCCGAAACTCTCGGCCCACGTCGCCGCGTCCCTGCGTTCCCAGATACTGACGGGCGATATCGGCGTGGGACAGAAGCTTCCGACGGAGAGCCAGCTTACGGAAGCCTTCGGCGTCAGCCGCACCGTCATCCGGGAAGCGGTTGCGAACCTAGCAGCCGATGGGCTGGTCGAGTCTCGCCAGGGCGCAGGTATCTTTGTCTGCGAAAGGCCTGCCATGGCCTTCGCGTCGATCACGCAGGACATCGGGATGAAGATCTCGCATGCCCTCAATGTCATCGAGGTCCGCATGGGGCTCGAGATCGAAAGTGCGGGTCTTGCGGCACAACGCCGGAATGCTGCCCAGGAGGCTGCCATTCAGGAGGCCTTCTTCGAGTTCGACCGGCTGCTTGCCATGGGCGAGGCCACCGGGCGCAGCGATTTCATGTTTCATCGCGCCATTGCTGCAGCCACCAACAATCCATTCTACGTTGAAGTGCTGGATGCCCTGGGCATGCGGGCCATTCCCTGCGACATCACATCTCCCTGGGGCACCGACAGCCTCCTGACGAGGGAGTACCAGGTCATGCTCCAGCGGGAGCACCTGGCCATCCTGAAGGCTATCTCTGCCGGAGATGCCGAGGCGGCGCGTGCTGCAATGCGCGCGCACCTGACAGAAAGCCAGCGACGCTATCGAGATCGGCTGGCGGGTCAGCAGGCGGACTATCGCTTCGGTTCCGCCGCGACGCCCTGAACCACAATGACCATCACAGCGAGGACGCCATGACTGCGAACCATACAGACTATTCCATCCGCCAGGCCTTCGACACGGCAACGGGCGCGCAGATGGGCAGCAGCGCACTTCGCGACAACTTCCACATCGGAAATCTCTTTGTCTCCGGTCGGGTGAACCTCACCTACACCCACTACGACCGGATGGTGATCGGCGGCGCAGTGCCGACAAACGCCGCGCTCGCGCTGGAAACAATCAAGCCGACGGGAACCCCCGGCTTCCTCGATCGCCGCGAACTGATCGTCGTCAATATCGGTGGCAAGGGATCGATCGAGGTCGATGGCGAGCGTCACGCCCTCGGAACCCGCGACATGCTCTATGTCGGGATGGGAAGCAACGTAACCTTTGCATCAGACGACGCCTCCACGCCTGCGAAGTTCTACCTTCTCAGTGCCCCGGCTCACCAGAAGCACCCCACGCAGCTGATCCAGATCGGCGATGCAAAGCGTATCGACCTCGGCAGCAGAGAGACCTCGAACGAGCGCTCGATCTTCCAGTTCATCCACCCAGAAGGTGCAAGAACCTGCCAACTCGTCGTCGGGATGACGCAACTTGCTCCCGGCTCCGTGTGGAACACCATGCCCTGCCACGTTCATGACCGGCGCATGGAAGCCTATCTCTATTTCGACCTGCCGGACACGGCGCGGGTCTTCCACTTCATGGGCGAGCCGACCGAGACACGCCACATCGTCATGGCAAACGAGGAGGCGGTGGTGTCTCCGCCGTGGTCCATCCACTCGGGCTGCGGAACGTCCAGCTACACATTCATCTGGGCAATGGCCGGGGACAATGTCGACTATACCGACGTCGACGCCGTGCCCATGGACATGCTCCGATAGCAGATCCCGGGCATCAGACCGATCAGACAAGGCAGACCGATATGAAGATCTTCGCGCGCAAGGATGAAGGTGACTGGACAGACCTGGGCGGCGGCAATCGCCGCCGCATCCTGTTGCACACCGATGAGCTGATGATGGTGGAGTTTGCTTTCGATGAAGGCGGGGTCGGCGCACCCCACTCCCACCCGCATGTGCAGGCGAGCTATGTCGCCGAAGGCCGTTTCGAGGTAACCGTCGGGGACAGGACTAATGTCCTGTCGGCAGGCGACAGCTTCATAGTTCCGTCGAATGTCGTGCACGGAGTGGTTGCGCTTGAGGAGGGGCGCCTCGTCGACTCGTTCACACCGCACCGGGCCGATTTCCTCGCGTGACACGCCCAGCGATAGCGCAGATCAGCGGCGTCTTGGCTCTGCCAACTCCGCCGCCTCCACATCGAAATGATCGAGGATAATGCCGATATTGCGCTTGTGGGCCTTGAAGTAGACATCGAATACGTCGCCTAGCAGCGGCACGCTTCCGACAGCCGCATCGACAGCAATATTGGTCAGCATTCGCGCCAGCTTGTCTGATGGGACTCCAAGCTTTCGGCCTTCGTTGACGATCGCCAGTCCGATGATCGCGCCGCTCGCATCGCCGATCACCGGAAGCAATCCCAGAAGTGAATCAGCCCCGAAGCGGATGCCGGTTCCGGGTACGCGGACGGCTGTATCGAGAAGCCGGGCGAGATTATTCAGCCGACGCAGTCGCCGAAGCAACTGGATCCGCTCCTCGTGAGACCGGCTGCCGGTACCCCATCCTTCATCGTTCCCAGACATCATGTGCCAATCTCTTGATGCACCACCTCGTCGTCAGGACAGAATGAGGAAACTGGCTGCGGGGTTCCGTTCAAACCGGAACCACAGCCATGGCGATGAGTTATTCTCGCATCCTGATGGAGGAGACAATGGGCATCGAACAGGCACCAACCGAAGAGGGCAAGGAATCCGCCCGTGGTTTGAAAGACAGCAGCAAGGCAGAAGAACGGCACGTTGAAGCCGAGAAAGGCAGCGATCTGGCCAAGGGCGCTGACCGCTTCGAAGAACGTGCGCGCAGCTCCGACGGCCGAAGCGCGGGTGACAAGCAACACGACTGACGAAATCATGAGAGCCAGCTCCGCGGGAACAAGGGCTGGCTTTCGTTTTCTACCTCGTTCATGATGCCGTCGTTTCAATCGAAAGCGACACGAAAGACGGCGCATGTTTCTGACCCCCCGGCAGGAGGAAATCGTCCAACTGGCCAGACTGCATGGGCGAGTCCTGGTCGACGAGTTGTCCAACCGCTTTACCGTCTCTCCTCAGACGATCCGCAAGGATCTGAATGACCTCTGCGACCGCCAACTGCTCAATCGCATCCATGGCGGAGCAACCTTTCCCAGCAGTACCGAAAACATGCAGTACGAGGCGCGACGCCAGATTGCAGCCCAGGAAAAGCAGGCGATCGGGCTGGCGGCCGCCGCACTCATCCCCAACAACGCATCGCTGTTCATCAACATTGGCACTACGACGGAAGCTGTGGGCGAGGCGTTGACCAAGCATCAAGAAATGATGGTCATCACCAATAACATCAATGTTGCCAATCGATTGCGCCTGCTTCCCTCGATCGAGGTGATCATCGCGGGAGGCGTGGTCCGTGCTTCCGACGGCGGCATCGTCGGGGAAGCGGCGGTGGACTTCATCCGCCAGTTCAAAGTGGACTTTGCGGTGATCGGTGCGTCAGCCATCGACGCAGACGGCGCCCTGCTCGACTTCGACTTCCGGGAAGTGAAGGTTGCTCAGGCGATCATCGCCAATGCCAGACATGTCATTCTCGTTTCCGACTCGACCAAGTTCGAGCGAACTGCGCCCGTCCGGATCGCGCAGATCACGCAAGTCCACACCTTCATAACGGATCACTGCCCCGTACCATCGCTTCGAAGGATCTGTACCGAAAGCGGCGTCGCGCTGATCGAAACGGACACCATTCCGAAAACTTTCGTTTGACATTCGTTTTTAGCTCGTATGAACTGTCTCTGACTTTCGTTATTGTCGCCTGATGCGACTTCCGAAATCGTGGGGCGAGCGTGAACGGGCCGGAATTCGACATATTCGTGATTGGCGGCGGCATCAATGGATGCGGGATTGCGCGCGACGCCATCGGCCGCGGATATAAAGTTGCCCTTGCCGAAATGAACGATTTTGGCGCCGGCACGTCCTCCGGCTCCACGAAGCTTATCCACGGCGGTCTGCGCTATCTCGAATACTACGAGTTCAGACTGGTGCGAGAAGCATTGATGGAGCGCGAGGTCCTGTGGGCGATGGCGCCCCATATCATCTGGCCGCTGCGGTTCGTCCTGCCATTCCAGAAGGGCGGCGTGCGGCCCGCCTGGCTGATCCGCCTCGGCCTTTTCCTCTATGATCATCTGGGTGGCAGAAAGCTGCTGCCGCCCACCAGAAGCCTGGACATGCGACGGGATCCGGCTGGGGGCCCGCTGAAGCCGCTGTTTACGAAGGCGTTCGAGTATTCCGACGGCTGGGTGGATGACGCAAGGCTGGTCGTGCTCAATGCACGCGACGCGGCTGACAAGGGTGCCTTGATTCTCGCGCGGACGAAGGTGGTGTCGGCCCGGCGAAGAGACGGCTTCTGGAGCATCGAAATCGAAGACCAGGCGAGCGGGGCAAGGCGCGTGATTACGGCGCGCATGCTGGTCAATGCCGCCGGTCCGTGGGTGGATCACGTGCTTTCCGGCGCAGTGGAGGCGAATGCGCGTCGAAACGTGCGGCTGGTACAAGGCAGCCACATCGTCGTGAAGAAGAAATTCGAAGGACCCCGTGCCTACTTTTTCCAGAACCCCGACAACCGCATCATCTTTGCCATCCCCTACGAACAGGACTTTACGCTGATCGGAACCACCGATCGCGACTTCGAAGGCGACCCGAAGGACGTGAAGATCAGTCAGGGCGAGATCGGCTACCTCTGCTCGGCCGCAAGCGAGTATTTTTCGGAACCGGTGACGGCCCAGGATATTGTCTGGAGCTATTCCGCAGTACGCTCGCTCTATGACGACGGTGCCTCCAAGGCACAGGAGGCGACACGAGACTACGTGCTGAAAGTCGACGAGGCGAATGGCGCCCCCCTGTTGAATGTGTTCGGCGGGAAGCTGACCACCTATCGACGCCTTGCCGAACATGCGCTTGAGAAGATCGGCGAGAAGATCGGCACCAGGGGATCTCCATGGACCGCGAAAAGTCGCCTGCCGGGCGGAGACTTCCCTGTACTAGGCTACGAGGAGCAGGTTCGAGCGTTGGCGGCGGCCTATCCGTTCCTGACTGACGCACATACAAGGCGCCTCGTTCGTTCCTACGGCACGGCGGCAGCCGCGCTGCTGGGAGATGCGCGGAGCCAACGGGACCTCGGTCACCACTTCGGCAGCGACCTCTATGCCCGCGAAGTGGACTGGCTGATGACGCGGGAATGGGCATTTCGCGCAGAAGACATCTTGTGGCGCAGGACCAAGCAGGGACTGCGCCTGTCGCAGGAAGAAACGAATTTTTTGGAGGAATACATGGCTGCTGTGCCGGCGAGGTCCGTCGGCTAACGCGCATGTGGTTCCCCGCGGTGGAGGAGGCCCGGGAGCCGAATGCTGGAACTTCGAAATGCCGAGAAAGTGGTGGCGGATGAGTATCATATTCATCCGACCAGCCTCAGCCTTGAACGGGGCACGCTGAACGTCCTGCTTGGACCGACGCTCTCCGGCAAGACGTCGCTCATGCGGCTGATGGCTGGATTGGACGTCCCCACCAGCGGCACGATCCATTTCGACGGTGTCGACGTCACGGGCGTTCGCGTGCAGGACCGCAATGTCGCGATGGTCTACCAGCAGTTCATCAACTATCCGGCCATGACCGTCTACGAGAACATCGCCTCGCCCATGCGCATTGCCGGCAAGGACCGCAAGACCATTGATCGCGAGGTGCACCGCGCGGCCGAACTGCTGAAGCTCACACCCTATCTCAAGAGGACTCCGCTCAACCTGTCCGGCGGGCAACAGCAACGCACTGCTCTGGCGCGGGCGCTCGTTAAGAATGCCAGCCTCGTGCTGCTTGATGAGCCCCTGGCAAATCTGGACTACAAGCTGCGGGAGGAGTTGCGCGAGGAACTACCTAAGATCTTCGCGGAGTCCGGCGCAATCTTCGTCTACGCCACGACAGA
Source organism: Pseudorhizobium banfieldiae (assembly GCF_000967425.1). NCBI lineage: Bacteria > Pseudomonadati > Pseudomonadota > Alphaproteobacteria > Hyphomicrobiales > Rhizobiaceae > Pseudorhizobium > Pseudorhizobium banfieldiae. Next base: position 2,899,443 of record NZ_FO082820.1, read on the forward strand.
GCCTTCCGAAGCGCTTCTGCTCGGCGGTAATACGGCGACACTTGCCGAGGGCCGGGTGACGCAATTCGGCGAGACGATCAAGGTGTATCGGGAGCCGGCCGACCTGGTTTCGGCGAAAACCTTCGCAGATCCACCTCTGAACACCATCGACGTCGCCCGCTACGGTGACGATTTTCTCCTCGGTGAGCAGAAAATCCTCCCGGTCCCGATGCACCTGACCGGCATCCCCGACGGACCGGTAACTGTTGCCTTTCACCCGCATCACCTTTCACTGAAGCCGCGGCCATCCAGCGTTCCCTTGACGGCACGCACGCAGGTTTCGGAGATCGCAGGCTCCGAGAGCTTCATCCATCTGGAGTTTTCGGGAGCACGATGGGTGCTGCTGACCCACGGCATTCATGACATCGACCCCGACCAGCCGATCGATTTCTTCCTGGACGCCCGTCACCTGATGGCATTCGACCCCAGGAGCGGTCGCTCCTGGGCGGGTGCCGCCCACGAAGAGATGTGAGGGAGCGGACATGGCACGCATCAATCTCGACCATATCCGCCACGCCTACGGCGCCAAGGCCAAGGCCGCGGGCGACTACGCGCTCAAGGAGGTCCATCACGAGTGGGACGACGGCGGCGCCTACGCGCTGCTCGGGCCGTCGGGATGCGGCAAGACCACGCTTCTCAACATCATATCAGGCCTGATTCATCCGACCCAAGGGAAGATCCTGTTCGACGGGGCGGATGTAACCCACCTCACCACGCAGCAGCGCAATATCGCGCAGGTCTTCCAGTTCCCGGTGATCTACGACACGATGACCGTCTACGACAATCTGGCATTCCCGCTGCGAAACCGGCGTGTACCGGAGGCTGAGGTCAGGAAGCGGGTTGAAAACATCCTGGAGATGACTGACCTTGCCGGCATGGCGACGCGCCCCGCGCGAGGGCTGACAGCGGACCAGAAGCAGAAGATCTCGCTCGGTCGAGGCCTCGTTCGCTCCGACGTCAATGCGATCCTCTTCGACGAACCCCTCACCGTGATCGACCCTCACATGAAGTGGGTGCTTCGGTCGCAATTGAAGCGACTGCATCGCCAATCAGGCTTCACCATGGTCTATGTGACCCACGACCAGACCGAGGCGCTGACCTTCGCCGACAAGGTGGTGGTCATGCATGATGGTCAGATCGTCCAGATCGGGACGCCCGCAGAACTCTTCGAACGTCCGAGCCACACCTTCGTCGGCTATTTCATCGGGTCGCCCGGCATGAATGTCATGCCGGTCTCAATCGTAGGTGCCAATGCCGTCGTCGGCGACCAGACGATCCCGCTCTCAGGCACGCCCATGGTGCAGACGCCGCAGAGGCTCGAGCTGGGCATCCGGCCGGAGTTCATACGTATCTCCCGCGACGGCATGCCGATCACAATCGCCAAGGTCGAGGATATCGGCCGGCAGAAGATCGTGCGGGCCAGCTTCTGCGGACAGCCGATTGCCGTGGTGGTGCCGGAGGATGAGGAGATCCCGTCCGAGCCAAGGGTTCACTTCGATCAAGCTGCAATCGGCATCTATGCCGATTCCTGGCGCGTCGAGCTTGGAGGCTGAGCATGGAAAAGACATGGAACAACAAGGCCTGGTTCCTGGTCCTCCCGGTCCTGCTGCTCGTGGCATTCTCTGCAGTCGTGCCGCTAATGACGGTTGTGAACTACTCCGTCCAGGACACGTTCGGCAACAATGCCTTCTTCTGGGCCGGCACAGACTGGTTCGTTGACATCCTGGAATCGGACCGTTTCTGGGATGCGCTGCTACGCAACCTCATCTTCTCGCTGACGATCCTCGCCATCGAGATACCGCTCGGAATATTCATCGCGCTGAACATGCCGAAGCACGGCATCGGCGTGCCGGTCTGCCTCGTCCTGATGGCTTTGCCACTGCTCATTCCTTGGAACGTTGTCGGCACCATCTGGCAGGTCTTCGGGCGCGTCGATATCGGCTTCCTTGGCCACTACCTCCGTGTCCTCGGGGTGGACTACAATTATACACAAGATCCGGTAGACGCCTGGGCGACCGTCATCATCATGGATGTCTGGCACTGGACGAGCCTCGTCGTTCTCCTGTGCTATGCAGGCTTGGTATCAATCCCGGACGCCTATTATCAGGCAGCCCAGATCGACGGTGCCTCCCGCTGGTCCGTCTTCCGATACATCCAGCTTCCGAAAATGAAGCGGGTGCTGCTGATCGCCGTCCTCCTGCGCTTCATGGACTCGTTCATGATCTACACCGAACCCTTCGTGGTGACGGGCGGCGGACCCGGCAACTCCACGACGTTCCTGTCGATCGACCTGGTGAAGATGGCGGTGGGTCAGTTCGACCTCGGACCGGCGGCGGCAATGTCGATCATCTACTTCCTGATCATCCTGCTGCTGTCATGGGTCTTCTATACCGTCATGACCAGTCACGACACGCAGCGATAGGAGGTTTGCGATGAGCTCGAACATCAAGCCGCGCTGGTCCTGGATCGTCCCGACCGTCTATATCATCTTCCTCATCCTGCCGATCTACTGGCTCGTCAACATGAGCTTCAAGACGAATGCCGAGATCCTCGGCCCCTTCTCCCTTTGGCCACAGTATCCGACACTCCGGAACTATTCGGTGATCTTTACCGACCCCTCCTGGTACAACGGCTACATCAATTCGATCATCTATGTGGTCCTGAACACGATCATCTCGGTCACCGTCGCCCTTCCCGCGGCCTATGCCTTCTCGCGATACCGGTTCCTTGGCGACAAGCACCTGTTCTTCTGGCTCCTGACGAACCGGATGGCCCCGCCGGCGGTCTTCGCGCTGCCGTTCTTTCAGCTCTATTCCGCGTTCGGCCTGATCGACACCCATATCGCCGTCGCAATCGCCCACTGCCTGTTCAACGTGCCGCTGGCGGTCTGGATCCTCGAAGGCTTCATGTCGGGCGTCCCCAAGGAGATCGACGAGACCGCCTATATCGACGGTTACTCCTTCCCCCGCTTCTTCGTGAAAATCTTCATGCCGCTCATCGCCAGCGGCATCGGTGTCGCCGCATTCTTCTGCTTCATGTTCTCGTGGGTCGAACTGCTGATCGCCCGGACGCTGACGACGACGGACGCGAAGCCTATCGCGGCGACGATGACCCGCACTGTTTCGGCCTCAGGGCTTGATTGGGGCGTTCTCGCCGCTGCCGGCGTGCTCACGATCATTCCCGGTGCCTTGGTCATCTATTTCGTTCGCAACTACATCGCCAAGGGCTTCGCCCTGGGGAGAGTTTGATGTCGAAAGCTCACGATCACTCAAGCCGCCGCTGGCCCGTCGCACTCGCTGCCGTTCTGGTCGTCTATGGGGTTGTCGCCGTGTCGCTGGCCATGTCGCTTCCGGTGAAGGACGGCGCGCGCGACTGGACGGCGCCGCTCATACCGGGCGGCTGGATGGCCTGGTCTTTCCCGACGGCGATGTTCTTCCTCACGATCTTCGCGTTGCTCGCCTGCATGGCGGTCTGGGAATATGCGCGACCTGGAGGACATCCACGAATTGGCATCCTGCGTTTCGAGACGACCCGGGGCGACCGGCTGTTCATCTCGCTGCTCGGCTCTGCCTTTATTCACCTCGCGTGGCTGGGTCTGTCCGACCTCAGCCTCTGGTGGGCTCTTGCCGTCAGCATTCTCTACGCGATGGTCGTGTTCAGAACCGTCTGACGCAAGCAATACGGAGGCGGTCGCCTGCCTCCGCATGAGTAAGTGCAATCGCAACCTTGGGAGGATGATATGCGAAGGCATCTGATGACAACAACGGCAGCGGTGCTGCTGGCAATGGCAGGGTCTGCATTTGCAGGCATGGAGGAAGCCAAACAGTTCCTGGACGCGGAAATCGGCGACATGTCTTCGCTTTCCCGCGAAGATCAGGAAAAGGAGATGCAGTGGTTCATCGACGCGGCCCAGCCGTTCGCGGGAATGGACATCAAGGTCGTCTCCGAAACCATCACGACCCACGAGTATGAATCGAAGGTCCTGGCTCCTGCGTTCACGGCGATTACCGGCATCAAGATCACCCATGACCTGATTGGCGAAGGCGATGTTGTCGAAAAGCTGCAGACACAGATGCAGTCCGGCGAGAACGTCTACGACGCCTATGTCAACGACTCCGATCTGATCGGCACCCACTGGCGCTATCAGCAGGCACGCTCCTTGACTGACTGGATGGCAAACGAGGGCAAGGATGTCACCAATCCCATGCTGGATCTGGAGGACTTCATCGGCCTGAAATTCACCACGGCGCCGGATGGCGACCTCTACCAACTGCCCGACCAGCAGTTCGCCAACCTCTACTGGTTCCGCTACGACTGGTTCAACGACGAGAAGAACAAGGCGGACTTCAAGGAGAAGTACGGCTACGATCTCGGCGTGCCGGTCAACTGGTCGGCTTATGAGGACATCGCCGAATTCTTCACCGGACGCGAGATCGACGGGAAGAAGGTCTATGGCCACATGGACTACGGCAAGAAGGACCCGTCGCTTGGCTGGCGCTTCACCGATGCCTGGCTGTCCATGGCCGGCAACGGTGACAAGGGTCTGCCGAACGGTCTTCCGGTCGACGAGTGGGGCATCAAGGTCGACGAGAACTCGCGTCCGGTCGGCTCCTGCGTCGCGCGTGGCGGCGATACCAATGGGCCGGCGGCGGTCTACTCCATCCAGAAGTATCTCGACTGGATGAAGGCCTATGCACCGGCTGCCGCACAGGGCATGACCTTCTCCGAATCCGGGCCGGTACCCGCTCAGGGTGAAATCGCCCAGCAGATGTTCATGTACACGGCATTTACCGCCGACATGGTCAAGGACGGGCTGCCGGTGGTCAACGAGGACGGCACGCCGAAGTGGCGGTTCGCGCCTTCGCCGCATGGCGTCTACTGGAAGGAAGGCATGAAGCTCGGCTATCAGGACGTCGGTTCCTGGACGCTGCTGAAGTCGACGCCGGACGATCGGGCGAAGGCGGCCTGGCTTTATGCTCAGTTCGTCACGTCCAAGACGGTCGATGTGAAGAAAAGCCATGTCGGGCTGACGCTCATTCGCGAAAGCACCATCCAGCATGAGAGCTTCACCGAGCGTGCGCCCAAGCTCGGCGGCCTGATCGAGTTCTACCGTTCGCCGGCCCGCGTGCAGTGGTCGCCGACCGGGACGAACGTTCCGGATTACCCGAAGCTCGCCCAGCTCTGGTGGCAGGCGATCGGAGATGCCTCGTCCGGCGCAAAAACTCCTCAGGAAGCCATGGACTCGCTTTGCGCCGAGCAGGAGAAGGTCATGGAGCGTCTTGAGCGTGCAGGCGTTCAGGGCGACATCGGCCCGAAGCTCGCTGAAGAGCACGATCTCGAATATTGGAACGCCGAAGCGGTGAAGGCCGGCAATCTCGCTCCTCAGTTGAAGATCGAGAACGAGAAGGAAAAGCCGATCACCGTCAACTACGATGAGCTGGTCAAGAGCTGGCAGTAACGCGTAAGCTCGGGGGCCGGGCCAATCCGGCCCCCGAGCAGCCTCGACGACCGTCGCTACCAGAGCGGTACGTGACGGTTTACGTCCTTGTAGAGAAGATAGCGGAAGCGGCCAGGTCCACCCGCATAGCAGGCCTGTGGACAGAAGGCTCGCAGCCACATGAAGTCACCAGCCTCGACCTCCACCCAGTCCGCGTTGAGCCGGTACACGGCCTTCCCCTCGAGAACATAGAGCCCATGCTCCATCACATGGGTCTCCATGAAGGGGATCGTGCCGCCAGGTTCGAACGTGACAATATTAACGTGCATGTCGTAGCGGACGTCGGCAGGATCGATAAATCTGGTTGTCGCCCATTTACCCTCGGTATCTGGCATGGCGACCATCTGCTGCTCGCCCTCATGCGTGAATATGGCGGGCGGGGGTGCAAGACCGTCCACCGCCTGAAACACCTTACGGATCCAATGGAACCGGACTGCCGATCCGGAATGGTTCCGCACGCTCCAGGAACTGCCTGCCGGCAGATAGGCAAATGAGCCGGTCCGAAGCTGGTGGGCCCCGCCATCCAGTTCGACAATCATCTCGCCTTCAGTGACAAAGAGTGCCGCCTGAGCCCGGCTGTCCGGCTCCGGACGCAGGCTACCGCCTCCGGCTTCGACCTCCATAACATACTGGGCAAAGGTCTCTGCAAAACCGGTCATTGGCCGGGCGATGATCCAGGCGCGGGTGTTATCCCAATGGGGCAGGATGCTGGTGACGATGTCGGTCATGACCGACCGCGGGATGACGGCGTATGCGGTCGTGAAGATGGCCTTGCTGGAGAGGAGTTCGGTCTGCCCGGGAAGACCGCCGAGCCGTGAATGGTAGGTGCTGTCGTTCATTGCCGATCCGTTTCGCGCTGACATCGGCAACCTGCTTAAGCGGCGGACCGAAATCATGCAATCCCACCGCAGGATGCCGTTCGCTAACCGGTCGCCAGCACCTGACGTCGGTCGGAAAGATAGGTCACAACATCTTCCGCCGGCATGGGCCTGCCGAGCAGGTAGCCTTGCCCGAGATCACAACCCTGACTTACGAAATGAGCCAGTTGGCGGTGGTCCTCAATACCTTCCACGGTCGTCTTGGCATGAAGGCTGCGGCTGAGGCCCAGCATCGCCTGGATAACCTTCTCCTGCCGCTCGTCGGTGCCGCAGGCGGCGACGAAGCTCTTGTCGATCTTGATCTTGTCAAATCGGAAGCGCGCCAGTTGCGAGAAATTGGAGTAGCCGGTGCCGAAATCGTCCAGAGCAATCTGAACGCCCCTGCTGCTCAGGCTGTCCATGATGTGAGCGGCGAGATCCGGGTCAGAGACCAGAGCATTTTCCGTGATCTCCAGTTCCAGCCGTTCGGGCGGAAAGCCGACTTCGTCCAGGATGCCGATGACACGGGTCGGCAGCATGCGGTCTTCCATCTGCACCGGCGACAGATTGAAGGAAAGCCCCATATCCTCAGGCCATGACCTTGCCGCCTCGCAGGCCTCGCGCAGCAGCTGCTGGAACAGAGGCGTGATGAGGCCTGACTCTTCGGCCAAGGGGATGAAGACGTTCGGGGGTACGAATTCTCCATCTTCGTTCTTCCACCGTGCCAGCGCTTCAAAGCCGCATACGTCGCCGCTGCGCAGGTCCACGAGCGGCTGATAGAAGGCCCCGATCGACCCCTTGTCGATTGCCCGGCGTAATTCACCTTCAAGCTTGGCACGCCGGCTGACCTTGGCCTGCATCTCTGGCTCGAAGAGAACGTGATTGTTGGGACCCCGCCCCTTTGCCTCGTACAGCGCGATATCGGCAACATGGGAGACCTCCGCCAGCGTGGCGCCATGTTCCGGCAGGCGGGCATAGCCGATGCTGGCGCCCACCTCCGCAGTAAGGCTGCCGATCCGAACCGGTCTCGTGATGGACTGGATCAACAGCTCCGCAAAGCGTTTCTCCTTGGCTTCCGAGAAGTGGCGACCAATGGCGATGAACTCGTCTCCGCCGAAACGAAAGACGCAATCCTGCTCCGCCAATGCGCAGATGCGACGCGCCACTTCCTTCAGCAGGACATCCCCGCCCTGATGCCCCATCAGGTCGTTGACCTTCTTGAAGCCATCCAGGTCTATGGCGTAGACGGTCGCGAACGGAGCGTCGGTGGCGGGCTCCGAAGCGTCATCCAAACGCATGTTCGGTGCCAGTTCGCAACGATCGAAGGCGTAGCGATTGGGCAGCTTGGTGAGATGATCGCGGGTGGCGATGTAGTCGGCCCGACGTTCTGCATCACGTCTGCGAAGCATCTCGTCCTTCATGTCGAGGATGCGAAGCAGCGAGTAGACGATGCTGACCCCCCCTGCGACGTTCGCCATGACCAGGGCAATTGCAACGCCCTTCCCATTGGCCGTGCCGAGATAGTCGACGATCTCGCGCATGAAAACCATCGCGAGGCCCCACAGCACGATGGCGGCAAGGCAAGTATAAAGGAACTGCGTACCCGCGCGGCTGTTGAGAAACTCACTCATACTAGAACTCCACCCGCGTCAGAGGGTATCAGCAATTGCTGAACGAGAAGTTCACGAATGAGGTGTGGCGATCAGGGCCGGAACCGATGGCAGGTTTCTGGGTTCTCCGAACTGGCAAAAGGAGACCCAGGAATGACCAGTCACAACGATACAGCGAAGGTGTGGGACCTCATCGATAAGATCGGCTTCTGCATGCTCGCCACACAGGATGGCCGCGATATCCGCTCTCGGCCGATGTCCGCTTACACGAAGAGGCGGGATGGCGCCGTTTACTTTCTCACCGACGTCGCCAGCCACAAGGACGAGGAAATTTCCCGTTGGCCCAACGTGTGCCTCGCATTTGCTGACACCAAGGGCCAGAGCTACGTGTCGGTTTCCGGTGCTGCAGAGGTCTCCAACGATCGTGAGTTGATCCGGGAGATCTGGTCGACCCCGGCCAAGGCCTGGTGGGACAGTCCTGATGACCCGTCCATCCGCGTGCTCAAGGTGAATCCCTCGTTCGCTGAGTTCTGGGACAGCCCGGGTACCGTCGTCAGCTATATCAAGATGGCTGCGGCTGCTGTCTCGAGCACTCGCCCCGAGATGGGCGAAAACGAGAAAGTGAAGCTATAGTATTCGCAACATCGGCCAGCGGCGTCCGATGCTGCTGGCCGATATTTGCCGCAGATAATTTTCCTGGTGCCGCAACCTTTCCCCCAGAGTCACGTTCATCAGCCCGCAATCTAGGGTACTGCAATGAACATGATGATCACGACCAGCGACGTCCGCTGGCTTTCCCCGGTCCGCGTCCGCATCGGCTATGGTTTTCCGGAAACCATCAGAGGCCCGCGAGAGGCCCTCGCCTACCTCGACTTCCGCTGGCCGGCGATCCATGGCCACTTCTATCGGCAGGCCAAGGAGGCATGCTTGGGCGCACTGAGCGACAGCCGCCAAACCCAGATTGCCCGGGACTGCTTCGTCGAGGCGTGCGTCGAGGCCCGGATGCTGGACGAGCACTCGGCCTGAACGGTACCGGCGAGCCGTCCCGAGCGGTTTCAGGAAACGAAAATGCCGCAACGACGAACGTTGCGGCACCCCGTAGTCACGGAAGCAATCGATCAGGAAAACGAGAGAGGACGCTCGCCCTCCTCGTCGCGAATCCAGGTCGGCAAGCCGATGTTGTTGAGGATGTTGAGGAAAGGCTTCGGCGGCAATTCCTCGACGTTGGCCATCTTCTTCACGTCCCATTCTCCGGTGGCGACCAGCATGGCTGCCGCAACCGGCGGGACGCCGGCGGTATAGGAGATGCCCTGAGAACCGACCTCGTTATAGGCTTCCTTGTGGTCGGCGACATTGTAGATGAACACCGTCCGTTCCTTGCCGTCCTTGATGCCCTTCACGAAGTCGCCGATGCAGGTCTTGCCCTCGTATTCCGGAGCAAGCGAAGCAGGGTCCGGAAGGCAGGCCTTGACGACCTTGAGCGGAACGACCTCCGAACCGTCGGCGAGCTTCACTGGCTGCTCCGAGAGCAGGCCGATGTTCTTAAGGACGGTGAAGACGTTGATGTAGTGGTCGCCAAAGCCCATCCAGAAGCGCACATCGGCGCCATCCATGTTCTTGGCAAGCGAATGCACTTCGTCATGGCCGCAGAGATAGGCGCGGCGCGTGCCGACGACCGGCAGGTCGTAGTCCTTGCCGATCTCGAACATCTTGTTGGTCTGCCACTGGCCGTTCTGCCACGAGTAGACGACGCCGGTGAATTCGCGGAAGTTGATTTCCGGGTCAAAGTTCGTGGCGAAATACTTGCCGTGGCTGCCAGCATTGATGTCGACGATATCAACGTCGGTTACCTTGTCGAGATAGTCGTCCTTGGCAAGGCGGGCATAGGCATTGACGACGCCCGGATCGAAGCCGGCGCCGAGAATGGCGGTGATGCCCTTCTCCTCGCATTCAGCCGCACGCTTCCACTCGTAGTTTCCATACCATGGCGGCGTTTCGCAGATCTTGTTCGGCTCTTCATGGATTGCCGTGTCGATATAGGCAACACCCGTATCAATGCAGGCGCGCAGCACCGACATGTTGAGGAAGGCGGTGCCGACATTGATGACGATCTGGGAGTTGGTCTTCTTGATCAGCGCCTTGGTGGCTTCGATATCCAATGCGTCCAATGCATGCCCTTCCAGCACGCCCGGCTGCTTCATCGCCTTCTTTTCATGAACGGAGGCGATGATGGCGTCGCACTTTGACTTCGTGCGGGAGGCGATATGGATATCGCCCAGCACATCGTTGTTCTGGGCGCATTTGTGCGCCACCACCTGGGCGACGCCGCCGGCGCCGATGATGAGGACGTTCTTTTTCATAATGGGGACCAACTCCTTCGTGTCCAATCGTCAGAAGCCTCAGGAGAGGCTTTGTTCGTAGTCCGCGTAGTCGAACTCGCGGACCGTCCTGATGCTGCCATCCAGTTCGCGGATGGCGATTGACGGCATTCTCACGCCGTTAAACCAGTTTTTCTTGACCATCGTGTAACCGGCCGCATCCTGGAACGAGATGCGGTCGCCGACCTTCAACTCCTGCTCGAAGTCGAACTCGCCGAAGATGTCACCGGCAAGACAGGATTTGCCACAGATCATGTAGCGGTGCGGCCCGGTGTTCGGCGCCACCTTGGCGCTCTCCCGGTAGATGAGCAGATCGAGCATATGGGCCTCGATGGAGGAGTCCACGATCGCGAGGTTCTTTCCGTTGAACAGGGTGTCGAGAACGGTGACTTCGAGCGTTGTCGACTTGGTGATTGAGGCCTCGCCAGGTTCCAAATAGACCTGCACTCCGTATTCACCGGCAAAGCGCTTCAACCGCTCCGCAAACTGATCGATCGGATAATCATCACCGGTAAAATGGATGCCGCCCCCCAAGCTCACCCATTCCGCCTTGCGGAGCAACGGCGCAAACCTCTCTTCGATCTGGCCGAGCATGCGGTCAAACAGCGAAAAGTCGCTGTTTTCGCAGTTGTTATGGATCATGAAGCCGCTGATGCGGTCCATCACCTGCTCGACCTTCGAAAGATCCCACTCCCCGAGACGCGAAAACGGACGGGCCGGATCGGCGAGATCGAAGCTGGAGGACGAAACCTGCGGGTTCAGCCGCAAGCCGCGAACGATGCCTGCGGCGTTGTCCGCGTACCGCTCGAGCTGGCTGATGGAATTGAAGATGATCTTGTCGGCATGGCTGACGACTTCATCGATCTCGTAGTCGGCATAGGCCACGGAGTAAGCATGTGTCTCCTTGCCGAACCGCTCATGGCCGAGGCGCACCTCGTTCAACGAGGAGGAGGTCGTGCCGTCCATGTACTCCCGCATGAAGTCGAAGGCCGACCAGGTCGCGAAGCATTTGAGGGCGAGAAGCGCCTTGGCCCCCGAAGCCTCACGGACCCGCGCAATCCGCTCCATGTTGCGCAGCAGGAGGGACTTGTCGATCAGGTAATACGGGGTCTGGATGCCGTCGTTCACAACTGCCTCGGAACTTGGTCGCTAGAAAGGGGGGCGAATACCCCGGATCGTCACGAGACTCAAGCAAAGCTTCCTGAGGCCGATCAACCTAGGGGCCGTGGGCCAGCGCAGGTTCGTGATGCGACATGAAAAAGGCCCTCGACTGGAGGGCCTTTTTCATGTTTCAGACAGGTTCGACGCTCAACCCACCGGCGTGAGGGTCATGGAAGTGCCCGTAGCAGCGATATTCAGACCCAGTTGACCGTGGACGCTGACTGTCTGCAGGTGGATGGAGCCGGACGTACCGCCGACGAGGATGTTGGCACCGACGCCAGCCCCAACGGTCGCCTCAGCCGTAGCGCCCTGGTACAGGCCACCGAGCGAACCGGCATGGTAGCCCGCGGTGGGCGCAAAAACGGCCCAGACCAGCTTGCCGCGGGTCGTGAAGCCAAGATCTATCCCCATCTTGCGGATGTTGCCGGCATATTCATCCCGGCGGCTGCCGTCGGTGGAGGTGAAAACGCAGCCGACTTCCTTCGCAGAGCCAAGGACATATCCCACTCCCCCTCCGATATCGCAGGTGAGGTAGCCGATTTTTACCCCGTTGCGGGCATCCTCCTGTTGATAAACCGGCGCCGGCTCAGAATAGCGAACGGCATCAGCAGCAATGGCTCCCGATACGCCTGAACCTGCGACAGCGGCAGCGAGTACGGACGCAAAAATTCTTCTCATCATAGGTCTCCTTGGAAACGCCCCCGCAGGTGACCTGAAGGCCCCTGCACCGTTTTCAGGAGAGAGAACGAAAACGTCGCGAAAATGATCCAGGCCGCGAATGACGGTTTGTTACCCTTTGTTTCAGCCGCCATCGCCATGATTGGTGCGGGAATGCCAGTGCCAGGCGGAGCGGATGATCTCCTCGAGGCTGAACCGAGGCTGCCATCCAAGCACCTCCATTGCCTTCGCATTGTCTGCGACGAGCGACGTGGAATCGCCGTCGCGACGGCCCACATATTCGACAGGGAAGGGTCGACCCGAAACAGCGGAAATGGCCGCCAGCAACTCCTTCACCGTCGTTCCGGTACCGGTTCCCAGGTTCATCTCGACGGTCTCTCCCCCCTCCAGAAGATAGTCGACGGCCCGGACATGTGCGTCCGCCAGGTCAAGGACATGGATGTAATCGCGTACGCACGTGCCGTCGCGCGTGTCATAGTCGCTGCCGAAGACCTTGAAACCATCTCGGCGGCCAAGTGCTGCTTCGATTGCCAACGGGATGGCGTGCGTCTCCGGGCTATGCCACTCGCCGATCCGCCCCTCGGGATCCGCCCCGGCGGCATTGAAATAGCGCAGCATGACGGAGCGCAGCCCCTTATAGGTACCGAAGTCCTTAAGGGCCTGCTCTATGATCCATTTGGTCCGGCCATAGGGATTGATGGGGACCTGCCGGTGGGTCTCGTCCATCGGCACCTGATCGGGGAGTCCGTACGTCGCACAGGTCGAGGAAAACACGAACGCGTCGACACCCGCCGACATGGCCGCCGACAACAGGGTCAGAGCGCCCACGACATTGTTTTCGTAGAAGGCGACCGGATCTTTGACGGATTCGCCTACTTCGATCAGTGCTGCGAAATGAAGAACCGCGTCAGGGCGATGGGTCGCAAAAACCTCGTCCAGCCGTTTCCGGTCGCGGATATCCCCCTCCTCGAGCGGCCCCCAGCGAACGAACTCCGAATGGCCGTTGGAGAGGTTATCGAAGACGATGGGCTGGTAACCCCGCTCAGCCAGAACGAGGCAGGTGTGCGAGCCGATATATCCCGCTCCCCCGACTACCAGGACTTTCTTCTGCGTCATACGCCCTCGCCACACCAACGATTGGAACGGCGGCAATATAGACGGCACAGAATAGATTGAAACAAGCGAGACATAGTAAGGTTACCGGCGTGGCGGGAAGGTGGTGCAGCTCCCTCGGAGCCCCGGCCGGACAATGTCGAAAAACAGCTCCTTCGACGTGGGAAGCGTACTCCTCGGGTTGTCTGACAGCTTGACCCTGCTATGGTTTTCGCGGATGGACGGACGGGAACTCTGCACATGCGGGTCTCGTAGTAGGAGGAACACTCATGAACATGTTTATCGGGCGCCTCGCCGCCCTTGGCCTTGCTGCATCCACTCTTTGGACCGGTGGCGCTTTTGCCCAGACTACCGAAGTCAAGATCGCCTACGCTCTGGCGCGGGAATCCCACTACGGCGCTGCTGCCGATGGTTGGGACAAATATGTTACCGAAACCAGCGGCGGCCGATTCACCTTCACGCATTTCCCCTCCTCCGCCCAGGGCGGCGAGCGTGAAGTCATCGAAGGGCTGCAGCTCGGAACCGGCGTTCAGGCCGTTGTGGTCTCGTCCGGCGCTCTCTCCAACTTCGTGCCAGAGATCGGTGTCACGGACATCCCCTTCCTGTTCCGCGACCTCGGCCATGCGCGTGCAGTCCTCGACGGGCCGATCGGCCAGGATATCCTCTCGAAGTTCGCGGACCGGCAGCTGATCGCACTCGCCTGGGGCGAACAGGGCTTCCGCCACATCACCAATAATCGCCAGCCGATCGAGAAGCCGGAAGATCTTGCCGGCCTGAAGATCCGCACGATGGAAAACCCGGTTCACATCACCGCCTTCGCGACGGCCGGTGCCGCTCCGACGCCTATGTCCTGGCCAGAAGTCATTCCCGCCCTGCAGCAAGGCGCCATCGATGGGCAGGAAAACCCTCTGTCGGTGATTGTCTCCGCCAAGCTATGGGAAGTGCAGAAGTACCTGACCGTTTCCGGCCACGTCTACTCTCCCGCCATGCTGATCGTCTCGCCGACCTTCTGGGACAGTCTCTCGGACGAGGACAAGAAGATCTTCGCGGATGGCGCTCTCAAGGGCAAGGAAGCCATGCGCGCCTTCGTCGATGATTCGGAGAAGAACGGCGTTGAAACTGCCAAGCAGGCGGGAATGCAGGTCAACGAACTGAGCGACGAGCAGAAGGCGCAGTTCCAGCAGGCAATCCAGGCGGCCTACGAGCAGTACTACGAGACCTTCACCAAGGAACTGATCGACCAGATCATTGCAACGAAGTGAAATGACATTGAAGCGTCCCGCCGAACGGCGGGGCGCCACTTCGACGGGGGCCTCTGAAATGCTGGCACGCAAGGCCGAAACTATCTTCATCGAAGCCAATAGATGGGCGCTGATCGCGATCCTCTCGCTGATGGCCGTTCTGGTCTTCACCAATGTCTGCCTTCGCTACTTCACCAACCACTCCATCACATGGTCGGACGAGGTCTCCCGCCATCTGATGATCTGGCTCACCTTCATCGGCGCCGGCCTTACACTCCGCCACGGCGGCCTCGTCGCGATCGACAATCTGCAGGCGGTGCTGGGTGGGCGCCAGGCACGGGCGCTCCGCGCGCTGGTCGCAGCGATCATGATCATTTTCTTCCTGACGATGATCTGGGCCGGAAAGATCTACGTGGAGCGGACAATGTTTCAGACGACGCCCTCCACGAGGATTCCGTTCGGCTACATCTACCTCGCCATGCCCATCGGCTTCGGCCTGCTCATCATCCACTTCCTGCTGGTCCTGAGGACTTATCTTGCGGGCGGAATGGGCGCTCTCCAACAGAGCGACGACGCCCCGCCGGTTGCAGGATAATGGTGACCGCCGCCCCTCACGATCCAGCCGAAAACACTGAAACCCGATGATCATCATCCTTTTTGCCTCGTTCTTCATCCTTCTGGCTTTGGGCGTTCCTGTCGCCTTCACGCTCGCGATCGCCACCTGGCTGGCAGTCGTGCTCGGCAGCAGCTATCCGCAGATCGTGGTGATCAAGGAGATGTTCACGGGCGTAGACAGCTTTCCTCTCCTGGCCGTACCGTTCTTCATCCTGGCTGCCGAACTCATGACAGGCGGCGCGCTCACCCACCACCTGCTGCGGCTGGCATCCCAGTTCGTCGGCAGGGCACGGGGTGGCCTGGGCTACGCAAGCATCATCTCGACCACGCTTTTCGCCGGGATTTCCGGCTCCGCGCTCGCCGCCGCCGCCGGCCCCGGAGCAATGTCGATCCGCATGATGGAGAAGAGCGGTTACGACAAGCGGTATGCCTCCGCGCTTGCGGCAGCGGTCGCCGTGGTCGACCCGATCATCCCTCCCTCCATCACCATGATCATCTATGCACTTCAGGATCAGCGGGTGTCGGTGGGCGGCCTTTTCCTGGCGGGCGTAGTGCCTGGCCTCGTCATCTCTGCGGCGATGTGCGTCGTGAACTTCTATGTCTCTCGCAAGCGGAACTATCGCTCGCTGGACATCAGGCCAAGCCTCAAGGAGATGGTGGCAAATACGCTCTACGCGGTACCCGCGCTCGCACTCATCGTCATCGTCGTCGGCGGCATCCGTTTCGGCTGGTTCACGCCCACCGAGGCTTCCGTGATCGCGGTCTTCTACGCACTCTTCTGCGGTTTGTTCATCTACCGTTCGCTGAAGGTGAAGGACCTTCCCGAGATCATCTTCCGCTCTGCCATGGTGACCGTCGGCATACTGCTGATCCTGGCCTCCGCGCGTGCCTTCGCCTGGGTGCTGATCATCGAGGGCGTTCCGCAATTCCTTGCCGACACCATCATTGGCTGGGACCTCAGCCCGATCGTCTTCCTCCTCGCGGTCAACGTGCTGCTGCTGATCTTCGGCATGTTCATGGACCCGCTGCCCGGGGTGATGATCCTTGTCCCGATCCTCGCGCCGATTGCCTTCCAGCTTGGCGTAGACCCGATACAGTTCGCCATGATCGTGATCCTCAACCTCACGGTCGGCCTCATCACGCCGCCGGTGGGTGCCCTGCTCTTCGTGGTTTCGTCCGTCGTCAAGATCAGGGTCAGCGAGATCACCCGGGAAATCTCCCCCTTCCTCATCGCTTATGTGGTGGTGCTGCTCCTGGTGACGTTCGTACCGGCCCTTTCGACATGGCTGCCGAGGCTGGCTGGATTCTAGGGCAAGTCCGGGTTCCACTCCCGTGACCGCGAGCCGATCGGCAGGTGCAACTGGTCGATCGCCCGCGCGGCCACATGATCGACGATCTCGTCGACTGTGATTGGCCGGTGGTAGAAGGCCGGAACCGGCGGCATGATGACGCCGCCCATTTCGGTCACGGCACACATGTTGCGGAGATGCCCGAGATGCAGCGGCGTCTCCCGCGCCAGCAGGACCAGCTTGCGCCGCTCCTTCAAATGGACGTCAGCTGCACGCAGCAGGAGATTGTCTGAAACGCCTGTCGCAATAGCGGCGAGCGTCCGCATGGAACAGGGCGCAATGATCATGCCATCCGTGTGGAAGGAACCGCTGGCAATCGCCGCGCCGATGTCGTCGCGGCGATAGAGCCGTCCGGCAAGCTGCCGGATCTGGTCGAGCGCGTCCGCGCCGGCCTCGTGCAACAGCGTCTCTTCGGCTGCGGATGAGATCACCACGTGGCTTTCGACCGATCCCGTTTCCGCCAGCAGGCGCAGGATCCTGAGCGGGATGAAAGCCCCGGATGCCCCCGAAATGCCGATCACGATCCTGAGGGCGCTCATCGCCGCTGCTCCAGGCCGAGATCTGCCCAAAGGGCATCGACCTTCGATACGACATCCGGCGACATCGACAGCACCCGCCCCCATTCGCGATCGGTCTCCGGCGGAAGCTTGTTGGTCGCGTCGAGCCCGAGCTTTGCGCCAAGCCCCGGCTGGGGCGACGCGAAGTCGAGATAGTCGATCGGCGTGTCGCGGATGAGCAGCAGGTCACGGCCGGCATCGAACCGGGTGGATAGCGCCCACAGGACATCGGCCCAATTGCGGACATTGATGTCGGGATCGACGGTGATGATCAGCTTCGTATAGCTGAACTGCGGCAGCATCGACCAGAGCCCCATCATGATCCGCCTCGCCTGCCCCGGATAGCGCTTGTCGATCGACACGACCATCGCGCGATAGGAGCAGGCCTCCGGTGGCATCCACAGGTCGGTGATCTCGGGGAACTGCCGCTTGGCGAGAGGCAGGAAGAGTTCCAGCATGGCCTCTCCCAGAACGGACGGCTCGTCCGGCGGTCGTCCGGTAAAGGTTGAGAGGTAGACGGGCTTTCGTCGGCTGGTGATCGCAGACAATCGCATGACCGGAAACGGCTCGACCGAGTTGTAGTAACCCGTATGGTCGCCATAAGGCCCTTCATCGGCAATCTCGGTCGCCGACACCGTACCTTCCAGAAGGATCTCTGCGTTTGCCGGGACTGGGAGCGGCACGGTAAGCGCCGGGGCGACAGCGGTTCGCCGTTTCCTAAGGACGCCCGAGAAGGCAAGCTCGCTCATGCCCTCGGGCAGAGGCATGACAGCGGCAAGAAGCAGGGCAGGATCGGCGCCGATGACCACAGCCACCGGCATATCCTCCCCGCGTTTCTGCCACAGGCGATGGTGACCCGCGCCTCCTCGATGCGCGAGCCAGCGCATGACCAACCGGTTCTTGCCGAGCACCTGCATCCGGTAGATGCCAACATTGATATCGCTCGGATCATCGGGACTGCGCGTAATCACCAGTGGCCAGCTCACGAGCGGCGCCGGCTCTCCCGGCCAGCACCACTGGATCGGGAGCCTTGAAAGATCCATCTCCTCGCCCCGCCAAACGACTTCCTGACATGGTGGGTTGATGGTCCGGTTGGAGCGCATCGCAAGCGCAGCGGTCAGCAACGGGGCGCTGTTCATCACGTCGCGGATCGACCTCGGCGGCTCCGGGTGACGCAGCCTGGCAAGCAACTCGGCCAGTCCGCCAATCCCGCCTCCGGCAAGCCCAAGTCCCCATTCGATACGTTCCCGCGTCCCGAAGAGGTTTGCCAGCAGCGGAATGTTGGAGGGGCGCCCGTCTGCATGGACCGGGTTCTCGAACAGAAGGGCAGGCCCTCCCGCGTTCAGGACCCGGCGATGGATTTCAGTCGCCTCATGAACGAGACTGACCGGCTGCGTGATCCGCGTCAGCCGTCCACGTCGTTCGAGCTCCCCCACGAAATGCTGAAGCGATTCATAGCTGCGCGGCGGCGTGCATGTGTCCATGCGCTGTCTGTCGCGGGCAAAAACCGAGCTGTCTTTGCTCTAGCGCAAGTCGGTCCGCCGAATCCGGACTAGGTTCCCCCATCTCTAGGATTCAAATGATGAAAATCCCTTCCTACCTGTCGATCCCGATCCAGTATGTGCCGGTCCCTATCCTCGAAAGAGCGACGCGGACGGTCTTTCGGAAAGTCCTCGCCGAGCATCCGGATCTCTTCCAGCGGCTTGGCCCCTATCGGCAGAAGCGGTTCGCATTCCGGCCGACCGATCTGCCCGTCGCATTTATCGTCAACCCATCGCTCCCGTCCCTCTCCGTCATCCGGAAGACGGAGAATGCCGCTGCCGACTGCACCATCGAAGCTACGATCATCCACCTGCTGGCGCTTCTGGAGGGGCGGTGCGATGCCGATGCTCTGTTCTTCGCCCGCGAGATCACCGTCACGGGCGATATGGAAGCAATGCTCGCGCTTCGAAATGCGTTAGACGACAGCCTGATCGACCTGCCGACAGAGATCGGCAAGCTGGCAGGACCTTTCGGCTCGCTGCTCAGACGGGCCGCTTACGAGATACGGGAGCGAGTTCTTCCACGGGAGCAACAGAGATGGAACTGATTTGTCCGGCAGGCACTCCAGCCGCCTTTCGTGAGGCCGTGGATGCCGGTGCCGATGCGGTTTATTGCGGCTTTGCCGACGAGACCAATGCCCGCAACTTCCCCGGCTTGAACTTCAGTCGCGAGGAACTGGCCAGATCCATCTCCTACGCACGGCAGAAGGGGGTTCGAACCCTGGTGGCGCTCAATACCTTCATGCGAGCGGGAAGCGAAACGCTCTGGTACACGAGGGCCGCCGACGCGGTCGCGGTCGGTGCGGATGCGCTGATCGTGGCTGATTTCGGCCTGATGGCGCATGTGGCAGAACATCATCCTGAGCAGCGCCTGCATGCATCCGTGCAGGCCTCCGCGTCGAATGTCGATGCCATCAACTTCCTGGTCACGGCATTCGGCGTGAAGCGGGTCGTCCTGCCGCGAACCCTGACCATCGCCGACATCGCCCGGATCGCCCGCAAGATCGACTGTGAGGTGGAGGTCTTTGTCTTCGGCGGGCTGTGCGTCATGGCTGAAGGCCGCTGCTCCCTCTCCTCCTATGCCACCGGCAAGTCGCCGAATATGAACGGTGTCTGCTCGCCCGCGACACATGTGCGATACCGTGAAGACAAGGGCGAGCTCGTCTCCGAACTGGGCGACTACACGATAAACCGGTTCCCCCCCGGAGAGGCGGCAGGCTATCCGACCCTGTGCAAGGGCCGTTTCGAAGTGGCCGACAGTCATGGCTATGCCTTCGAGGACCCTGTCTCCCTGGACATCATGGATCACGTCGACGCCCTGCGGGAGGCAGGGGTCAGCGCGCTCAAGGTGGAAGGCCGCCAGCGCGGCAAAGCGTACGTTGCGGAGGTCGTCGGGACCTTGAGGCGCGCACTCGCGGCCCAGGGGACCGAGCGCCAGGCGCTCCTCAGCCGCCTGCGCCATCTGAGCGAAGGACAGAAGACCACCTCCGGCGCCTACGAGAAAAGATGGAGATGAAGTGCATGCCTGCAGCCGCCAGCCTGACCCTCGGACCCGTGCTCTATCTCTGGGACGGCCCCAAATGGCGCGACTTCTATTTCCGCATCGCCGACGAGGCGGACGTCAGTCGCGTGGTAATAGGCGAGACCGTCTGCTCCAAGCGGCTGCACTTTACCGAGCCATACATCGCCGATGTCGTTGAGAGACTGGCAGCGGCGGGAAAGGAGATCGTGTTCTCGACGCTTGCCATGGTGACGCTGGAGCGGGAAAGCCAGCATGTGCGCAATCTGATCGAGGCGACGACGAACCTGGTGGAGGCGAGCGACCTGTCCGCCCTGGGTCTGCTGAACGGCAGCGAGCACGTAATCGGCCCCCTCATCAATGTCTACAACGCGGCGACGGCAAGGCTTCTGGCGTCTCGCGGTGCGCGAACCATCTGCCTGCCGCCGGAACTGCCAATGGCGTCCATCTCGGCGATTGCCTCAGACGCAAGGGAAGTGGACTATGAAGTCTTCGCCTTCGGGCGGATGCCCCTTGCGATTTCCGCCCGCTGCGCCCACGCAAGGTCCAAGGGACACATCAAGGACAACTGCCAGTTCGTCTGCGGCGAAGAGCCGGATGGTCTTCCCGTCCGGACACTCGACCGACAATCCTTCCTGGTCCTGAACGGCGTCCAGACCATGTCCCACACCTGCCAGATGCTTGCCACGGAGCTGCCGGCGTTGCGCGAGGCGGGCGTTTCGCGCTTCCGCCTGTCGCCGCAGGACTGTGACATGGTGGCGATTGCGGAGGTGTTCGCTGATCTTCTGGCGGATCGCATCGCGGCGGAAGAGGCTGTGGAACGGGTCGGCCTCGTCTATCCGGAGGTTCCCCTCTCGAATGGCTTTCTTCACGCTCGCGAAGGCGCGGCCTGGGTAGCGCGAGCACGCAACACCACCGCCCAAGCCGCGCATTAGCAGTCTCACACGCAGCTTCTGTTCCTTCTAGCAAATGCGAGCGGAGACGAACTGGGAGAGACACCCATCCGCCCTTTCCTTTCTGGCCTTTTGCCACAGGTACTTTCCATCCCACCAATCGGGAGGACGCTTGAGTTTCTGCAGCGATAGGAATAGGTGTGGCACTACCAGGCCGGGCCCCTCTGGCAGCCATTGGCTGTGATGTCGGACTGGAAAAATTTCGATCAGGGTGTCCCGGTTTTGATCAGATAGCGGCCGTCGACGATCTAGCTTGCTCCTCGCACCAACCGGTGCGGCGGACGACGGATCAATGATGCCGTGTCCGGGCTCCCGCAGAAAAGGACAGGGTGCAAAATGGGCGAAATGTTTTCGCAGGAAGTGCTGACCGCCTTCATTCAGGTCATCATGATTGACCTAGTGCTGGCTGGGGACAATGCCATCGTTATCGGACTCGCCGCCGCCGGGCTTCCGAAGGAACAGCGTAACAAGGCGATCCTAATCGGCATCATCGCCGCCACGGTGCTTCGCATCGTCTTTGCCGCGGCGACGACGCAATTGCTGCAGATTGTCGGACTGCTGCTGGCAGGTGGCGTTCTGCTTCTCTGGGTATGCTGGAAGATGTGGCGCGAACTGCGCACCACACATGCCGAGGAAACCGACGCGACGGAGGCGCTTGAGGATCAGGATCTTAATGCCGACGGCACGGTTGCGGGCACCGTACCCCGCAAGACATTTGCACAAGCCGCCTGGCAGATCGTCATTGCCGACGTCTCCATGTCGCTCGACAACGTTCTGGCTGTGGCCGGTGCCGCGCGCGAGCACCCGACCGTTCTGGTCTTCGGCCTGGCCCTGTCCATCGCGCTGATGGGCCTTGCCGCAAGCTTCATCGCTCGTCTGCTGCACAAGCACCGCTGGATTGCCTATGTGGGCCTCGCGGTAATCCTCTATGTCGCTCTGGAGATGATCTGGCGCGGCTTCAACGAAGTGTCGCCCTACGTAGGGCTCTGACCGGAACCCGGCTAATGGAAAACGGCGCAGCCATTGCTGCGCCGTTTTTCTTTGTGGTCGGAATGGACGCCTTAGATGGGATAATGGATATGCCCGTCCTGTACCGTCAGCCAGCGAAGCTCCGTGAACTCGGCAATACCGGCCTTGCCCCCAAAGCGCCCGTAGCCGGAATCCTTGACGCCGCCGAAGGGCATCTGCGCCTCGTCGTGCACCGTCGGCCCGTTGACATGGCAGATGCCGGATTCGATGCGGCGCGCCACGCTCATGGCACGATTGACGTCGCGACCGAACACCGCCGCAGATAACCCGTATTCCGTGTCATTGGCAATCCGGACCGCCTCGTCGATCGAGCCCACTCGCACGACCGAGGCGACGGGCCCGAAGCTCTCTTCCGAATAGATACGCATCGCCGGTGTAACCCGGTCGAGAAGCGTCGCATCCATCAGCGTCCCTTCGCAGCCACCACCGGCGGCGAGTACGGCGCCCTTGGAAACGGCATCCTTTACCAAGGCCTCGACGCGCTGTGCGGCCTTCAGATCCACCAGCGAACCGAGGGGTGAATCGCTGCGACGCGGATCGCCTGCCTTGAGCGTGCGAACCTTGGCCGCCATGGCTTCAACGAATTCGTCAGCGATCTTCTCGTCGACGACCAGGCGCTCCGTCGACATGCAGATCTGCCCCTGGTTCATGTAAGCGCCGAACGCGGCTGCGGCGACCGCCTCTCCGACGTCTGCATCGTCCAGAACCACGAGTGGCGCCTTTCCGCCGAGCTCCAGCAGGGCTGGCTTCAGGTGCCGCGCTGCGGTTTCGGCGATGATCTTCCCGACACGCGTGGAGCCGGTGAAGTTGATCCTCCGGACTGCCGGATGCGCAATGAGCGCCTCAACGATCTTGCCTGCATCTTCCGGTGCGTTGGAAATGGCATTGAGCACACCTTCCGGAAGCCCCGCCTCATGAAGTGCATCGACGATCAGGCGATGGGTGCGCGGGCAGATTTCGGAGGTTTTCATGACGACCGTGTTGCCGCAGGCGAGCGGCATTGCGATCGACCGTACACCGAGGATGACCGGTGCGTTCCAGGGTGCCATGGACAGGACGACGCCTGCCGGCTGCCGCACAGCCATTGCGAGGCTGCCCGGCCGGTTCGACGGGATCACCTCTCCGGCGATCTGCGTGGTCATCGACGCCGCTTCCCGCAGCATGTCGGCTGCAAGTCCGACGTTGAACATCGCCCAGCCCGCCGTGGCCCCGGTTTCTTCGGCCATTGCGGAGACGAATTCCTGCGCCTTCTCCTGCAGCCGGTCGGCGGCCGCCATGAGTAGCTTCCGGCGCTGGCCCGGGCCAGTAGCCGCCCAGGCAGGAAACGCCTTCGCCGCCGCATTGGCGGCCTGTCGAGCCTCGTCGACGGACGCTGCGGCCACCTTTGACGCCACCTCGCCTGTTATCGGGTTCATGCGCTCGAAATAGCGCCCATCGGCGGCTTCCATTTCGATGTTATCGATCTTCAGTCCCAGGATGCTCATGCAGTTCTCCACTATCCTCGCATTGTTGAGGTCGATCATGCGGCGCTGCCAAGAAATGCACGCTGCACAGCTAGGTCGTTCATCAGGTTTGCGGCCGTGTCCTCGCCGGTGATCCGGCCGGCCTCCGCCAGATAGCCTCGGTCTGCGATCGAAAGGCTCATCTTGACGTTCTGTTCCACGATCAGAAGCGCCAGGCCCCGCTCGCGTATACGTCCGAGGCTACGGAACAGGTCGCCGACTACGACCGGTGCAAGTCCGAGGCTCGGCTCATCGAGCATCAGCAGTTCCGGCTTCGACATCAGTGCCCGTCCGATCGCCACCATCTGCTGTTCACCGCCGGACATGGTGTTTACATACTGGCGCCGGCGCTCCAGCAGCTTTGGAAACAGCTCGTAGACGAAGGCACGATTCTCGTTCGCATGGGCTCGAGCCCTCTTGGCATAGGCTCCGAGCGCGAGGTTCTCCTCGACGGTGAGGTCGCCGAACACCCCTCTGCCCTCCGGCACCAAAGCTATGCCGGCCTCCAGGACCTCGTGCGCCGGAAGTGCATGGATTCGCCGACCCCCGAACACAATTGATGCTCCGCTGTCTGCCGGTGTCATACCGGCGATCGCCTTCAAGAGCGATGACTTGCCCGCGCCGTTCGCTCCCAGGATGACCACAGTCTCGCCTTTGCCCACCGAGATCGATATCCGGTCGAGCGCAAGGTGCTGGCCATAGTGCAAGGACAGGTCCCCTATCTCAAGCATGATCATCTCCCAGATAGGCGCGCACGACCTCCGGATCTCGCAATACTTCGTCGGTGGGCCCGTCAGCAATCTTGCGGCCGGCATTCATCACGACACAGCGCCCGCACAATGCCCGGATGGCATCCATGACATGTTCCACCAGCAGGATCGTCATGCCGCGCTGCTCAAGCGACTGGATCAGATCTATTCCGGTTCGCAATTCAGTCGGATTGAGGCCCGCCAACCACTCGTCGAGCAGGAGAAGATCGGGCTCGGCAGCGAGCGCCCGCGCAAGCTCCATCCGTTTCTGGTCGATATAGGTCAGGTCGCTGGCCTTCTCGCCGGCACGCTCGGCAAGCCCGACTTCCTCCAGATGGTGCAGGGCGCGCTCGCGGGCTTCCTCGCCCCACAGCCTCTGCTTGCCGAAGGCGAGCGCGGTCTGAACGTTTTCTGAAACTGTCAACGATGGAAGGGCGCGGACCAGCTGGAACGTCCGGGCTACCCCCTTTGGCGCAATCCGATGGGGTGCAAGTCCCTGGATCGGCTCGCCCTTCAACGCGATCACTCCTTGCGTCGGGGCAAAGAAGCCGGAAATCATGTTCATCACGGTTGTCTTGCCCGAGCCATTTGGTCCGAGCAGACCGACCACTTCGCCTGCCGCCAGCGAAAAGCTCAGCTCGTTGACGGCGGTCAGTCCGCCGAAGCGCTTGGTTATGCCGGACAGGGCCAGGATCTCGGTCATTGTACGGCCTCCACTCCAGCGGCGGGTCGCTTGGCGGACGTCCGACGGGAAGTCAGGTTCTCGACTGCCGCCAGCACACCCTTCGGCAGCACAAATACGATGGCGATGAAGATCAGGCCGAGGATGATGGGATAATGGTTCGGAAAATTGGCCGAGAGCCATTCGAACAGCAGGAAGAGCGGGATAGCACCCAGCAACGGGCCCCAGAGCCGGTCCGCACCACCGAGCAGGGCCATGATCAGCGTCAGGAACGACGTGGTCGGATTGAAGACGATGCTGGGCTCGATATAGGTCCAGCGCGGCGCCTGGATTGCACCGACAAGGGTGATGATGATGGCGCTGATGGAGAACAGCGCGAGCTTCACGCCGGCGATGTTGATGCCGCAATGGCTTGCCACCACCTCATCGTCGCCGATCACCTTGAGAGCCAACCCCAGCCGGCTGCGGCCGATCGCCCAGGAGAACAGGAGCGTTGCAGCCGCAAGCGCCAGCAATTGCCAATAGATGCCTTCGGGCGTGACCGGCAGGAAGATATAGCGGCCTAGCGTGCCGGTGATGTTGACCTCGTACCAGGTGACGAGCTGCCGAACGAGTTCTGCCAGGCCAAAGCTGAAGATGACGAAGTAGACGCCGGCGAGCCGGAGCGTCGCAAGCCCCACGACAAGCGCAACGGCCAGGCCCACAAGGCCGGCGGCCACGAGGACGAGGATATAGGGCAGCACTTCACTGAGCACGCTGACGGTATAGGCACCGATCCCGAAGAAGGCGACGGTGGCGAGCGACACGTAGCGCGTCGGACCCGAGAACAGGCCCCAGGCGGTGGCGAGCACCACGTAGCCAGTCATGCCAATCATCAGCGTGACGGCGTACTCGCCGGCAAAGAAAGGCACACTGGCAAGCGCGGCGAGCAGCGCCAGGAAGAAGACGGCGGAGGCGAGGGTCTTCAGGGTCATCGCGAGGATCTCCCGAACAGGCCGGCCGGACGCCAGAGCAGCACGGCCAGGAAGATGAGGTATGTGGCGGCAAGCGTAAGGCCGGGATCGAGGTAGGAGGCGACAAAGGTCTCGACCAGTCCGAGGATCAGCCCTGCAGAGAGCGCTCCGAGGATGTTGCCGACGCCCCCCATGATCACCACCACCAGTGCCTTCATGGTGAAGACAACGCCGGCGGTGGCCGTGAAGGTCTGATAGGTGGAGACGACGACGCCACCTGCCGCCGCCAGGCTGCAGCCAATTGCAAAGGCGAAGCGCGCGGCTCGATTGACGTCTATGCCGACGAGCGGAGCCGATTTCGGCGCCACCGCGACAGCCCGCAACGCCGTGCCCCAGAGGGTGCGCGTGAGAAGGAGGTACAGCCCGCCGCCGATGACAATTGCAAGGGCAAGCGCAAGCAGCCGGTTGGCGGCAACCACGGCACCAAACACGTCGACACCGACATTCAGATAATTGTAGCTGGTATAGTTGGAACCGAAGACGACCAGCATCACCCCCTGGATCACGAACAGCAGCCCAAAGGTGGCCAGGATGGAATCGATTTCGAGGCTCTCCCGACTAGCGGAGCGCAAGACGAGCGGCCTCAGCATCAGGCCGTAGATCACGTGGCCGAAGGCGAACCCGATCGGCACCGCAATCAGCAAGCCGAGTACGGGGTCGATCCCCCACTGTCCGTAAAGAACATAGGCCAGGAACGCGGCAGCGATGATCGTCTCGCCATAGGCAAGGTTCATGATCCTCGCGATGCCGTACTGGATCGTCAGTCCCATCGCGATCAGCGCGTAGGTCCCTCCAAGCACCAGTCCGGAGATAAGGGTCGTGGTGAGCACTGCCTGCTCCTTCTTATGGGCCAGATCCCGGCAAGTATGTGCCGTGGGATATCATCCCGGATGTCAGCAAAAGCGGGTGTCGAAATCTGTCCTCTCCCCAGAGGGGAGAGGTCTTTCTGTAGACAGGCTTTGCGCCGTAGCGGCCTACTTCTTCCAGGCGGGCCGCGGGATCATCGGCTCTGCAGCACCCGGACGATCGGATGGCGCGATGGCGACGAACTGTCCGTCTTGCCACTGGCCGGCCCACCAAAGGTCACGAAGCTGGTTGTCTTCGAGCTTGGTCTCGCCGAGTACCGTCTCGAAGGTGCCGGAAGCGATTTCTTCAGCGACTGCCTCGCGATCGAGGCCCTTGCGCTTGATGGCTTCCTGCAGGATTTCCAGCGAGGCATAGGTGATCACGCTGGCCCAGTAGTCCGGAGCCTTGCCTGTCGCGGCCTCATGGCGCTTGCGGTAGTCCGCGATCTTCTCGCTGGTGCCGTCAATGCCACCGATCCCCATGATGCCGTTGATGGCGTCGCCATTGTTCTTGGCATAGATCGGAAACGCCGTGCCAACACCGAAATAGAGGACCTTCGGGTTGAAGTCGGCCACCTGCGCCTGCTGCGTCAGGGCGAAGGTTTCGGGCGGATAGGAGAAGGCCACGAAAGTATCCGCTCCGCTCGCCTTTGCTTCGTTGATCATTGGCGTGAAGTCGGTCGTGCCCACCGGGTAGGTCTTGTCGTAGACGACTTCGAGACCGGCCTCCTGGAACGACGGACGAGCAGCGTTGACCAGATCGATACCGAAGCCGTCGGCGATCGAGATCATCGCGACCTTCTTGTTGATCGTGCCCTTGTCCGCCGAGTCGGTCAGGACCTTCGCCAGCGCGTTGGTGTAATCGTGGCCGCCGCCGAGCATCCAGAAGCTCTTCTTCCAGCGTTCGGCGAACTCGGGCGCCTTGTCCGTCACCGAAGTGGCGGCCAGATGCGGATAGCCGTAGCGGTCGAGCAACGGTGCTGCCGCCAGATTGTAGCCGGTGCTCCACGGCGGCAGGATGAAGTCGACCTCGTCCTGGGTCGCAAGGCGCTGGAGCGCCCGCACGAGTTCCTCTGCAGAGGAACGATCGTCGTACTCGACGACTTCGATCGGCAGCCGCTTGCCATCCGGCATTTCCAGCCCACCTGCGTCGTTCACTTCCTTGACCCAGAGCTGGTAGTTGGGCAGCGTCGTGATGCCGGTACCGCCGGCGTTCGGCCCGGTAAGCGAGAGCGCGTAGCCAATCTTGACCGACGCGGGCTCCTGCGCAGTGGCGACCGCGCCCATACCAAATGCCAGCGTCGAGACGGCCAAAGCCGTCGTGCGCAGGATCTGCCTGCGTAGCAAATTCTTCATGGATTCCTCCCTTGGACCCGCTCCACCGGGCCGTCATGATCAACCCGACCGCGGTTCTCCGCGGGTCGGCTCGACCTCATAAAGGTAACAGGTCCTGCAGAAGGCAGAATAGACTTTTACAGGACATACTGGTACTTTTCACGGAAACGGGACTACAACGTGAGAGCTACTCTTAGAGGATCGGCCGCGGCGAGACCGGCGGCACCTTCCGATCCCATCGAAGCCCGCCTCTTCCAGGGTGGCCTTGCCGGTATGGAATGGACCTTCCGCGGCCGGCGGAGCCGCATCTTCGTTCTTCAAGCCGGCAGCGGTTCGCTCACATTTGCAGAGCAGGACGTGGCCGTCGCCGGACCCGCCATCGTCTGGATACCTGCCGACGCAAATGGATCGATCTTGTTCGAGGCCGGCGCTGAGGGTGGAACACTTGCCATTCCCGACGTCCTTCTCGGGTCGGCCATGCCCGTGGGAGCAATTTTCTCGCAGGTCCGCGATGCAATCACCCGCCCGATCCTCGGCGCGCGGTTGGCGACCGTGGACGCCAGGCAGCTGCTCTCCACGATCGCTGCCATCGATCAGGAACTGCGTCTGGATGTGCCGGGCGCGCAGGAAGCTGTTCGCCACCATCTTGCCCTTCTGCTCCTGCAGGTCTGGCGCCTCTCGAAGCCATCCGCCGAGCAGGCGCAGCCCTCGCCGCGCATGATCCTTCGCGGCTTCGTTCATCTTGTCGAACTTCACGCGCGTGAACACTGGTCGCTTGCTGAATATGCGAACACGTTGGGTGTCACGGCGGACCGTCTCAACACGGCCGTCCGTCGGGCAACCGGGCGGACGCCCATGGAGCTGATTCACAGCAGACTTGTAGCGGAGGCGGCGATGCTTCTGGACGGAAGCGCCATGCAGATCGCCGAAATCGCCAATGTGCTCGGCTTCAAGGACCCTGCCTATTTCAGTCGTTTCTTCAAGCGAGTGGCTGGACATTCTCCGAAAGCACACCGTCAGGATGCTGCCATGAAGCGAACGGCGCAGGAGATCAATTTCGCCGCCTGGCCTTGATAGGAAGGATGATCCGATCTTGACACGGATCAAGGTTGAGCGGCTGCCCTCAGACTACCGTCTCCCTCATTGAAGGTGGCCGCACGCGGCCCGCACCGTAATTCCTGGAGGTCAGCAATGAGCGTTACCGAAGCTCCCGTGGTGTGGTTCGAGGAACTCAGGAGGATCGACGTCGCCAAGGTTGGGGGCAAGAACTCGTCCCTTGGGGAGATGATCCAGACGCTCGGGCAGAGGGGCGTGGATGTTCCGCCCGGCTTCGCCACCACCGCCGACGCCTACTGGAATTACGTCGACGAGAATGGCATCCGCGACGCAATGGCCGCGCTGATTGCGGATTGGACGACAGGCAAAGCCAGCCTTGCGGAAACAGGAGCGGCAGTCCGCAAGCTCTTCCTGCGCGGCGACTGGCCGAAGGAGACTGCGGACGCAATCATCGCCGCCTATCGCGAATTGTCGGAACGGGCAGGTCGTACCGATGCCAGTGTTGCCGTCCGATCGAGCGCGACAGCCGAGGACCTGCCCGACGCAAGCTTTGCCGGACAGCAGGAAACCTTTCTCAATGTCGCGGGCGAAAAGGCGCTGCTCGACGCGTGCCGACGCTGCTTCGCCTCGTTGTTTACCGACCGCGCCATCTCCTATCGCCAGGCCAAGGGCTTCGACCACATGAAGGTTGCTCTGTCGATCGGCGTGCAGCAGATGGTCCGCTCCGACATCGGTGGATCCGGCGTCATGTTCTCGATCGACACCGAAACCGGGTTCGACAAGGTGGTCCTCATCAACGCGGCCTGGGGTCTCGGCGAAAACGTCGTGCAGGGCGCGGTCGATCCGGATGAATACCAGGTCTTCAAGCCGCTCCTCGACCAGCCGTCGCTAACGCCGATCATCGCGAAGAAGAAGGGCGCAAAGGCCATCAAGATGATTTACGGCAACGCCGATCAGCCGACGCGCAACGTGCCGACGTCCAGGGCAGAGCGGGAGGCCTTCGTGCTCGCCGATGAGGAAATCCTGACGCTTGCCCGTTGGGCCGCCACCATCGAGCAGCACTATGGTTGCGCGATGGACATGGAATGGGCGCGCGACGGGGAGACTGGGCGCCTCTACATCGTCCAGGCCCGCCCAGAAACCGTACAGTCCAACCGCGAAGCTGCGGTCTTCAAGGCCTACCACATCAAGAGCAAGGGAAAGCAGCTTGTCAGCGGCCTCTCCATCGGCGATGCCATCGTCTCTGGTCAGGTCTGCCTGATCGAGACCGCCAAGGACATCGACCAGTTTGTCGACGGATCGATCCTCGTCACCTCCACGACGGACCCCGACTGGGTGCCCATCATGAAGCGTGCGGCAGCCATTGTCACAGACCACGGCGGACGCACCTCCCACGCCGCCATCGTGAGCCGCGAACTTGGACTTCCAGCTGTTGTGGGAACCGGAGACGCGACGCGCCTCCTGCACACCGGCCAGCAGATTACCGTCTCCTGCGCCGAGGGCGACGAAGGCATGATCTACGAGGGCGTCGCCGAATACGACATCGAAACGCTCAACATGGACGACGTTCCGGCGACAGAGACAAAGGTCATGCTGAACCTCGCCAATCCCGGGGCGGCCTTCCGCTGGTGGAAGCTACCGGCGGACGGAGTTGGCCTTGCGCGCATGGAGTTCGTCATCAGCAACGCCATCCGCATCCATCCCATGGCGCTTGTCCACTTCGATCGCCTCAGGGATGAGGCCGCCAAAGAGGAAATCGCCGCGCTGACCGCCGCCTACGACGACAAGTCGGAGTATTTCGTCGACCAGTTGTCCGAGGGTCTGGCTCGAATTGCAGCGGCGCTCTACCCGAAGCCGGTAATCGTCAGGATGAGCGACTTCAAGACCAACGAATATGCAGGCCTTGTCGGTGGCGCGGAATTCGAGCCGAAGGAGGAAAATCCGATGATCGGCTTCCGTGGTGCATCCCGCTACTACTCGCCCCGCTATCGCGAGGGCTTCGCGCTGGAGTGCCGGGCAATCCGGAAGCTCCGCAGCGAACTCGGCTTCAAGAATGTCGTCGTCATGATCCCCTTCTGCCGTTCCGTCTCGGAGGCGGAGAAAGTACTGGAGGTGATGGCAGAAAACGGATTGAAGCGGGGTGAGAACGGGCTGCAGGTCTACGTGATGTGCGAAATCCCCTCCAACGTCATCCTCGCAAAGCAGTTCGCGCAGCATTTCGACGGCTTCTCGATCGGTTCGAACGACCTCACCCAGCTCACCCTGGGGGTGGACAGGGACTCCGGCGAGCTTGCGGACCTGTTCGACGAACAGGACGAGGCGGTGAAGTGGATGATCCGCAGCGTCATCACCGAGGCCGGAAAGGCTGGCGCTAAGATCGGCATCTGCGGCCAGGCACCGAGCGACCATCCGGAGTTCGCGAAGTTCCTCGTGGACTGCGGCATCGACAGCATCTCCGTCAGCCCGGACAGCTTCGTCGCTGTGAAGAAGAAGGTCGCAGAGGCGGAAGGACGCCGCTCAGCAGCCGCCTGAGGCAGGTCGGTTCCGAGGGGCGCACTGGCGTGCGCACCTCACGATGAGGGCGCGGCTTCTGCTCAGGGCACCAGCACCGCCGCACCGGACAGCCGGCCCGAGCGCAGGTCATCCAGCGCGGCGTTCGCCTCGGCCAGAGGGTAACGCACAGTGTGGGCTCTCACCCCTGCCGCCAGGGCAATCGGGAAGAATTCCTCCGCATCCTTTCGGGTAAGGTTCGCGACCGAGCAGATGCTTCGCTCCCCCCAAAGAAACGAATAGGGCATGCTTGGAATGTCGCTCATGTGGATCCCCCCACAAACGACACGGCCGCCCTTCCTCACCACCTTCAGGGCCTCGGGCACCAGGTCCCCAACGGGCGCGAACAGGATTGCCGCATCAAGAAGCTCTGGTGGCTTGTCGCCGGAAGCACCGGCCCAGCGGACGCCGAGGCTTCTGGCGAAATCCTGCGCCTGCACGTCGCCTAGCTTGCTGAAGGCGAAGACTTCGCGTCCCCGCCAACGGCAGATCTGGGCGATGATATGCGCAGCTGCTCCGAACCCGTAGAGGCCGATCCGCCTCCCTTCACCGGCCTTCTTTAGCGATCGCCAGCCGATGAGGCCCGCACAGAGAAGCGGCGCGAGGGACACCGGATCCCCATCCTCGGCAAGTTCGAATGCATAATCCTGATCCGCGACCACATGGGTAGCGAAGCCTCCGTCGCGGGTATAGCCGGTGAACAGCGGCTCGTCGCAGAGGTTTTCCTGCCCGTTCGTGCAATAACTGCAGTGTCCGCAGGTGTGGCCAAGCCAGGGTACCCCGACACGACGGCCGATCCTTTCTTGGGAAACACCCTCACCGACCGCCTCGACGCGACCCACGATTTCATGTCCCGGAACGAGCGGCAACTTCGGACTGGACAAGTCGCCGTCCACGACATGGAGATCAGTGCGACAGACGGCACAGGCCTCGACCCGGACGAGAATCTCGCCTGCTCCCGGCAGCGGGTCTTGCCGTTCCAGAAGCACCAGCGGCTGCCCAATTTCGTGCAATACCATCGCGCGCATGATGCGATCCTCCCTACTAGGTCGGAGTATAGCACCATGAAGAACGACAACGTCGACATGGCACGAGGCCGCTGAAGCGATCAGCGCCGATCGCGAACGATCCAGCGGCGCGTCACGAGGCGGACGACCGCAGATCCCACCGACAGCAACTAGCGCAGATCCCTCAGATAGGTATTCTCTGCGCGCGACTGGTCGAAGGCGGAGGTAACGATTTCGGCGAAGAAGAGCGCCTCCTCATCCGCAGGCGCCTCCGCCAGAAGGCTGCCGTCAGGCGCTGCGATATGGGATCGGCCCGCATAGGCGAAATTCCGGTCCGCACCGCAGTGGTTGATATAGGCGACGAAGACCTGGTTCTCGAAGGCCCTGACCCGGATCATGTGCTCGGCAATGAAGCTGCCCGACCAGCCGATGGGAAGAGCCGTCGGTACCACCACCAGATCGACACCCGCCTTCGCCAGCCGGCGGACGTTCTCTGGAAACTCGACGTCGTAGCAGATCAGCATGCCGACGCGCATGCCGTCGACATCGGCCAGGATGGCGCGAGGTTCTTCCACGGAGAACCAGCGCCGCTCATACGGACCGTAAAGGTGCGACTTGCGATAGACGGCGAACTCCCCGGAGCCGTCGGTGAGTACTGCGCTGTTGTAGATGGCATCACCATCGGACTCGGCAAAACCGGCAACGATCGTGAGCCCGGTGCGGGCTGCCATCTCCGACAGGCGCGCCATCGTTGGTGACTGTGCCGATACCGCGGTTTCGACAAGCGCCTCAGCAGCGCCATATCCGTTGATCGCAAGTTCCGGCGCGATCAGCAGCCTCGCACCCTCTTCTGCAGCGCGTGCAGCAGCCCTGGCGATCTTGTCGAGATTGGCTTCGACGTCGCCCGTCATCGACTGCATCTGGTAACCGGCGATCTTCATCGGTCACTCGTCATTGCGCCGAGCAGCTTCGGAAGGTCGCCAAATCTGGCGATTGCACCGAACACAAGCGCTGCGATCGCCAGGAAGAAGACGGTTACCGAGGCCATGGTGGGCGTATAGCCGTAGCGCAAGGCGTTGAAGATCTTGATGGGCAGGGTTTCCATAGTGAAGCCAACCGTCATGTAGGCGACGATATACTCGTTGAGCGACAGGACGAAGGCGAAGGCATAGCCGGACACCATATAGGGCAGGATCAGCGGGAAAATGACCGTGCGGAAGATCGTCCGGTCGTCTGCTCCCATGGTCGCGGCGGCCTCGACGAGGGACCGGTCGATCGCCGAAAAGCCGAGCGACAGCGTGACGAGCGGCAGCGTCACGAAGAAGATTGCGTGGCTGATGACGGCGGTCCACGGCTGGCCGTAGAACCCGCTGGTTGCCCAGAAGGTCAGGAGACCAAGTGCGGTTATGACGGGCGGCAGGGTGAACGGAGCAACCCCGAGCAGCTGGAAGATGTTGGCCCACGGCGCCACCCGACGCCACAGAAACCACGCAAGCGGCAGCGCTACGAGCAGCGCAAGTGCGGCTGAGGTGGCCGCGAGCGTCAGGGAGGCGAGAAGCGCGCTTCTCCACTCGTCATTTGCGAAGATCTCTCCATACCACGACAGGGAAAATCCCTGTGGCGGAAAGGCCAGGGTCTGCTTCTCATTGATCGAGACGCCTGCCACGACGATCAGTGGCAGTGCCAGAAACAGGCCGACGGCAAGGAAGAAGAAGCGTCGCAGGGCCGTCATCACGCCACCTCCTTTTGCCGTCCAGCGTAGAAGGCAAGACCGACCAGCGCGAGCGAGACGAGCACCAGGAAGACTGCCATGGCTGCGGCAAACGGCATGTTCGACTGGTAGATCGCCTGATCGGTAATGAGCACCGAAAGCGTCCAGTGCTGCGGCCTGCCGAGCAGTTGCGGCAGCAGGTAGGAACCGAGCGCGAAGATGAACACCATGATCAATGTCGCGAGGATGGTGTTGCGAAGCGCCGGCACCACGACGGAGAAGAAGGCCCTGACAGGCGAGGCTCCCAGGGTCCGGGCAGCTTCCGTGAGCGTCGGATCAAGCCTGACAAGGGCCGGGTAGAGGACGAGAACCGTATAGGGCAGCGCCTGGTAGGTCATCGCAGTCATCACCGCGCCGAAGCTTGGCGTGAGCGCCTGCGGGCCTTCCATGAGGCCGAGCATGACGAGCAGGTTGGTAAGCCCTGCCGTCCGGGACAGGAGCGTCGACCATGCAAAGCCGATCATCACCTCCGAGAGGGAAAGGATGGAGAGGAGGACCACGAGCCACCAGATCTGCATGCGCCTCGAAGCGCAGGAGAGGAGATAGGTGAAGGGCACGCCAATGGCGACACATGCGGCCGCAACCGCCATGGCGAGGAAAAGCGAGAAACCGAGGACCTTGCCGAAGAACAGGCTGAGAAAGCGTCCGTAATTGTCGAGGACGAAGGCCGGTTCGTAGAAGCCGCCCTGCTGCCGTTCGAAGAAGGAGACAGCAATCATGGTGGCGAAGGGAATGACGAAGAAGACGATCAGCATCCCTGCCGGAAAGACGAGCGGCCCGTAGTCGGCCAGGCGCTGCGGTGCCTCCCGCCTCATCGCGCCAGCACCACGCTCGTCTCTGGATCGAAGCGCAGGCCGACCGTTTGGCCGACGGTGACATCGGGCCGCGAGCGGGGGGCGGATACGGCGACGATCTGCTGCCCGCCCGCCTCGATGAAGGTTTCGACGCTCCCGCCGAGGTCACGGACGAAGGTGACCTTTCCGGCCAGACTGCTTTCCGCTGGCGGGACGATCTGCACATCCTCCGGCCGGACGGAGATGGTGCCGCTTCTCGTGGTGCCGAGCGTGAGGCCTGCGACGGAGGAACCGAAGACGGATGCCTCTCCCTTGCCGTCGGTGGTGAATGGAATGAGGTTCGTGGAGCCGATGAAGTCGGCGACGAAGGAATCGGCCGGCCGACGATAGATGTCGACAGGCGCTGCTGCCTGGCGGATTTCACCGCCGTTCATGACCACGACGGTATCGGCCATGGTCATCGCCTCGCGCTGGTCATGCGTCACGACGATCGTGGTGATGCCGAGACGCTGCTGCAACTGACGCAGTTCAACCTGCATGGCCTCGCGCAGTTTCGCATCGAGTGCGGATAGCGGTTCATCGAGCAGGAAGAGCTTTGGCGAGATGGCCAGGGCGCGGGCGATCGCAATCCGCTGACGCTGGCCGCCGGAGAGTTTGTTGACGGAGCGGTCGGAAAAACCAGGCAGATGGATCATCGACAGAAGCTCGTCGACCCGCTTCTTCTGCTCGTCCTTTGAAGCGCCACGGATACGCAGAGCGTAGGCGATGTTCTCACCGACGGTCAGGTGCGGGAACAGCGCCAGCGATTGGAAGACCATGCCGAGATTGCGCTTGTGGGTCGGGACGCGCGTGATGTCTTCGCCGCCCAAGGTGATCGAGCCTTCCGTCGGGAGGTCCAAGCCAGCGACCATTCGCATCAACGTGGTCTTGCCGCAGCCGGATGGACCGAGGAGGCAGACGAAGGTCCCGTCCGGAACCGAAAGGCTGACATTGTTCACGGCTTTGAACGTGCCGAACTCTTTCGTCACATGGCTAAGGGTCAGTCCGGACATCTGCTCTACGCTCGGCTTTAAAGAAGCCTCTTGTCTTTGAAGGGAAGCCACCCTCCCTGATGGGGAGGGTGGCCGTCGCAGGATCAGCCTGCAATCATCTCCGTCCACTTCTGGTTCAGGAAGTCGGATTTCTGCTGGTACATCTCGTAACGCGGAATGATCGGATCGATATCGGACGAGACTGCGTCGAATTCCTCGGCTGTCAGGTCGAGGAGATCGCGCTTGACCGTCGGAGACGTGCCGACCTTGCGCGACAGCGTCGCCTGGACGGCCGGCTGGCACATGTAATCGATAAAGATATGTGCCTCTTCGACCTTCTCGGAGGCGCGCGAGAGAGCCCAGCTTCCGGAATCGAGGATACCGCCCTCCTTCGGGAAGGTGGAACGCACGGGATGGCCGTCTGCAGCAGCAAGTCCCGTCACGTCATGATAGTACTGGCCCATCGGGATCTCGCCCGATTTCAGGGACTGCTCGAACTGCGCCTCGTCGCGATACCACAGCCGTACATTCGGCTTCACCTCTGCCAGCTTTTCGAAGGCCTGGAGTATCCCCTCCTCGGTTGCGAGGATATCGGTGCCGCCGAGATGCGTCTTCGCCGTCACCTCAAGCAGGAAGGAATTGGAGACGAGCGCAAGCAGGCCCAGCTTGTCGGCGTTTGCCGGATCCCACAGGGCAGCCCAGGAAGTGGGCGCTTCGGGATAGACGTCGATATTGGTGACGAGCGTGATATACCAGGACACGGCACCGATGCCGGCGACGCGACCATCAGGGTACTTGTTGATGAAGGTGTCGATGAGGCCGGAAGCGTTCCCGATCTTCGCCATGTCGAGCGGAGCCCAGAGCTCGGTCGATTGCCCCTTCAACAGAGCCACCTGCGACATCATCGAGACGTCCGCCGGCGCCTGGCCAGCGCGCGCCGCCTGCTCCAGCTGCACCAGCCAGGCCTCGCCCGTCGGCTCGGCAATGGATTCTATCGCAATGCCGGTAGCCTTGGTGAATTCTGGAAAAATGTTCTTGTCGAAGGAGTCCTTGAAGTAGCCCCCGTAGACGCCGACCTTCAGGGAACGGTCCTGAGCGCGCAGAATGGACGGCATTGCCAGCATCGACGCACCTGCCAGGCCGGCGCCAAGTACCGCGCGGCGGGTCGGCTGCATGTTGAAGATCTTACCCATGTCTTTCTCCTTTGTTTGCCGGCAGGTTCTGTGCCTGCGCAGCCAGTTCCCACTCTTGTCTTTAGTCTACGTCAGGGCTTGCCCGTCACGGAAGGGCTGAACACCATCAGGCTGAGAATTTCAAACAGCATCTGCGCGCCGGCCTGGGCCGTGTTGCTGGTTGGATCATACTGCGGCGCTACCTCCACCACATCGCCCCCGACAAGGTTCAACCCCTTCAGGCCGCGAATGAGTTCCAGGACTTCACGCGTCGTCAGGCCGCCGATCTCGGGAGTACCGGTTCCCGGAGCAAATCCCGGATCGAGGCTGTCGATGTCGAAGGACAGATAGGTCGGACCCTCGCCGACCACCGCCCGCGCCTTCTCGATGATAGCCGGTATCCCGAGTCCAGGCACCTCTTCTGCATGAATGACCGTCATGCCGGACGCGTAGGAAAACTCCCAGATATATTCCGCTGCACCACGAATGCCGATCTGGATCGTCCGAGTAGGATCCAGCACCCCGTCCAGCACCGCGTTTCTAAACGGGCCCGCATGATGGAACTTGCTGTGGTCGAAGGGGCCGCTCGTGTCGCAATGGGCGTCGATATGGATCATTCCCACCGGCGCGCGTCGACCCACTGCCTTCAGGATGGACTGGCTGATGGAGTGATCGCCGCCAACCGCGAGCGGCACCACGCCCGCATCGACGATCTGGGTGAAGCGCTTCTCGATGTCCTGGTGGCACATTTCAAGGTCGTAGCGACTGCGCAGCGACACGTCGCCGATATCCGCAACGCGAAGATCGAAGACCGGCGCCGTCTTCAGCACGTGATTATAGGGTCCAATCCGCTCGATCGCCCGCAAGGCGCGCGGCCCGAAACGCGATCCGGGCCGGTTCGTTACGCCCAGATCCATCGGCACGCCGGTAATGGCAACCTGCAAGTCATCGAATTCGGGATTTTCCGCATCCACCTGCATGAATGGAGCAGAAAGGAAGGTCGGGACGCCGGCATAGGGGGCGATCCTGCTCCCGCTCTTAGAGAAGATCTTTTCCGCGACCTTGAGGAAGTCCGGATCATAGAGATTGCCCCCGTGCCCGCTCCCGTATTTCTCCCGCAGGTCCTTCAGTTGTTTATCGTCCAGGGCCATAGATCCGACCGCTCCCATGTGCCTATTTTTGGTTCCAGCGAACGCGTCGCCTCTGTTTTCATCATTATCGGCAAAGAGCAGCTGGAAATGCAATTGACAATGTTCTAGCAGAAGCTGTGAGAAAAATTCACGTAGGAGACAAGATGAACGGCCGCCTGCCGCCGCTCAACCCGCTTCGCGCCTTCGAGGCAACGGCGCGCCTCGGCTCGGTATCGGCTGCCGCCCGGGAACTGCGGGTGACCCATGGCGCAGTGAGCCACCAGTTGAAAGCGCTGGAGGAGTCGCTGGACACCGCTCTCTTCGAACGCGGTGGGAAGCGCATGAAGCTCACGGCCGCGGGCGCCCTCCTGTTGCCGGCCGTCACCCAGGCCTTCAGCGGGATTGCCGCGGCAACGGCCCAGATGCAGCGGCCGGCGACGAGGGGAAGCCTCTCCATCACCTGCGTCCCGGCGCTCCTGTCGTTCTGGATCGTTCCGCGGCTGTCTTCGTTCACCGACCAGTATCCCGACCTGACCCTGAAGCTTGCGGCATCCAATGATCCTCGCCACCTTCATTCATCGGACGTGGATGTCTGCGTCCTCTACGGCGACGGCAACTGGCCGGATGCCTGGACACGGCTCTGGAGCAATCTGCAGCTCTTCCCGGTGGCTAGCCCAACCCTGCTCAACAGCCGCCCGCTCCGGTCGATGAGAGACCTGGAAGACCATGTTCTTCTGCATGGCGATACCGACGGCCGGGAATGGAACACGTGGCTGGCTGCAGCCGACGGGGCGGACATCCCCCGGCACCGACAACATTTCATGGGCGATGCACGCTTCTCCACTGAGGCAGCGCTCCAGGGACAGGGTGTCGCGCTCGGCGATACGATAACCGCGGCAAAACTCATCGCAGAAGGCGAACTCCTGGTTCCCTTTGATCTCAGCGTGCCGGCGAACGACGCATTCTATGTCGCCTGCCGCCAGGAAATGCGCGCCGCCCCCATCGTCCGCGTTTTTATCGATTGGCTTTTTGCGTCGCTCGAAGCAGACCGGCTGCCGGAGCCGTCCACACTCGGTCGAACTCTGCTGCGGAGCAAGGCGGGAGGCAGGACTTAAACGGGTGGCTATCACATTAGCCATTCGACGATGGCATCGAGAAGCCGCCGTCGCGGGCGAGTCTATCGGACCGACACTTGCCTCTCCCTTGATCACGTCGCGCACATAACCGAGGCAGCCCGCCCATTACTTCAGCAAGAAATACAGATTAGAAATTCTACTTGCAAATATCGATCAGGTCGCGACAAATACTCCCAGGGAGTACTTCGTGGATACATTCGACGAGATGCGTCTGGGCAACCAGATCAGGCCACCTTACAACGCCTATGCCAGTTGGTTCGAGCGGCAGGATGCCGAACGACTGAGGATAAAATCAGAGGACGCCGAGAAGGTTTTCCGACGCACCGGCATCACCTTTGCCGTTTATGGTGACCCCGAAGCCGCAGAAAGGCTGATCCCATTCGACATCGTGCCACGTATCCTGTCCGGCAAGGAGTGGCGGCTTCTGGTGCAAGGCATTGAGCAGAGGGTTCGCGCGCTCAACGCATTCCTTTACGACATCTACCACCGGCAAGAAATACTGAAAGCAGGGCGCATTCCGACCGATCTGATCGCCAGGAACAAGGCCTTCGTGCCGGAAATGATCGGCGTGCGACCGCCGGGCGGCGTCTACACCCACATCATCGGCGTGGACATCGTCCGTACTGGCGAAGATGAATTCTACGTGCTTGAAGACAATGCGCGCACCCCCTCGGGCGTCTCCTACATGCTGGAAAACCGGGAGACGATGATGCAGCTCTTTCCCGAGCTGTTCCAGAAGATCAAGGTCTTGCCCGTGGAAAACTACCCGCAGCTCCTGCGGGATTCGCTTGCCGCCGCCAGGCCAGACGGGTGCAAGGGCAGCCCGACGCTTGCGGTGCTGACACCCGGCAGCTTCAATTCCGCCTATTTCGAGCATGCTTTTCTTGCCGACCAGATGGGCGTCGAACTCGTGGAGGGGCAGGATCTGCGTGTTGTCGACGGCCGCGTCGCTATGCGGACCACCCAGGGATACAAGACGATCGACGTGCTCTACCGTCGGCTCGATGATGACTACCTGGACCCGCTGACATTCAAGCCGGATTCAATTCTCGGCGTTCCCGGCATCATGGATGTCTTCCGTGCCGGCAACGTGGCGATCGCCAATGCCCCCGGCACCAGCATTGCGGACGACAAGGCGATTTATTCCTACATGCCTGAAATCGTCGAGTTCTATACGGGCCGCAAGGCCATTCTTCGCAACGTCCCGACTTGGCGCTGTGCGGAGCCGGAGAGCCTCTCCTACGTCCTCGACAATCTCGAGGAACTCGTGGTCAAGGAGGTGCATGGATCAGGCGGCTACGGAATGCTCGTCGGGCCCGCCGCCACGAAGGAGGAGCGAGAGGCCTTTGCCACCAAGTTGAAAGCCTTCCCGTCCAACTACATTGCCCAGCCAACATTGGCGCTGTCGACCTGCCCTGTGCTGACGGAAAAGGGATTGGCGCCGCGCCACGTCGACCTGCGACCCTTCGTGCTGGTGTCGGACCAGATCAAGATCGTGCCTGGCGGGCTCACCCGCGTGGCCCTCAAGGAGGGGTCGCTCGTGGTCAACTCTTCTCAGGGAGGAGGAACCAAGGACACATGGGTGCTTGATGACTAGCTTTCCCAAGACGATGCGACGGGGCTGACCATGCTGCTGGGGCGCACCGCAAATGGTCTCTACTGGATGAGCCGCTATATAGAGCGGGCAGAGAACATGGCCCGACTGATCGACACCGGCCTCAGGCTAGCCTTGACGCAGACCTCTGCCGCCGCCGATGAATGGATGTCGGTGATGCGCAGCGCAGGCGTAAGCCAGGCATTCGATGAGAGCGTAGGATCTTATGACGCCGATGCGGTCATCGACTTCCTGTTGCGCGACCCGAAAAATCCCTCCAGCGTCATGACCTGCATGGAAAACGCCCGGCAGAACGGACGAATGGTCCGCACCGCACTTACCCGCGAGGTCTGGGAGAGTGTCAATGAAGCGTGGATGGCGCTTCGTCGCCTGCTGAGGCACCCGGTCGACGAGCGTGAACTGCCGCAGGTACTGGAGATCATCAAGCGCGAAACGGCGCTTATCCGGGGGTCGTTCCAAGGCACGATGCTGCGCAATGACATCTTCGACTTTGCCAGGCTTGGAACGATGATCGAAAGGGCTGACAACACGGCCCGCATCCTCGATGTGAAGTACTACGTCCTGCTTCCCTCCGTCCACTGGGTCGGGACGTCGCTCGACAATCACCAGTGGCACGCGATCCTTCGCTCCGTCTCCGCACAGCGTTCCTTCCGCTGGAGCTACGGCGACTACACGGCTGCGAATATCGCCGACTATCTGATTTTGAACCGTCGACTGCCGCGATCGCTGGCCTACTGCTATCTCGGCATCAACGAGGCGCTTGGCTTTCTCGCGGACGAGTACGACGTGCGGCATCCCTGTCATGACATTGCACAGGCGCAGTCGAAGAAGCTGCGGGGGCTTTCGATCGCGGATATCTTCGAGACTGGGCTCCACGAGTTCCTGTCGGACTTCATCAGGGCCAATGCGAGACTGGGCGACCAGATCATGACCGATTACCGCTTTCACTGAGGCCCGCCATGCTGCTCAGGATCACCCACAGCACCGAGTACCGCTACGACGCGCCGCTGACCTATTCGCTTCAGCGCCTTCGGTTGGTACCGCGATCCTCTGCGCTGCAGACCGTGATCGACTGGAATATTTCCATCGACGGCGCGAGGGTGGAAGTCACTTACGACGATTCTTTCGGCAACACGACTTGGCTGCTGAGTGTCGACGGAGAGCCACACAGCATCGCGATCCACGCCTCGGGCACCGTGGAGACGATCGACAATCACGGCATGCTTGGTAACCACCGTGGACTGGCGCCGCTGTGGTTGTTCAGGCAACCGACGGACCTCTCCCGGCCGGGACCAGCAACGGAGGCGGTCGTGGGTCTCGTTTCGGCTGGCAACGACCTCCAGCGACTTCACGAACTGATGCGACTGGTGAGGGAGCGGGTTGCTTATACGATCGGAGCTACAGACGCGGTGACCACGGCCGAAGAAGCACTCGCCAAGGGTCAGGGCGTCTGCCAGGACCATTCCCACGTCTTCATTGCAGCAGCCAGGCTCATGGGATTCCCTGCTCGGTATGTCAGCGGCTACCTGAACCTCGACGCGATCGATGCTCAAACGGCCACCCATGCCTGGGCTGAGGCGCATGTGGAAGGCTTGGGCTGGATCGGGTTTGACTGCTCCAACGGCATATCGCCAGATGAGCGATATGTTCGCATCGCCTGTGGCCGCGACTATCGGGATGCCATGCCGGTGATGGGGATCAGACTGGGCGAGGCTGAAGAACATCTTGCGGTTCGGCTCACGGTCGAGCAGTAATCGTCTCAAAGGCGAGTCACACACTCGCCGCCGGGAAGGCCAGCCTGATGACATATTGCGTAGGACTGAAGATAGGCAGCGGACTTGTTTTCATGTCCGATACCCGCACCAATGCGGGTGTCGACAATATCTCGACCTTCCGCAAGATGAAGGTCTGGGAGCGACCGGACGAACGCGTCATCGTGCTGTTATCTGCGGGCAACCTTGCCACCACCCAGGCAGTTGCAAGCCTTCTCGACGAACGCAGCAAGGCGCCGGAAGAACGCACACCTTCCATTCTGGCCACCCCGTCCATGTTTCAGACAGCCCGCCTCGTTGGCGATACGCTGAAGGAGGTGATCCGCCAGGCTGCAACCGGCGGCCAAAGCGCCGACGCGTTCGGTGCAAGCTTCATTCTCGGCGGCCAGATCCGCGGCGGTGAGCCGCGCCTCTTTCTCATCTATCCGGAAGGCAACTTCATAGAAGCCGGCCCCGACACTCCGTTCTTCCAGATCGGCGAGACGAAATACGGCAAGCCGATCCTCATTCGCGCTCACGAGATGGACCTGAGCTTCGAGGAAACGGCCAAGCTGCTCCTTGTCTCCTTCGATTCGACGGTGAAATCCAACCTCTCCGTCGGCCTGCCCCTCGACCTTCTCTGCTACCCCGCCGACAGCTTCAAGGTCGGGCATCAGAAACGCATCGAACAGGATGATCCTTGCTTTCGGGCAATCTCCGACGGATGGTCGCAAGCACTCAGATCAG
The DNA here is from genome assembly GCF_000967425.1 of Pseudorhizobium banfieldiae. NCBI lineage: Bacteria > Pseudomonadati > Pseudomonadota > Alphaproteobacteria > Hyphomicrobiales > Rhizobiaceae > Pseudorhizobium > Pseudorhizobium banfieldiae. The sequence goes on from NZ_FO082820.1 coordinate 2,943,466, forward strand.
CATTCAAGAGCCTACCAGACTTCGAGTTCTAGGCACATCTGTCGGCAGCGCAGCCGGGAAAAGGTACGGCTATAAAACGTCGTTCCCACCCGGAGCCCACGGTGCCGCCTTCTTCTCCAGGAACGCCATGATGCCTGCCCGCGCCTCCGGCCCTTCCCAGGTGTCGGCCAGGCGCCGGATGGTATCGTCGATCACGGTTTCATCGATGCGAGGCCCAAGGCTGCGGACCATTTTCTTGGCGGCCGCCACTGCACCGGGAGCAACCAGCAAATAGGGCTGGATCTCGGCTTCGACGGCATCATCAAGCTCGACGTTCGGCACGGCGCGGGCCACGATACCGAGTGCCGCGGCTTCATCAGCGTCGAAAAGCCGGGCCGACATGAAGACGCGACGCGCATTTCCCTCACCCATCCGCGCCACGACGTAGGGACCTATGGTGGCCGGGATCAGCCCAAGCCGCGTCTCCGTCAGTCCGAACCGCGTTGCAGTTTCCGCGATCGCCACGTCGCAGACGCAGGCAAGGCCCACCCCGCCCCCGAACGCCCCGCCATGGATGCGGCCGATCAGCGGCTTCGGCAAGGTGTTCAGCCCGTTCAGCATGAGCGCCAGCTTGCGCGCCTCACGCATGCGGGTTGCACGGTCCGCCTCGATCTGCGCCTTCATCCAGGTCAAGTCACCGCCCGCGCAGAAGACTTCACCGGCGCCGGTAAGGACAACGGCACGGACGGCTGGATCAGCGCCCAAGGTACCAGCCATCCGCGTCAGATCCTCGATCATCTGCGCCGACAGACTATTGCGCTTGTCGGGCCGGTTGAGGGTGACAGAGGCGACGCCTCGGTCGTCAACCCGCACGTCCAGCGTTTCGTAACTCATCCCACTGTCCTCAACTTGCGCGCAAACGCTGCTGCCTCGGCCAAGCGTTTGCGATCGATACCGGTGCCGAACCCCAGCGATTCGACGAGCTCGACCACCGCCTCGGTGGCGACATTGCCCTTGGCGCCGGGGGCATAGGGACATCCGCCGAGCCCGCCCGCCGAAGCGTCGAAGACGCGAAGCCCACGATCGAGACTGACGCGGATATTGTCCAGCGCTCGTCCTCCAGTGTCATGGTAATGCCCCGCCAGCCGATTGGCGGGGACAGAAGTCAGAACCGTATCGAGCATGCGAGCGACCGTATTCGGCGTTCCCGCCCCGATCGTATCCCCGAGACTGATTTCATGGCAGCCCATGGCGAGCAGCTTCGCCGCGACCTCCGCCACCTTCTCCGGATCGGTCGGACCGTCGAAAGGGCAATCCGTGACGCAGGATATGTAACCACGGAGCGGTACCGCTGCCGCGCGTGCAGCTTCAGCCACGGGGCCGAAGCGCTCGAGGCTCTCTGCAACCGAACAGTTGATGTTGGCACGGCTGAAGCCCTCGGAGGCCGAGGCGAAGATCGCAACCTCATCCACACCGGCCGCCTGCGCCGCCTCGAAGCCGCGAAGGTTGGGCGTCAATGCTGCATAGGAGACGCCCTTTCGGCGTTCGATGCTCGCCATAACATCGGCCGCATCCGCCATCTGCGGCACCCATTTCGGACTGACAAAGCTTGCCACCTCGATCCGGGTGAAGCCGCATGCGCTTAGCAGGTTTACGAGCCGGACCTTGTCGGCCGTCGCGATCATTGCCGGCTCGTTCTGCAGCCCGTCCCGCGGCGCCACCTCGAAGATCGTCACGTGTTCACTCATCCTGCGGCTCCAGCGCCAGCAGCAACGTCCCGTTGGTAACCTGCTCGCCCTCTGCCGCCAGGACTTCCGAGACAACTCCGTCGCGCGGTGCAAACAGGGTGTGTTCCATCTTCATCGCCTCAAGGACAAGCAGCGCCTCGCCTTTGGTGACGGATGCACCCGGCCTTCCGTAAACTGCCCTGACAAGTCCGGGCATGGGTGCGGTGATCGTGTCACCTGCGGCCTGCTCCTCATCCACCTCCGAAAGTGCATCAGCCAGGCCGAACGAGAAACTGCGCCCGCTGACAAACACAGAGACGCGATCGGCTTCACACACGATATCGGCATTGAACTGGTGGCCATCCACTTCCACCCGGACAGTGGGGCCGCCGAGACCCATCATGTTCAACGTCACGGTCTCCCCCATGACCGAGACAGTGAACCGCCCCTGGCCAAGGCTCGTTACCTGCGCCTCGATGCACCTGCCGCCGCTTTCCAGATGCACGAACTGCCGCGCAGCCGACCAGTGTCGCCAGCCTACGAGACTATCCCATGGATCGGAACCTTCCTCTGCACCCAGCAGGTTCAGGCCGCCGAGTGCCGCCAGTGCTAGAACCTGGAACGATGGCTCCGAGGCAGGCATCAGTTCGGCCATGTCGCGTGCGATGAGGCCGGTATCGACCTCGCCCCGGCGGAATCCTCCGTGTCGCGAGAGCGCCGCCAGTAACTCGACATTCGTGACCGAGCCGACAATCCGGCACTCCTCCAGCGCAGACGAAAGCATGTTCAGCGCTGCCGAGCGCGTGGGTCCATGAACAATGACCTTGGCGATCATTGGGTCATACCATGGGCTGATTTCATCCCCTTGCCGCACCCCGGCGTCGATGCGAACGGGACCCGCTTCGAATGCGCTTGCAGACGGGAAATGCAGGTGCTCGAGCCGGCCGGTCGCGGGAAGGAAGCCTTTGGGCACGTCTTCGGCATAGACCCGCGCTTCGAAGGCCCAGCCATCTACGGTAAGATCGTCCTGCCTTACCGGCAGCGGCTCACCTGCAGCGACCCGGAGCTGCAACTCGACGAAATCAAGTCCCGTGATCGCTTCGGAGACAGGATGCTCCACCTGCAGCCTTGTGTTCATCTCCATGAACCAGAAGCCGTCTTCCCGCAGCGGACCGGATCCGTCGACGATGAACTCCACAGTACCGGCGCCCGTGTAACCTATCGCTCTGGCGGCCTCGACTGCGGCCCTGCCCATTGCCTCGCGGACGCCTGCAGGCATGCCTGGCGCCGGGGCCTCCTCGATCACCTTCTGGTGGCGGCGCTGGAGCGAACAGTCTCGTTCGAAGAGATGGATGACATTGCCGTGGCCATCACCAAAGACCTGGATCTCGATATGGCGGGGATGCGTGATGTATTTCTCGATCAGACAGGTCGGGTCGCCAAAACTGGCCTGCCCTTCCCGCCGTGCGCCTGCCAGGGCGTCCATGAAGTCGGCGGGCTTCTCGACAAGGCGCATGCCCTTGCCGCCGCCCCCGGCGCGCGCCTTGATCAACACCGGATAGCCGATCTTGCCCGCCTCCGCTGCAAGAAAGTCTGGGTCCTGACTTTCGCCGTGATAACCGGGAACAACCGGAACGCCGGCTTCCGCCATCAGCGCCTTGGCCGCATCCTTCAGGCCCATGGCGCGGATCGCCGAGGCCGGAGGACCGATGAAAACGAGACCTGCCGCCTCGACTGCCTCGACGAAATCGGGGTTCTCCGACAGGAAGCCGTAGCCGGGATGGATGGCCTGCGCCCCGGTATGAAGCGCCGCCTCGATGATCTTCTGGCCCTGGAGATAGCTTTCGGCAACCGCCGCCGGCCCGATGCGCACGGCCTCGTCGGCCATCGCCACATGCTTCGCCCGCACGTCGGCATCGGAGTAGATGGCAACGGTCTTTATTCCCATGCGGGCAGCGGTTGTGATGACACGGCAAGCGATCTCGCCCCGGTTTGCGATCAGGATCTTCTGAAACATTGCCCTGCCCTCACATCCGGAACACGCCGAAGCGTGTGTCTTCGATGGGTGCGTTCAGAGCCGCCGACAGCGACAGCGCGAGAACCTCCCGTGTCTTCCGCGGATCCACGATGCCATCGTCCCAGAGCCTTGCCGAGGCATAGAGCGGATGCGACTGTCGCTCGAACATCTCGATTGTCGGCCGCTTGAATTCGGTCTCCTCCTCCGCCGACCAGGTCTTCCCCGATCGCTCCAGCGCTTCGCGCCTCACCGTCGCCAGAACACCCGCCGCCTGCTCGCCGCCCATCACTGAAATGCGCGAGTTAGGCCACGTCCACAGGAAGCGCGGGCTGTAGGCGCGGCCGCACATGCCGTAGTTGCCGGCTCCGAACGAGCCGCCGACCAGCATGGTGATCTTTGGGACCTTGGTGGTCGCGACGGCGGTAACAAGCTTGGCGCCGTCCTTCGCAATCCCGCCCGCCTCGTAACTGCGGCCGACCATGAACCCGGTAATGTTCTGCAGGAACACCAGCGGGATCTTCCGTTGCGAGCAAAGCTCGACGAAATGCGCGCCTTTCAGGGCACTCTCGGAAAACAGTACGCCGTTATTGGCGATGATCCCCACCGGCATTCCCATGACATGCGCAAATCCGCAGACCAGAGTGGTGCCGTAGCGGGCCTTGAACTCGTCGAAGCGGGAGCCGTCCACCACGCGGGCAATCACCTCTCGGATGTCGTAGGGCGTGCGCAGGTCGGCGGGAACGATACCAAGTATCTCCTCCGGGTCATATAGAGGAGCCTCCACCGGTGCGAGATCCAGTTGCCGGGGCTTTGTCAGGTTGAGGTTGGCGACTGCCCGCCGCGCCAGAGCGAGTGCATGGGCATCGTCCCGGGCAAGATAGTCCGCCACGCCCGACAGCCGGGTATGCACGTCGCCGCCGCCGAGATCCTCCGCCGATACGACCTCTCCCGTTGCAGCCTTGACCAGCGGCGGGCCCGCCAGGAAGATCGTGCCCTGCTCGCGGACGATGATGGTCACGTCCGACATAGCCGGCACATAGGCGCCACCTGCCGTACAGGATCCCATCACAACCGCGATCTGCGCGATGCCCTTGGCCGACATGTTGGCCTGATTGAAGAAGATGCGGCCGAAATGGTCGCGATCCGGGAAAACCTCGTCCTGCTGGGGCAGGTTCGCCCCGCCTGAATCAACGAGGTATACGCAGGGCAGGCAGTTCGCCTCGGCGATCTCCTGGGCGCGAAGATGTTTCTTGACGGTCATCGGGTAATAGGTACCGCCTTTGACGGTAGCATCGTTGCAGACGATCATCACCTCGCGGCCAGACACCCGACCGACGCCGGCCACCACCCCGGCTGACGGCGAGGCGCCATCGTAGAGACCATGCGCGGCGAACATCCCGATCTCAAGGAACGGTGATCCGGGATCAAGCAGCCTCGCCACGCGATCCCGCGGCAGGATCTTGCCGCGTGCCACGTGACGCTCCCGCGACTGCTGGCCGCCGCCATCAACGGCAAGCGCTGCAGCCTGATGGATCATTTCTATTGCGTCGTGGTGAGCCCTGACATTCGAAGTGAATGTTTCGGAACGGGTCGAGAGTGACGATGTCAATACTGCCATTCCGGACGCGGCTCCCTCGCTGGTGTCAAGACAGGCGCACGGGAAACGGCGCGGTCTCACGGTGAACTTACTCACCGCCTCGATTGCCGTCCACAGATGATGGCCGGTATGGTCGCCTCGACTGAGCCTCGTTGCGACATTGTTATCTGGGGAATGAGCTTCGAAGAAGTAGCTGTCATAAGCTCGATCATGAGTGGCGACGAAACTCGGCGGATGTCTTATCCGACGCTCCCTATAGCCAAAATTGCAATCACTTCGTCGGTCATGCGGTGCCTCTTGGGCCCGTGCGCACCGGCAAGACTTAGGTCGTATCGCCTGTACGACTGAAGCCTCAGGCGGGAACAGGGCTCCAGAGTGGATGTTCCGTCTGCAGCTTTGGCGAATATCGACCGAAGCATGGTAAACCCAGGAGGAACCCCATGAAACTTGTGACCCCACTTGCACTTGCGACGGCGCTGCTCGCCGGAACCGCTCTTTCAGCCTATGCCCAAACCAGCAGCACGGTCGGCACCGGCGGCACGAGCGCTGGCGGCGGGACGTCCAGCAGTACTGTCGGCACAGGCGGCAGCTCCGCTGGAAGCACGGATTGCGCTCCCGGGGCTACCGATTGCGACGCTGGCTCTGCCTCCACTCTTGGAACCGGAGGATCGTCGGCAGGAGGTGGCACGTCCAGCAGCTCGGTTGGCACGGGCGGTTCTGCGGCAGGCTCTGGTGACGGTGCCGGATCGGCGTCCACCCTCGGCACAGGCGGCACCTCTGCGGGAGGCGGTACGTCGAGCAGTTCTGTCGGCACAGGCGGTTCCGCGGCCGGATCCGGTGAGGGCGCTGGCTCTGCCTCGACCCTTGGCACTGGTGGAACCTCTGCTGGCGACGGCCAGTCGAGCAGCTCCGTCGGGACCGGTGGATCCGCGGCCGGCTCAGCCAGCGGCTCCGGCTCGGCTTCGACACTCGGGACAGGCGGAACCAGCGCTGGCGGCGGTACCTCCAGCAGTTCTGTTGGGACTGCCGGCAGTGCCGCTGGCGCAGCTCAAGACGACATCAGCAACAAGGACTGCCCTCCGGGCCAGGTCAAGAAGAACGACGGCACCTGCTAACGTGTCTCTGGTTGGCTCCGGTTACCGGAGCCAACTTTTCAGGAGGAGATCATGAAGCTTTTGAGCAAACTATCGAGCCAGCCGCTCGCCTTACCGCTCATCTTGTTCGGCGGCATTGCTGTGGCCGCGACGACGGAGCGGGTGACGCTGGAAGATGGGAGCACATGCACCATCATCCACAGCGATGACAGCGAGGCTGAGGCTACAGGTGGGCTATCCTCGTCCGTGACCGCGGGCGGCGGAAAGGTCACGTCATCGACAACCGTCAATGGGCAAACCAGCACGACTACATCAGGCACCGGATCATCGTCATCCTCCACTGCCGGGTCATCGTCTTCAAGCGGTGCGTCGGCGTCGAGTTCCAGTTCTGCCGGCGGTCAGTCCTTATCCACTGCAAGTGTTGTCCAGCCGGACGGCACCGTTATCACCCGTCGGTCAGACGGGACATGCGACATTACGAAACCGGCAAAGTGAAAGGCATCCTCATGTTTCGCAAAATGCTTGTTACATCTGCAGCAGCAATGGCCATCTTCGCGAGTTCTCCAGCAAATGCGCAGGAGTGTGACGCGGCAGGAACCGTTGGAACAGGTGGAAGCGCCGCGGCTGGCGGAACCTCCGCAAGCACGCTCGGCACTGCCGGGGCCTGCGTCACCGACGACGGCACCACCGCCTCCATCGCATCAGGCGGCAGCGCTGCTGCTGCAGACGGAACAGCACAGAGCCGTACGCAGATCAATGAGAACCCGAACCAGTTGAAAGCGCAGTCCCGCGCCCAGGCGATGGACAAGGGCACCTTCAGCAAGTCCCGGACAAAGACGCGGGTGAGAGATGGCGAACTCGAGAGCACAACCCGCACCATGTCCCATGTGCCCGGTAAAAAGCCTATAATTGATCGCATGGACAGCAGCGTTGCCCTTCCTGACTAGGAAGGAGCGTAGCGCGTTTTCCTAACCCGCTTCGGCGGGTTTCTTTTTGTCGCGAATCCCGCAGGGCCACAAACGGCGTTCCGCGCGCGTCGGCACAGGACGCCGCCTTTTTCGACCTCTTCCTCTACATCCATCAATTCGCCCTCCCGCGGCACGCAGTGCTTGGACGTCTTTCGCAGATGCTCCCGTCTCCTTTGCATCTCTGGTGTGATTGTTCCGATTAAGTTGGGGAGGGCTTCCGGCCTTGGCCCGAAAAAGTCAGACCTTGGTCGGATAGTCCCGCGCAAAGGTCCCAGGGACGCAATGCGCCGGAACGGCAGGCCCCAGCAATCCGTTGCAGCACCAACACAACGGCGCACGCGGAGATCATCATGGAAAACAGCGTCTTTCAGGCTCGATGGCTTCTCATCCCGATTGCCGGTCTCGCCCTGGGCTTCGTGCTTCTTGGCACGGCAGCCGCGTAACGAGATCAACCGATACCTGCGCTGCCCGTCCCTTCCTGCGCAGGCTCCTGCCCCGTCCGTTCCGCAACGGGCGGGGCTTTCTTTTGCCGCAGACGCTGTCTAGATGCTGAACGACCCGTAGGCTGGGACGCGCGAGAGACCGGAGATGAGGACAAGAAGAGAACTATTGCTGTCTGTTGTGCTGACGTCAGCGGCGCTGCTTTCGCCCTACCGCGTGGCCTTCCTGAATCGCGGTCAGAGTTTCACACCCAACGAGGCTGCCGCACAAGGTAACAGTGGCGGGAACGGCGGTGGGAATGGCGGCGGCAATGGCGGTGGGAACGGCGGTGGGAATAGCGGAGGTAGCGGTGGCGGGAACGGCAGCGGCAATGCCGGTGGGAACGGCGGAGGCAATAACGGGGGAAACAGCGGCGGCCGAAGCAGCGAGACGCGGGAAACAGGCCGTGGCACCGCGCCAGATCCATCCCGTCCAGGAAAGGGCGAAGTTGAAGTTCGCACCAACGGTCCCTCGATAACCGTACGCCACCCCAACGGCACCGTCGAGCGGATCGTCCGCAACCGCTACGAGATGCGCGATGCGCGCAACAGGCGGATCGTCAACCGGCGCGCCACCGCTTCAGATCGCGCGCGTCTGAGATCCTTCCGCTGATTCCGCTCGCGTGGCGTCACGCAGCGCGAGCGCCGCTTCCGTCCTGTTGGAGACGTTTAGCTTGGTGAAGATGCGCGTCATGTGATGCTTGATTGTCTTTTCGTGCAGATCGAGCGCGATGGCGATACGTTTGTTGCTGAGCCCGGATGCCACCAGCTTCAGCACTTCCATCTCACGATGAGTGAGGTCGCTAAAAGGATCATGCCTTGGTTCCGACGACCTCGAAAGCGTCTCCACGAGACGTGCCGAAAGACTGGGCGCGATATAGCTCTGGCCGGAGGCGACGGCTTTGACCACTTCCGCCAGTCCTTGCGATCCGATGCCCTTCAGGACATAGCCTTTCGCACCCATCCTGACGGCATTGGCAAGGTCGTCGCCGGCTTCCGAGACCGTCAGCATCACGATCTTCGCGTTTGGCTGCGCCTCGAGCACCGCTTGGATCGCCTTGAGGCCGTTCCCGGGCATGGAGATGTCCATCAGCATCACATCCGGTGCGTCATTTTCGGCGATGGCGACCGCATCATGGCTCGATGCTCCCTCGGCCACGATTTCCAGCCCAGGGGATTCTCCCAGGCTACGAATAACGCCTTCTCTGAAAAGCGGATGATCGTCCACTACCGCGACACGGATGTTCGTCATTGTGTGAATTCTGCTCCCTCGGCTCTTAACGTCATGCAGACGGTTGTTCCGCTTGTCGAACTCTTAAGGCTGAAGTGACCGCCAATGCTCTCGATCCGTTCCCGCAGCCCCGCAATGCCAAGACCCTCGGGCTTCACCTTTTCCACATCGAAGCCCGGACCTTCATCCTCTACTTCCACCGTGATCTCATTGTCATCCAGGGTTTGGCGCACTTTCTGTCCAGCCCCGCCTCCGTGGCGAAAGCCGTTATTTAGGGCCTCTTGAACAAACCTGTAGATGGTGATCTTCGCGGATGGCGAGAGTTCGCACGCGACATCCGACAATCGAAGCGCCACGGGGGAACCTGTTCGTTGAACGTGGGCGTTCACGGCGCGAGTGATCACCTCGTGAAGGTCCCCATTTTCTATGTCAGGAAGGATGAGCCCCCTGCAGATCGCGCGGATCTCTTCCATCGCCTCATGGAGCCGGGCCTTGATCGCCGAAAGCTCGACCTCACGGACAGCGTCTGGTGTATCCGGTGTCACGAGGGTCTTGCTGTCGATCCGAAGTGCGGCATAGGCCACCAGTTGCGCCGGACCGTCGTGCAGGTCAGCACCCAAGCGGCGCAGGTAACTCTCGTTCAGCGCAGTCGCTCTCTGAGATGCACGCTGGGCCCGCCTGTGAAGTTCGCGGTTTTGCTCCAGGAGGTTGGACAATTCGGCGACCCGCTCCGTCAGGGCAGCCTTTTGATCGTCAATGGTCCGGCTCCCCCGAACGACGATGGCGGAGAGAGAGAGAAAGAAAACTGCAACGACCGCAGCCACGGCTGCCCAACTCAGTAGCCTCGCCTCCCACAGGCTTTCCTCGAACCCCTCCGCCACCTCATAAAATTCGGAAACGGCCACGACTTCGCCCGACCACGGTTGCAGGATGGGATTGTAGATCTTCAGGAGCGGTATGCCGGCGGCGCGTTCAGCGATGCTCTCCTCCTCGTCCGGTCGCTCGAATTCGGCAATCAGCTTGCCCGAGAACGCCCGTTGGAGTTCCTCGTTCAGCCCAAAGCGTCGGCCAATCATGCTGGGATCCGTAGCATAGAGAACCGTGCCATCCGCCCGCCACAGACGAAAGGAAATGACGCGGTCTCCCAGCGCTCCCTGTCCGAAGGTCTCGTCCAGCGTGCGGCTTGTAATATCGTCCAAGACCTCGGTGGTCTGAAGATCGGGAAGCAGCGGAGCAATGATGCCGTCCACGTACATTGCCGTGGTGGCCGCCGAGTTTCTGGTAACGGCAGCCTCGATAAGAGTTGTCACCAAAGCGCCCACGACCAGTGCTGCTGCAATGGACACGACGCCGCCGGCCAAAAGAAACCGGCGCGCCAACGACTGCTGTCTCCACCGTTCGATTGTTCGGGACAATCTCTTCTCTCGCCACGATTACAATGCGCAGGAAGTATTGCAGCGCGTAGCAGCGTCAATGGCGGGCGCCTTGGAAGGCGAAGAAGCAGAAATCGGGCACCAATAGGGACAACGCTGATTCACCGGAACGCGAAACAATGTCCGCATGCCGCCGCTATACGGAATCACCTCCCCGATCGGCCGGGAACCGACCCCGCTCCAGTGTTCTTAGTTGGCGAGTGGACGATCTTCCGCTGCCAAATCGGCCGACCTTTCGACGGGACTTCTCTATCTCCGACGTCTCGCTCTCTTGTCGCCAAGAAGTTGGCGGTCGTCTCCGCCCCAATTGTGCACCAGTTCCCCCGCGATGCTGCGGAGGATAAAACCGTGTCGAAGCCTGCGGAATGCCTTTGAAGCTGGTGGGCGTATGCCAGCTAGCGAAGCACGTCCGGTGGCCAGGTGGAGAGGGACGAAAAGACGATGATCAGCAGGATGATGCCGATCTCGGCGATATGGACGGCACCAGTTCCCGCATCAGAGGCGTCAGCCGGATGTTGCCGATCTTCATCAGGATGAACAGGACGACACCCACCGGCGGCGAGATGAGCCCCATTGCAAGCGAGAGGATGATCACCATGGCAGCCTGGATCGGATCGATGCCGAGTTGCATGACCGTGAGCATCACGAGCGGCACGAAGATGAGCAGCGCTGCGCCGATGTCGAGGAACATCCCGAGCACCAGCATCAGGATCATCACGCCGACCAGGAACAGCATCGGGTTGCCCTGGAAGAACGGGGCGGCTGCGGTGACCATGGCGCCGATCCCCAGCAGGTTCAGCGCATAGGACAGCACGGATGCCGCGGCAACGAGAAGGTAGACGGTGGCGCTGGCCCGTGCGGAAACGATCAGCGCGCCCCAGAGGTCGGAAAAGCTGATGGTCCTGAACATGAAGAGCCCGAGTACAACGGCAACGAAGACCACGATACCTCCCCCTTGGGTGGCCGTGAACGCACCCGTTACCATGCCGCCGACGATGCCTGCGTGGCGGTGCTTCTATGGGCGCAGGTCGACCGTTCCCACGATGACCGGACCACGTCTTCGTCGACGACTGCCCCCAATTCCGATGATCCGCCTCAGCCGGTCCGGCGCTGGCACCTGCCAATCCATCGACACCAGGAGGCTGATGATCTTCTGACAGTGATGCAAAGCACCCGCTACCCACTAGTTCGAGAAGTTGTTTGGCAGGGTCTAGCGGGTTGCTTCAACTGGATGCGGGTCTGAGGCGGTCAGGTTAGGAACGAGGCTCTCGCCACGAACCATCGACCGCCTCTCTCGAAGGTAAGGCTGCCGCCGAGACGATCGAGCGCCATCTGGACGATAGAGAGTCCAAGGCCGCTCCCGTGCCCATGGGCCTTCGATCCCCTGAAGAAGCGTTCTGTGACCCGCGCCTCATCGGCAACCGAAATTCCCGGTCCCTGGTCGAGGATCTCGACGACAACCTCGCTTGGTCTCGCGATGACGCGGCACCTGACTTCTGTCCTTTTCGGCGAGTGCTGGATCGCGTTCTCAAGCAGATTTCGGATCACCAGACGGAGCAGGACCCTGTCAGTCTGAAGAACCGCAGGATGCTGGGCTCTATCTGCGAGTTCCATTGCGACGTGAACCTCGTTGGCTGCTAGCTGCGTCTCCAGTTCCGAAGCGATCTCGCCAACGAGGACGGCAACGTCGACTAGCTCGCGTCTGGCGAAGCCCTGTGACGCATCGACGGCGGCAAGATCAATAAGCTGCCGAACCATCCGGCTGGTTCGGTCGACGCTGGTGGAGATGCGGGAGAGGGCCTCGCGCTGGATGGTGGGGTTGTCGGTTCGAAGAGCGACCTGCGCCTGGGTCTTGAGCCCCGCAAGCGGCGTCTTCAGTTCATGCGCGGCATAGGCGGTGAAGCTCCGCTCCCGGTCTCGCGCTTCGGCCACCCGGCCAAACAGGCTGTTCAGTGCCCGGACAACTGGCCGCACTTCCCGCGGAACGGAGCCGGCATCTATGGGATGAAGCTCCGATGCAGAACGGCCAGCAAGTCCTTCAGCGATGCGCGTCAGTGGGGCGAGACCGCGGCTGACGCTCAGCCAGATCAGCCCAGCAAGGATTGGGAGGATAACGACGCCTGGAACGAGAAGCCCCTTGATGACGTCGCCGATCAGCCGGTCTCGGATCTCAAGACTGTCGCCGACCAGCACGCGAACGCCAAGCGTCGGATTGACGACGGCGTAGACGCGCCACCTTTCTCCGTCGATTTCGGTTTCCTCGAAGCCGTCCGTGTGGCTGGCGAGCGAGGTTGCAGGCGCGCTTTCCGAGCGGCTGACGAGGCTGCCCTGAAGCGACCAGATTTGGCAGGAAAGCTGGCGGCTGTAGCTGCCGCCGGCTTCCTTGAATGGCGAAGGGGGAGCATCGGCAGTTGCCGCATTGGCTGCCGCGGAGGGATCGATCTGGTGATCCGTGATCAGCGAACTCACCATGCGTGCCGCCTCCATCAGGCGGGCGTCAAGTACGCGCTCGACCTCGGCCTGGGTGCTGGCGTAGATCCAGGCAGCGGCGAACAGCCACACCGCGCCGGTCGTGGCAATGAGGATCGCAAACAGTCTGATCCGTATGGAGTTCATTCTGCACCCCTCAATCGATAGCCTGCGCCACGCACGGTCTCGATGAAGTTCGCGCCGAGCTTCGAGCGCAGCTTGTGGACGTGAACCTCCACCGTATTGCTCTCGATCTCCTCCTGCCATCCATAAAGCTTCTCCTCGAGATTCGACCGGGACAGGATGACCCCCGGCGTCTCCATCAGCGCCTGCAGGATGACGAACTCCCGCCGCGAGAGGGCGATCGCCGTGCCGGCACGCGACGCAGACATCCGGGCGGGGTCAAGGCTTACGTCTTTCCACTCCAGAAGTCCCGTCGCCCGACCATGCCCACGGCGCACAATGGCGCGCAGCCGCGCAGCAACCTCGTCGAGATCGAAGGGCTTGCCGAGATAGTCGTCGGCTCCGGAATCCAACCCTGCTATTCGGTCGGCAACCTCGTCCTTCGCCGTCAGGAGGAGAACAGGGGTGCGGTCTCCCGATCGACGCATCTTCGCCAGCACGTCGTGTCCCGAACCGTCCGGGAGCATGAGGTCAAGGATAACGGCATCGAATTTGTCGGCCTTGATTGCAGCGTCGGCATCGGCAATCGATGTCACCGCGTCAACCGTAAAGCCGCACATCTGCAACCCAACCTTCAGGCCGTCCAGCAGGATCTCGTCATCTTCAACCACAAGCAGGCGCATTGCATCCTCATTGACTTCACAACCTCCCTGCGCCCGTCACCTTAAGGCTGCCTTAAGGTTGGGACGAGAGACCGCCGCTCCAACTCAAGCAACGGAGCGGATCTTGCGTTTCTTCCTGTCGGTTTCATGTTTCATCACGACCTTGGCCGTGTCGGCGATGGCGTCTGCCATCGAACCGCCACTGCCCATGGATCAGGCATTCCGCATGGAGGCACGACGCGACGGTCCTGACATCGCAATAAGATGGCAGCTTGAGGACGGCTATTATCTCTATCGCGAATACCTGAGCGCAACGGGGGCGGACGGCAAGCCCGTAGAGCTGACAACTCCGCCTGGCATCATCAAGGAAGATCCCGGATACGGAAGCACCGAAGTCTACTATAACTCGACCACGGCAGCGATTGCGGGGCCGGTCAGTGGCTCCTTGACGGTCACCTACCAGGGCTGCCAGGACGGCGGGCTTTGCTATCCTCCTAAAACGGTCGATATCGACACGGCGGGACTTGCGTCCACATGGACATCAAAGACACCTGAACCTCAAGCTGCGCTTCAATCGCAGGCAGCCTTTCCCCTGGTGTCCAAGGCCGCGCCGGAACCCGACGACAATCCTGGCATCCGTATCTCGGACCAGTCTACCAGCGGAGTAGTCGGCTCTCTCCTGAACCGCGGCGGTGTGCTCTTCCTGATCGCCGGCTTTCTGGGTCTCGGCATGTTGCTGGCCTTCACGCCATGCGTCTTTCCCATGTACCCGATCCTGGTCGCGACGCTGTCGAGGGAGGGCGAGAGTCTCCCTGCCGGACGCGGTTTCGCACTGTCACTGACCTACGTCCTTGCTCTTGCGGCGGCATTCAGTCTCTTCGGTGTCGTCGCCGCATGGTGGGGCCAGAGCTTCCAGATCGCCCTGCAGTCGACCACTGCGACCATCGTCGTCGCCGCCATCTTTGTTGCTCTGGCATTTTCGAGCTTCGGACTCTTCGAACTCCAGCTGCCGTCCTTCCTCTCGAACCGGCTTGCGGGGCGCCGCGGTGCCGGAGGTTCATTGGCGTCTTCAGCAGCGCTCGGGTTTTCCTCTGCTTTGGTCATAGGCCCTTGCGTCACGGCTCCGCTTGCGGGCGCACTTCTCTACATTGCGCAGACCGGAGACGTCGTTCTCGGTGCGACGGCCCTGTTTGCGCTCGGCGTCGGGAAGGGCATCCCGCTGATCCTGATGGGGACCTTTGGATCGGGCCTGCTTCCTCGTGCAGGACAGTGGATGGAGCGCGTCCGGCAGGTGTTTGGCTTCCTCTTTCTCGCGACCGCCGTATGGCTCGTGGATCGTCTGTTGCCTGCCGGGACTGGTCTTCTGTTGTGGTCTGTCCTGGCGATTACCTTCGCCGTCTTCGTCGGCGCCTTCGACCAGATCAAGGCCGAGACGGGTGGGACTGCGCGGCTGGCCAAGTCCGCGGGAATGCTGGCCGCGCTCTACGGCGTCATGCTGGGGATTGGGGGACTCTCTGGCGCAACCGATCCTCTAAAGCCTCTTGCAACGATCGCTGTCGCGCGCTCCGGAGACGCCATACCCGCGAAAACGATCGACAAGGGCTCCTTCCAGGCCGTTTCCTCGGCAGCGGAACTGTCCTCGCTCCTGGAGGCCGATGCCACCGGCGCTCCCTCGCTTGTCTACTTCACGGCTGACTGGTGCGTCACATGCCGGGTGATCGAGCGATCGGTCTTTCCGGATCCGACCGTGGCTGACGCGCTGGACGGAGTCCGCCTGATCTCGGTCGAGCTCAGCAAGATAAACAAGGAAAACCAGTCGCTGATGAAGGAGCTTCAGGTCGTCGGGCCGCCGACCATGCTGTTCCTGGATGACAGCAATAGCGAGATCGCCGGCAGCCGCCTCGTGGGCGAGATTACCGCGCAGACCGTCGCGGCTTCCGCGTCAGCCGTCAAGGGTGCGCTTCGATGAATGCGGTGTCCTTCGGTCCCTTCGCGTTCGACACGGAGCGCTTCGCTGCCATCGCGGGCATGATCGTATTCCTTGCCGTGGCGTCCGTTCTTGCTCACCGGGTTGACGACAGGCTCGGCCGCTGGTCGTCTTGGACGGCTCTGGTCGGACTGGCAGCGGCGCGCCTGGGACATGTTCTGCAGCATTCCGGCAGCTTCGCGACAGAGCCGTGGCGTATCCTTGCGGTGTGGCAGGGCGGCTTTTCCTGGAGCGGTGGTGCCGCAGGCGTGGCCCTGATGCTGGTCGTGCTGTTCCTGAGCAGCCGGAAGCTCGCCGGATGGGCCACGGCCAGCGTTGTTGCAGGCGTCGTTGCCACAGCGGCGACCTTGGCATTGACCTCTTCGGGCACCCAGGTTCCGCCTGTCACGTCCAATTTCCATTCCCTCACTGGAGCCGAGACCACGATCGGCAACAACGGTCGTCCTACGGTTTTGAACCTATGGGCGACGTGGTGCCCCCCTTGTCGCCGCGAGCTGCCGATGATGGCGGAACTCGCTGCCAGTACGGCTGACGTCGACTTTGTCTTCGCAAACCAGGGAGAACCTTCGGCAAAGATTGCTGAATACCTCCGCCGCGAGAACCTTGACCTGCCGCAGGCGGTGCTCGATCCGCAGCTTCTGCTCAGCCGCCACTATTCGGCCGTCGGCCTGCCCGCGACACTCTTTCTAGCAGCCGATGGCACGCTTGCCGGCTCCCACCTGGGGGAGATCTCCCGCGAGGTTCTCGCGCAGAAGATCCAGGAACTCATATCTGAAGAAGGAATATCCGAATGACACCTTCCCGAGCGGCCGCTCCGTGGCGACCGTTGACCGCCTCGCTTTTTGTCATGGGCCTGTCTGCCTGCGCGCAGACCGCCCCGGAGCCACCAAAGGTCGAAGGACCAAAAGTGGATCCGTCACTGGCGAGCATGTACGCGCCGATCAAGGATGGGGACGAGACAATTCCTGGGGTCGACGTCTCCAAGATGGATCCGAAGAACGTCCGGCAGGTGGTTGACTACAAGACCGGTTATCCGGCGGGCACGATCGTAGTCGACCCCTATTCCCGGTTTCTCTACCTCGTCATGGAGAACGGCAAGGCAATGCGTTACGGCGTCGGCGTCGCCAAAGCTGGCATGGAGTTCGAGGGCGAGGCTGATATCTCGCGCAAGGCACAGTGGCCGGGCTGGGTGCCCACCCAGAACATGATCAAGCGCGATCCGGAACGCTACGGCCCTTTGGCATCGGGCCTGGAGGGGGGCATCAACAACCCTCTGGGAGCGCGTGCCCTGTACCTCTACCAGGGCGGCAAGGACACGCTCTATCGAATCCACGGGACCAATGAGCCCTGGAGCATTGGCAAGTCTGTCTCGTCCGGCTGCATCAGACTGCTGAACCACGACATCATCGACCTGCACCGCCGTGTCCCGAAGGGATCGAAGGTGGTCGTGCTCGGACCCGAAGAATCAGGAAAAGGAGAAATATGACATGATTACCCGTAGAAACCTGCTCGCCGTCACCGCGGGCACTGCCGCATTGGCTTCCGTCCTCCCGCGCCTGGCCTTCAGCCAGGAAATTACCGAGAAAACCGTCTTCCATGATCCCGACGCACCGGTTCTCGGCAATCCCGAAGGCGACGTCACCGTCGTCGAGTTCTTCGACTACCAGTGCCCCTTCTGCAAGAAGATCCACCCGACGGTCGAGAAGGTCGTTCGTGAGGACGGTAATGTCCGACTCGTGCTGAAGGACTGGCCCGTGTTCGGAGGCGCATCGGTCTTTGCTGCCCAGGCCGTTCTTGGAGCCGCGCAGATCGGCAAGTACGAGCCTGCGATGGAAGCGTTGATGAAGACGACCGGAAAGCTCACGGAAGAAATCGTCGAAAAGACCCTGACAGGCGCGGGCCTTACCATGAAGGAGATTGCGGCCGCCGTGAATGAGCACAGCGCCAAGATCTCCGGCCTGCTCGATCGCAACTACAATCAGGCACTGGCCTTCAACTTCGCGGGGACGCCCTCCTTCGTCATCGGCCGGACGACCTTCGCCGGCGTGCTGGACGAGAAGGGGCTGAAGGAGGCGATCGCGGAGGCCCGCGCGGCCTGATCGGGGGTTCCACGGCCGAGCGGCCCCGTCGTCGCTTAAGGCTGCCGTAAGGCGGGCAGGCTTGGAACCAGCCTGCGATCAACAAAGAATATTAATATGGCCTATGACATTCAGACTGAAAAGAGAACGAACAGCTCAACGGGACGGCGGGTTGGCGCAGGCTTGCCAAGGCGCTCCTTCATCCTTGGTCTAGGCGCAATCGCCGTCTCTGGCTGTGTATCGACCGAGCCGCCACCCGTTGCAACCATCGCCGAACCGCCACCTGCGCCCAGGCCGGTGGTACCGCCCATGTATTATGCGATGCCCAACGAGAGATTTCCGATCCCGGAAGTGGATATCAGCCAGCTACCGCCGCAGTTCTGGCGGACAGAGGTGGACTACCCCACCAACGAGAAGACTGGGACGTTGATCGTAGATACGCCCGCCAAATATCTCTACCACGTCAAGGCAGATGGCCGCGCCATGCGCTACGGGATCGGGGTGGGGCGGGAGGGGTTCGCCTGGGCAGGAGAAGCCATCATGGCTTACAGACGTGAGTGGCCCCGCTGGACACCTCCTGATTCCATGGTCGCGCGTCAACCGGAACTGGAGCCCTACAGCATCGCCAACGGCGGCATGGATCCCGGATTGAAGAATCCACTTGGAGCCCGCGCCCTTTATATCCATGAAAACGGGAAGGATACCCTCTATCGCATCCACGGCACTCCAGAGGCTTTTAGTATCGGGAAGGCCGTTTCCTCAGGTTGCATCCGGCTCATCAATCAGGACGTGATACACCTTCACGACGAGGTTCGTGATGGCAGCCGGATCGTGGTCATCCCGGATCCAACAATGAAGCATCTGCTCGTCGGTTGAATGGAGGCACCCAGCTCGCGGGCGAGCATGGGTAGCGAGGCCAGCGGGGTGAATAGCCCCGAGTTTCGTAGACAACCGTCGGGTCTATGTTTTCTGCACGCGCTCGAACTCAACGGGCGACAGCATCCCGTTTCTGACGTGCTTGCGTTTCGGGTTGTAGAACATTTCGATGTAGTCGAACACGTCCTGACGAGCTTCGTCGCGTGAGCGGTAGACCCTGCGACGTATCCGCTCCCGCTTCAGAAGGTTGAAGAAGCTCTCAGCCACTGTGTTGTCATGGCAATTGCCGCGGCGGCTCATCGAGTGAACCAGATTGTGGTGTTTGAGGAACGAGGCCCAGTCCATGCTGGTGAACTGCGAGCCCTGATCCGAATGGACCAGAACCTGATCCTTTGGCTTGCGTCGCCACACCGCCATGAGCAGCGCCTGCAGCACGACGTCGGTGGTTTTACGGCTCTGCATTGACCAGCCGATCACCCGGCGGGAATAGAGATCGATGACGACGGCGAGATAGGCGAAGCCCTCGCAGGTCCTGATGTAGGTGATATCCGTCACCCAGGCCTTGTCAGGAGCCGTTACGTCAAACTGCCGGTCAAGCGTGTTGTCGACAACGACGGAAGGCCTGCCGCCATAGATGCCGGGACGGCGCTTGTAGCCAATCTGCGCCTTGATCCCGGCAAGCCTTGTCAGACGCGCGACGCGGTTCGGGCAGCACGCTTCGCCCTGGTCGAGCAGATCATCGTGCAGCTTGCGATAGCCGTAAACCTTGCCGCTCTCCTCCCAAGCCTGAAGCAGGAGATCAGTCTGTCGTTTGTCCTCGCTGGCCCGTTTGCTCAACGGGTTCTTCAGCCAGGCGTAGAAGCCGCTCGGGTGTACATGGAGAAGCCGACACATCGTCCGCACCGAGAAGCACAGGCGATGCAGGGCAATGAATGCGTACTTCACTTTGCATCCCTGGCGAAGTACGCGGCCGCTTTTTTAGGATGTCGCGCTCCTCGGTGACGCGAGCCAGTTCCTTCTTCAGTCGCCTAATCTCTTCTGCCGCGTCGTTGCCCTTGGCGTTCGACGCGGCAAACTTCTTCTTCCATTCATAGAGCGAATGCTGGCTGACCCCGAGCCGCTGCGAAACCTCCGCTACGGGGTAGCGCGCTCGGTGATCTGACGCACCGCATCACGCTTGAACTCTTCCGTGAAATTGCCTTTGCCCATGAACGCCTCCTTGCCTCAGTCTTAGGGAAGAAGGCGTCTACAAATCTAGGGGCTATTCAAGTCTCGTTGGTTGCGGGGGCCTGATTGCGCCGAGACTTATAACAGCTCTTACAGGCAGCCCCTCTTTACAAAGCTCGTTGGCTCAGTGTCTGTGCCCACACCTCAACGAGACGTAGTATGTTTATGCAACCTAGCATTCATCCAGATCGTCAGGAGCTCACTGTTTCGTAATCAGCAGAGGACATCCTGCAGTTGGCGATTGCCTTCCGGGCTAACCTGGTCTGTCCCGTTAAAAGTGGGCCTCTTTTGAAATAGGCTATTGAGCCTTAGAGAGGAAGCATGAATGCTCCAGAAGAAGCACAAGTCTAAAGCAAGTCCCGTGAGCACCACTCCCACCGACCGTCCAAAGCCTACCGCGAAGTTCAACCGTAACCGTCTCAGCGTGGAGAAATTTCCGACCCGCGTTGAGATGGGCGCTGCCGCTGCGGCCGACATCATCAGTCACCTCAAAGCGCGCCTTGCAACACAGTCGAAGGTACGGATGATCTTTGCTGCCGCGCCTAGCCAGGCCGAAATGTTGGCGGCGCTAGTCGCAGACGGTAGCATCGATTGGTCCCGTGTCACTGCCTTCCATATGGATGAATATATCGGTCTCGAGCCCGGTTCACCCGCACGCTTTGCGAGGTGGCTGGATGCCAATCTGTTCGAAATGGTTCGATTTGATTGTGTCCATCGCATCGACCCCGGCCCCGCTCCGGAGCTTGAAGCGCGCCGCTATGCCGTGCATTTAGATGAAGCTGCTATAGACGTGGTGTGCCTCGGGATTGGGGTCAATGGGCACATTGCTTTCAACGATCCGCCTGTCGCAGACTTCGATGATCCCTTCGACGTCAAGATAGTCGACCTCGATGAGGTCTGCCGACAACAACAGGTAGATGATGGTTGTTTTCCGGATCTTGGCTCAGTGCCGCAGCAGGCGATCACTCTCACCGTCCCGCGTCTGCTGCGGGCCGGTCGACTGTTCTGCGTCGTTCCAGGTGAGGTCAAACGGACGGCTGTCTCGCGAACCCTCCATGGCCCGATAGATACGGCGTGCCCTGCGAGCATCTTGAAAACGCACAGCGCCTGTACGCTTTACGTCGATGAAGCCTCCTGCCCGGATGATTGATCCGCTCTGGGGCACGTTAGTTTGAGTATACCTAACCCGATTCTGTTTCGTGTCAGATCGGGCTGCTTCTATCGGTCAACGAGACCCGCAACCGGCACGCGGGGTGTCGGCGACAGCCAGCCGCCGAGGCCCAAGGATAGTTTACAGGTCGGGCCGGACATTCCCAATCCTCTACATCAGCCATGCTGGCAGGAAGAGGACAATCTGCGGGAACAGGATCATCGCTATTACCAGCGCCAGGACAGCTGCAGCCAACGGCAGCATCTCGACGGTATATTCCTTGTAAGAACAGCGCAGGATACCGCAAACAGTGAACATTGACACCCCGACCGGGGGTGTCATACCGCCGAAGGTGACCAGCGTCATCATCACCAAACCAAAATGTACCGGATCTATTCCGGCGGCCGTGATTACAGGCACCAGAATCGGCGTCAGGAGCATGACGAGGACCGTCGCTTCGATCAGCATCCCGAGAACGAGCAGGAAGCCCGCGATCACAAACAGGAGCACGGTGGGATTGGAAATGGCGGTAAGCGAGAACTCTGCGATACTTTGCGGGACCCGCTCAAACGTTATCACATAGCCAAAGGCGCCTGAAAACAGGATGATCAGCATGATCATGCCGATGTCGCGCACGCTGCGGATCAGAGCATCAATAAGGGCAGCAACCGTCAGTTCGCGATAGACGACAAAGCCGATGAATAGTGCGTAAGCCACTGCGAAACCGCCGGCTTCCGAGGGGGTAAAGAAGCCAAAGCGAATACCGACTAGAAGCCAGATAGGAAACAGGATTGCCCAGAAGCTGCCCTTGAAGGCAAGCCAGATTTCCCGCGTGGTCGGGAGGCGATCATTCTCAGGCTGGTAACCGCGGCGGTAGGAGATGCCCCAGGTGGCGAACATCAAGACGATCGTCAAGAGTACCCCCGGCACGACGCCCGCGATGAACAGGCGGCCGATGGAGACTTCGCCCAGATATCCGTAGAGGATCAGCCCCAAGCTTGGAGGCAAAGTCGCAGTAATGAGACCGCCGATTGATAGAACAGCTGCGGTAAAACCGCGATGATAGCCCTTTTCGACCATCGGCTCGCCAAGGATCCGCGATTGCATAGCAGCGTCAGCGACCGCAGAGCCAGACACTCCACCCATCAAGGCACTGAGGATGAGGGTCGATTGCGCCAGACCGCCGCGCATCCAGCCTGCAACTGTGGTCGCAAGCGCGACCAGGCGTGGCGTGATACCGGAACTGTTCATCAAATTCCCAAGCAGAATGAACAGGGGTACTGACAACAATGGGAAAGATTGGCTGGCGGCAACGATACGCTGTGCAGCAGTGCTATCGGGGAGAAACACAGACGGCAGCAGAAAATAGGCGGAACCGGCAATGCCAATCGCGAAGGCGACAGGCATTCCGATGCCGATGAGCGCAAGCGCTCCGAACAGAATGAATGTGGAAATCAAAGCGGATACTCCTCGGCATCCATATCCGGCTGCAGGACACCGCTGAACCCTCGGCTAAACAGGCGCCTCAGCGTCGAAATGATAAGCAGCACCGCCCCGACCGGCAGTGCAAGCGTCACGATACCGTAGCTGAGACCGGCTCCACCGAGCTCTCGCGACCAGTTGTTGATTGCAAGGTGAAAGCCGTGCCAGGCAATCCAGACCAGAAAAACCAGAATCAGGACGGTGGAGACGACTGACAGGCTACGGCGAATGCGCTCTGAAACCATGTCCGGCAAAGCCGTCACTCGGATATGCTCGCCATGGCGCATGCACAGGTCCGCGCCGAACATGCAGGTCCAGAGGAGGAACAGCTGGGCGAACTGAGGTGCTGATGTCAGAGGCAGCCCGATCGTACGTCCGATCGCCGCCACCAATACTGCGAGTACCGTCGCTGAGAGCAGCAGAAGTGCGAAAACGGTCTCGACTTTATCGTACAAGCGCCACATGCGAAGTCCTTCGAAAGATTACAAACGTGTTTGAGGGAACGCAGTCTTCGCCAGCGTTCCCTCAAATTCAGGCGCTATTATTTTGGGAGATACGGCTCAAGCGCTTTGCGCGCTTCGACGAGGCCGACCTCTTCATAGACCTTCGCGGTTGCTTCCCGGAACGGCGCCAAGTCAACTTCGTTGAAGGCGACACCAGCTTCTTCCATCATTGCCTGGACTTCGGCAAGCTTGTCGGCCGTCATGCGGGTTGCCTCGTCGCCTGCCGCTTTGAGCTCCTCATCGATGATGGTGCGGATGTCTTCAGGAAGAGAGCTCCACCACTGTTCCGACGTCGCCAGTCCCGTGAACAGCTGAATATGGTTTGTCAGGGCAACATTTGTGCTGACTTCGTGGAGCTTGATACCTGCTGCACCGGTCAACTGTGCTTCGGCGCCGTCGATGGCGCCAAGTTGCAGCGCGGAATAGACCTCCGACCATGCCATAGGCGCAGGTGTCGCCCCCATGGCACTGACGGTAGCAATCCAGCTCGGTGCATCGATTGTGCGCACGCGAACACCGTTCAGATCGGCAGGCTTTTCGATCAGCTTCTTCGTGAACATCTGACGCGTGCCTTGGAACCAGTTGTAGTTCAGAAGGCGCAGCCCGGCATCGTCCGCCAGGGTCTCGACCCATTCATTGTAAACGGGTGAGTCGGTGATGGCAGCATATTGGGTGTAATCGTTTACCAGATAAGGTGCGGAAAGGATGCCGAGCTCCTTCATGAAGGGCGCAAGACGCCCCGCGTCGACGAGGACGGCAATAGGCGCACCGTTGCGGATCTGCTCGAGGACGTCATTGTCTTCGCCCAGTTGCGAGCTTGGGAAGATGGTGACATCAACGCGGCCATCAGTCCTCTCCTCGATCTTCTTCTCCGCGCCTTGCATGGCGATGACCAGAGGATCTGTTACCGGCTGTGAGGTCGAAAGGCTCAGCTGGAACTCCTGTGCCATTGCACCTCCCGCCAGCATCGCCAGCGCTCCAGCCAATGCGGTTGATCTTACGAGTCGGTTCATCATGAGGTTTCCTCCCTTGGTGATGATGAAATCATTGCGAATGATTGCGCTGCAAGTTCCAGAGTCCAGCGCGGACTCCTTCTGTTACAAACAGAAGAACGTGATAGATCAGGCGGCTCAGCGCATTTGATGAGAGAACCGCGCCGGAACCGTCCAACTGGTTAACCCAAGTGATCTTCTCAGCCGCGAAGAAGCGGGAAAAAATCAGGCGCTCCATATCCTGTGCGCGTTCGCCGGCGCCTGGCTGACCTTGCATATGCCGCATGCAGGCAAGCTTCCCCAGTTCAGTCAGCGGCCACAAAAGATGGCTGGTCTCCGTTGGCCTTCCTTCAGCGTCCAACGCATTATAGGGCGCACCCTGCATAGGTCCCCGATCGCTACGGATGCCAGAACGGTCAGCGAAGGCCGACATCCTGGCAGCATGCTCCTTTACGTCCCTATTCCCACCAAGCTCACGATAACGAAGCAGTAGCCAGGCCCATTCATACTGATGGCCGGGCTCCCGTCGACGCCCCACAAGCGATGCCAACGGCGACAAGTCGCCCGAAACGAATTCACGCACGGCTCCAGTCGCGGGGTCGATGAAGAATTTCTCGGCAAGAGCGACATACCGATCAGCCCGCTCCAGCCAGGTTCTATTGCCGATCAATTCGACGGCTTGGAGCAGTGCCTCCAACATGTGCATCTGAGGGTTCTGGGCACGCAGGTCCCCCAGCTGAGGCCTTTGACGGGCCATCTCGTCGTCTTCGAAAAGGGCGCCGGTCTCAGGCTCGGTCAGCGTCTCGATAAATTCCCACAGCTGTGAAATCGTCTGTGCGTCGACGGCGGAAGGATCTGCCTTACGCAAGGTCACAAGAGCGAGAAGAGCAAAGGACTGGTCATAGGCCCGACATAGATTATCGGCTGGAGCAGCGCTTGCACGTCCGTCGCATTCGACTGCGTAACGATAGCCTCCCTCCGAGGAGCGCAGATGAGCCATCATGAAGTCGTTTATGTCTCGTGCAGCCCTCAGAAGCGAGGCGTCACCCGTATGGAGATAGAGATGCGAAAGAGAGAATACCGTCCTTGCATGCGCTAGCGTTGATTTCATCTCCCCGACAACTGCGTGTCCGTCGGAGTCGAGACGCTGCACGACGCCTCCATACTCGCGGTCGCGCGCAAGATCGATCCAGGCCGGTACGAAGTCGGTCGCAAACTTGCTGGCGGTTAACATCAAACCGCCTCCGATTGGCTTGCTTCGAAGAAGTGGGGTAGCGCTTCTGCGATTACAGGAAGGTCGTCGAGGATCTGGCGCAAGTGAGCACGCATCGCCATTTCCGCGGCGTCTGAATTGTGGCTGCTGATCGCATCCACGATCTGTTTATGCTGCTGAAGAAGCTGGTCGCGCGGGAAGTGTCGCGCGTTGAGATATCGCATACGGTCCATTTGTGTTTTGAGAGGCTGAAGAATTTCCCAGCTCTGGCGCTGGCCTGCAGCCTCTGCAAGAAGACGATGAAACTGTTCGTCAAGTGCGAGAAACTTCTGCGGCTCCGGCCCTTCCAGCACCTCTTCCTGAGCGGAGAGATTGGCCTTGAGGTCTTCAAGAAGTTGCTTGCTTGGCTGATTTGCCACCAATCGGACGATATCGGCTTCGACAGCTTCGCGGACGAACCTGGCCGAGGTCACAGCATCGATGCGGATCCGGCTGACATATGTCCCGCGCTGAGGCCTGATCTCAAGAAGGCCCTCCTCAGCGAGCTTGATGAAGGCCTCGCGGACAGGTTGACGGCTCACAGTAAAGAGATTGGCTAGGTCGAGCTCGGATAGGCGGGTGCCAGGCAATAACTCTCCCCGCAATATCCACTCACGAATGATGCGCCACAACTGAGGACCAATCGGCGCCTCTAGCGTCACCCTCGGCGGCACGGGAAATGTAGTCCCAGCTCGTGTGTTCATGATCTTAACTCCACCCGCAGTCAGCTTGTCTTCTACTAGCATACTAGTCAACCCCCTTTCCTGATGTTACTCATTGGCAGACGAGCAACGACGGGAGAAAACGAGATGCGGCAGACATGGCGCTGGTTTGGGCCGAAGGACCGTGTGTCCATCGATGACATGATGCAAGCAGGTGTCGAAGGCGTCGTCTCCGCTCTCCATCATGTACCAACAGGCACCGCATGGCGTCTGCAAGATATTGAAGCACGGCAGCTTGAAATCGGACGCATGAAGGACGGCTCATCCTCCGGGCTAGCCTGGGAGGTGGTTGAAAGCATACCTGTTTCAGAGGACATCAAGAGACAGACCGGTGATTGGAAGGCCCATGTTCGGGCATGGAAGACTACTCTTGAGAACCTCAACTCCGCAGGGATTCAGACAATTTGTTACAATTTCATGCCGGTGCTCGACTGGACGCGAACAGCTCTCGCTCACCGACTCCCCAATGGTGCGACATGCATGCGGTTCGATCTGATAGATTTCGCCGCTTTCGACATCCACATTCTTTGCCGCAAGGGTGCTGTGGAGAGCTTCCCTGAAGATATCGGTGAGCTTGCCAAAGAGCGGTTTGCGCAAATGTCGGAGGAGCGCAAGCACGAACTGGCACGCGATGTGGTTTTCGGGCTACCGGGAGCCGCAGAGAACTTCTCTCTCGATGATGTTCGCACCCACCTCTCGCTGTATGCCGAAATCTCCGAGGACCGTCTTCGGCAGCATCTGATTGACTTTCTCTCCGAAGTCGCACCGGTTGCGGAATCGCTTGGCATGCGCCTGTGTTGTCACCCTGACGATCCGCCATTTTCCCTGCTCGGACTGCCGCGTGTCATGTCCACGGAAGCGCATTATCGTGCAGTACTTGATGCAGTGAACCTCCCCTCGAACGGCGCTACTTTGTGCTCGGGATCGCTTGGCACTCGACCGGATAATGATCTTCCGGGGATGATGGAACGGTTGGGGGACAGGGTGCACTTCCTGCATCTTCGAAACGTTACCCGAGAAAGCGGCGGACTCATTGGAAGCTTCTACGAGGCTGAGCATCTCGGCGGGGGAACGGATATGGTCGCACTCATTGCTGCCGTGCTCAGGCAGGAGGCAAAGCGCCGGCAAGCAGGCCGATTGGATGTCTCTATTCCCTTCCGCCCCGATCATGGCCAAGACATACTGGACGACCTCGGCAGATCCGCTCAACCCGGTTATCCGGCCATTGGACGCTTGAAGGGATTAGCGGAACTCAGGGGAATACTCACTGCGCTTTCTCATCCGGTAGAGGGAATTCGCGACTGAAGCCTTGGATCAATCGTAGGCATGGATACTTGCTGCTGTCTTGCCCCTTCATCCAAGACGCTTGCATATCATCGCGGGCGTATCATCCGTCCATCCGCCAGTGGGTCCTTTGACTGGTGTGCAAGTTCTCGATCCCTTACACAAAAACTAAGGTTCAGAGACGGCCAGTTTGGGGCCGTGAGCGGACTGACGGCTATTGGACGCGCAGCTTACTGAGCAGACGTAAAAACGTTCCGGCGTCTGACATTCCTCCACTCGGCGAGCTCTGACATTTTGCCATCATCGAAGGGCTGTCGGTGCCTCATTGCATCAGTCAGAGACCTTAGCCGGTGCCTCATGTGTCAAGGTGATCGCAAGCGCTTCAGGCCCAGCCTCGAGCCTGGCAAAGCCTAGCCGCGCCGCCGCGAGCTGTAGTCGGGTCGTCCGCAGCAGAAGCGCCACCTCCTGCGGTAGCTCGCCGAAGCGATCTTCGAATTCTTCTTCCAGATCGTCCATCTCGTTCGGTGCGGAAGCACGCAACAGCCGGGCGTAGAGATTAGGCCTCACGGCGGCGTTTGAAACGTAATCCGCCGGTATGGTGCCTGCGACCCCGAGGGTAAGGGTTGCGCGCGGAGACGAACCCTCAGTTTGCCTACGCGACTTCGAAACGGCGCTCGCGAGCAGCTTCTGGTACAGGCCGATCCCAATGGCCTTGATGTGACCTGCCTGGTCCTCGCCGGCAAGGTCGCCACCACCCCGCAATTCGAGTTCACGCAAGCTGATGGCAAGCCCTGACCCCAGTCGATCGTTCTCCACGAGCGTCAAGAGGCGCAAGCGGGTATCCTCCGGCAGTTCGGCGCCCTCTTCCGTGAGGAGAATCAGATTCACCTGACCGAACTCTGCCGAACCAGAGTCGCGATTCATTAGTGATACCTTTCAGGCAGCGATTGATCGCGTCTTCAAGCGTCGCCGCGACCGACTGGCAGGCTAGTCTCTGGCCAGGATGACGTTACCCACGCTGGGCGGTGCGGGCAGGTGGCGGCTATAGCTGCATCGTATGGCACCCAAGGAAAACCCTATTAGGAATAAAGCCGGTTAGGCCCTAGTGGTGGTCTCCGGGAGAGGCCTGAGCAACGGAGGAGGATTGGCAGGCGATGCGGTTGGATCCTTCTATGCAGCAGTCGCTCGCGGAACTGGGCGAGGTCGACCTCATCGTTCTGGGCACGGGTGCAGCAGGGCTGACCGCCGCCTTGACAGCGACGCTGGAAGGGCTGAGCGTAGTCGTTCTGGAGGCTGCTCCTGTCGTGGGTGGCACCACAGCCCGCTCGTCCGGAACCGCGTGGATCCCCGACAACCGGTTGATGCGGGCCGTCGGTTTCGCGCCCGATGCGGAAGCGGCTCGCGCCTATCTCTCGGCCCTCATCAGCGACGCTGACGCGCAAGAAGCTTGGCAGGCATTCCTCACACATGCCCCTAAGATGCAGGCGGACCTCGAAGACAGGGCCGAGATCCTGTTCCGTCCCTACCGCAGCGCCCCCGATTATCAAAGCAATCTGGAAGGTGCCGCGTCGGGCGGCCGTGCGCTAGAGCCGATCGAGTTCGACGGACGGCGTCTCGACAGCTGGTTCGACAGGCTCGCAGAGCCCATGCGAGAACTGACCGTACTTGGCGGGATGATGGTAACGCGGGCGGAAGCTCAAAGGCTGATCCATGCGGAACGCTCTCCCGCCGCCATGATGGAAGGGCTGAAGCTCCTCCTTCGCCATCTTCGTGATCGCCTGCGCTTCAGGCGAGGCACTCGCCTTGTCATGGGCAATGCCCTCGTGGCGCGGCTTCTTCATGCTACCCTCATCCGTGGCGGACTTGTGTTCACCAACGCACATGTTCGGGAAATCGAGCTAACGGAAGGGCGCGTGGCCCGGGTCGGCGGCGTATACGGCGAACGCCCCTTCAGCCTGGCTACGCGCGCTGGCGTCGTGCTGGCAGGCGGCGGTTTCCCTGCAGATCCTGAGATGACGTCCAGATACCTCCCGACGCTTGCACCCGGACATTCGCCCGCTAGCCCTTTCGCGCGCGGCACGACGATCGGACTGGGCATCAAAGCCGGCGGGCAAATGGGGCCGGATCTCGGTCTAAATGCCCTGTGGTTTCCATCCTCGCTTTGGGCGAGACCTGGCGGCGGCCTCGCCGTCTACCCGCATATCGCCCTTGACCGCGCGAAACCGGGATCGATCATTATCGACCAAGCCGGAGAGAGGTTCGCCAACGAGGCGTCCAGCTATCACGACTTCTGCGCCGCGATGTTCCGTCACGGACCAGCAGCCTGTCCAGCCTGGATGGTCGTCGGGCGAGACTTCATCCGGCGCTATGGCTTGGGCGTGATTCGGCCCAGAACCCCTTCGCTCAACCGGTTTCTTCGTTCAGGCTACCTCAAGACGGGGAAAGATCCCGAGGAGCTCGCGCGGGAGCTTCACCTGCCGCCGGGTTCCCTCAGCCGCAGCATCGCGAAATTCAACGAGTGCGTGCGGGAGGGGCGGGATGCCGGCTTTCGGCGTGGAGAGAGTGCTTATGAGCGCTCGAACGGCGACGCAAGTCGCGGTTTTGCCAACCCCTGCCTGGGCGAAGTGGGACCTGGCAGGCTCTACGCCGTCGCCTTGTGGCCGACACCGCTAGCGACCGCCCGCGGACTGCTCTGCGGGATTTCCGGGGAGGTGCTGGACAATGAGGGCCATGCCATCCCCGGTCTCTATGCGGCGGGAAATGACATGCAATCCGTGTTCGGCGGCGAGTATCCGGGCGCAGGCGCCCAGATCGGACCGGCGATGACATTTGGATGGGCAGCAGCCCGCCACGCGGCACGGCGCGTGCAGGACTTCAATGGGAGAGATACATGACGAAGCAAAAGGGCGGCACCTACATCGCCGAGGCGCTGGTACGGGAAAAGGTTCCCTACGTGTTCGGTGTTTGCGGCCACGGCACGGTTGGGCTCATCGACTGCCTACACGAGGTCAAGGATGAGGTCCCGATGATCTCGCCCCGCCACGAGCAGACGGCGGTCCACATGGCCGACGGCTTCTTCCGGGTCTCCCACAAGGTGGCGGCGACGCTGACCTCGACGGGGCCCGGCTCCTGTAACCAGATCATGGGGCTTGCCGTCGCCCAGACCGATAGTTCGGCTATACTAGCCATCACGGCGAACGTTCCGACCCAACAGTTCAACCGGGCACCGTTCCAGGAACTGAACATGCATGGCCAGGCAGACTTCAACCAGGTCATCAAGCCGGTGGTCAAGCGCAGCTTCCAACCATCGCGAGTCGAGCAACTGCCGCTGATGATCCGCCAGGCGACCTCGACAATGACCACCGGCCGCCCCGGTCCAGTGAACCTCGACATACCCTACAACCTGTTCCAGGAAGAAGGTGACCTCCAGCCGGAACCCGTCGGCTCGGCATTCGGCCAGCGCCGCCCCGGAGCATCCCCTGCTGACCTCCAGCAGGTGGTCGACTGGCTGCTGGCAGCCGAGCGGCCAGTGCTGTTCGTCGGACACGGAATGGCGCTTTCGGAGGGCGGTGCGGAACTGACCGAGCTTGCCCACCGCCTCCAGGTACCGGTCATCTCCTCGCCAAACGGCATGGGCACGATCGACATGGAAGACTCGCTGTCGCTCGGCTTCATCGGCCGGAACGGCGCCTATCAGGCAAACCAGGCCGGTCGTCATGCCGACCTGGTGCTCGCCATCGGTGCACGCTTCGACGACCGTTCCGCCTCAAGCTGGCGCCCGGGCTATTCTTGGAATTTTCCGCACACCAGGCTGGTGCATGTCGACCTGGACCACGCTGAGCTGACGCGCAATTACACTCCCGATATTGCCATTCTCGCCGACGCACGGACGTTCCTTTCCCAGGTCCTCGGGGAACTCGATTCACGTTCTGTATGCCCCGACGAGAGCCGGCTTGCCCCCTGGCGGGCCGACATTGCTGGTTGGCGCAGCGAGTGGGAGGCTTTCGTTGCCCCGAATTTCTCCCTGCACCAGACGCCGATAAGGCCTGAGCGTATCGTCGAGGATTGCCAAAAGGTGTTGCCGCATGACGCGATCCTGTCCTTCGATGCCGGCATCCACCACAACTGGTTCATGCAGTTCTGGAAGGCACGCCGCCCGCAGAGCATGCTGAACTCCTGGGGTTATTCCGGCATGGGCTTCGGCCCCTCGGCCATTCTCGGGGCGAAACTCGCTGCCCCCGATCGCGTCTGCGTCTCCGTGTGCGGCGACGGCGGCTTCACCATGGTGCCGCATGTGCTCTGTACGGCGGTCGAGTACGACATCCCGGTCATCTGGGTCGTCTGGAACAACTTTGCATGGGGTGCGATCCGCGACCTGCAATACGGCTATTTCGACGGCCGCGAATACGGAACGGCCTTCTAACCAGGGAGCGAACGCGGCGCCCTACAATCCCGATTTTGCTGCATGGGCGCGGGCGGCCGGCGTTGCGGGCTACACCGTGACCCGGTCGGAGGACTTCGCAGCGACGCTGGAAGAGGCTGTTCGTCTGAACCGTCCGGTCCTGATCGACGTGCATGTCGATGCCGACATCCGCCCGCCGGCGACCGGTTCCTGGGCCCTGCCGCCTCTGCAGCCAAAGGAGCCGGCGTTCGGAACTCCGTGGCAGCCGACCTGACGATCACTTGTACCAGGGAAACAAAATATGACCGACCGCAAGAGCATCATCCGCAACATCGTCGAAGAGCCCTGGCAGGAATTCCCCGCCCATTTCGGCGGCGCCTTGTCGAAAGCGCTGGTAGCCCCCGCCACTACAGGTTCCCGCCTGATGGACTACCGCATTTCGACTTACGCACCGATGGCCTATGTCGAACGTCACGTGCACAAGGTGCAGGAGCAAGTCTACCACATCCTGGACGGCGAAGGGCTTATGGAGATCGACGGCAAGACGCGTGTCGTGCGCAAGAACGACGTGATCTTCATTGCCCCCGGCAGTTGGCATTCCATCACGAACTCCGGCCTCGGCCAGTTGACCTTCATCGTGGTCACGACGCCTGTCTCGGACGAATGAACCTCATCGGCCAAATACCAGTTGAGAAAGGATGTCCGATGAGACTTCCATTTGATGTCTCCCCGTCACCTGCAGCCCTCCCGCAGGTTGCGATGCTGCTCGATGGGCGATGGGAGTTGGGCGAAGGCGCAGCACGGCCAGTTTTCGACAAGTATCGCCTAGACCCGTTCGCCGAACTCCCCGCAAGTTCCCCAAGGCAGATCCGCCAGATGATAGATGCTGCGCAGGCGGCATTCGAAGGGGATCGGCTTACCCCCCACGAGCGAGGCCGCGTGCTCGAGCGCGTCGCAGAACTTCTCGAAGCACGACGCGACATCGCCTTGACCGTCATGCAGCGTGAGACCGGCTTTACGAGCCAGGACTGCAACGGAGAAATCAACCGCACGATCGAGACGCTACGGCTAACAGCGGAAGAGGCACGTCGTCTGTCCGGCGATATCGTACCCGTGGCAGGTGCGGCCGGGCAAGGAAACCGGATGGCGTTCACGCTGCGTGTGCCGCTTGGCGTCTTGCTGGCCGTGACCCCTTTCAACGCGCCGCTCAACACCGTCACTCACAAGATCGCTCCGGCGCTCGGCGCGGGCAATGTGGTGATCCTCAAGCCGGCAGGACAGACGCCTCGCACCGCCTGCTTCCTGGCCACGCTTTTTCTTGAGGCCGGGCTCCCTGCCAATCACCTCCAGATATTCCATGGTGGCGGTGAAGCGGTGCGCCTTGCGATGGAAGATGCGCGGGTGCGGTACATCGCCTTTACCGGTTCCACTGAAGTGGGTCGGATCATCCAATCGCAAGCCGGCTTGCGGCGTACGCAGATGGAACTCGGTTCCATCGCATTCACTATCCTGGCTGAAGACGCCGACCTCTCCAGCGCCCTGCCGAAGGTGGTGAACGCAGGTTACCGGAAGGCCGGGCAGGTCTGCACCTCCGTTCAGGTCCTTCTGGTGCATGAAAGCCTTGCCGAGCAGGTCGAAACGACGTTGGCACAGATGGTCGCTGGACTGGTGTATGGCGATCCGACGCAGCCTGGCTGCAGCACCGGCCCCCTGATCTCGCTGGGGGACGCTGAACGCATCGAGGCGTGGATCGGCGACGCTTGCCAGAATGGGGCACGTCTTCTCGCAGGCGGTACACGGGAAGGTGCAGTCGTTGCACCGACGCTACTCGCCGAGGTTACCTCCGACATGAGCGTCGGCTGCAAGGAGATATTCGGACCGGTGGTCTGCATTGAGCGATACAGCGATTTCGACGCTGCGATCCGGCGAATAAATGGAACCCCCTACGGGCTTGCCAGCGGGCTTTTCACCAACAGTCTGGAGAAGGCCTTCAGGGCGATGCGCGAATTGCATGTCGGTGGCGTGCACATCAACCAGACTTCGTCGTCGCGGGTCGACATGATGCCTTATGGAGGTTCCAAGGATAGTGGTTTCGGCCGCGAAGGGCCCCGGTACGCCATGCACGAGATGACGGAAGAACGTGTCGTGAGTTTCACGGTCTGATGGAGCGGGAGGCAAGGGTGGAGAAATGCTTAGCGACCTCCCGTCCGCCGACGGTCAACACCTATGGCTTTCTCTGGAGCCATAGGGCCGATGAAGCCATTGGGCTCCTGCTCGAGAAAGGCTACCGGGAATTCGAACTGATGATGCAGCCGCCGCATCTTTCGCTTGACCCGAAGAGCCCGGAAGCGATGGCGATCAGGTCCCTCGTGTCGGCGGGAACCCTCGAGTTGCACTCCCTCAACATGCCGAGCCTCGATCTTAACCTGGCGTCCGCCATGGAAGAGATGCGGGCATACTCTGTGAACATGTTCTGCCGTCAGATCCGACTGGCCGGTGCTTTGGGTGCGCGGAGACTGGTAGTGGCGCCGGGACGGGTCAGCCCTCTCTTTCCCGCCCCCGCCGAGCTCCTTCGGCAATGGCTTCGGGATGCGCTTGAAGCCCTCCTTCCGCTCGCTCGCCGGGAGGGCGTCACCCTCGCGCTTGAGAACCTCCCAATCGCTTCGCTGCCAAGGGCATCAGACCTGTTGGACTTCATCACCCTCCTCGATACGCCGTCGAATCTCGGCATCTGTTACGATGTGGCCAATGCGCACTATAGCGCCGAGGATCCCCTCGAAGGCATCATGCTCCTGAGAGACCATCTCCAACTCCTCCATTTCTCCGATACGAGGCGGGACAGGTGGCGGCACGACATCATTGGCGAGGGCGAGATCGGCTTCCAGCGCATCTGTGATCTCCTCGACGAGATCGGCTGGATGGGACCTCTGGTCATCGAGATCATATCGAGCAGCAGCGAGCCAGTAGACGCCATCACCCGCAGCCATCATGCGCTGGCAAGCGCGCGGCACAGCTTCGGACTGGAGTTCTGAAGTGCCCAGCCCCTCAGGCTGCTCGATCAGGTCCCGTCCAGGTTACACCCCGCCACCGCCGTGACAGCACTTCCTCGCAGGCGATGTTGAGCAGTTCCTCGTGCACGACGCTGACTGCCGGTGCCGCCGTCTCGCGAGGCGGCGCATAAAGATAGTTGAGCCGGGTCATCGACATGCCGCGGAAGGGCAGGCAGCGCCACTGCGAGGCTTGCGCCGGGCCATGCACATTGACTGCGGCCATCGGCTTCACGGTCGCCCCCATGCCGCGCTGGAGACATTGCATCAGGATCGACAGGCTGTCGATTTCCGCTACCGGATTACAAGTCAGGTTAAGCCGCTCGAACTCCAGGTCGACGCGACGGCGCAGCCCATGCTGCGGGCTGGGAAGGATCAGCGGAACCTCGAGCAGGTCCCGCACCGTGACGGATGTCATGTCATCCGGCAGGAGCTTGCGGTCGCGAGGATAGACGAGGAAGAGTTCCTCGCGCAGAAACTCGGTCTCCTCCCAGTTGGGCACAGCCGATGGCGTAAACAGCACGGCGAGATCGAGATCACCGGCAACGGCGAGGTTTCGGAGGTTGCCACTCAATCCTTCGATCAGGTTGACGATGATGCCCGGGAAGCGCCGGTTGAGTCGCACGACGAGATCCACGCCGATCTGGGCTGAGGTGGTCGGCGGAAGACCAAGAGTGACACGGCCGGAAATCTGGGTTTCCGCCTCCCGTGTCATGGTGATAGCCTGCTCGATCTGGCGCAGAATGAACTTCGCCTGCCGATGCAGTGTAATGCCCTTGGCGGTGGGCGTCACCCCGCGGCTCGAGCGAAGAAAGAGCGGGGCGCCCACCTCGTATTCCAGGCGAGCGATCTGCTGGCTCAACGCGGGCTGGGCGATATTCAGTTCGCGAGACGCCTGCGAGAACCCTCCGCAGTCGACGATCGCGACGAAGTATCTGAGTTGCTTGACATCCATTCCAGGTCCAACACCCCCAACCCTGCCTTTCGGCGTCCGACGTGGCCGAATGGGCAAGCCTCGTGCCTATGGAAACTGAGGTGCCCTGGCTGCGGCACCTCATCATTGCAGCCGTCGGCCTAAAGCCAAAGTATCTGCTTGCGATAGTCCATGTCTTTTAGCAATGGCTCTGCCGGCCCCGTATGGAACACCTTTCCGTTCTCTAAAGCAAAGACGCGATCGGCCAGCGCCAGCACAAGGTCGAGATTGTGCTCGACGATGATGATCGGCACGTCCTGGCGCAGCCTGTCGAAGGTGCGGAAGAGATCTTCCACGATAGCAGGCGCCAGGCCTTCGAACGGTTCGTCGAGCAGCAGCAGGTTGACATTGCCGGATAGCGCCCGCGCCACTGCGAGCATTTGCTGTTCGCCGCCGGAAAGGTAGTCGGCATGGCTGTTGATCCGCTCCTTGAGCCGCGGGAAGTAGTCGAAGATCTTGTCTTCGTCCCACACTGTTCCCGTTTCCCCGTCGGTCCGCCGTGCCAGGCGCCCGAGCGCCAGGTTGTCCCGCACGGTCATGCCGGCGAAGACGCCCCTGCCCTGCGGAACATAGCCAACCCCCGCCCGCGCCATCTGCCACGGGGAAAGGCCCGTCACATCCTTCCCGTGCAGGAGCAGCTTACCGTCTGCTGGCGTTACGATTCCCGCTATCGTCTTGAGAAAGGTCGACTTGCCTGCGCCATTCCGGCCGAGCAGAGCCACGATCTCGCCTTTCCGAGCCTCCAGCGTAGCGCCATTGAGGATATGGCTCTTGCCGTAGAAGGTATGCAGGTTGTCAGCCTGCAGCACCAGTTCGCCGGACGTGGATGTGACCGCGGTACAACCGACCACCGCCGGTGTGCCCGTTCCCGTATAGATCTCCTGGACCTTGCGGTCAGTGCGAACGATCTCGGGCGTGCCATTGATCAGCACCTGCCCCTCGTTCATCACCGTGACCTCCTGACAGAACGAAAGGACGCGGTCGATGTCGTGCTCGACGATCAGGACAGGGACATAGCGGGCCATCGTCACGATCAGGCGACCGACGCGCTCGCGCTCCGCCGCCGCAAGGCCGGCCAGGGGTTCATCCAGGAGGATGACCTTCGGCTTCGAAGCAAGCGCAATTCCCAGATCGACCAGCCTCTGCCCGCCATAGGAAAGATCCCCACCCTTGACCTCTTCAATGCCTTCAAGCCCGAGAAACCGGATCAGTGCCGCAGTATCGCGATTGACATCGACAAGCCTCTCGGCGTCACGCCAGATCCCATAGCGATGCGGATCCTTGGCCTGACCCGATAGCCGCAGGTTTTCCCTGATGCTGAGGTTGTTGAACAGTGAAGTGATCTGGAATGACCGAGCGAGGCCGGAATGGCATATCTCCTGCGGAGAAAGCCCGTGGATCGCTTGACCGAGCAGACGCACATTTCCGGAGACGGGCTTGTAGAGCCCCGATATCAGGTTGAAGAGTGTCGTCTTGCCTGCGCCGTTCGGGCCGATCAGGACATGGATCTCCCCCGGTTTCACGGAAAGTGATGCATTCTGGACCGCCTTGATGCCGCCGAAGTTGATGGAGACCTGCTCGGCGACCAGAACCTCGCCGGTCGTCGGCTCCGGCCGAAGTGTTTCGGGGAGCTCAAGACCCTCGTAGATCTTGCGCCGGCTCATGGCAGCCGTTTCTTCCGGCAGCGGATGGAACTTCCGCCAGATCTTCTCTCCCAATCCGACAAGACCGCCAGGCAGATACATCACAAAGGCAACGAAGGTCACACCGAACCAGAACATCCAGTCGGAGGTGGCGATCGAGAACAGTTCCCGGAAGAGGATGAAGAAGACGACCCCCACGGCCGGC
Source organism: Pseudorhizobium banfieldiae (assembly GCF_000967425.1). Taxonomy (NCBI): domain Bacteria; kingdom Pseudomonadati; phylum Pseudomonadota; class Alphaproteobacteria; order Hyphomicrobiales; family Rhizobiaceae; genus Pseudorhizobium; species Pseudorhizobium banfieldiae. The sequence goes on from NZ_FO082820.1 coordinate 2,981,068, forward strand.
CCCAGGATATGCGCATGCATCCCCCCGATCACCACCATAGCCATCAGTTCGCCGGACATCTCGATAGACGTGCTCTCGGCGGTGACGATGTAATGGAGGAAACCGGAAAGGGCACCGGCGAGGCCGGTGAGGGAGGCGGAAACGATATAGGCGATATGCTTGTAGCGCTGGACGTCGTAGCCTTGGAACTCCGCCCGTAGCGTGTTCTCGCGGATTGCCAGAAGAACCGTTCCGAACGGCGACCGGGTAAGGCGGATCATGGAATACAGGACGCCGAAACCAATCGCCGCGACCACGATGTAATAGGTCAGGTTATCGGCAAGATCGAGGGGCCCAATGCTTCCGCGGGTGAACCCGCCCAGACCATCTTCACCACCGGTCAACGCCGTCCACCGATAGGCGACGGTGAATGTCAGGGCGGTGAAGGCAAGGGTCAGAAGGGAAAAGTAGACACCACGCCGGCGCAGGATCAACCAGCCGACGACCGCCGCAATCACCGCGACACAGAAGATGGAACCCAGCACCGGAAGGATGAACTGGCCGGGCAGGAAGTTCTTCTGAAGAAGCGCTGCCGCATAGCCGCCCATCCCGAACCACGCGGCATGGCCGAAGCTGACGAGACCGGTATAGCCCATCAGCAGGTTGAGGCCCAATACGGCGATACACAGGGAAACGACCATGGTCGCCGTCGTCAGCGTCAGGCCGACCATCGGTAACACGACTGGCAGAAGGACCAACACGAGTGCGCTGACGGCAAGGGTTTTTGTTTGCGAGCTCATCAGGTCATCAGCCTTCGAATTTTGCCATGCGTTCGCCCAGTAGCCCGCGCGGGCGCAGCAGCAGGACAAGGAACATCAGGATGTACATCGACGCCTCGGAGGCGGCGGGCAGATACTGGATGGTGATCGACCGGACAACGCCGACCAGAACGGCTGCCAGCACCACGCCCCAGAAGGAGCCGAGCCCGCCGATGATCACGACGATGAAGCCGATCGTCAGGATTTCCGCACCCATGGCCGGATGAACCGTCGTGATCGGGGCAAAGAGGGCACCGCCCACCGCCGCCAGGCCAACGCCGATCATAACCACCGTCGTCATGTACGGCTGGAGGCGGATACCAAGCGCGCCCACCATGTCCGGGTTCTGGATCCCTGCCCGGATGACGCGGCCGAATGACGTGCGGTTCAGGAGCAGCCAAATCGAAGCGAGGATGGCGAGGACGACGCCGAGCATCACCAGGCGGTATTTCGAGAAAAGCAGCGGCCCGATCTCCACGCCGCCCTTCAGACCGGATGGGAGCGTCTGCGACAACGGTGCGGCACCCCAGATCATCCGGATCGCCTGTTCCGCGACCATCGCCAGCCCGAATGTCACGAGCAGGCTGAGGATGGGATCCTCCCGGTAGAAACGACGCAGAACGAAACGTTCGAACAGTATGCCGAGACAGGCAACCAGTAGAGGGGAGACGACTACGGCAGGAGCAAAACCAAGATGCGGCGTGAGGGTCACCGCGAGGTAGGCCCCGATCGCGTAGAAGCCGCCATGGGCAAGATTGACGATCCCGCCGACCGAAAAGATCAGGGACAGGCCTAAGGCGATCAGCAGGTAATATCCTGCGAGAACCAGCCCATTCACGACCTGCTCGAAGAGGAAGAAAAGTTCCATTTGAGTTTCCTGGCAATGGTCCCCCGCCGGAAAGTGCTCCCGCGGGGGATGGGTCCGCCGGTTTGCGGACTCAGAGTTTGCAGGCGCCGGTGTCTTCCGGATAAATGCTCGTCAGCTTCTCGCCTTCGGCCGGCACGACGGCACCTAGTTGAAGCATGTCGTAGACGGTCGAATAGCTGCCTTCCGGCTTGACGGAGAACGAGTACGCTTCTTGGACCAGTTGATGGTCGAACTTGCGGAAGTAGGCCGGCCTTTTCTTGAGAATGTCGAACTCCGCTTCAGTCTCGAAGTAGTCGATGATCTTCTCGTTGTCGCTGCCGCCGGTGGCTTCGAAAGCCTTCGCGAGGATGTTTCCGGTGATGTACTCGATCCAGGCATGGTTCTCCGGGATCTCCCCGCCATATGCCGCCTTGTAGTCCTCGACGAACTTCTTTGTTCCGGCGGTATCGATCGTGTCAAACCATACGGTAGGCCAGACTCCTCCGAAATTGCCCATGCCGGCCGCCCAGGCATCCGCCGTGTTGAGGTTGAAGCCGACGGTTGGAATGGACAGCCCAAATTCCGCGTACTGCTTGAGGAAATTGGTGACCTGGTTACCGCCAAGGTTGAGGCAGACCACGTCCGGCTGAGCCTGGCGGATCTTGAGGATGTTCGCGGAGAAGTCGGTGGCGTCCGTCGGCACCAGTTCATCGCCGACGAGTTCGGCATTGTTGGCGGCGAAGAAGGCCTTCGCTGCCTTCAGAAGATCGTGCCCGAAGACATAGTCGGAGGTCACCGTGAAGAACTTCTTGCCTTCCACCATTCCCTGTTGCTTCAGCGCCGTTCCCACTGCATTGACCATGACGGCATTCGGGATGTCCGTGCAGAACATGTAGCGGTTGCAGCGGTCGGCACGAAGGACGTCGGACCGCGGTCCCGTAGCGATGAATAGCTTCTTGTTGCGGCTTGCCACTTCGGAAATGGCGAGTGCCGAGGCCGAGGATATCTCGCCCACCAGCACGTCGACCTTGTCGCGCTCGATCATGCGCTGCGCCTTGGTCGCCGCAGTTTCCGGATTGATGGAGTCCTCGGCAATGATCTGCAGCTTGCGACCATTGACACCACCTGCTTCATTGATCTGGTCGACCGAAAGCTTCAGACCGTTGATCGCGTACTGCCCGAGCGTTCCGAGGAACCCCGTCAGCGGCACCAGGTGCCCCAGCACGATAGGCTGCTCCTGCGCCCGCAGGATCGACGGCGCTGCTAGCCCCGACGCCATGAGTACGCCGGTGCCGACACCGGTCTTCAGAATCTGTCGCCGGGACAGGATGAACTTGCTGGTCTCTTCCATTTTGCTTCCTCCCTTTAGCTACATGGATATCGAAATCTTGCCGCTGCGCGAGCAGCGGCGGGCATGAGCCTCCCTCAGGCCGCCGGGTAAGCGGTGGCCCGCATGATCTCCTCCTCGGCGAATGAGTTCACCCAGTCCGAAAGCGCTGGAAATGCTGCCCGCCACTCCTGTTCGGGGTGACGGAAATCGAGATATTCCAGTGCCGCGCCAACGGCGATCGTCCCGATATGCGGCGCCGCCAACTGGGCTATCCGTCCCGAGAAATGATTGAGGCCGGCGCTGATACGCAGACGCTGCGCCGCGATCCATTCAGGCCACCTCATTTCGGCCGGCCGGTTCACCAGTTCGTAGCGAAGGTTGACGGCCGCCTCCATCACGCCATCGGCGATCGACTCCAGAACCTGGATTTCCCATATGTCTGCCGTCTCCGAGCCGTAGAGGCTTGGCCCCTCCCCCCGACGGTCGATGAAGCGACAGATCGCCCGGCTGTCGTGGATCGGGCCATCCGGCGTCTTCAGCACCGGGATCTTTGCAAGCGGGTTGATGCCCGCGAGGTGGTCGTTCCTGACCACCGGGTCGACGCGCACGATCTCCAAATGGAGTGAAACTTGCCGCTCCATCGCAGCCATCCGCACCTTTCGCGCGAATGGCGAGGCGGGGGAATGGAGAAGCGTCAGCATGATCAGATCAGCCCGCCATTCGGCTGAATAATCTGGCCCGAGACCCAGCTCGCGCGGTCCGATGCGAGAAACGCGACGACAGCGGCCACCTCCTCTGGTCTGCCGACGCGATTGAACGGAGACATCGCGGCCGACCGGGCGACTGCTGCCTCATCCTTGCCGGCGCGAAAGAGATCGGTATCCACGGGACCCGGTGCCACGCCGTTGACGCGGATGCCCCTGCCAGCGACTTCCTTGGCAAGTGAACGCAGGAGCGCCTCGACGGCAGCCTTAGTGGCCGCATAGGGCCCGACACCGGGCACGGCATGGCGGACCAGCGATGTCGTCAGCGCAATGATGACACCGCTGTCCTCGACCCCAGCGGCAGCGGCTTTGAGCACATTGAACGCACCGATGATGTTGGTTTCCACCAGATCGCGCATCCGATCATTGTCGAAAGTCGCAAGCGAACCCGGCGGGACGTTGATGCCGGCATTGGCGACGACGCAATCCAGCTTGCCGAGCCGTGCCTTTGCCTCGGCGAAGGCGGCCTCGACGCTAGCCGGATCGCGAATGTCCACCGGAATTGATCCGTCCTTGCCTGAGGTGGAGGTGGCCTCGACCTTCCACCCCTCCGTGCGCATGGCTTGGACAGTCGCTGCGCCAATTCCGCGTGATCCACCAACGATCAAAGCCGTCTTCATACAATCCCTCCCTCATCAGAGCCGGCATGACAGGATGTCTGTGCGTACATCCGCTGCCAGATGCTCTTGTGGGCTGGAACCTGCGCTTTTTTTCCCGCAGCCGCCAATAGGGATTGCGACCAGGTCCATAAGAAGATCGTATAGGAATAAGTGACTGTTAGGATTGGATTTTGAGTTTTCTCCGACCCCACGCGATGGCCGATCAACCTACAGAAACGCCGACTGGCGATGTCCCGCACGATGCCGCGTACTGCCGCAGTCAAGGCTTCAGGACGGACGGCTGGTGTTGAAGACACTCGCCCTGCTGGTGAGCATCTTTCTACTGGATGTGGCTACTCTTTGGGCCGTAGCGCATTCGGTGGGCATGGAACTGGCACCGGCCCCGGCCTTCATCAGCTTCGTGCTCGCGTCCGTGGTGGCGACATTGTCGCCGGTCCCGCTGGGTTTGGGGACCTTCGAGGGGACGTGTATCGGGCTCCTCCATGTCATGGGCAGCAGCATCGAGAGCAGTCTGGCTGCGACCTTGATCTTCCGCGGCTTCACCCTGTGGCTTCCGATGCTTCCCGGACTCTGGCTGATGCGCCGTGAATTGCCCGGTAGGAATGCGCGCAGTGCCGGCCGGGAGTAAAGGTCCGCCGGACCCGGCCGTGGTGCGGCGATCAGATGCGGCACCTGATCCAAAGGTAGTATCGGCCTCAGGCAATCAATCTACTCGTGTCTCGGCAAGTAGAGGAGTATGTTGCACCTTTAGCCAAACAGGATAGATGGTCTTGCTTAGGAACTGCAGAGCAATCATCGATAGTGGCCCTGCGGAGGTTGTCGCCGCCTGTGATCTGCTCGCCTCCCGAGCTAACGAGGCAGAGCCAGGGATCATTCTGCGGATAGCCGTGTCCCTGTACCAGGGTGGCCTAGAGGATCCGCAACGTTTGGCGGATGCCGTTTCTCTTCTATCGACCAGCAAACTCTTCACCGGGATGTTCTTCTGACGTTTGGCAGGCGGGGAAGACCGCGAGATCCCTGGAGGTTGCCATGAAGGCCTTCATCCTCAAGGAAAACATATCGAGATATCAGGCACTCCTCGACCAGGAGCAGGACGAAGAGCGTCGCCGGAGGCTCGAGGAGATGCTGGCGTCAGCGCTACGGGAACTGACCCTTGTCCAGGCGCGGAGAAGCGACCTTCAGCGTAGTGACGACCCGATTCATGCCGCAGCACAAAGCAGCATGTTCTCGCAAGGCCGTAGGCAGAAATAAGATTGAAGCCACCCCGCACCGACGTCGGCGACTGTTCCTGCACATCGTGGACAACGAGATGACGCCACGACGTGGCCACGGCCGCTATTGATGGACATCAACGAATGCGCGCCAATATCCGCTAGCCTTGTTCCGCAATGATCAACCGACCGTAAGAACCACCATGGCTGCCGAACCTACCATCTCTTTTCACGGTGCAGCCGGTGGCGTGACGGGTTCCTGCTTCCTCCTACGGGCAAATGAGCGAAGCATTCTGATTGATTGCGGCCTCTTCCAAGGCTCCAAGACCGAGAAGGAGCTAAGCTACCGCGCCTTCCCCTTCTCCCCATCAACCGTTGATGCGGTGATCCTCACCCACTCACACATCGACCACAGCGGCTTGCTTCCAAAGCTGGTGAAGGAGGGATATCGCGGGCCGATCTACTGCACGCCAGCCTCGCTCGACCTATGCGCGGTCATGCTGCCCGATTCCGCCCACATCCAGGAGATGGAGGTGGAGCAGCTCAACCGCCGCAACAGACGCCGCGGTCGACCGATCGTGTCTCCGATCTACACGTCTGCCGACGCCGCAAACACCCTCGTCCAGATGCGTACGCTTCCGTACCGGCAGTGGTGTGATGATCTTGAAGACACCCGTTTCCGGCTATGGAATGCCGGCCACCTTCTCGGCTCCGCGTCGGTGGAACTCGAAATCAGGCTTCAGACGGAAACGCTTCGCATCCTCTTTTCCGGAGACATCGGACCACAGGGCAAGCTTCTTCAGCATGAGCCGGAGGCACCCGCACAGTGGGACTATGTAATCTGTGAGAGCACGTATGGCGACGAAGACCGAGTGGACATTAGTCCGGAGCAGCGGAGGGCGCTGCTGCGAGAGGAAGTCAACCGGGCCGCCCGGAGTCCCAACGGCGCACTCGTCATCCCTTCCTTTGCCGTTGACAGAACCCAGGAACTGCTGACGGATCTTGTTGTGCTGATGGATCAGGATCTGATTTCCCCCTGTCCGGTGGTTATAGATTCTCCGCTGGCCTCAAGAGCCACCGGAGTGTTCAGGCGCAATGTATCGGAACTGGAAAGGGGAGACCTGTTGCAGCGCGCGCTCTCCTCCCGCCACGTGCGCTTTACAGAAACATTCGAACAGTCCAAGGCCCTTGACGATCAGATGGAGTTCCACATCGTCATCGCGGCAAGCGGGATGTGCGAGGCTGGCAGGATTAGACATCGCTTGAAAAGATGGCTGTGGCGTGAGGAAGCAACAGTCCTGCTCGTCGGCTATCAAGCCGAGGGCACATTGGGGAGATTGCTTGAGCAGGGAGCACGGACTGTCCGCATCCAGGGCGACGACATCGCCGTGAAAGCAAGCATCCGAAACCTGGACGTGTACAGCGGCCATGCTGACGCGAAAGAGCTTGTCGATTGGATCAGACAGCGGCTCCCGATCAAAACTTCGTTGTTTCTTGTGCATGGTGAGACCTCTGCTTTAGAAGGGCTGCACCGCAGAATCGAGGATATCGATCCGGGCTTTTCCATCATCCAGCCGTCATTGGATTCGACCTACATGCTCGGACGCAGTGAGAGCAAGCAGACGTCACCTGAAGTTCCTCCCCGACTGCCTCCGCTTCAAGTTGGAAGTCGCGACTGGCACAACGACTTCCAGGGATTCGTTCTTGACCTTCAGGAGCGGCTTGCCACGGCTGCCGATGATAAGGCCCGCCGCGTAATCCTGCGACGCGTGATGGGAGCCTTGGATGAGGATGAGAGGAGCACCGGCAGATCAAGCCGTGACTAGCTTATGGATCTGACGTGCTTGCCGCTGGATATCGAAGGTGCGGCTTCAGTTTCCGTACTGTTGCCGCCGTCCTGAGAATGGTCAGAGGTACCGCTCCACCTCGCCAGCCTCCTTGTTCGGCGGTCAGCGCGTTAAGCGTTCTAACATTGAAGCCGGTCCTCAAGGGGAAGAGAGCCGGCTCGGAAGAGAGATGCTCCAGTATGATTATCAGGACGTCCGGGCTTAGATAGTCAATGCCGGTCAAACTGCCGATCTATATAGTCGATCCAGTCTCGGACATTGCCAAGTAGGACTTTTAGATCGTAGCGCCACTCCAAGAGAAGCAAACGCCAGTTCATCCCCTCGCATGGACGTCCCGCCTGCGCCATCAGGCCGCGAAGGAAGTCCATCTTCGCGGTCGGGGAGGTGTGGAGATCATGCACACGATCACGCGATGGAGAGTAGGCGGTCCTTGGTAACTCTTCTTGCAAACCGACTTGCGATATAGAACGCATCACGTGTCCTCCTCCAGAATACACTTCAGCTTCAACAATCATACGCCGGTCGTCGCATTTGGGAAACCAGGTGGCGTGATCACAGTGTAGAAAGACCGCCGCAAAAAATCTTCCGAGACGGAAGGGCACGTGGCTACGGTGACGGACGGCAGACCCAGCGAGTGGCAGATCTAGAGCCGTTTGCCCGTGGTCGGGTCGAACAGCTTTGCCTTGCGCATATCGACTTCGAAGCAAAAGGGCGAACCTTCCGCCACCCGCGCCTCAGGCCTCACCCGCGCGATCGCCTCTGTTCCACCCAGCAGGAAGACAAACATGATGTCGGGTCCGGTAGGTTCAACGACGTCCACAATCCGCTCGAAGGAGCAGAGCATCGCCTGCTGGCTGTGGCCGCCTGGATGGGTGATGATTTCTGGTCGGAGGCCGAGGTATACTTCGCGGCCCCGATAATCCGTCACTCGTCCTGCGAGATCTTCCGGCAATTGGAACCGCACCTCGCCCTGGATGTCTCGTACCACTGCGGCGACGGGCTCCTCCGGCGATATCGTCGCCTTTATGATGTTCATCGGCGGGGACCCCATGAAGCTGGCTACGAAGAGATCAACGGGCGCCTCATAGATCTCGTCTGGCGTTCCCACTTGGCGGATCGTGCCATTGTCCATCACCGCGATACGAGAGGCCAGCGTCATCGCCTCGATCTGGTCATGCGTGACATAGATCGTGGTCTTGCCGAACTGCTTGTGCAGCCGCCTTATCTCCGTGCGCATCTCGATCCTGAGCTTCGCATCGAGGTTTGAAAGCGGCTCGTCGAACAGGAAGACCTCCGGCTGACGCACCAGCGCCCGCCCCATTGCGACGCGCTGGCGTTGTCCACCCGAAAGCTGGCCCGGCTTGCGCTCGAGAAGATGGTCAATGTGCAGGAGCTCAGCGAATTCCTTCACCACCCGCTCCTGCTCCTCATGTGGCACACGTCGCGTCTCTAAGCCGAACGTCATGTTCCGGTGCACGCTTTTGGTCGGATAAAGCGCGTAGGATTGGAAAACCATTGCGATGTTGCGATCTCGCGGAGGGACATCGTTGACGCGCTCGGCGCCAATGAAGATGTCGCCGCTGCTCAACCCCTCCAGCCCGGCCACGAGGTTGAGCAATGTCGACTTGCCGCAGCCGGAGGGTCCGACAAGTACGACGAATTCGCCATCCTCGATGTCCAGATCAACGCCCCTGATCACTTCAGTCGTGCCGAACCTCTTCCAGATCTTCCTCAGGCTTACACCAGCCATGCCTCAACCTTTCACAGCGCCGGCTGCGAGCCCGCGAACGAAGTACTTCCCGGCGACCACGTAGACCAGCAGCGTCGGCAGGGCCGCCAGGATCGCGGCGGCCATGTCGACATTGTATTCCTTGACCCCGGTACTGGTGGCGACGATGTTGTTCAGGGCGACCGTGGCCGGATTGCTGTCGCCGACGGTGAAGGCGGCGCCGAACAGGAAGTCGTTCCATATCTGCGTGAACTGCCAGATCACCGTGACCACGATTGCCGACGGCGCCATCGGCAACATGATCTTGAAGAAAATGCCGAAGAATCCCGCCCCGTCGGTCTTTGCCGCCTGGACGATGCCGTCCGGGACGCCGATGAAGAAATTGCGGAAGAAGAGCGTCGTGAACGCCAGGCCATAGACGACGTGCACGAGGACGAGCCCGCTGACGCTGCCCGCCAGTTGGAGGTAACCAAGGGCTCTGGCCATCGGCAGAAGGACCACCTGAAACGGAATGAACGCGCCGAACAGCATCATGGCAAAGACCACGTCGGCACCTCGAAACCGCCACTTCGTCAACGCATAGCCATTGATCGCACCAAGCGCGGTCGACAGGATGACGGCGGGAACCACCATCATCACCGAGTTCCACATATATGGTGCAAGCCCGGTACAGCGAACGCCGACACAGGCAGAACTCCAGGCCTTGCTCCAGGCGTCGAAACTGATCTCCCGCGGCATGCTGAGAAGGGAGCCAGTCCTGATTTCTTCCAGCGACTTCAGTGACGTCGAGACCATCACCAGAAGCGGGATCAGGTAGTAGAGGCAGAAAAGCACAAGCACGGCGAAGAGGAGCAGGCGCAGCATGGTATTCGCGATCCCCCTCGGTGTGACGATCCCATCGGTGCGCTTCGTCATCTCCTGCCCTCCCGCAGTTCGGAGTAGAGGTATGGCACGATCACGGCGACGACCGTCGCCAGCATCATGACGGCACTGGCTGCAGCAATTCCCAGTTCGCTGCGCTGAAAGGCGAAGGCATACATGAAGGTTGCCGGCATGTCGGTGGCATAGCCCGGCCCTCCCGCAGTCAGCGCCACCACCAGGTCATAGCTCTTGATCGAAAGGTGCGCCAGGATCACCACCGAGGAGAAAAAGACGGGGCGGATGATCGGCAGTACGATACCGAAATAGGTCCGGAAGGGGCCAGCCCCGTCGATCGCCGCCGCCTTGAGAAGTTCGTCGTCGACGGATCGCAGCCCAGCCAGGAAGAGCGCCATCACATAGCCGGAAGACTGCCAGACCCCCGCGATGACCACCGTGTAGATCGCCATCTGCGGGTCAACGATCCAGTCGAACCGGAAATCGGAGAAGCCCCACTCGTGCATGAGCCGCTCGATCCCGAGCGTCGGATTGAGGATCCACTTCCATGCCGTGCCCGTGACGATGAAGGATAGCGCCATGGGGTAGAGGTAGATGGTGCGCAGTAGGCCTTCCGCGCGGATGCGCTGGTCGAGCAGCACCGCCAGAAGTCCGCCGATCAGCAGGCAACCCAGGATGAACAGGCTGGTGAAGATGAAGAGATTGGTGACTGCGATGTACCATCGAGGAGTCGACCAGAGCCGCTGATACTGGTGGAGCCCCTGCAGGGTGTAATCCGGCATCACGCCCGACTTCGTGAAGGATATGTAGATGGTCCAGGCGATGAAGCCATAGACGAAGAACAAGCTGATCGCGAAGAGCGGCGATACCACGATCTGCGGAAGCCAACGCTCGACCGATCTCTCCAGTGCAACCGTAGCCTTCCGCATGAACTCCCCCCGGACTTGCAGCATGTACGCCTTGCCGTTCGGAGCCGCCTGTTGGCGGCCCCGAACCTTATGCCTCATCCGGCCCGCTGGACCGCCGCAGCGAGTTGCTTGACCGCATCTTCGGAACTCTGGTCGGAGTTGAAGAAGTTGGTGACCGCATCGAGGAACTCGCCACGGACGGTTCGCGGAACGGCCATCTCATGTGCCATCGACGGCAGCAGGGAATTGTCGGCCGTCGCCCGCTGAAGGTCCTCGTGTGATTTCACCGCGCATTCGTCGAAGCCATCGAGCGATACGTCGGTGCGCGCGGGGATGGAGCCCTTCGCCATGTTGAAGGTCTTCTGGAAGTCCGGCGACATGATGAGCTTGGCGAGCAGCTTCTGCCCCTCCACCTCATCCGGATCGGCGACCTTGAAGAAGGTAAAGCTGTCGGAATTGAGCAGGAAGCCATTGCCCGGAGTTGGGATGCAGAGAAAGTCCTTGCCGGGCACCTTGCCGGCCGCAAGGAATTCGCCCTTCGCCCAATCACCCATGATCTGGAATGCCGCCTCACCATTCATCACCATCGAGGTGGCGAGGTTCCAGTCGCGCCCGGAGAACCCCGGATCCACGTAACCGCGGAGCTGGCGCATCTGGTTGAATACCTTGACCATGGTATCGCTCGTCAGGGCTTCCTGATCGAGTTCGACGAGCGCCTTTCGATAGAAGTCGGGACCGCCCAGTCCAAGTACCACCGTCTCAAACACGGTTGCATCCTGCCAAGGCTGTCCACCATGCGCGAGCGGCGTGATGCCTGCGGCCATCAGCTTGTCCGCAACCGCGTTGAATTCATCCCAGGTCGTCGGAATCTCGGCGTCGACCTTGCCCAACACCTCAGGATTGACCCACATCCAGTCGACGCGATGGATGTTGACAGGTGCCGCAACATACTTTCCTTCATATTTCATGATCTCCGCCAGCACTGGCGGAAGCTCGTCGTCCCAGCGCTCCGCCGTTGCGACATCTTCCACGTCGGCGAGAGCCCCCTGACGCGCCCATTCCTGGATACCAGGACCCTTGAGCTGTACTGCAGCTGGCGGATTTCCTCCCACGACGCGAGCGCGCAGCGCGGTCATGGCGGCGTCTCCGCCTCCACCGGCGATCGGGGAATCGATCCAGGTGCCGCCTTCGGCCTCGAAGGACTTCTTCAATTCTCCGACCGCCTTAGCTTCCCCGCCCGACGTCCACCAGTGCAGGACTTCCACCTTACCGCCCGCAAGCGCGGGTAAGGGCAGCACCAGCGCGCCCGTTGCGACCGCCGCCATCAGGTAATTCCTCATACGCATGCTGACCTCCTCTTGTGTCTTTCCTCTGGTTCTGCGTGCCGGACCTAAAGCTCGGCGATCAACAGCGTTTGCCGCTCAGGAGACGCCAACCCGCCGATTACGCGTCGATAGTGGGACTGTGCTTCAGGAGGATCATTGATGCCGGTCAAAATTCGAACATCGGCGGCTCGCCGTCACCAATCAGGCCTATTCCGGCACTTACGTGCTATATGAACTTGAGCGCAACTCCAACGCGAGGAGGCGCGAGAATGCTGATGGTGACCATAGTGGACGGAGCGCGAGGGTGCGCAGGTATATCTCATCCACGAAAACCTCGGTGGGCTCTTGGTGCGGAAGGAATGCCCCCTCCCTCTTCCAACGCATCGCCACCCCACATAGGAGTCGAGCGGTGACACGAGAATGAATGTGAGGCGTGAGCAACTGTAGATCAAGATGATTGTCTTCGTTGATTTCGAGGCTTCTTCGCTGGCCAAGCAGAGCTATCCCATCGAGATCGCTTGGGTGTTCGCGGATGGCCGCTCGAGGTCCTTCCTGATCAAGCCGGATCCCAAATGGACTGACTGGTCGGTGGAAGCCGAGTCGATCCATGGCATCTCACGGGAGCGTCTGGAGACGGAGGGCGTCGCGGTGGCTACGATCACCAACGAGATGATCGACACCCTCTCAGGTCATGACTTGTACGCAAGTGCACCCTCCTGGGACGGCAAATGGATGAGTGTATTGTTGCGTGCCGGTGGTCGTCCACGGCATTCGCTTCGGCTCAAAAAATCGGACCAGGCTTTCTCGCATGCCGCACGCGACGGTCTCGGACCCGCCGCGCCAGAGGGGGAAGTCGAGAAGCTCGTGCGGCAGGTCATTCAGGATACTGAACCCGCTTTCCCGGCTCATCGCGCGCTCCCAGACGCGCTGCTCGAGTTACACCGCTGGAAGCGGATACGTGCGGAAGCGGACAAAAGGCTCTTGAGGGGCCAGTGAACCTCCGATCGGGTTTCGAGCTTCAAGCCTGCGCAGTCACCACCAATGGCACTGCTGTCGAAGATCGCTATGGCCTTTGCATCCCATGGGAGCGTGGAGCCACCGAAGATGGAGAGCGCAAGAGAGATCTGGTCCCCGCATCATCGAACAACCGAGAAAGCGTCACGTCCTGCACGAGCGACTGCGCGTTCGATGACAAGCGAGGTGACGTACGTCAATCGCCCTACATCACCTCCGGTTCGCGGTGCGGCGATGCGCCGGCTTTTTCAAGGTTAAACGAGGCTCCAAATCTGCAGCGATCATTGACATCGCTCAATGCCACCCTCGCGGACTGCACTCATCCTAAGGATTGTTGCCCCTCCGAGCCCAACGAAGCAACCGGGACCGGGTGTGACGCAGTACGGCAGGAATGACAAACTCAGACACTATGGAGCACGTCATGACAACAGGTCATCCCACCTTCGACCATACCGTGCACGACGCCAATCGATGGCTGAAGGCGATCGCGCAAGAGCTTCATATAGAAGAGCGAAACCACGCCTACAGCGCGTTGAGGGCTACCCTTCATGCGTTGCGTGACAGATTGCCCGCGGAAGCCGCCGTTCATTTCAGTGCACAGCTGCCAATGGTCATCCGCGGCCTGTTCTTCGAGGGCTGGCGCATCAGCGGAAAGCCCACGAGCGAGCACACGATCGACGCCTTCTGCGGCCACATCGCCAAGGAGCTCCCCGCCAGCTTCCCGATGGACGCGGCGACAGCGGCACGTGGCGTCTTCAAGGTGATATTCAATGAGATCGACCCCGGCGAAGTGGCCAAAGTCATCGACCAGGTGCCGGTTTCTCTGCGATCCCTTTGGCCAGCGATGGCACGGAGATGATCGGCATCGGCAGGCCGTGCGAACGCAGCGCTGAAGGGCCGGACTGAAGCGCAGTAACTTGTAGCATAGCGGGAGACGGCGGCCGCTGGGATAGCAGCTTAGCGCAAGGCATGTTTTCCCATCGGCTTCACCGTGCTTGCCTGATCTCCCTCGCGCCCCGGTTCTTCCGCGAAGGTGACGCGAGTGCCCAGTTCAAGATCTTCAAACTTGCCCCCGACGACGCTGTTGCGGTGAAAGTAGACTTCGCGGCCATCAGCTGCGGCTATGAAGCCGAACTCACCCCGGTGATCGATCCGCTGTACGGTTCCTGTCGGTTGCGGCTCATGGTGCTTGGTTGCACCCTGCATCTTACGCGCTTCGTCCTGCACCTGACGTCGCGCCCTCTTGAATGCGTCATTGATGGCGAACTGCAGATCCGAATATCGCTCATCGCCATGATCCAATCGGTCTACTGTTATCTGCCTCCCCTCGGGAAGCGTCAGATGGATGCGTATGTCATAGAGCCCACCGGTGCGATGCTTCTGGCCAGGCCCTGTAACTGCCACCCGGCACTTGAGGATACGCCCGTATCGGGTCTCCAATTCATTCACGTGTTCAGCCAAGCTCTCGCGCACCGAGGGGGGCAACTCGACGCCGTGACTCTCGATCTCGACAGGAATTTCCATTGCTTCCTCCTGAGTTTCCAGATGGAATGAACTCGCCACGACCACTTCGGCCCACGAAGGATGCGATCCTAGACAGGTGATGAGGTCTGAAGAAACGCTAAGGCAACAGGATCATCCGGCATTGACGCCGATCAAGATCCCATCATCATCTAGCGAGATCCGACAGCCGACGCTTTCTCGGCTCATGACATCGACCTGCCAGTCTGCTTCCTGCTGGGACGCTCGCTGAAGACGGAACTTCTTCCTGCGGAAGGGAAGCATCTGGACGCCGCGAAGCAAATCGCCGCGCTCGTCGATATCCATAACAGAACCAAGTGCCAATTCAGGCCTCATCTCCTCATAACCGGGCAGGCCTTCGTAATCGTTGATGAAATCGCCACAACCGAACAGGATCAGCCTGTTGCGATATATTTCCAGGCCCATCGGGTGATGGGACGAATGGCCATGAACGACATTGACGTCCGCCTCGTCGATCAGAGCATGGGCGAACTCGACATGCCCGGCAGGAATGTCATACCCCCAGTTGGGTCCCCAGTGAATCGAGACCACCACGACATCATCGTTGCGCCGCAGGTTCGAGATCTGATCCAGAACCCGCTTGACGGACGCACGGCTGAAGTCGTTAAGAAGATGCACGCCCGGCCGCTGTGGCGTTGCCGCCCAACGACGTGGCACGCCTGCCGACGGACAGGCGATCGCAAAAACCATCAGGCGTCGACCCGCAGCGGTGCTCAAGAGCGCTGGCCGTCTGGCGGCCTGGTCGTCGTCTCCCGCGCCCACGGTTGCGACACCAACATCGGCGAGATGGCGCAGTGTCTGCGATAGGCCCTCAAGACCCCAATCGGCGATGTGATTGTTGGCAAGGACGCAGCAGTCGATTCTCGCCGCAGTGAGACAAGGAACATTGGCGGGATGCATGCGATAATTGATGCCTTTGGGTGTTGGTTTCCACGCGGAACTGAGCCGGTTTTTCCACCGAGAAGTGAGCCACCTCTGAGTATGGTTTTCTGATCAGGGTTTGGTCAATGGGCTGGCCTTTTCTCCTCTCTTCTGTGCCGCTGCGGCCGAGCTGGCCTTGAAGCGGAAGCTGTCGTTTCCTGTTTCCAGGATGTGGCAACGGTGGGTCAGGCGGTCGAGCAAAGCGGTGGTCATCTTGGCGTCGCCGAAGACGGTAGCCCATTCGCTGAAGCTGAGGTTGGTGGTGATGATGACGCTGGTGCGCTCGTAAAGCTTGCTCAGCAGGTGGAAGAGCAATGCGCCGCCCGAGGCGCTGAACGGAAGGTATCCAAGCTCATCGAGGATTAGCAGATCGAGACGGACCAGGGCTTCGGCGATCTGACCGGCCTTGCCCTTGGCCTTCTCCTGCTCAAGAGCGTTGACCAGTTCGATGGTAGAGAAGAAGCGGACCTTTCTGCGATGATGCTCGATAGCCTGGATGCCGAGAGCGGTCGCGATATGTGTTTTGCCTGTGCCAGGGCCTCCGACCAGGACAACGTTCTGCGCTTCGTCCATGAACTCACACCGATGCAATTGGCGCACGGTGGCTTCGTTGATCTCGCTGGCGGCGAAGTCATATCCGGAGATGTCCTTGTAGGCGGGGAAACGGGCGGCCTTCATATGATAGGCGATGGAGCGAACCTCGCGCTCCGCCATTTCCGCCTTCAGCAACTGCGACAGGATCGGCACGGCCGCATCGAACGCTGGCGCTCCTTGCTCAATCAGATCCATGACCGCTTGGGCCATGCCATACATCTTCAGGCTCCGCAGCATGATGACCACGGCGGCACTGGCAGGATCATGACGCATGGCGACCCCCTACGATCCGAACACGCAGCCCGTCATAGCGTTCGACATTGGCCTTGGGTTCACGAGCCAATGCCAATGCGTGCGGCGTATCGATAATAGGGCCGTCGGTCGTTTTCCCGTCTACCAACCGATGCAGCAGGTTCAACACATGCGTCTTGGTTGCCACGCCGGCCTCCAGGGCCAGTTCCACAGCGCGCAGGACGACCTGTTCGTCGTGATGAAGAACGAGAGCAAGGATGTCCGCCATCTCGCGATCACCGCCGGGGCGGCGGAGCATCTGGTCCTGTAATTTGCGGAAGGCCGGTGGCAATTCCATAAAGGGTGCGCCGTTACGAAGTGCTCCGGGCTTGCGCTGGATGACCGCAAGATAATGCCGCCAGTCGTAAATCGTCCGTGGTGGCTTGTCGTGACTGCGTTCTATGATCCGCACATGTTCGCAAAGAACGTTGCCCTCGCCCGCAACGACCAGCCGCTCGGGATAGATTCGTAAACTGACAGGCCGGTTGGCAAACGATGCGGGCACGCTATAGCGGTTCCGCTCGAAGGTGATAAGGCAGGTGGGGGAGACTCGTTTGCTCTGTTCGACGAAGCCGTCAAAAGCTGCAGGCAGTGTCATCAATGCTGCCCGCTCATCAGCCCAGACATCCGCGATCGTGCCGGGCAAGGTGCCATGCGGTGTCTCCCGCCACAGGTCCTGGCAATGCTGTTCCAACCAGGCATTCAATGCCGGCAGATTCGGAAAGTCCGGCATCTGTTGCCATAGCCGTGGTCGGGCATCCTGAACATTCTTCTCGACCTGCCCCTTCTCCCAGCCTGCCGCCGGATTGCAGAATTCGGGCGCAAAGACGTAGTGGTTCGTCATCGCCAGGAAGCGGACGTTGACCTGCCGCTCCTTGCCGCGGCCGACGCGATCAACCGCGGTGCGCATGTTGTCATAAATTCCACGCGCGGGCACGCCGCCAAGGACACGGAAGCCGTGCCAGTGGGCGTCGAAGAGCATCTCGTGTGTCTGCAGCAGGTAAGCTCTGACCAGAAAGGCCCGACTGTGCGCCAACTTGATATGCGCGACCTGAAGCTTCGTGCGCTCGCCGCCTATCACGGCATAGTCTTCACTCCAATCGAACTGGAATGCTTCGCCTGGGCGGAAAGATAGGGGAACGAATATGCCGCGGCCGACCGCCTGCTGCTCAACCCGCCAGTCACGGGCGAACGCAGCGACGCGACCGTAGGAGCCGGTAAAGCCCAAAGCCACCAGATCGGCATGAAGCTGCTTCAGCGTTCGGCGCTGCTTGCGTGATCTCCCGGTCTCGGTCTTCAGCCAGGCCGCCAGTTTGTCAGCGAACGGATCAAGCTTGCTCGGCCGTTCCGGCACAGTGAACGTCGGCTCGATCGTGCCAGCGCTCAGATACTTCGAGATCGTGTTGCGCGAAAGCCCCGTGCGCCGACTGATCTCACGGATCGACAGCTTCTCGCGCAGCGCCATCCGGCGGATGATGTTTAAAAGTCCCATGTGGATCACTCCGTTGCCCCCGTCGCTCTCCGCGTTGGGGGAAGGTTCACATGGCTCAATTCTCAATGGAAATTATGCGCCTAACCGGCTCAGTTCCGCGTGGAAACCAACAGGTGTGGCGACGCAAGCCAAAGGATCAGGTTCTGGTCCATTCGGATCAGGGCTCGCAGTTCACCAGCATGGACTGGGCCTCGTTCCTCAAACACCACAATCTGGTTCACTCGATGAGCCGCCGCGGCAATTGCCATGACAACACAGTGGCTGAGAGCTTCTTCAACCTTCTGAAGCGGGAGCGGATACGTCGCAGGGTCTACCGCTCACGCGACGAAGCTCGTCAGGACGTGTTCGACTACATCGAAATGTTCTACAACCCGAAACGCAAGCACGTCAGAAACGGGATGCTGTCGCCCGTTGAGTTCGAGCGCGTGCAGAAAACATAGACCCGACGGTGTCTACGAAACTCGGGGCTATTCAGACCTTTCGATCCACGGCCACCTCGCCGCCATCCTGGCAGCCCAGGAAGCGTGGCGGGAAGCATCACGGGAACTGCGTGAGCAGCATTCGGCCGGGTTCGTCCGCAAGCGGGCTGCTGGTGAGTTCAAGACTGTGCAGGAGAAGGTGAAGTATCTGAACCGGTGTCAGGCGCTCCTTGCGGAGAAGGAGGCTGAGTGGGTGCGGTTACAAGTCTCGTTGGTTGCGGGGGCAGGATTTGAACCTGCGGCCTTCAGGTTATGAGCCTGACGAGCTACCGGGCTGCTCCACCCCGCGTCACCAAGAGTCCGGGTTTTGGGCCCGGGAGCGAAGTCAGGCGTAGCCTGATGAGGTGAGGCCGTCAAGATATCGATCCAGTGGATCGATATTAGGCCGAACGGGCTGCTCCACCCCGCGTCACCAAGGATACGGACTTTTCTGGTCCGGAAGGGATGCTTGTTTTTCGTGTTTCTGAGAAGATTGTATTGTCCGCTTTTGTTTTGCGGCATTGCCTTTAATAGACCTGGCAGCGACCTACTCTCCCGCGTCTTGAGACGAAGTACCATTGGCGCTGGGGCGTTTCACGGCCGTGTTCGGAATGGGAACGGGTGCGGCCGCCCCGCCATGACCACCAGGTCGATTAAGGGCAATGAACCAACATTTCTGTTGGCATGTGTTGAGAAGCTGGATTTTGGTTCATCGCCTTTGCTTTGTCCTGACGGGCTGATCGTGACCTGCCGGTCGCGGCCCTGCGGACGGTCGCCAAAGTCCTCGGGCTTGACCCGGGGATTGGCGACGGCCTTTGGCCTGTATGGCTGCCCCGCGCTCTTATCGAGCAAGGGCGCCAACAGTTGGCGATGGTCTTGTTGAACACGTCATGGCTTCATCTTGGCGTCTTGCGACGCGTGATGAGCATGATCAATGAGAACGATCAAGTCGATCGGGCTATTAGTAAGGCTAAGCTTCATGCATTGCTGCACGTCCACACGCCTCCTATCAACGTGGTCGTCTTCCACGGCCCTGATAGGGAATACTCGTTTTCAGGTGGGTTTCCCGCTTAGATGCCTTCAGCGGTTATCCCTTCCATATATAGCTACCCTGCTATGCCCTTGGCAGGACAACAGGTCCACCAGAGATATGTCCATCCCGGTCCTCTCGTACTAGGGACAGATCCTGTCAATATTCCTACACCCACGGCAGATAGGGACCGAACTGTCTCACGACGTTCTGAACCCAGCTCACGTACCGCTTTAATTGGCGAACAGCCAAACCCTTGGGACCTGCTCCAGCCCCAGGATGCGATGAGCCGACATCGAGGTGCCAAACAACCCCGTCGATATGGACTCTTGGGGGTCATCAGCCTGTTATCCCCGGCGTACCTTTTATCCGTTGAGCGATGGCCCTTCCACGCGGGACCACCGGATCACTATGACCGACTTTCGTCTCTGCTCGACTTGTCAGTCTCGCAGTCAGGCGGGCTTATGCCATTGCACTCGACGACCGATTTCCGACCGGTCTGAGCCCACCATCGCGCGCCTCCGTT
The DNA here is from genome assembly GCF_000967425.1 of Pseudorhizobium banfieldiae. Taxonomy (NCBI): domain Bacteria; kingdom Pseudomonadati; phylum Pseudomonadota; class Alphaproteobacteria; order Hyphomicrobiales; family Rhizobiaceae; genus Pseudorhizobium; species Pseudorhizobium banfieldiae. The sequence continues at coordinate 3,001,190 of NZ_FO082820.1, forward strand.
ACTCTTTCGGAGGCGACCGCCCCAGTCAAACTACCCACCATACACTGTCCCGGATCCGGATGACGGACCGCGGTTAGACATCCATGACGATAAGGGTGGTATTTCAAGGATGGCTCCACGAAGACTGGCGTCCCCGCTTCAAAGCCTACCACCTATCCTACACATGCCGACACGAATGCCAGTGTAAAGCTATAGTAAAGGTGCACGGGGTCTTTCCGTCTGACCGCAGGAACCCCGCATCTTCACGGGGAATTCAATTTCACTGAGTCTATGTTGGAGACAGCGGGGAAGTCGTTACGCCATTCGTGCAGGTCGGAACTTACCCGACAAGGAATTTCGCTACCTTAGGACCGTTATAGTTACGGCCGCCGTTTACTGGGGCTTCGATTCAAAGCTTGCACCTCTCCTCTTAACCTTCCAGCACCGGGCAGGCGTCAGACCCTATACGTCGTCTTTCGACTTCGCAGAGCCCTGTGTTTTTGATAAACAGTCGCTACCCCCTGGTCTGTGCCACCCCTTCCTGGTTGCCCAAAAAGGGGTCACGCTTCTTCCGAAGTTACGCGTGCAATTTGCCGAGTTCCTTCAACATAGTTCTCTCAAGCGCCTTGGTATACTCTACCTGACCACCTGTGTCGGTTTCGGGTACGGTCTATAATGATGGAGCTATTTCCTGGAACCTCTTCGCTGCACAACCAATCCAGTAAGGTTGAACAACACACGAGATCCGTCACTACCACCAGGCCCACGAATATTAACGTGGTTCCCATCGACTACGCATGTCTGCCTCGTCTTAGGGGCCGGCTAACCCTGCTCAGATTAACTTTAAGCAGGAACCCTTGGTCTTTCGGCGAGAGGGTCTCTCACCCTCTTTGTCGTTACTCATGTCAACATTCGCACTTCCGATACCTCCAGAGGCCCTCACGGGTCCTCCTTCACAGGCTTACGGAACGCTCCGCTACCACTTGCAGTAAACTGCAAATCCTCAGCTTCGGTGCATGGCTTTAGCCCCGTTACATTTTCGGCGCAAAGACCCTTATTTAGACCAGTGAGCTGTTACGCTTTCTTTAAATGATGGCTGCTTCTAAGCCAACATCCTGGTTGTTTTGGGATCCTCACATCCTTTCCCACTTAGCCATGACTTGGGGACCTTAGCTGGAGGTCAGGGTTGTTGCCCTCTTCACGACGGACGTTAGCACCCGCCGTGTGTCTGCCGACTAGTACTCCCCGGTATTCGGAGTTTGGTTAGGATCAGTAAGACGGTGAGTCCCCATAGCCCATCCAGTGCTCTACCCCCGGGGGTATTCGGTCGAC